>JBEGVN010000083.1:0-2890 GCA_041178325.1 Pseudomonadota bacterium
ACCGCCAGAAGGGCTTCGAGGCGCTGCAGCATGCGGTTGGTCCGCCAGTCCTTCACCAGTTCGACCGCAGCCCGGGCAAGGTGCCCGCGCTGCTTTTCAAGTTCGCCCTCAAATCGTTCAAAGAGGGTGAAGGCATCGGCCGTGGCACCGGCAAATCCGGCGAGAACCTTGCCGTGGTATAGCCTTCGGACTTTGCGCGCATTCCCCTTCATGACCGTATGGCCAAGAGTTACTTGCCCGTCACCGCCGATGACGACCCGGTTGCCGCGGCGTACCGAGACGATCGTCGTTCCATGAAACTGTTCCACGCGCGCTTCCGATCCTTAATTTCAGGGGGCTATTGTAACCGATTGGCCTTGCCCAGCGCGGGATGGGAAGTTGTCATTTCGGGGTGTAGCCCCTAGCATCAAAGGATGCGCTACCGCCCCGATATCGATGGATTGAGAGCCCTTTCTGTCCTGGGGGTAATGATTTATCACCTGGACCATGCCTGGCTTCCTGGAGGTTTTACCGGGGTTGATGTCTTCTTTGTCATTTCAGGGTTTGTCGTCACCGGCGCGATGGAGGATCGGGGTCAGGATCGTTTCTGGGGATTTATCGCCGATTTTTATGCACGTCGCCTGGCCCGGATCATACCGGCGCTGGTGCTCACTCTCACGATCACATCCCTTCTCGATGTGCTTTTTATTCCGGTGTCGTGGCTGAGTGACCGGGATGAAACCTTGGGTCTTGCCGCATTTTTTGGAATCAGTAACTGGGTTTTGCAACAAGGTCAGGAGACCTATTTCACACCTCGGGTCGATTACAACCCCTATCTCCATACCTGGTCGCTGGGGGTGGAAGAACAGTTTTATCTTCTGGCACCGCTCCTGCTGTTTTTTGCGCTAAAGCCCGCTCGGTCAGTCTGGCGGTTGGGTGGAGTTTCTATTCTCTTTGTTCTGGCGCTGACCTCCCTGGGCATGTCGATTGATGCGACCTCCCAAATGCCGCCTTTGGCCTTCTACTCGATTTTCACCCGTTTTTTTGAGCTAGCCACAGGGGTTCTCCTCTTCCTTTTGACGCGCGGAAAACAAGCATCAAAATTTCAGGTATTCGGCAGGTTAAGCGGTTTCGTTGGGATCTTTTTGATTTTGACGGCACTGGGCTGGGCTGATGAATCCCGGATGCCTTGGCCTTTTGCATTGATCCCGGTCGTTGGCACTTTGCTCCTCATTGGCGGTGCCCAATTGGAACCAAAGGGCCTCGTCCGCCGCATTCTCGCCACTTCACCCGGGGTCTGGCTCGGCAAGCGATCCTATGCTCTTTATCTTTGGCACTGGCCGGTGGATGTGGTTTTGCGCTGGACGGTGGGTCTTGAGTCGGTTAGCTCCCGAATGCTCGCTATTGTTGTTTCGATACTCCTTGCGGCAATCTCTAGCGCCTGGATTGAAAAACCGCTCCGTCACCATCCTTTTCTGGAGCAAAGGCCCCCCGTGGTTCGTATTCTATTTTTTCTCGCACTGGTTGGGGCCGGGGCTTGGTTCAGTAAGCTGCTTTTCGACCACCGGGCCCGTTTCAGCTTTAGCCAGGTCGCTCGCCATGACCATGATTGGTATATGTATTACCGCATGCGTTCTCCCGCTCTGGGGTCTGGTCAATGCGCAGTGAAGCTGGAAAAGAAATCTCTCGCGTTTGGACAACTGACTCGCTATGAACCTGAGGATTGCCGTCAGGGAAAATCGAAGCGGACGCTGTTTGTGGTCGGTGATTCTCATGCCTTGATGTTGGCCGGCCTTTTTGATCAGGCCAGTTCAGAGTTCGGGCTCCGAGTGAATCTCCTCAGTCTTGAGGGTTGCCCCTACCTCAATTTCAGGACCTTGCTGAAAGATCGTGAGCCTGAGTGCCGGGGTCACTATGAACCCCTAAAAGACTACCTTCTCCAAGAAGGGCGGCCAGGTGATGTCATCCTGATGGCGAACCTGATGCTGATGCGGTATGCGGATCAGAACGAGCGTTACCCGATCCCTGATATGGCCGCCTATCTTTATGGCGGGCAATTCCTCCAGCAGGCGCCAAAGGTTTACGCTGAAATCTCCGAAATCCTGAGGGCCTATCGCAACCGGGGCCTAAAGATTATGCTTTGGGCGCCTCCGCCTATTTTCAAATCACCCAGTTTCCGTTGTTCGGACTGGTTTAATCGGCAGAATCCCATTTGTGAAGGGGGGCTTGAAATGCAAAGGGAAGAGCTTGAAGCGCTCAGAGAGCCGATCCTTTTACAAATGCATCAGCTTGAGGGGCCAGCGATCACGGTCTTGGATGCCTTTCCGATCCTCTGCCCGGAACCGATCTGTCGGGTGAAAGCCCCCAATGGCCGGCCACTTTTTTTCGATGGTGATCATCTTTCCCGTTACGGCAATGAGGTGATCTATCCGACTTTCAAAGCCTTGCTGGGACAGATGGGCGTCCATCCCGAGCGACCCTAACCTGGAATGCCCTGATGCTGAGCTATCGTCACGCCTTTCATGCCGGAAACCATGTCGATGTTTTCAAACATTGGGTTTTAAGCCTGATCCTCGAGGCCCTGGGGCGTAAGGACAAGCCCTATTTCGTCCTCGATACCCACGCGGGCGCGGGTCGGTATGAGCTTGAGAGCAGTATGGCTCGAAAGAATAGCGAGTTTTCCGGGGGGATTGGCCGTATCTGGCGTCACCCGGAGCGCTTTTCCGCCCTTGAACCTTATCTTTCGGCGGTTAGGACCACCAACCCCGGTGAGCAGATCCGAAGCTATCCAGGATCACCCCGGATCATCCGACATTTTTTAAGACCCCAGGATCGATTGGTGCTGACCGAGCTTCACCCGACAGACAGTGTTCTTTTGGCGCGGGAGTTCGAAGGCGATCGGCAGGTCCGC
>JBEGVN010000084.1:0-9018 GCA_041178325.1 Pseudomonadota bacterium
GGAGAGAATGTCAGACTTGTGTCGCCAACCGGCATGAGCAATCCTCAGTGAAGCAGGAATCCTCTTCCTTCAGGGAGAGGAGTAGTCAAAAAAGGACACTACTTGGTGAGTCTTTAAAGTGTGAGAAAGACCAATTCGTCCGAGCTGATGGCGCCTGCTATTGGCTGAGGTGGGATGCCATGCCATGGCGTCAATTGGATGGCTCTATTGCAGGTGGTATCGCCTTCATCGAGGTGATTACTAATGCAGTCGATGCGGAGGAGAATCTCCGTTTTGTTCTATACTCCGCGGAAATTGGTATCTGGGAACGAGATTTCATCCAGAACAAAGTTCGTCTTTCGAGCCAGGCCGAGAGATTGCTTGGATATCTTCCCGGAACATTTGGGGATAAACCAGAGACATTTGACGCTCTTGTTCACCCAGATGACCTTAATCTCATGTGGTCTGCGACAGAGAGGGCAATCCAGCATAAAACGCCGATCCGAATCCAGTTTCGGGTTCTCTGGCCAGATGGAAGTATCCACTGGCTCTATGGTCTGAGTGAGTTCGAATACTCAAGAGATGGCACTCCGATCCGATTACGTGGGGCCTCGATTGATATCACCGAAAGCAAACAACTGGAATCCGAACTTAAAGCGTTGACGGTTGAGCTGGAGGCCAGAGTCAAGGAACGAACACAAGAGTTGCAGCTGGCTCTTGAGGCAAAAAGTGGATTTCTTGCCAATGTGAGTCATGAGATTCGCAATCCACTTAACAGCGTCACCCTCATGTCCAAACTCCTCGAAGATCAGAGCCTCGATGAAGATAAAAGGAAGAGTTTCGCGGGTCGGATTTCAGCAGCAACAAAAGTTGTAATAGGCATCTTGGATGAGATATTGGATTTTTCGAGAATTGAGGCAGGGCACACTACTTTGGAGATGGCTCCATTCGATCTCACCGAACTGTTGGATGAAGTCAGATCAATTTTCGAGGTTCGTGCTGCGGCCAAGGGACTGCATCTTGAAGTTTTTGCAGATTCCTGTGATTGCCTTCTCTTGGGTGACAGGCAGAGGTTACAGCAGGTCTTGTTCAACCTGATCGGGAATGCCCTAAAGTTCACCGAGATTGGAGGTGTTTGCCTTAAGGCAAATTACCAAAGGAAAAACAATGACCTCATTGAATTTACTTTTGAGGTGATCGATACGGGAATTGGCATCAATAAGGAAGCGATCGGAACACTCTTTGATCCGTTTACGCAAGCAGACAGTGGCACAACACGCAAATACGGTGGTACTGGATTGGGACTTTCCATTTCCAAAAACCTTGTCGCGCTCATGGGGGGGAGACTTGACGTTAAAACGACACCCGGTCTCGGAAGCACTTTCAGCTTTGCAATTGAAATGCCGATGGCAAGGCAAATTGATTACAAGGCGCATTCAGAGGTTACGGATCAAGTTAGCCCTCTGCGTTTCCTCCGTATCCTTCTGGTAGACGATGACCAAAACAATATTGAAACCATGAGGCTATTCCTTGAGTCCATGAAGGCCACTGTCTTGACCGCGATGAATGGCGCACATGCTCTCGAAATACTGCAAAGCACACAGCAACCTTTCGATCTTATCCTGATGGACATCCAAATGCCGGTGATGGATGGCATTACGGCGACCAAAATAATTCGGAATGACCTGAATCTTAAGTCCATTCCGATCATCGCCATTACGGCCGGGGTCCTTCCTCATCAACAGCAGGAGGCAATCTCGGCAGGAATTACAGAGCTGATCCGTAAGCCGGTTGATCACAAATCGCTGACGGAATGCTTACTACGTTATCGGCACGCATAAAAGCGAATCACTGATTATTCATTCCTTGACCTCCGCATCCATCGTGATCCTTTAGGGGATTTCCCTGATGGCTGGGCTATACAGCCAAAACTAAAATTCGACCTATGGGAATGAGGCCAAGCAAATGATTCTCGCCCTGGCGAACCCCCACCTATTCTTTGGAGCAGAAATGCGATGCTGCGTTGACTGTTCTTCGACGGTCTGGCTGGATCATTCACATCGCGTCATCCCCTGACAGAAGCAGTCCCTTTCGTTTTAGCTTCCTACCCAATAGGACGATCTTTGGTTGCCCTCGGGGATACAAAGACCGCTATTGCGGCGAAAAGGCGGACACCACGGATTTAAGCTCCCCGTATCAAGTGACACGGTTTCTCGGGAGACACCGAATGAATCAACCTGCAGAAAAGAGCCAACATCTGTCCTTGCTTCATGATCAAGGCCAGATATCACTCCTTACCACATTGCCCCCATCTGAAGTTCTTCCCACGTTGGGTTCAGGTGTTGATGGAATAACTCAGGTCGAGGCTACTCGTAGATTGTTGGAATATGGGCATAACACCGTCGATGATCATGGGAAACCACCTGTATGGATGCGTTTTATCGGGGAATGCACACACTTTTTCGCGTTGATACTTTGGGTTGCTGCAGGACTTGCAATCCTGGGCGATAGGCTATCCCCAGACAAAGGCATGCTCCATCTCGCGATCGCTATTGTTGTCGTCGTGCTCCTGAATGCCTTTTTCTCGTTTCTTCAAGCCTATCGGGCCGAGCGCGCTCTTGATGCGTTGCGGGGCATGTTGCCCCCCAAAGCAAAGGTGATTCGTGATTCGCGTCTTACAGAGTTGCCTGTTGAAGTGGTTGTCCCCGGAGATATCCTGATCCTTGAAGAAGGTGACAAGGTTCCTGCTGATGCCCGCATTCTTGAAAGCCTTGAATTACAGGTAAGCCTCGCTACCCTTACCGGTGAATCTTTGCCGGTAGTCCGAAACGCTGATTCATCGATCGCAAGGAATCCATTGGAAGCCACGAACATCGTGCTTGCTGGAACAGAGATCATAAGTGGCTCAGCGCGTGTTTTGGTCTATGCGACGGGAATGATGACCGAGTTTGGGCGTATTGCTCATCTGACACAGGCTATTCCTGAAAGAAAATCGGCGCTGCAGTCGGAGATCAGACACATTTCTATCATGGTGGGGATACTTGCCTTATCAATGGGTTGCGCGGTATTCCTGATGGGGCAGTTTATTAACGTGCCCTTTTGGGAAAATCTCATTTTTACGATCGGCATTATTGTCGCGCTCGTCCCTGAGGGGCTACTGCCCACATTGACACTTTCACTTGCACTCGCTTCCCAAAGAATGGCGAGACGAAAGGCTCTGGTTCGCCATCTTCCTGCTGTGGAGGCTTTGGGAGCCACGACGGTGATTTGCACCGATAAAACGGGAACATTGACTGAAAACCGTATGTCCGTCGGCGCCATGTATGTTGATGGCGTCACTCTTACCCGCGGACAAATTCCCTCTTCTGAGAAAACGGGCCTGACCTGGATTTCACGCATTGCTTCCGAGTGTCATTCGGTGCGTAACGTGCTTCGAGATGGCGAGAGCACTCGGATCGGAGATGGAATGGAGATCGCACTGCTTGAGTTTGCCCTTGAGCAAGGGCACGAAAAAGTGGCAGGGGAGAGGGTATGGCAGCAAGGATTTGACGGAGACAGAAAACGAATGTCTGTCGCATGTCGGGCGGGATCTTCAACGACTTTGCTCTGCAAGGGGGCGCTCCAGGGCGTTCTTCCTGTCTGTACCAGCATGTTTGAAGATGGTCAGACGCATCCCCTCGATTCAGCGAGATTGAAGCGTATCAACGATGCCGAAGCAGCCATCGCGGCTAAAGGATTGCGCGTCATCGCATTCGCATTCCGTGAGGTAAAACCTGGACACACGCCATCAGAGCAGGAGCTTATTTTTACTGGGCTGATTGGACTGGAAGATCCTGTGCGACCCGAGGTTCCAGAAGCCATTCAAAAGTGCCAGATTGCCGGCATTAAAGTCATTATGCTGACGGGCGACCACCCTATGACAGCGCTCACTGTCGCCCGGCAAATCGGACTGGTTCGCGGCGATCCGGTCCATTTGGTTCTTGGGAGCGAAATCGTCACGATGAGCGCTTCTCAATTGGGCATCATCCTTGATCAGCCCAATGTCGTTGTGGCACGTGTTACGGCAGACCAAAAACGACGTGTGGTCCAAGCACTTCAGCGAAAAAGGCATCGCGTGGCGCTAACCGGGGATGGTGTCAACGATGCACCAGCACTCAAATCCGCTGATATCGGTATTGCGATGGGAATCACTGGAACCGATGTCGCAAAAGAAGCTGCCGATATCATTTTGATGGATGACAATTTTGCCACCATCGTTGCGGCCATTGAGGAGGGCCGGGCCGTTTATGCAAATATTCGCAAGTTTCTGACCTACATTCTTGCCTCGAATGTGCCAGAGTTAATCACGTGCCTTACTTTCATGATATTCCGTGTCCCCTTGCCCCTGACTGGGCTGCAGGTGCTTGCTATCGATCTGGGTACGGACATGTTTCCAGCCATTGCCCTTGGGGCTGAGCCCGCAGAACGGGGCTTGATGTCTCACCCACCGAGGAGTCTTGATGAGCGGCTGTTGGATCGGGGGACTCTCCTGCGTGCCTATGTCTGGCTTGGCTTGATGGAGTCAGTGATTGCCATGTTGCTTTACTTCATTGCGCTCGATGAATCTGGTTGGCATTTTGGTGTTGAACTCGACCGGTTCGATCCCGTTTATCTCAAGGCAACGACTAGCTGCTTTGCGGCGATCTGTATGGTTCAACTCGTTAACGCATTCAATTGTCGCCACACCACACTTTCTATATTTGATAGAAGGGCTCCGCCGAATGCTGACCTGCTCATTGGATTATCCTTGGGCGTTGCGTTTGTTTTACTGCTGATCTATCTACCGATCGGCAATCGGTTATTCAATACAACACCTTTGGAATCCACGGTATGGGTGGTTCTTCTCCCTTTAGCTTTGATCTTTATTGCACTTGAGGAAGCTCGAAAGCGTTGGGTACGGAGAAGTATGCTACGTGGCCCGAATGGTAAGCTCTCCAATTCAACGAACCTTTGAGACATTAAGCGCTGGTTCGGTCAGCGTCCGACTCGTTCCCTTGCCTCAATCAGGCTTGCATCTCGGGTGGAATCGTTTTTTCTTATCCATCATCTTGCCCCGTGGTGTTTGAAGGGCACCTCACTGTCGAAGTCTATCTTTTGTTGATCATTCAGGCTTCCATAAAAGGCTTTCAATGCTGGAAGAGAGTCTCGCATGGCTTTCAAGTGCGTCTCGACAGAATTCATCCACAGCTCCTGCCTTTCAGGGGCCGGTAGCTTTCGTCTTTCAGTTGCAGTCCGGTTGAACTCATCCTTGGTGTGATGCGCAACTAAAAGTTGGGTGGACCATGCCAACCAGAGTGGTTTTTGCAGGTCCGTCAGTTTGAGCTTGATTTCAAGATTCTTGAGTGATTGCTCCATGGGCATGACGTCTTCAGACTCGTTCATGCATTTGGCTTTAGAGTTTTTCGGGAATGCGGATGACTCCTCAGCCAATCCGCATGGTGCTGCTGCGATTAGAAAAAGAATTAGTAACAACCGATTCATGCAAATCTCCTATCAAAAGCAACTTTGGTTAGATGCCTAATGGCTCAGAATCATCTTGAAACTCCCCCTCGATGAGCTGGACCTCAAGTTCAAAATCATTAAGATCCACATCGAGATCATTGAGTAGCATGATCTTGGCCTTCTCAGCCGCTTGTGCCTTGCTATCCGCTATTACCCGCATCTTTTTGTTGATGCGTCCACGAATATTCACTTCCATTAGTGCCAAAAGTACCCCCAAACATTTCACCTAGCCGAAGCCGTTTTAATGTTAGGGTTATCTTAGGGCGAAAGCATCATTACAAGTGATGATATGTGGCCGGATGATTACCTAGGTGAATCAACCTACACGACAAGATTTCGTCGATCAGCCATCCAAATTCTGGCGGTATACCCCGCTCGATAACACCGTATTTGCAGTTTAAGAACTTACACCTATAGCCATCGTGTCATTGAAAGAACAGGATTGCCTTGTGAACTCTGCTCGAGCCTTGGCAGAGGAATCTCTTCATCCAATGTGTGCCTCCAGCTGTACCCCAAGGTCTGGAGGCATTTTTTACTGTATCAATGGAGCTGTCACGTGAAATGACTCAGGAAAGATCTAAGAGTTTGTCTTTCTGTCGCTCTAAAAAGTCCTCGAGAACGGCGGGGTCAAGAGGCTTTGTGAAGTGAACGTCAAAGCCACTGGCAATGGCCTTTTCCTTGTCTTCCTTCTGACCCCACCCGCTGAGGGCAACAATCACAATGCGCTTACCCCAGGACTGCTGACGAATCTCCCGGCAGACGTCGTATCCATTCATTTCGGGCAAGCCGATATCCAGAATAATCAACTGCGGTCTTTTCGATTTGGCTATCGCGATGGCTTTCAGCCCATCTGTGGCTGTATGCACCTCGTTACCCTGTAATCCAAGATACAAGGCTAACGTGGCCTGAGCGTCGAGGTTATCGTCGACGACAAGAATACGAAGTCGCTTGGCTCCGGCCTTGGGTTTCGATTCATTCTCATCAGATGCGACTGTCTCCGCATCCTCGAGGGGTAGCTTGATGGTGAACTCACAGCCCTTACCTAACCCGTCACTTTGAACCCCGATCTCACCTCCATGAAGATCAATCAAATGCTTCACCAGATAAAGGCCGATTCCTAATCCATCGTTTGAGGGGGAGCGTGGTTCCTTGATCTGGGTGAACAGGCCAAATACGCTCCCCTGATCCTCTGGCGCGATCCCTATGCCTTGGTCTTTAATCGCAATGTGCAGAATGTTTCTATCCCGAATCGCTGATACGGTGATTTCTGCATCCCTTGGGGAAAACTTAATGGCATTGCTGATGAGATTACCCAGGATCTGGAGTAAGCGAACAGGATCTGCATTGATATGAATTTCACCTTCCTCGCAATGCAAGGTGATACGTTGCCCCTTTTCCGTCGCCTTCGGGGCGAACATTTCGACGACTTCAACCAGTAGCGGGTAGAGATCAATGGGGTGTCTTTCAAGGGTGATCAGACCTCGATTGATGCGGGACACATCCAGCAAATCATCGATCAGCCTTTTTAGATGCTTTGTTTGGCGCGATATGGATCCGACGCACCATTTGAATTGCTCAGGAGTGATTCCATCTCTCTCCAGGATTCCTGTTGCTATCGCGACCGGAGTCAAAGGATTGCGAAGTTCGTGTGCGAGTGTTGCAAGGAACTCATCCTTTCGTCGGTCGGCTTCTTCAAGCTTTCCCACAGATGCTGTCAATTCGGACTCAAGTCTTTTTCGATCTGAGATGTCACGGCACACCGTCGCTAAAAACAGTACTTCCCCAGTATCGGGATCTCTCGGGGCAAGGATAAGTTGGGAAAATTCCTTCAGGCTTCCATCTTGCGTCAGGAAGATGTTGTCACCCTGCCAAGAGCCTGTGATCATGGCCTGGGGAATGGCCTCCCTAAAAATTCGTTCATACGCCGAGGGTGGATGAGCGTCCTTGATGTTTAATTCGCCAAGAGGCTGCTCTTTACTCAACCCTAATAAACGCCTTCCAGCGGCATTGAGATAAGTCACCTTTCCATTGAAATCGGCCTCAGCGGGGGAAAAGGCAATCAGGTCATTGCTTGCCTCAATGATTCCAACAAGACTCCTCCTTTCAATGTCCGCTTTTCTTCGTTCATCGATATCGGTATGGGTTCCGATGAGCCTTCTCGGATATCCTTCGGCATCTCGTTCAACAACGCAACCACGGGCTAATATCCAACGATAGCTCCCTTCGTTGTTCCGGATCCGATATTCCAATTCGTAAGCATCACTCAGGTGAGTCTGGTGTTCAAATGATTGAGCCACATGCTGCACATCCTCTGGATGAATAAAGGTTTTCCAGTGGGTCAACAAATCCGACGTTCGCTCGTCCCAATTGGACTTGGGAAAAGCAGTATCTGGAGCATAGAAAAGGGTATTTTCTCCAAGATTCCAATCCCATACGCCAATATTGGATACCTTGAGAGCAAACTCCAGCCGCTCTGTCGTTGTTTCGAGTTCATTCGTGGTCCTCGCGAGCGCTTCAGCATGATCATTGAGTTTTCGATGAAGTTCTTGCGCTTTTTGATGGGCAAGGCTGTCTTGTCTTATCTCCTCGAATATATCCGTAATGATGCCGTCCCACTGACTCACTTGATCATCCAAAGAGACCCGATTGGATTGAAGCCTGAGCCATCGAATCTCTCCTCTGACAATAAAGCGGCCCTCGAAGAAGAAGGGAGTACCATGCCTCAAAGAATCGTTTGAGCGTAGAAGATATTCACGTTCTTCAGGGTGAGCGGCATTGAATGCGATCATGGCATTTTCAAGGACTAAATCCTTTTCCACCCCTAAAAGAAAACACGCATGTTCGCTCATGAAATCAAAAGACATCGAACCATCAGATAGGTCATGTCTGAAGGTGTAGACACCTACAGGTATCGACTCGATTAACGTCTTGACGCGGCTCATGCTGATGTTTGAAGAGGGTATTGACGAATGGCGCGCCGTCACATCAAACGCTATGCCCGATGATTTGAGGGGTCTTCCGCATTCATCTCTTTGGCTGACCTGCCCACGACTCTGGATCCATCGCCAGTCGCCCGATCGAACCTGACACCGGAAAATCAGCTCAAAATTACTTGGGTCGCCCATCGCATTCGGGTCCCAATGATTTTTTGCCTTGCTTCGGTCTTCTGGATGAATCATGGATACCCATGTTGCGAGGTCCACAGGCTCTCCATCCGGTGCGTAACCCAACATATTCCATAGCCCATCAGATCCTTTCATTCGATCTTGAACGTGGTCATATTCCCAAGGCTCGATTTTCGCGGCTGATAGAGCATCAAGATGAAAATCTGAAACCATGGAATTATTACTCCGGCCACTAATTACCGAACGCTCATTAGGCGGCATACGAGACCGGCTTTGCTTTGAAATATGACCTGACCCTGTGAGGCTGACTCTGAATAGATCTGAGATGCGAAACGACCTTCTTCTTGAGATGTTCACCACCTCGAGTAGGCTC
>JBEGVN010000085.1:0-27872 GCA_041178325.1 Pseudomonadota bacterium
AACCGCTTAGCGCCGATGATAGTGCAGATTACCTGTGCGAAAGTAGGGAACTGCCAGGCTCCAATTGCAAAAACCCCCGTCTCAATAGAGCGGGGGTTTTTCTTTGCACGGTCGAAAATCGTAAAATAGAGCGTCCAGCCAGGTGGTCCGGCTTATAACGGCGTTCAGGCCGCTGGAGTAAGTTCCGACATTGAAAAGAACCCCCTCCTTATGGCGTAGCGGTTGTGAAAGCTCTCCTCGGTTCACACAAAAAACCCCCGACTCCTTCGAGTGGGGGGTTGATCAACCTAAGCCGATTATCTACAGCAAATTCCGCAATATTTATATGTGTTCGGTTAGTTTAATCGCAGTGTCCCATCTTCGAGAGACCACTGCTTGTCCATTCTGGCCGCAAGCTTAGGGTCATGAGTCACTACTAGGAAGCTGACTTCGAAGGCCTGATTTAATTCCAACATCAACTCGTAAACAGCATCTGCGGTTTTGCGATCAAGATTGCCCGTGGGTTCATCGGCAAGGACGCAACGTGGTTTGGTGACCAAGGCTCTCGCAATGGCCGCTCGCTGACGTTCCCCGCCTGAGAGTTCCCCTGGCTTGTGTTTCATGCGGCTTTTTAACCCGACCTGATCGAGAAGGGTGCTTGCCCTGAATTCGGCTTCTTCAACGCTGACATTGCCAATCAGTAGCGGGATGGCGACGTTTTCTAGTAGGGTGAATTCACCCAAAAGGTGATGGAACTGGTAAATAAATCCCAAAGCTTCATTACGAAGCTTCGAGATATCGGGTTCGCGTAGATCTGATAACTTTTGCCCGAGGAGTTCAACTTCCCCGGTTGTCGGCCGATCCAGCCCACCAAGAAGATGTAATAAGGTGCTCTTTCCAGATCCTGAAGTTCCCATGATGGCAACTCGGTCCCCTTCGCTGATGCTGAGGTTTACTGCATCCAGAACGCTCACGTCGAGCTCGCCCTGAGTAAAACGTTTGCCTAGATTTCGGCAGGCAAGTACGACCTTACTCATAACGAAGCTCCTCGGCTGGCTGAATCAAAGAGGCCTGCCAGGCAGGATAGATGGTTGCAATGATGGAAAGGAAGAATGCCACGACCGTAATGTGCAGGACGTCACTCCATTCCAGACGTGAGGGTAATTCACTGATGTAGTAAACATCCGCTGAAAGGAAATGAACGCCAAAGAGTTTTTCGATTGCAGGGACAACGGTCTCGACATTCAGCGCAAGCAGAACGCCCCCAACGCCCCCGACGATGGTTCCAAACAACCCAATTACGGTTCCAAGCACGATAAAGATTCCCATGACGCTTCGTGGCGGCATCCCTTGCGTTCTCAGGATGGCTATATCAGCACGCTTGTCGGTAACGACCATTACAAGGGTCGATACAATATTGAATGCGGCTACGGCGACGATGAGGAGAAGGATGATAAACATCACGCGCTTCTCGGTTTGTATGGCCTTGAAGAAGTTGCTATGAGCCTGTGTCCAGTCGGTGATGTAGTAGGCTTCAGGGAGCTTTGGACCTAGGTCTTTGGCGATCTTGCGCGCAAAAAAGACATCATCGACCTTTAGTCGGAGTCCAGAAACGGCATCATCGAGACTGAACAGACGTTTGGCGTCATCGAGATTAATCAAGGCAAGATTCCGATCGTACTCGAACATTCCTACATGGAAGATTCCGACCACTGTGAAACGTTTCAATCGGGGGAGGATGCCCGCCGGAGTGGCCGTGACTTGCGGGGTGATCACCGTGATCTTATCGCCGGGAATGACTCCAAGATGATCGGCAAGTTCTGCGCCGAGGATGATCCCAAATTCGCCGGGTCGAAGGTCCTTGAGTTCTCCTTGCTGAAGTCGGTTGGCAACTTCTGACACGCGGGGCTCATATTCGGGCTGAATACCTCGGATCATGGTTCCGCTGACCCTGCGATCTGAGTTGATCATTGCCTGTCCCTCAACGTAAGGGGCCCAGCCCTTCACGCGGGGTTCGGTCTCCAACACAGGCTCAATTTTCTCCCAATTGCGTAGTTCGCCATCAGCTCCTGTGATGGAAGCATGGGATGTCATGCCGAGGATTCTTTCACGCAATTCGGCCTCAAATCCATTCATGACCGAGAGGACGGTAATAAGGGCCGCAACGCCCAGTGCAATCCCCATAACTGAGGTGAGAGTGATGAACGAGATGAATCCAGTTCTGCGTTTTGCCCGCGTATAACGCAGGCCAATAAAAAGGGTAAGTGGTTTGAACATTGAAGATTGAGCGCCGAGAGGTGGCGGGAATTTTGGGCTTAGGCCTGGGATCTTGAGACCTGACAATCCGAACAGATGCCGTAGAGGCAGAGGGAATGATCTGTCAGTTCAAAATTTCTGAGTTTGGCAATCTTGGTCTGGAGTTCCTCAATCGTGGCATCCTGG
The DNA here is from genome assembly GCA_041178325.1 of Pseudomonadota bacterium. GTDB lineage: Bacteria > Pseudomonadota > Gammaproteobacteria > Methylococcales > Methylococcaceae > UBA6136. Next base: position 2,422 of record JBEGVN010000085.1, read on the forward strand.
AATTCCTCCACTTTGCCACAGTGCACACAGACCAAATGGTCATGGTGGTCTCCGCGATTCAGTTCAAAGACGGAATTTCCTCCTTCGAAGTGATGTCGCATGACCAAACCAGCGGCCTCAAATTGTGTAAGGACCCGATAGACCGTAGCAAGACCGATTTCTTCACCTTCACTGACCAGCGTCTTAAAGATATCCTCGGCACTCAGGTGCTGAGCATAGTTGGGTCGTTCCAGGATTTCGAGGATCTTGATGCGGGGCAGGGTGACTTTAAGGCCTGCGTTCCGGATATCTTTGCTTTCCAGGGGGAACTCCTTCCCGGTGTTAAGGTGGCCTTCATCGGGTATGATGAGAGGCTGATTAAGGCAAATTCATCATACCATGCCGCTATATCCCTTTGTTGGTCTGGCCGTCCTGGCGGGGACTCTGCTTACCGGCTGCAATTACAGCTGGATTCCGTTCACCTACCGACAGGACATTCATCAGGGTAATGTGGTGACCCAAGAGATGGTCGATCAGCTCAGGCCTGGCATGAGTCAACGGCAGGTGGCCTTTGTTATGGGCTCTCCTCTCCTGACCGATCCGTTCCATGAGGAACGCTGGGATTACATCTATTCCAATCAGCCGGGTAACGATATCCGGATTCAAAAAAACATCACATTGATATTCAAGGGCGATCAGTTAACCGAGCTTCAGGGGGATTTTCGCCCAGGAACGCTTCCCTCGATTGAGCTTAAGAAGGACTCCACGATCGCAGTTCCTGCAATTCCTCGCGAAAAGACCTTGTTTCAAAAGATCAAGGGTATCTTTGGCGTGGAGGATGACGATTAGCCGGAAGGTTTGCTCTTGGATCTAACCCGGCGAGCAACCCGCGGATCAGCGGTTAGCGGGCGGTAGATCTCCACGCGATCCCCTTCACGCAGGATTTGTGTTCCTGGCATCACTTGACCGAAAATCCCAGTCGCGTCCCGCTCAATATCGATTTCTGAAAAACGGTCCAGAATGCCTGACTGCATGATGGCCTCCATCAGGCTGCAGCCTTCCTCGACCTCCAAAGCAATAATTTCCTGCCGACTGGGAAGGGCATAGGCAACTTCTATTTGGAGGCGCATGCCTGGTCTACAGGGTTGTTTAGAGGATCCCGGTGGATTCCAAAAGAATCAGGAGCACAGCAGTCGGGGCCACGAAGCGAGACAGAATCAACCAGATTCCATAATGGGCACCCAAATCGATTTGTGCTTCGCTGTCTTTTTTCGGGAGAATCCAAGCGGCAAAGACCGCAATCAGGATGCCGCCAATCGGCAACATGAGGTCAGCGGTAATGAAGTCGACGAAATCGAAAAAGTTCTTACCATTGATCGTCAGTTCGAAAGTCCCTCGGAAGGCCCCAATGGATCCGAGCCCCAGGAACCAGCAAAGGCCACCTGCAATGGCGCTCGCTCGGCTGCGGGTCATGGCATAACTCTCGGAAAGCATCGACACGGCAGGCTCGATCAGAGCAACAGCCGAGGTAATTGCGGCAAAGAAAACCAAAACAAAGAAAATAAATCCAAAGAACCCACCGAAGGGCATTGCACTAAAGGCAAGGGGCAAGGTTTCGAAAATAAGCCCAGGCCCCATCCCAGGTGACATTTGATTGGCAAAAACTACGGAGAAGATCGCAAGACCTGCCATCATGGCAGCGAGGGTGTCGGCAAGGGCGACCCAAAGCGTGGTCCTGCTGATGGAAACGTCATCAGGGAGATATGATCCGTAGACCATCGTTGAGCCATTGGCGAGTCCCAACGAGAAAAAAGCCTGACCGAGTGCGATCAATACGCTCTCTCCAGACAGTTTGTCGAAGTCCGGTTTGAGGAGAAACTCGAGGCTTTGCCCAAAACCAGATGTCGTCGCGCCGTAGATGTCCAGCATGAGGAGGATGACCAGAAGGCAGGGAATCAAAAGCCGGGTCACAGATTCGATCCCTTCTGACAGCCCTCGAGCAACGATGATCATCGTCAGCGCCATGAATACGGTGTGCCAGATCACCTGTACATCGCCTGAACCCTGAAGCTCGGTTAGCGTTTGATGGGCATCCGCGGGAGTGATGTGGGTGAGAAATCCCCCTGCCATTTTGAAAAGGTAGGCCATCGACCATCCGGCAATCACCGAATAATAGGAGAGAATCAGAAATCCGGCCAAAACCCCAAACCATCCGACCAATGACCAGAGCGGCGAAGCTTGATACCGCTTGGCCAGCGTTTTCATGGTTTGAACAGGATTGCCCCGGCCCATGCGGCCCATGAGCGTCTCAGCCATCATGATTGGAAGGCCTACGCCGAGTACGCAGAGCAAGTAAACCAGAACAAAGGCCCCACCGCCGTTTTCGCCTACAAGGTAGGGGAACTTCCAGATGTTTCCAAGTCCTATGGCAGCGCCAGCAGCGGCTGTGATGAAGGCAATCCGGGAGGACCAACGGATCGGCTGATGGGAGGTCTGGGTCATGGTGTCGCTACGGTATGTGAGGTGTCTTAGGTTTCCCGAGGGCTTTCGAGTAAAATATCAAGTTTTGACGAGTACGTCAGGATTCCTGGAGCCGATGGCAGCAAACAAGAAGAAGGGGGCGTCAGGCGGTTCGACCATTGCAGTCAATCGGCAGGCCGGCCATGACTATTTCATCGAAGAGCGCTTTGAAGCGGGTTTAGCGCTCCAGGGGTGGGAGGTTAAGAGTCTTCGTGCAGGGCGGGTGCAGCTCAAAGAAAGCTATGTTGTGCTCAAAAGTGGCGAGGCATACCTGGTCGGAGCCCACGTTTCCCCCATGACCTCCACCTGCACCCATATCATTCCCGATGCGGTCAGGACGCGAAAACTCCTTCTGCATCGTCACGAACTCAACAAGCTCATCGGCCATGTCGAACGCAAAGGCTACACCCTTGTGCCTCTAGTCTTAGGTTGGAAGAAGGGGCGTGCAAAGCTTGAAATTGGTCTGGCCCGCGGCAAGAAACAACATGATAAGCGTGCAACCGAGAAGGATCGTGACTGGGAGCGCGAAAAGCAGCGCGTCATGCGTCGAGGTTGACCCCTCGTCTTAACCCAGCTGAACACACACAAAATTCACTTTCGTTATTCACCAGCAGTTCCCTTAAATTCCGCCATGAAGTTGCGATCTCTCCGTTTCTCATTTCTGATTCTGGCCGCCTGCCTTGGTCTTTCACACGCCGCATTTGCTGGCCAGTACTCGGCTCTGGTGGTGGAGCCAGAGTCGGGGCGCATTCTCTACGAGAAGGATGCTGACGGCCTGAGGCATCCGGCTTCCGTCACCAAGATGATGACGCTCTATATCGTCTTTGAGGCGTTGGAGCGGGGAGAGATCACCTTGAATACCCCGCTTGAAGTCTCGCGTAACGCCGTGCTTCGCCCCCCGTCACGCCTGGGGGTCATGGCGGGAGATACTCTGCGCGTCGAGGATGCGATTTTGGCCTTGGTCACCCGATCTGCCAACGATGCTGCAACGGTCATCGCGGAAAATCTGGGTGGAACTGAAAGTGCCTTTGGCGAAATGATGACAGCCAAGGCGCATGCGCTCGGAATGAGAGATTCCGTTTTCAAGAACGCATCCGGCCTTCCAGATCCTGGCCAATGGACTACAGCCCGAGATATGTACAAGCTGGGCCGTGCGCTGATCAATGATTTTCCAAGGTATTACCCTTATTTCTCGACCCCAAGGTTTTATTACCGTGGGCAGGGCTTTGATAATCACAACCATCTCATGGAGACCTATCCTGGGATGGATGGCATCAAAACAGGTTTTATTAATTCATCAGGGTTTAATCTGGTGGCATCCGCCAAGCGAGGAGGCCATCGTTTGATCGGCGTCGTCTTTGGTGGGCCGAGTGCGGTACGGCGTGATCGCCATATGCGTGAAATTCTGGATGATGGCTTTGCCCAGCTAGGTGGAGCAACTCCTCGCGGTGTTATTGCTGAATTTGAGCGTGTTCCAGTTCCGCGTGGTGCCCGTGAGCGGATTGAGCTGGAATCGCCCCGTCTGGTTTTCGGCAACCCCAAGAAGTTCAAGGCTGCGGCCGGCCGTAATGCGGTTGGTGTTGCTTCTGCCACCAAGACCCCGAAATCCAAGGTACAGCTGTCGGCCGTCCGTTCTCCCAAGGCGGGCTCAGGTGCTGCCTCCACTCCTCCCAAGGTAGCGTCCAAGTCCACTTGCCTCGCTGGCAAGGGGCAAGGATCCAAGTGTGCAAAGAAGCCCTGAGGTCCCATGTCTGAGGAGCCGCGCATAACGGCCTATGAGGCCATTGGCGGTGAGGTCGTCCTGACGCAATTGGTTAGCCGATTCTATGAGTACATGGATACGCTTCCGGAAGCTTCGGGGATCCGCGCTATGCATGCACCGAATTTAGGTGGTGCAAAGTCCAAGCTTTTCAAGTTTCTCTCGGGATGGTTGGGCGGCCCCAATCTCTATTGGGAGGAATTTGGGCACCCACGTCTTAGGATGCGGCACTTTCCGTTTGCGATAGGGGCATCTGAGCGTGATCAGTGGATGCTTTGCATGAATAAGGCCATCGATGACTGTATCGAGCACCCAATATTGAGGGAGCGTCTGTCGAATGCCCTTAGGCAAACAGCAGACCATATGATGAACCAGGAGGGTTAGTTCATGCCCTTGCTCTTTTGGAGTTTCGCCTGATGAAAATGAGTCCGGATCAATTCCGAAACTGGGAAACGAAAAGGATTACTCTCCTTGGGATGTCGGGTGTTGGCAAAACCACCCTCGCCAACAAGCTTCCAAGGCAGAGTTGGTTTCATTACTCCGGGGACTATCGCATCGGAACACGCTATCTGGATGAGCCGATCTCGGACAACATGAAGCTCCAGGCTATGGAGGTTCCTTTTCTTCGGGAACTCCTCCAGACCGACTCCATCTATATTCGTAGCAATATAACGATTGATAACCTGGCTCCCGTTTCGAGTTTCCTCGGAAAGATTGGTGACCCACGTCTTGGTGGTCTGAGCATTGAAGAGTTCAAGCGCAGACAAGATTTGCATCGCCATGCCGAAATCAACGCGATGCGCGACGTGCCGGAGTTTATTCGCAAGGTGGAGTCAATTTACGGGTATCGGCACTTCCTGAACGATGCAGGGGGGAGTGTCTGTGAATTGGATGATGCCGAGACGATCAAGATTCTGGCAGAACATACTTTGATTCTTTATCTCAGAACCAGTCCGGAATTGGATCAGATTCTGATTGATCGAGCGCGGGCTCACCCGAAGCCTCTCTATTACCGCGAGGCATTTCTTGATGAGCATCTCCCGCTTTTTATGCAAGAAGAGGGCGTTAGCGCCATATCAGAGGTGAATCCAGATCGTTTTGCGAGTTGGGTATTTCCAAAGTTGTTCCGCTCCCGCTTGCCGCGTTACGAGGCTATTGCTTCGGAATATGGCTATACGCTGGATTTTGAGGACCTTCAGGGGGTCCAGTCCGAATCTGACTTCACCGAGTTGGTGTGTCGCGCCATCGGTTCAAATTGAGCGAGATTTTCAAGTCATGTCTCTCGTAGCCCACAACGATCTTCCCACTTATGAGCGTCTTCGCGATGAGGGGCAGGAAGTTCTGAGTGTTGAGCGTGCGTCACGTCAGGACATTCGGGAGATGCATATCGGTCTTTTGAACATGATGCCGGATGCAGCACTTGAGGCGACCGAGCGTCAGTTCTTCAGATTGGTGGGAGCGGCAAACCCCATCGTCCAGTTTCATATGCACCCCTTTACGATTGATGGCATTGAGCGTGGTATAGATGCCAGGGCACACATAAAGCGCTACTACGAGTCCTTTGACACCATTCGTGAGATGGGTCTCGATGGGCTGATCATCAGCGGGGCTAACGTCACGCATCCCCATTTGCAGTTAGAGCCTTTCTGGGAGCCATTGACTCAGGTGTTTGAGTGGGCCAGAGATCATGTCTCCTCCACGCTTTGCTCATGCCTTGCAACCCACGCACTGATTCAATACGCCTACGGTATCGAGCGTTCTCCTCTGGGGTTCAAGCGCTGGGGCGTGTATCCCCACCGTGTGGTTGATGATCGTCACCCACTGGTTTCCAATATCAATACCCGATTTGATGTGCCGCATTCGCGATTCAATGCGATCTTTCGGGAAGATATGGAAAAGGTAGGGCTTAAGGTTCTGGTTGATAGTTCGACAGCCGGAACGCATTTGGCCGTCAGCGAGGACCTTATTCGGGTGGTGTTCTTTCAGGGGCACCCCGAATACGACACGGTGAGCCTTCTCAAGGAGTTTAAGCGGGAGGTGAATCGTTTCTTTGACGGCGAGAGAAGCGACTACCCGCCCTTGCCCGATCATTATTTTTCAGCAGAAGCCATTGATCGTCTCCAAGACTATCGTGAGGAGGTCTTTGCGGCGAAGAACGAAGGTGCCCCCTTGCCAATTCTTGAGGAGTCAGCGATTGTCCCCTTCATCGACAATACTTGGCGGGATACAGCAAAAGCTGTTTTCAACAACTGGCTTGGTCTGATCTATAGCCTGACTAATCAGGATCGCTTGAAGCCCTTCATGAATCATGTTGATCCCAGCGATCCTTTGGGAATCGTTGCAAGGCTCCGAAGTTCATCAGGAATTCAACGGTCGTAATGGATTGTTTACTCGCCCGTTTGACATGGACAGGAGCGGCCAATTTCCTTAGAATCCGGGGGATAGCACGTCTGGGAACTTGTCTTCAGTCCTGAGCTTTCAGGCACGAAGGCTCGATGGGTTGCGGCCCGTGGGGTACCCGGTGCCAGGAGCAGATTTGATGAACGGGAAGTGGCTGACAGTTTCTTCCCGTTTTGTATGTTTAGGAAGGTGAAATCCATTGAATACCGAAGCTCTGCTTGTCCTTGAGGACGGAACCCTTTTTCGGGGAGTCTCGATTGGCGCCGAGGGTATCTCGGTAGGGGAGGTGGTTTTCAATACGTCGATTTCGGGGTACCAGGAGATCCTTACGGATCCCTCGTATGCGCGACAGATCGTGACACTAACCTACCCGCATATCGGCAATGTTGGCGTGAATGACGAAGACATGGAGTCTAGAGGCCTCTTCGCCAGTGGGCTCATCGTCAAGGATGTGCCTTTTCGTGCCAGCAATTTTCGCGCTCAGAAAGATCTTGGTAGCTACCTGCGCGAAAACGGGACGATCGGTATCGCAGGAATCGATACCCGTAAGTTGACGCGTATTCTCCGGGATAAAGGCGCGCAGCGCGGTTGCCTGATGGCTGGGCCGGATCTGGATGTCGACAAGGCGTTGGCCGCGGCCCAGGCGTTTCCGGGCCTCCAAGGCATGGACCTTGCCCGCGAGGTGACGACGGCGGAACCCTATCCTTGGGATGAAGGCTCCTGGGCGCTCGGAGAGGGGCACATGAAGGGCCCAAAGCCAAAATTTCATGTGGTGGCGTACGATTTTGGTGTCAAGCACAACATCCTTCGGCTCCTCGCTGACCGGGGTTGCCGTTTGACCGTCGTACCGGCGCAAACCTCGGCCAAGGACGTTTTGGCACTCAACCCGGACGGAATTTTTCTGTCCAATGGCCCGGGCGATCCCGAGCCTTGCACTTATGCCATTGAAGCGATCAAGACCTTTCTCGAAAGAGCGGTTCCTGTTTTCGGAATCTGTCTAGGGCATCAGTTGTTGGGTCTCGCTAGCGGCGCGCACACCGTCAAGATGAAGTTTGGTCATCATGGCGCCAACCATCCGGTACAGGATCTGGCGACCGGTCGAGTACTGATCACCAGTCAGAACCATGGCTTTGCCGTCGACGAAGCAACCCTTCCCCATAACGTTAAGGCGACCCATCGCTCACTTTTCGATGGCAGTCTGCAGGGTATTGAGTTGATCGATCGCCCTGCGTTCAGTTTCCAAGGCCATCCCGAGGCCAGCCCGGGTCCTCACGATGTCATGCCGCTGTTCGATAAGTTCATCGAGCAGATGTCTCAACGTCCCACTCGCTAGACGACCACGATGCCCAAAAGAACCGATATTCAGTCCATCCTTCTTGTCGGTGCCGGTCCGATTGTCATTGGCCAGGCATGTGAATTCGATTATTCGGGTGCCCAGGCCTGCAAGGCATTAAAAGAAGAGGGCTACCGGGTCATTCTGGTCAACTCTAATCCGGCGACGATCATGACCGATCCGGAGATGGCCGATGCGACTTATATCGAGCCCATCAACTGGCAAACCGTCGCGAAAATCATCGAAAAGGAACGTCCTGATGCGCTTTTGCCGACGATGGGCGGACAGACCGCACTGAATTGCGCGCTCGATCTTGATCGCCACGGGATTCTCGAAAAATTCGGTGTCCAGATGATTGGCGCCTCTAAGGAGGCCATCGACAAGGCAGAGGACCGAGAAAAGTTCAAGCAGGCCATGAACAAGATTGGTCTGAATTCTGCGCGTTCCAATGTTGCCCACAGCATGGAGGAGGCGCTCGCTTGTCTTGAGCAGACGGGTTATCCCTCGGTCATTCGCCCGTCCTTCACCTTGGGCGGGAGCGGCGGTGGTATTGCCTACAACCGGCAGGAGTTTGTCGAAATTTGCGAGCGTGGTCTGGAATTGTCACCTACGCATGAGCTTCTGATCGAGGAATCCGTTCTAGGCTGGAAAGAATATGAGATGGAGGTCGTTCGTGATCGGAGCGACAACTGCATCATCATCTGCTCGATCGAAAATTTTGATCCCATGGGCGTTCATACTGGTGACTCAATTACGGTTGCACCCGCACAAACCCTGACGGATAAGGAATACCAGTTGATGCGAAATGCCTCGATTGCGGTCCTCCGTGAAATTGGGGTGGAAACCGGTGGCTCGAACGTCCAGTTTGCGATAAATCCGGAAGATGGGCGGATGATCGTCATTGAAATGAATCCGCGCGTCAGCCGCTCTTCAGCCCTTGCGTCAAAGGCGACGGGTTTTCCGATTGCGAAGGTCGCGGCCAAGCTGGCCGTTGGGTATACGCTGGATGAGCTTCGCAACGAAATCACCGGAGGAGCTTCACCCGCATCCTTCGAGCCGACAATCGACTATGTCGTCACCAAGATTCCGCGCTTTACGTTCGAAAAGTTCCCTCAGGCAGATGATCGCCTGACGACTCAGATGAAATCTGTTGGCGAGGCCATGGCGATCGGTCGAACATTCCAGGAGTCTCTGCAAAAGGCCCTTCGCAGTCTGGAAATTGGTGTTGATGGACTGACTGAATTTCTTGATCTGGCAGCCGAAGATGCGGCTGATCGTTTGGCTCGTGAACTGCGCCACCCCGGTGGAAATCGGATTTTCTATGTTGCCGATGCATTCCGCATGGGCTGGTCATTGGATCAGGTGCATGAGCACTCTCGTATTGATCCTTGGTTCTTGGCGCAGATTGAAGATCTGATGTGCGAAGAAAAGGCCCTGCGTGGACGCGTACTGGGCAGTCTCAAGGCCGAAGATATTCTTCAGCTCAAGCGTAAGGGGTTCTCTGATTCAAGGCTGGCAAAATTGCTCGGTAGCCAAGAGTATCAAGTCAGGGCGGCCCGTCATAAGTTTGACATTCACCCGGTATACAAGCGAATTGACTCCTGCGCGGCCGAATTTGCGACGTCAACGGCGTATCTCTACTCTACTTATGAGGACGAGTGCGAAGCAGCACCCACGAATCGCAAGAAGGTGATCGTTCTAGGCGGAGGCCCTAATCGAATAGGGCAGGGCATCGAATTCGATTATTGCTGTGTACATGCGGCAATGGCACTTCGAGAGGATGGTTACGAAACCATCATGATCAATTGCAATCCCGAGACGGTATCAACCGATTTTGATACCTCTGACCGGCTGTATTTCGAGCCGTTGACCCTTGAGGATGTGCTCGAAATTATTCATCTTGAGCAGCCTTGGGGTGTCATCGTTCAATATGGCGGTCAAACGCCGCTGAAATTGGCCCGCGCCCTTGAGGCGGCGAATGCCCCGATTATCGGGACCTCTCCCGATTCGATCGATTTGGCGGAAGATCGCGAAAGATTCCAGAAGCTTGTGGATACGCTGGGACTGCGTCAGCCGCCGAATCGCACAGCCCGCTCTTTGGAGGAGGCGATCGTCTCTGCGAACGAGATTGGTTATCCCTTGGTGGTTCGTCCGTCCTATGTTTTGGGTGGTCGGGCCATGGAGATCGTCTTCAATGATGATGATCTTAAAAGGTATATGCGTGAGGCGGTCAGTGTTTCCAATGAGTCCCCGGTCCTTTTGGATCGGTTCCTCGATGACGCCATCGAGATGGATGTGGACGCGATCTGTGATGGTGAGGAGGTTCTCATTGGTGGTCTCATGCAGCATATCGAGCAGGCAGGCGTCCACTCGGGTGACTCTGCATGCTCTATTCCGCCCTACGATTTGAGTCAGGCGCTTCAGGACAGCATTCGTGATCAGGTCAGACTGCTCGCAAAGTCGCTGGGCGTTGTTGGGTTGATGAATACCCAGTTCGCGATCAAGGGCTCGGACATCTATATTCTGGAGGTGAATCCCCGCGCCTCACGAACAGCCCCCTTCGTTTCCAAGGCCACGGGATACCCGCTCGCCAAAATTGCTGCGCGTTGCATGGTGGGTCAAAGCCTGGCCTCCCAGGGGGTCACGCGTGAGAGGATTCCGGACTACTATTCGGTCAAGGAAGCGGTATTCCCCTTCATCAAGTTCCCAGGCGTCGATCCCCTTCTGGGTCCCGAAATGAAATCAACGGGAGAAGTCATGGGGGTTGGCAAGACCTTTAGCGAGGCCTATGCAAAGGCGCAGAGTGCGGCTAGCATTAAATTGCCCCAGAGTGGTAAGGTCTTCATTAGTATCCGTGAGAGTGACAAGCCTCGGGTGATTTCGGTGGCGCGTGACTTCATTGCGAAGGGCTTTTCTCTGGTCGCGACCCGAGGTACAGCCAAGGCCCTTGCCGATGCCGGTGTTCCCTGTGAAATCGTCAATAAAGTTTATGAAGGTCGCCCGCATGTCGTTGACATGATCAAGAATGGCGAGCTTCACTTCATTATCAATACAACGGAAGGGAAGAAGGCAATTGCCGACTCCTTCACTATCCGTCGTCAGGCGCTGCAAGATCAGGTCACCTACACCACCACGATTTCTGCGGCTCGTGCGACCTGTGCGGCTCTGGGCGAATTGGCGGCAAGTGATGTCAATTGCCTTCAGGACCTTCATCGCACCCTGAATTGAACGATCCGGCGAGAGATCTCCATCAATGCAAAAAGTACCTCTGACCCTGCGCGGTGCCGAGAAGCTCCGCGGTGAACTTACCCACCTCAAGACGGTGATGCGACCCAAGATTACCGAAGCAATTGCTGAGGCAAGAGCGCACGGGGATCTTAAGGAGAACGCGGAGTATCATGCCGCACGCGAGCAACAAAGTTTCACTGAGGGCCGCATCAAGGAAATTGAGAGCAAGCTGGCCAATTGCCAGATCATCGATGTGACTCAGGTCAATGCCCAGGGCAAGGTGGTTTTTGGTGCAACCGTCGAACTTGAGGATGCCGATACCGGGGATCAGGTCACCTATCAGATCGTGGGCGAAGATGAGGCAGATATCAAACAGGGGATGATTTCCGTAACCTCGCCAATCGCACGGGCGCTGATTGGAAAGCGGGAAGGCGATCTGGCGGTCGTTCAGGCTCCCGGTGGAGTTCGGGAATTTGATATCTGCGCCGTCAAGTACATCTAAGTATTCGAAGGCGCAGCCCGGGGCCTAGCGCTTGGGCTTCCGATAGATAGTGACAATGTGGCCAATGGCCTGTATCAGATCGGCACCAGTCGTCTTGCACAGCGTTTCGGTCATGGCTTTTCGTTCATCACGGTCACCTGCATTCAGTCTGACCTTGATCAGTTCATGGTGATCCAGCGCCAATTCGATCTCCTGAAGGACAGCAGGGCTGAGACCGTGCTGGCCAGTCAGTACAACGGGTTTCAGGGTATGGGCTTTAGCCCTCAGAAACTTCTTCAATTCCGGTTTCAACTGGTTTTCCTGTCAGCAATTGGGTGAGTTTGACGCAGATGGCGCGAAGTCGTAGCAGTGGCCGTTGGCTCTCGGAGCATTTTTCGGACGAATACGTCAAGCAGGCGCAGGCCCTCGGCTACCGTTCCCGTGCTGTATTCAAGCTGAAGGAATTGGACGAAAAAGACAGACTCCTGAAACCAGGGATGGTCGTGGTCGATCTCGGAGCCGCTCCGGGCGGGTGGTCCCAATACGCAGCAGAGTGCATTGGCAAACGGGGCGCCATCATAGCACTGGACCTCCTGCCTGTGGAGCCTTTGCCTGGTGTGACCTTCTTTCAGGGGGATTTTCGGGAGGATGAGGTTCTTAAAACCTTAATGGAGCATCTCGCGGGTAGGGAGGTGGATTTGGTGATGTCTGACATGGCGCCCAACATGAGTGGCAACCGCGTGGTAGATCAGGCGCGGGGCATGCATCTCGCCGAGCTGGCGTTGGACACGGCCAAAGACATCCTGAGGCCCGGCGGGACCTTCGTGACCAAGCTGTTTCAGGGGCCGGACGTGGATGCCTATGTGGCTTCGGCTCGCGGCCTCTTCAGCAAGGTTTCGATGCGGAAACCCAAGGCTTCTCGAGACCGAAGCCCCGAGGTTTATCTGGTTGGCTCGGGACGAAAGCCGTTCTAGCGACTTCGTTTTCGGCGGGTGTTAGAACTCCCCTGATCCCGGCTCGCTCTCTGAGGTCAGGACGCGCTCTGTGTGGGGCCAGGCATTCAAGACCGCATTCACTAGCGTGGCCAAAGGGATCGCAAAAAACACGCCCCAGAAGCCCCACATCCCCCCGAAGAAGAGAATGGCCACGATAATGGCCACCGGGTGAATGTTGACAACCTCAGAGAAGAGGATTGGGATCAGGGCGACTGCATCAACGATTTGCAGTATGGCGTAGGCCAACACCAGATAACCAAATTGATCGCCAGGCCCCCACTGGAAGAAAGCCACCAATATCACCGGGAAGGTCACCAAAGTCGCTCCCACATAGGGGATGATCACCGATAGGCCCATGAATACGGAAAGCAGCAGGGCATAGTTGAGTCCCATCAAGGAGAACGTTATGAAGCTGGTCACAAAAAGGGCCAGCACTTCAATGATCTTTCCGCGCACATAGTTACCGATCTGAAGATCTACCTCACGCCAAACCTTTCGTGAAAGGTAGCGATCAGAGGGCAGGTATCGTCCGACCCAATTCAGGATGATTTCCTTATCCTTGAGGAAGAAAAAGACCAGCAGGGGCAAGAGAATCACGTAGATCACCACTGTGATCAGGCTGACTAACGAAGCGTAGGAGTAGCTGAGCATCGATTGTCCCCATCCCAGCAACTCTCGTCGAACGGTCGTCGAAAACTCGATCAGCTGTGATTCCGAAATGATGTCCGGGTATCGCTCAGGTAGTTCCAAAATCAGGACCTGGAGCCGTGTCGCCCACGTGGGTAATTGCTGAACCAATTGGATGGTCTGCTGGTAAAGCGAAGGAAGCACCAGGACGGTTAAAAGGGCCAGAAAGGCCAAAAACAGCAAGAAAACAACGATGACTGCTGCAAGGCGGGGTACCCGTCGCCGCACAGCCATCATGACCAAGCCATCCAGCAAATAAGCAATCACTCCGCCCGCGTAGACAGGGGTCAGCATTTTACCCAGCCCAACAACCAGCATGCTGGTCACGAGCAGAAAGAGGGCGAAAGAGACGGCCTGTGGATTCGGCAGGACGCGTCGGGTGAAATCAGTGATCCAGTCAACAATGTTTTTCATTGATTTTTTTAGGCTGATTTGTGCCATTTGGGATGGCTTTTAGGGGGTCATCCTACGGTATTTTGGGTCGAAAAGGGGCCCAAAATCAGCGCTGCTGGGGCCTCCCGCTCCAGTCATCGATATCGGCTCGAACACATCATGTTGTGCTTGACTCAGCTTCGGACCACATTCTATAGTGTCTCCACTCCCTACAGACCTAATCATTACGAGGTGCCAGCCGATGGAATCCGAATCCTTGACCCAAGCGTCCAAAACTCAGGCGATCCCGCCAGGACAGACCTCTGTTGATGTCGAGCTCCGCGCCAATGCCCCGGGAGAAATTCGCGTCATTCGGAGGAACGGTAAGGTCAATGGATTCGATGCCAGCAAGATCAGCGTAGCCATCACCAAGGCGTTTCTCGCAGTAGAGGGTTCCTCTGCAGCAGCCAGCGGCCGAATTCATGAACTGGTCGAGGGATTGACCGATCAGGTGATGCGGGGACTTTTCCGCCGTCTGCCTTCGGGTGGAACCCTTCACATCGAGGATGTTCAGGATCAGGTGGAATTGGTTCTGATGCGTGGGGAGCATCATAAGGTTGCCAGAGCATACGTTCTGTACCGTGAAGAACGCTCGAGATTGCGCGCTGAAAAGACGCAAGAAGATCAGCCCTTAGAGGCTGGTGCCCGTGAACTCAACGTGACGCTGGATGACGGCACGGTTAGGCCATTGGATGCCAAGCGCATCGGAAAGATCGTTGATGAGGCTTGCCGCGGGCTTGAAAACGTTGATGGCGGTTGGATTCTTGAAGAGACTCGCCGCAACCTTTTCGATGGGGTGCCAGAGAAAGATGTTGCGCATGCGCTTCTCATGTCATCAAGAACCCGCATCGAGCAGGAGCCGAACTATTCATTTGTTGCGGCCCGATTGCTTCTCGACAGTCTTCGCAAGGAGGCTCTGAGTTTCCTCGGTCATGTCCGGAGTGAAGCAACGCAGGCCGAGATGGCTGAGCGCTATGCCGACTATTTTGCCGAATACATCAAGCAGGGCGCGGAGCTCGAACTCCTTTCGACCGAGCTGACGCGCTACGATTTGAAGCGCCTTGGGGCCGCTCTTAAGCCTGAACGCGATCTCAATTTTAATTATTTGGGTCTTCAGACCCTCTACGATCGCTATTTCATTCACAGTAATGGGGTGCGCTTCGAGTTGCCGCAGGCCTTCTTCATGCGGGTCGCTATGGGCCTTGCTATGAATGAGATCGATCGAGAGGGGCGAGCCATAGAGTTCTATAACCTCTTGTCCTCATTCGACTTTATGAGTTCGACTCCGACGTTGTTCAACTCAGGAACGCTGCGTCCGCAATTGTCCTCATGTTATCTCACGACCATTCCGGATGACCTGGATGGTATTTACGGTTCGATCAAGGACAATGCCCTTCTTTCAAAGTACGCCGGTGGCCTCGGTAACGACTGGACGCGGGTTCGGGGTCTGGGTGCACATATCAAGGGCACCAACGGTAAATCTCAGGGCGTGGTGCCATTCCTTAAAGTTGCCAATGACACCGCTGTTGCTGTGAATCAGGGTGGAAAGCGCCTCGGTGCGGTCTGTGCCTACCTTGAAACCTGGCACATCGACATTGAGGAGTTCTTGGAGCTTCGAAAGAACACCGGCGATGACCGCCGTCGTACCCATGATATGAATACGGCAAATTGGGTCCCGGACCTCTTCATGAAGCGCGTTGCCGAGGATAAGGACTGGACTTTGTTCAGCCCGAGCGACGTACCGGAGCTCCATGATTTGAGTGGCCTTGCCTTTGAGCAACGTTACGAAGAGTACGAGGCCAAGGCTGATCGGGGCGAAATCGGGTTGTTCAAGCGAATTCCGGCGAATCAATTGTGGCGCAAGATGCTTTCGATGTTATTCGAAACCGGTCATCCTTGGATTACTTTCAAGGATCCCTGCAACATTCGCTACACGAATCAGCATGTTGGGACCGTTCATAGTTCTAATCTTTGTACCGAAATTACCTTGCATACCAACGATCAGGAGATCGCGGTGTGTAACCTCGGGTCAGTCAATCTTTCAGCGCACATCGGTACGGACGGCGCAATTGATGCAGACAAGCTGAAGGCGACGATCACCACCGCCATGCGGATGCTCGATAACGTGATCGACATCAATTACTACAGCGTGCCGCAGGCGCGTCGATCCAATGTCCAGCATCGTCCGGTTGGGCTGGGCATCATGGGCTTCCAGGATGCGCTATACCAGCTGGGCATTTCCTATGCCTCTGAGCAAGCGATCGACTTTGCCGATCGCAGCATGGAATTGGTCAGCTATTACGCCATTGAGGCTTCTACCTATTTGGCTGAAGAGCGTGGGACCTATGCGAGTTACAAAGGATCCCTCTGGAGCAAGGGCGTTTTGCCGATTGATTCATCCCGTCTGGTTGAACAGCATCGCGGGGGTTACCTGCAGGTTGACCAGTCCATGACCTTGGATTGGGACACTCTTCGCGAAAGGGTTCGCACTGTGGGTATGCGTAACAGTAACACCATGGCCATTGCGCCAACGGCGACCATTTCCAATATTTGTGGGGTCTCACAGTCAATCGAGCCGACCTACCAGAACCTGTTCGTGAAATCGAACCTTTCGGGCGAATTCACCGTGGTCAATCCCTATCTGGTCGCTGAGCTCAAAAAGTACGACCTTTGGGATGCCGTAATGATCAACGACCTCAAGTACTTTGATGGCAGCCTGCAGCGCATTGAGCGGGTTCCAGAAGAAATCAAGCTGCGTTATGCCACTGCATTTGAGCTCGATGTTCGTTGGCTGATTGAGGCGGCTTCACGTCGTCAGAAATGGATTGATCAAGCACAGTCTTTGAATCTTTACCTCGCTGAGCCCTCGGGTAAGAAGCTTGATTCCCTTTATAAATTTGCCTGGCTCCGTGGTCTCAAGACCACTTACTACCTCCGGACGATGGGCGCGACCCATGTCGAGAAGAGCACGGCGTTCGACGGCAAGCTCAATGCTGTCAAAAGCGAGGCGGGCGGAGCCGTTTCGCTTGCTGCAATGGAGGTCGTATCAAGCGATCTCCGGATTGAGCAGGGCCCCAAGCTCTGTTCGATCGACGATCCGACCTGCGAGGCTTGCCAGTAGTCTTTAGGGACGGAGGTCCGGCACCTGGGGGGAGTCGGACTTTGATGCTAGCGGGGACTCATGGCCTATGGCCACTTTGACGCCGAACTCGCAATGGGTTCGGCGTTTTCTTAGGTTGCTCGAGAACGATTTTGAGATTTCGCAGTCCGGGGCGAAGATGGATAGAATAAGTCTGTCGCCTTGCTGCGATTTCCGCGCCGCAAGGGCCTCGCCTTGAGAGATGGATTCTGAGGATGAGGGCAGGGTGGCTCGATGACCCTGCTGAGCGTCAATGGACAGGCCCAATTTTCGAGTTGCATGCAAATCCCCTCCAAGAAGTTCATAGTCGGTGGAAGTCAGCTCAAGAAGCTGAGAAACGCCCTAGCCGTCATTCATTGTCGGCGTCTACTTTCGACCTTCCAGAAAGAAGCGGAAGGCACGATCTCTCATGATCAGGCCAAGCGCGTCACCTACCTGACAGAGCTTTTTTCCAGAATTCATCGTGAAATCTTCGAGGACTGGAAGGAGCAGGCCATTACCCAGGACCGACCGGGTGCCATGGCGAGTGCAGATGACCGTAAGTTGTTCCGCGAAACGATCGAAAGCCTGGTTCTCTACGATGATAAGAATCAGGATACGGCGATTTTCGACAATAACGGTTTTGTCATCAAAACCGAGAATATCGCCGAGCGTCTGGCACGCTTTTACCATGCCATGCGTGCAATCAAGCCGTTTGGATATGGCAATAAGCTGACGCTGGATTTTTTCATGATCGCCCTGAGCAACCTCCCGGCGTTCAGTAGCGTCTATGAGCGGGGAATCGATTTTCGTCGGCTGGAACCGAAGGATGCCGACATCCTCCATGACTCCAAGAGCTCTTTGGATGAGGTCTGTCAGGCCTTCGCTCACGCCATGGATCCGTCACGTGTCCGGTGCCTTCTTAATAAGGCCAATGGCTATGGTGTCTGGCCGGAACAGAAGGCCTTCGTATTTGGTATGCCGTTCCTTCGTCATCGCACCGCCGAGGGCCTGGATTGCCTGGTGACGGTCAACGGTGGGCTGATTCCACTCTCAAGCCTTCATGAGGATCAAATTCCGCTGGGTGTGCACTTTGCCGATTACCCGTTGTCACTCACCGAAAACGTGATTGGTTACCTTCCGGGAACCGAAAGCCTCCGAGGCAAACCCTATATCGACGGCATCGCGATTGGGCCTAACGGGGAGGCGCCCCTGTTCTGTCTGGACGTCAACATCTTGACCGGACTTCGGTCGCCCAGTCATACGGAATTTGTAGAGCTGCTAAAGCAGACACTGGGCGAAAAAACCCCGATTTTTGATTTAGCAAACAATGCAGAGTTGCGCGATCAGCTGATTTTGGCAGCCGAGGGAGATGAACGTCTTCGGCGTGGAGTTGAAATTGCATATGCCCATCTGAGTGCTATCGCCAGCAAGCTGGATCGCATCAAGCAGGGCATTTTTGCCGATAAGACTCCTGTTGAGCTACCGTCGCTCTTTCTGTGTATGGGAGGGGCGGGTGCTGGTAAGACGGCTGTTGAAGAAATTGCCCGCGCCGAGTGCGGTGATAATTTTGTCATTGCCAGCCTGGATGAATTTAGAAAGCAAAGCGATCTTTATCTGGTGATGACGGCGGCGAATCACCACAGTGATGATTACATTTATGTCGAGCCCTTCGCTAATACTCTTCGTGACTGGGTGGCGGCAGGAGCGCGCAATCGCAAGATTAGTCTTCTTTACGATGGGACGAGCATCCCCTATATCCCCCGCTATTCCGGCATTGTTGAAGCCTTTAAGCGGGATGGATTCAAGACGTTGATTGCCGGTATTGATGCATTCATCGTCAAGCCGCGGGGCCGGGAAGAGGAGTTGCCGCGCGTTGCCGCCATTTTGAGCGTCAAGGATCGGTTTGAAAGGACGGGGAGAGCTCTTCCTTGGGTCGTTGCAGTTGACAAGCATATTCGTGCGCCTGGAACTTTTCTGGATGCGCTTCAAGATACGGCACTCGACAAACTGTCTTTGTTTGCAAATGACGGCAAGATCGATCGGCATTATTTGGTCGCCGAAACCTTTTCTTTGACTGCCGAAGAGATTGCCGAGCTGCAGATCAGTCAGTGTGAAGGACGATTGAAGGACATGTTGGCCCAGTTGATGAGGACCCGCGAGAGCTCAACCCTACGAAACCTTTCAGGCGGCAACGCTCAAAAGTTGGATGAGCTTTTTGCCAGAATCCCCAACTGGGGTGAAGCGAACGTAGGCTATTTGGTCTACAGCTATCGCAACGCGCACCGAGTCCTGGTGATTTATAACCTGAGGCGCATGGTCGATTTTCTTGAAAAGGGCCAACTCAATCCCAATGCTTCAGGCGAGGATGGACTCCTTCACAAAAATGCCAGTCTTGCCTTCCATATTGCGCCGGGCTCTCCTGAGCCTTGGACGATCCAGTTGCAGGATTCGACACAATCTTGAGTTGCCCGACGCCTTTTTGCACGCGCATGCTGAAAAAACGGGAACTTTTTCCTGTTGTTTTGAAGCAATCATGCTTTTTGTATTGAGCTTGGCCTCAAATTTGAGTAACCTCCACGGGCAGAATCGAAGCCAATAGCAAATGGTGTTTCAACATCGGTGAAACGGAGGGGTCCCACCGGGGCCCCTCGTGGTGTCTGGGGTCCGGTAAGGGACACCCAAAATGGCCAAGAATTTAGAAAAATATAAATACTTTAGTAAGTTAGGGAGGCATTAACGTGTTGCAAGCAAATGCATCAGTCACCATCGCTTTGTTGATGGGACTTGTCGGGGTCTGGTATGTCCTCTGGCAGTTCAAAAGAGTACTCAGCTACGATCAAGGCAACGAGACCATGCGCGCGATTGCCGCCGCGATTCAGGAAGGGGCCTCTGCGTTCCTGAACCGTGAGTATCAGGTTCTCGCGATTTTCGTTGCCATCGTGGCCGTTGTCATCGCTTCGTTCCTCCATTGGCAGACCGCACTGTCGTTCGTCATCGGTGCTATCGCGTCTGCGGGTGCGGGTTACCTCGGCATGTACGTCGCGGTTCGCGCCAACGTTAGAACGGCTGCAGCAGCCAGCAAGAGCCTCCATGAGGGTCTTCGCGTAGCTTTTGGCAGTGGCGCGATCATGGGGATGTCTGTAGTCAGCTTCAGCCTTCTGGGCATGACGCTG
This sequence comes from Pseudomonadota bacterium, assembly GCA_041178325.1. Taxonomy (GTDB): domain Bacteria; phylum Pseudomonadota; class Gammaproteobacteria; order Methylococcales; family Methylococcaceae; genus UBA6136. The sequence goes on from JBEGVN010000085.1 coordinate 22,530, forward strand.
CTGTTCTTCTTCTTCAAAAACGATCCGAACCAGCTCACCTATATCACCGGCTTCGGCTTTGGTGCCAGTAGCATTGCATTGTTCGCTCGCGTGGGTGGCGGTATTTACACCAAGGCCGCTGACGTTGGTGCGGACCTTGTCGGCAAGGTTGAGCAGGGCATTCCGGAGGATGACCCCCGTAATCCGGCGGTAATCGCGGATAACGTTGGTGACAACGTCGGTGACGTCGCTGGTATGGGCGCTGACCTTTTCGAAAGCTACAGTGGCTCGATCATCGCAGCCGCCGCTCTGGGAGCAAGCCTTGGGCAGAACTCTCTGGCCTTCATTGGTCTTCCGTTCTTGGTTGCGGCCGTCGGTGTTGTGGCCTCCCTGTTCGGGATCTACATGGTGATTGGTGGAGATGACTCCATCAAGCTGCCTGAGGGCCTTGCAAAGCACATCGACAAGTACGTCCACAAGATCGACGAAAAAGCGAGCCTTGAAGACCTTCTCCACGCACTTCGCCGCTCGGTTTGGGGTGCATCAGTGGTCATTCTGGGGCTTTCACTGGTCGCCGTCATTCTGGCGGGGGTCAGCTTCAACTACTGGCTGGTGATTTTGGTTGGACTGGTTGCAGGTAACGGCATCGCTTATGTGACCGAGTACTACACCTCCTATACCGAGAAACCCACGCAGTCGATTGCAAAGGCTTGTCAGACGGGTGCAGCAACTACCATCATCCAAGGCACCGCCGTGGGCATGATGAGTACGCTGGGTCCGGTGCTGATCACCGCAGTTGCCATCCTTCTGAGCATTTGGCTGGGCATCAAGGCGGATGGCAGCATCACCGCAGGTCTCTATGGTGTAGCTCTCGCCGGCGTTGGCATGTTGAGTACCCTCGGTGTGACGCTCGCAACCGATGCTTATGGTCCGGTTGCAGACAACGCAGGCGGTATTGCCGAAATGAGCCACCTTCCGAAGGAAGTGCGTCACCGCACTGACGCTCTCGACAGCTTGGGCAACACCACAGCTGCGACGGGTAAGGGCTTTGCAATCGGTTCCGCTGTCTTGACCGCGCTGGCTCTTCTGGCTGCTTACGTCACGGCTGCAAAGGTTGAATCGCTGAATCTTCTCAGCCCGACCATGTTGCCCGGTATTCTGATCGGCGCCATGCTGCCTTATTTCTTCTCTGCTCTGACCATGACGGCGGTGGGTAAGGCTGCTTACGATATCGTTCTTGAGGTTCGTCGTCAGTTCAAGGAAATCCCAGGCCTGATGGAAGGTACCGGCAAGCCCGACTATCGTGCTTGCGTCGGTATCAGTACCGAAGGTGCACTGCGCGAAATGATTCTGCCGGGCGCTCTGGCAGTGATCGTTCCGATCGCCGTAGGCTTTATTTTGGGCAAGGAAGCACTGGCCGGTCTGCTCGTTGGTACCACCGCTTCCGGCTTCCTGCTGGCGGTCATGATGGCCAATGCCGGTGGTGCATGGGATAACGCCAAGAAGTGGATTGAAACCGGTGAATACGGTGGCAAGGGCTCCGATTCGCACAAGGCAGCTGTTGTCGGTGATACCGTCGGCGATCCCTTCAAGGATACCAGTGGTCCTTCGCTGAACATTTTGATCAAGCTGATGAGTATCGTCAGTCTGGTGTTCGCATCGGCCTTCGGTAACGGTTGGTTCTCCTTCTAGCAGAAAGAGCCTTGCCTGCGATCATCCAATGGATGGTCGCAGGCACCCAGAAATCTCCCGGTCCCTCGCAAGGGGTATCGGGAATTTCTTTTTTTGACCCCTGATACGTGTTCGAGAGTGACCTCATGTCCAGCGACGTTTCATCCAGAAAATATTATCTTGAGCCTTATCGTGACTATCGCAATGACAGCCTGCGTCCAGGCGTAGGCTTTGTTGAAGAGGAGATTCGGGTTGATACGGCCAAGCATTACGACGACTGCTATTGGGACTACCGCACAGCCTGGTTCGATAATGAAAATCTTGCCCTTCACTATGGCTATTGGGAAGAAGGCATCAAGACGCATAGTCAGGCGCTCCTGAATAAGAACCGGATCATGGCCGATGTGGCCGGGATTAAGCCGGGCGCTTATGTTCTTGATGCAGGGTGCGGGATTGGTGGAAGTTCGATCTGGCTTGCAAAGCACCGAGGCTGCCGCGCGAAGGGCATCACGGTCAGTGCCGATCAGGTCGGTCACGCCAAAAAAAATGCTCGCCGCCATGGGGTTTCCGAGCAGGTGGATTTTGAAGTTTCCGATTTCTTGAAGACGCCATTTCCTGACGAAACCTTCGATGTGGTCTGGGCTGTTGAAAGCAGCTGCTATGCGGTGGATAAGCGCGATTTCTTCCGTGAGGCCTTCCGGGTTCTGAAAAAAGGCGGAACGCTGATTGCCTGCGATGGCTATGCAACGCGTCGTGACTTTGACGAGGTGGAGTGGCAAGCGGTCATGGATTGCCTCAATGGCTGGGCGGTTCCCAATCTTTCAACCGCCGAGGAGTTCGAGTCAGGAATGAAAGAGTGCGGTTTTACCGATATTGGGATTACTGAAGCGACCCAGGAAACCATGCCTTCAGCCCGAAGGATGTACCTGACGGCGCTTTGGACCTACCCGATGCAGGTCATCATGCAGACTCTGGGTCTTAGGAAAAAAGCGCAGACGGCCAACTTCAAGGTGGCCTTAGCGCAGTGGAAAGTCTTTGACGGAGGCCTGGTTCGTTATTGCCTTTTCAGGGGCACAAAGCCCCTGTAAGGGAAAGGCCAGCTGCTCTGAATCTTCAGAGCAGCTTGGTGTAGCGGAGGCGATTGGCATTGGTGACCACGGTGACTGACGACATCGCCATGGCCGCGCCCGCGATCATCGGATTCAGAAGGATACCGAACAGCGGATAAAGGAGTCCTGCCGCCACCGGGATGGCGAGGACGTTATAGATGAAGGCGCCGATCAGATTCTGCTCGATGTTTCGAACGGTGGCTCGAGAAAGGGCAATGGATTCTGCGACCTTTGAAAGGGAGCCGCCCATCAGGACTATGTCGGCGCTCTCGATCGCGATGTCGGTTCCGGTGCCAATGGCAAAGCCAACGTTGGCCTGTGCCAAAGCCGGTGCATCGTTGATGCCATCACCCACCATGCCGACGGCCTCGCCAATCACCTGCAGCGATTTCACCACCGTGGCCTTGTCGCTAGGAAGGACCTGAGCCCGAATTTCCTCGATGCCAACTTCCTCTGCAATGGCTCGTGCCGTAACCTCATTGTCTCCAGTCAGCATGACCAGACGGATTCCAAGGCCTTTGAGCTTTTGCAGGGCTTCACGGGAGTCGGGTTTCAAAGGATCGGCAATGGCCAGAATGCCGACGGCTTTGCCTCCTGCAGCCAGAACCACCGGTGTTTGTCCTTTCCTTCCCAGATTCTCCAAACGCTCGGTAAGCCCTGAGGTATCGACCTGCTCCCTTTCCATCAGCGGAAGATTTCCCAAAAGGACTTGATCTTCACCGATAGTTCCCCGAATCCCGAGGCCGGATAGGGCCATGAAGCTCGAGAGGGAAAGGTCTTCAAGGTTGCGCTCTTTGGCCGCTTCCCGAATGGCGGCAGCCAGTGGGTGTTCGGAACCCGACTCCAGAGTGGATGCCCACTGAAGTACTTTTGCCTCATCCCAGTCGGAGAGGCATTCGATGACTGCGAGTTTGGGTTTTCCCTGCGTGATGGTGCCAGTTTTATCAAGAATGATTGTATTGAGTTTACCGGCCGATTGAAGCGCATCTCCCTTGCGAATCAGTATCCCTTCCTGAGCGGCGCGTCCTACCGCCACCATGACCGAAATCGGCGTAGCAAGGCCCAGTGCACACGGGCAGGCGATAACCAGTACGGTCATTGCTGTTACAAATGCATAACCGATGGAAGGATACGGCCCGAAGATCCACCAGATGAGCAGGGTAACCAGAGAGATCGATATCACGACCGGCACAAATACGGCCGCGATTTTGTCGACCAGGCGAGCGATTTCAGGTTTGGTGGACTGGGCGTCCTTGACGCTCTGAATGATCTGGGCGAGGGCTGTATCCCGGCCGATGCGGATAGCTCGAAACAGGAAAGTGCCACTCTGGTTGACGGTTCCGCAGGTGACGGTATCGCCTGCGCGCTTGGTTACGGGAAGGGCTTCTCCGGTCAGCATGGATTCATCGATGCTGGATTCACCCTCAATGACCTCACCATCAACCGGGATTTTTTCGCCTGGCCGAACGCGAAGTGTTTCATCCAATCCGACTTCACTGATTGGAATATCGATTTCGACGCCTTCCCGGATGACACGGGCGGTTCTTGGCTGAAGGCCTATGAGTTGGCGAATGGCTGCCGAACTTTTTCCACGGGCTCTGGTTTCAAGAGCGCCACCGAGGTTGATGAATGCAAGAACAGTGACCGCGGCTTCAAAATAGGCATGACGGCTCATTGGCGGAAGGCCATGCGCAAAAAAAATGGCAACGGTCGAATAAACCCATGCGGCACCGGTCCCCAAGGCGACCAATGTATCCATATTGGCCTGCTTGTGTTCCCAACTCTTAATGGCGCCACGGTAAAAGTGGCCTCCAGAGTACTGCATGATCCTCAAAGTCATGTAGGACACGACAACCCAGAAGGCAGCAGGAAACCCGCGTGAGGCCACAATCGAGAGGATGGCATAAAGTCCGGCGAAACTTAGAACCAGTGCGATCGCCAGATCACGATCCAGAGTTCGGGTTTTGACGATATTCTTGAGCGCCCGAATGAAGCGGCCATCGCCGTAGCGTATGCCCTGGAACGCAAAGTAGGCACCGATCAACCAGAGGGCGCCATCACGGGTCCCGCCAAGGTGCGGAAGATACCCGAGGTGATCCAAAATCATGAGGGGAGCCCCAAGAGACGCAGCTACCGCTGCCTTTTTGAGAAGATCACGCGCGTGTGCATCCTCAAGGGCTTCCTGTTCGCTGGGATCCTCGAGTTCTTCCATGATGGCGGCGGGGTAGCCAGCCTCATCGAGCATCCTCTTCAGAACCTCAGGGTCGACGTTACCCTCGACCCTGGCCGAATGATCGGCGAAGTTGACCGTAGCCTGTTCTACACCGGGAACAGCACGAAGGGCCGTTTCGACGGATTCGACACAGCCGGCGCATCTCATGCCGGAGATCGAGAGACGGAGCGCGGGGGATATGCCTTCAGCAATCGCATTCATCGTTAATCTCGCGAGAAACCCGGTCCTTCAGGGCGGGGAGGGATAGCGAACTCTCCGATCCGGAGAGCGGTTGTTAGGGTGGTTAGCATAAGCTATATTCCGTGTCGTGAATACGCGCAAACGGGCCTACAAATATCGGTTTTACCCCAC
>JBEGVN010000086.1:0-60375 GCA_041178325.1 Pseudomonadota bacterium
CCGCTATCTGGATGGAACGCTGGCCATCTTTCATGGACCTAGGCGTCTTGCCAACTATGATGCTTGGGGCAAATTGATCGAGGAACGTCAAAAAACGGTCGGGTAATCCGCTTCGCGACCAAGCCTTGGGAGAACCAAGAACTCAGGAAAAAGCGGACAATCTATTTGCTATAAAACCGGACATTTCTATTTGTCCCCGACATAGATGTCTGTGTGACCTCTGCTTAGAGTGGGAGATGGGGCAATATGAGGTGCGTTGCAGCGCACGCCATGACTCCAGCAATCAGGTCATCCAACATGATGCCGAATCCCCCGTGGACTTTACGATCAAACCAGCGGATCGGCCATGGTTTGAGAACGTCAAAGACTCGAAAGGCCAGGAAGCCAACGGTGAGAGCTAACCATGATGGAGTCACAAGGGTCATTGTTACCAAGAGGCCGACCACCTCGTCCCACACAATCCCCGAGTGATCCTGAATTCCGATCTTTTCCTCCGTCATGCGGCAGATGTGAATGCCCAGTAAGAATAAAGTGAATGTGATGGCGATATAGAGCGGTGCTCCTGTATTCGAGAGGAGCCAATACAGTGGGATTGCGGCAAGGGTTCCCAGAGTTCCAGGCGCCTTGGGTGAAAGCCCGGATCCAAAACCCAGTCCAAGAAAACACCAGACATCACTGAAAACAATGCGGGGCGAGATTCTGGCCAGTTTTTTTTTCTTGATCTCAGGATGGGCTGAAGTGCTCATAACCGGGTATCTCAAGGTGAATCGATTCGGAGGCGTGCTTGACCCGAAGGCCTGGAGCGGTCTCAATCTGACCTATACATGCGCCATTTAAACCCAGTTTGCGAAGGATTGTTTCCACCTCTCCCCGATGGTGCGAAGGGGCCGTGAAGCAGAGTTCATAGTCATCACCGGTTCTCAGTGGGAAACCCAGGTCGCCATGATGGGCAACATATTCGCGAACGGCTTTTGAAAGCGGCAAACGATCCCAATCGATTTCGGCGCCTACCTGACTTCGATCAAGAATATGCCCCAAATCAGCTGCGAGGCCATCTGAAATATCGATGCAAGCACTGGCGATTCCGAGGAGCGAAAGTCCCAGTTCAATTCTGGGAGTCGGCCTTTCGAGTGCAGCGTATAGGGTTGGATCCTCAATCAACCATAACCCCTGTCTGCCCAGGAGTCCAAGGCCTGCATTCCCGATAGGGCCACTTACATAAATCAGATCGTTCGCATTGGCGCCAGATCTCAGAAGGGCCTGTCCACTGGGTGTCGTTCCGATGACCTGAACCGTGATCGAAAGAGGGCCTTGGGTCGTATCTCCCCCGACCAGAGAAATATTGTGCTCGGACGCCAACGCGAAAAATCCTGCGGCGAACTCGCTCAGCCAGGCCTCATCGGAGTGAGGAAGCGTCAAGGCAAGAGAGCACCATGCGGGTTTCGCGCCACTTGCGGCAAGATCGCTGAGATTAACCGCGAGTGCCTTGTGGCCGAGGCCCCTGGGATCCGTGTCAGGAAAAAAATGAACCCCGGAAACCAGGGTGTCGACACTTAGGGCCAGATTCTGTCCGGCGGGAGGGGCGAGGAGGGCGCAATCATCCCCGACGCCGAGGATAACGTCAGAACGCCCTGAAGCTCGATCAAAAAACGTGCCGATCAGTCCAAATTCGCCGGATGCCATTGCTCAGTTGGCTTTATCTGAATGCGCGCATTCAGTTTCCCGAATTTTTTTCGATAATCGATCCAGTAGGCCATTAATGAATTTGTGGCTCTGTGTAGCCCCAAACTCCTTTGCGAGATTGATTCCCTCGTTCACTATGACGCGATAAGGGACCTCCGGATGACAAAGAAGCTCATAGGTGCTGATGCGCAGAATCGCACGCTCCACAGGGTCGATTTGTTCCACCGGTCTTGAAGTGAACTCGCCAATGGCCGCATCAATGACGTCAAGACGCGAGGGGACGTTGTGAAGGAGATCCTGAAAGTAACTCAGCTCTCCCTTTCCGATGCCATGTTCCTCAACAAACTGACGCTCGATTTCCGAGAGGTTGTAGCGTGTCATTTGCCATTGATAGATCGCCTGGACGGCGCTCTTTCGTGCTTGTGTCTTGCTGCTACTCATCCTGCATTCAGTTCGCGAATCAGATTGACCATCTCGATACTGGAAAGGGCAGCCTCTGCTCCTTTATTGCCGGCCTTGGTACCGGCCCGCTCGATTGCCTGCTCTATGGTATCCACCGTCAAGACGCCGAACGCAACGGGAATTCCATGCTGCAGGGATACAGTGCTCAGTCCTTTGACGCATTCACCTGCGACGTGATCAAAATGCGGGGTCGAGCCACGGATGACTGCGCCCAGAGCAATAATCGCATCGTATCGACCGGTTGCTGCAACCTTTTGGACCGCCAGCGGGAGCTCATAGGCGCCTGGCGCCTTGATGATATGGATGTCAGCGTCTTTGGCGCCATGGCGGATCAGGGTATCCACGGCTCCACCCTCTAGGGCATCGACGATGAAGCTATTAAAGCGTGAACAGACAAGGGCGAAGCGAGCACCCTTGACGTTGAAGTGACCTTCGTAGGTTTTGAGTTGATTCATGGCTGGCTTTTCTTATGGTCAGTGTTGAATTAATTCGTTGAATTATGGCCCATGGTGGTGAGAGCTGCGTCGATTCTGAGGACATAAGGTGTCGCCCAAGGGTGCGATTCGAGCCAGTCTGGGCCGATTTGGGTCTGAAGGCGTTCAAGTTCGCGATCAGGACTGTCCTGATTGAGCATCGTCAGGAGACGATGAACTTTTCGTAAAACCGATTCCGTCAGGGTCGCCTCAGGACCGCCGAGTTCCTCGCGCCACTCCCTCTCGATTGCAGCAATAAGCTTGCTCAGGTCACGGCTGATCTGTTCGGACTGCATTAGGTCGTTTCTCAGTGATCCGAGTTGCAGGCCACAAAGTCGACGACCTCGAGACCATAACCGGAGAGTCCGAGATATTTTTTGGGCGAATTTCCTATGACTCTGAGTTTGTGGATGCCAAGATCCGCCAAAATTTGTGCCCCAGTGCCCGTTGTCCGCCAATCTTCGGTCTGTGCTTTTGTAGCAGGAAATTCGATGCCGTGGTCTTCCATCTGATACTGGTGAATGCGTTCCACCAGAAATTTGTCATCCTCTTCCTTACGGATCACGACGAGAGCCCCTCGGCCTTCATCTGCAATCCGGCGCATGGCGCTACGGAGAGAGATGCTGGAACCTTCCCGTTTGCCACCCAGAAGATCGCCGAGGACATTTCGACCATGCACCCTCACCAATATTGGATCTTCACCGCGCACTTGGCCCATAACTAGTGCAAGGTGTAGTCGTTGATCGACTTGATCCTGATAGGCAATCATACGGAACTGCCCGAATTCGGTTGGGAAATCGCACTCACAAATGCGCTCGACCGTTTTTTCGTTCTGAATGCGGTATTCGATGAGATCGGTAATGGTCCCAATCTTGAGATTGTGTTCAAGCGCAAAAGCTTCAAGGTCCGCCCGACGAGCCATCGTGCCATCCTCATTTAGGATCTCAACAATGACTGCTGCCGGCTCAAGACCGGCCAAACGCGCAAGATCACAGCCAGCTTCGGTGTGGCCGGCGCGATTGAGAACGCCGCCTGGCTGTGCCATCAGTGGGAAAACATGTCCGGGTTGGACGAGATCGTCGGGTCTGGCTTCTGAGGCAACAGCCGCCTGAATCGTTCGGGATCGATCAGCTGCAGAGATCCCGGTAGTAACCCCGGATGCCGCCTCAATTGAAACCGTAAAATTTGTCGAATGAGGCGTGCGGTTTTCATTCACCATCAGAGGCAAACGTAACTGCTGGCAACGTTCCCGAGTCAAGGTCAGGCAGATCAGGCCTCGGCCATAGCGCGCCATGAAATTGATGTCTTCCGGCCGCGTGTGGCTGGCTGCCATGACCAGGTCGCCCTCGTTTTCCCGATCCTCATCATCAAGAAGGACGACCATTCGCCCCTGGCGAATCTCCTCGATTAACTCTGCCGTGCTGTGCATCACGCGAAACCATTGTCCTGAAGAAGCGCCATGGTAACACCCGATACCGGGATTCCGGCTTTTTCACCCAGCAGGAGGCGCTCAAGATAACGGGCGATCAAATCGACTTCAAGATTAACGACATCACCCTGTACGCTGGTTCCAAGGGTGGTCTCCTGAAGTGTGTGGGGCACGATATTGACCGTAAATTGGGCGCCGGAGACTGAATTGACGGTCAGGCTGATTCCGTTGATGCAGATTGATCCCTTCTCTGCGATATAGCGGGCAAGCTCCCTGGGGGCTTCTAGGGTGAAGCGCCAGGATCTGCCGTCATCAACCCGCTCGAGAATGTGGCCGACACCATCCACATGGCCGCTGACCAGGTGCCCCCCCAATCGCGTTGTCGGGAGGAGGGCCATTTCCAAATTGACGGGAGCTCCCTGGCCAAGTCCTCCAAGGGTCGTCCGTGACAGGCTTTCTCGGGACACATCGGCGCTGAAACTTCGGGCATCGATTTCGACTGCAGTGAGACACACGCCATTAACTGCAATGCTGTCTCCGATCGCCGCCTGATTGATGGGGAGCTTGCCGGTGGCAACCCGGATGCGCATATCGCCACCGCGAGGTTCGAGCCGCTCGATGGTGCCGATCGCCTGAATGATGCCTGTAAACATGGATGTCGATTTCCGCCTTGAAAATAGAGGGGTGGGGTTAACGCGATCGTATGGTCAGTCTGAGATCCTGACCGACCTGACGGCATTCCGCGAGTTTTAAGTGGGGTGCATCCCCAAGATGCTCAAGACCCGGGAGGTGAAAGAGCCCTCGCCCCTGATTACCGAGAATGCGGGGCGCCATGTAGATGACCCATTCATCAACAATTCCCTCAGCCAAAAGAGCCCCATTGAGCGTCGGGCCACATTCGAAAAGCACCTCGTTAAATCCTTCTTGGCCCAGCCATTGGGTGACGGCTTCAAGATCAATTCCGCCGCGGGCCGATGCCGGCAGTCGATGCGTTGATGTGGCCTGCTCTTGGTCGGGTGTCTGAAGTGTGAGTACCCGATAACTTCCGGAGCTTTCAAAAAAGCGCGCATCGCGGGGGCAGCGCAGCATGGAGTCGAGAAGGATTCGAACCGGTTGAATGAGAGGCTGAGGAGCTTCAGCCAATCGGGCTGTCATTGCTGGATTGTCTGCGAGGAGTGTTCCCGACCCGGTCACAATGGCTGATGAGCGGGCTCTGAGTCGGTGCACATCCTGACGGGCGTCCGCGCCCGTGATCCATTGGCTCTCCCCAGAGGCCATGGCTGTCCGTCCGTCGAGGCTCATGCCTATCTTGCTACGAATCCAGGGTTTTCCGGTGCGCATCCGTTGAATGAACCCAGGATTCAGGTTTTCTGCATCTTGGGCCAGAAGGCCTGATTGGGTCGTGATACCAGCGTCCTCAAGTCGTTTGAGCCCTTTGCCGGAAACCAGCGGGTTAGGGTCCTTCATGGCCGCAACCACCCGCGCAAGCCCATGGTGCACCAGAGCCTCTGAACAGGGAGGTGTCCGGCCATGATGATTGCAGGGTTCCAGTGTCACAAAGGCGGTTCCACCCCGCGCCCTTTCGCCCGCAACCTTCAGGGCATGCACTTCGGCATGGGCCTCCCCCGCAAACTGATGCCAGCCTTCACCGACGATCTCGCCATGATTGACGATGACGCAACCCACTCGAGGGTTTGGGTCAGTACTCCAGAGTCCCCGGCGCGCGAGTTCCAGTGCTCGCGCCATATAGCGTCCGTCTTCAGGGGAGAAATACGTTTGCGGGGTCATAGGCAGCGATGGGTCTTACGGTGCGGGCTGGTTTGGACAGGCTCCAGCACGCGTTCAGACGCGTGTGGGTTTAGGGGTCAGCGGGTGGCAGGGGCGATTTGGGATCAAGCTCCAGATGATCGATGACCTCGCGGAATTCGTTCACGTCCTGGAAACTTCGGTACACGGAGGCAAAGCGGATGTATGCCACATGATCAAGGCCCGCAAGCTCGGACATGACACTCTCGCCAATCAGGCGGGAGGGTACTTCGCGCTCACCCGTCCCTAGGAGTTTCTTCTCGATTCTGGCAATGGCGGCCTCGACACGTTCAATGTCGACCGGACGCTTTTCAAGGGCTCTCAGCATGCCGGCGCGCAGCTTGTCTTCCCGGAATGGCTCGCGGTTGCCGTTACTCTTGATGATGCGGGGAAGGGTCAGTTCGACGGTTTCAAATGTCGTAAAACGTTCTCGACATTCGGTACATTCGCGCCGCCTTCTTACCTGATCACCTTCCTGGGAAAGTCTGGAGTCGATGACTCGCGTGTCATCTGCGCCGCAAAATGGACATCGCATTGGAAATCCTGGAACTAGGCGTCCGGGTAAACCGGATAGCGCTTGCAGATCTTGCTGACATCATCCCGAACACGCTCAATGACCGCCTCATTGTCAAGGTCATCAACCACATCGCAAATCCAGTCTGCCAAGGTCACGCAGTCAGCCTCAGTAAAGCCGCGCGTGGTGACCGCAGGGGTTCCGATACGGATGCCGCTGGTGACAAAGGGGGACTGAGGGTCGTTAGGGACCGCGTTCTTGTTCACGGTGATGTGAGCACGTCCAAGGGCTGCATCAACAGCCTTGCCGGTGACACCACGAGCAATGAGATCAACCAGCATCAGGTGATTGTCGGTTCCACCCGATACGATGTTCAGACCTCGAGCCATAAAGCGTCCAGCCATCGCTTGTGCATGAGTCACGACGCGTTGCTGGTAGGTTTTGAATTCAGGCTGCATTGCCTCCTTGAGGGCCACCGCCTTGGCGGCAATTACATGCATAAGGGGCCCCCCCTGAATGCCTGGGAAGACCAAAGAATTGAGTTTTTTCTCGATTTCCTCATTGGCCTTAGCGAGGATCAAACCACCTCGCGGGCCACGGAGAGTCTTGTGGGTCGTGGTGGTTGTGACATCGGCTATGCCCACAGGACTTGGATAGGCCCCCGCGGCAACAAGTCCCGCAACATGGGCCATGTCCACGAGAAGGTAGGCCCCCACTTCATCTGCGATCTTCCGGAAGAAGGCCCAATCAACCACCCTGCTGTAGGCGGAAAATCCCGCAATGATCATCTTGGGCTTGTGCTCACGGGCGAGCCGGGCAACTTCCTCGTAATCAATCAGTCCGGTTGAGGTATCAAGGCCATATTGGATGGCGTTGTAAAGTTTTCCTGAGAAGTTGACTTTCGCTCCATGGGTGAGGTGACCACCATGGGCGAGACTCATGCCGAGAACAGTGTCGCCAGGGTTGAGCAGGGCCATGAAGACTGCCGCATTGGCTTGTGAGCCGGAATGGGGCTGAACGTTGGCATAGTCGGCACAGAAAAGGGACTTGGCGCGATCAATAGCCAAAGACTCGACGATGTCCACATGCTCACAACCGCCGTAATAGCGTTTTCCGGGGTAGCCTTCGGCGTACTTATTGGTCAAAACGGTTCCCTGCGCCTGAAGTACGCGGGGACTTGCATAGTTTTCAGACGCGATCAGTTCGATGTGATCTTCCTGGCGACGCTCTTCCGCCTGAATCGCGGACCAGAGTTCTTCATCGAAACCGGCGATTTCCATTCCTTTGCTGAACATGAGGGGAACCTGGATGGGATGGGGAATTGACCTTGATTTATACCACGAAAGGTAGGGGCCTACGACTCGCCAACGAGTTTGACAATGGTCTCTTTCAGTTTGAGGCGAAGCCCGTCATCACTGAGGGGATGATTGTCTTTTCCGGTCAGGAGAAAGATATCCTCGGCCCGGCTGCCGATGGTTGAGATTCTTGCGTTATTGAGTCGGACGTCACATTGGGAGAATGCGCGGCCAACCTTGGAGAGAAGACCGGGTCGATCGGTGGCGATGAGCTCCATCACCGTGCCTTGCCGTTGAGGTTCATCACGGAAGGTGATTTGGGTGGGCACAGTGAAATGGCGGATTTGTCGGGCTTCTCGCCGCTGAACTTGGAGATCGGCCTGATCTTGGCCCAACAAGGCCTCCCGTAAGCGCACCGAAATTTGTACTTGTCGCATAGGATCGGTTAGGCGCTCCCCGGATTGCTCAAGGACGTGATAGCTGTGCACCACATAATCTTGTGTGCTGGTAATGATTCGGGCATCCAGGACAGTCAAGTTGAGCTGATCAAGAACAGCCGTGGCCCTCGGAAAAATAAGGTCGTTCTGGCGCGCATAGATAAAGACCTCTGCGCTCCCTCGCTGACTGACCGTGCGAAGCAGGACCAGCGGAGGTTCCTTCCCTCGAAATGCATCAAGGGCAACGGTGTGCCAGACGATTTCTTCCGGGTGATACCTCAGGAAGTATTCTTCGCTGAAGACCTCATCCCAGATTGCACGGGTCCGATTTTCTGGAATCCCCAGTTTCAGAAGCTTTTCGAGGGTTTCCTTTTTGACTGCCGCGAGCTTTTCTTCCTGCTGTACCGGGTTGGCAAGGCCTCTACGGAACATCCAGCGGGCTTGCTCGTAGAGTTCTCGCAAAAGCGCATCTCGCCAAGAGTTCCAGAGGTTTGGGTTGGTTGCCCGAATGTCGGCTACGGTGAGGAGATAAAGGTAATTCAGCGTCGTCTGATCCCTAATGGTGGTCGCAAACGCATGGATGATTTTCGGGTCGCTGATGTCCTTGCGTTGGGCAGTCAAGGACATCAGGAGATGGTTCTGAACCACCCAGCACACTCTCTGGGTATCGGCTTCACCGATGCCATGTCGCCGACAGAAATCGGCGGCGATATCGGCGCCGAGGGTCGAATGATCCCCACCGCTACCTTTGGCAATGTCATGCATGAGCCCCGCCACGTAGAGGAGCTCGGGTTTCTCGATGCTCTTGAAGATCTCGTTCGGGAAAGGGTGGGTTTCCCGGTGTTGTTCGAGCGCAAAGCGGCGCAGATTGCGGACCACAAAAAGAGTGTGTTCATCCACGGTGTAAACGTGGAAAAGGTCATACTGCATCCTCCCCACAACGCGAGCAAATGCGGGAAGGTAGGCCGCCAGCACACCATATCGATTCATTCGTCGCAACTGGTGGGTGACGCCCACGGGTTGTCGAAGGATATCCATGAAAAGGCTGCATGCTTTGGGGTTTTCCCTGAAGCGGTCATCGATCCTTTCTAGGTTCTGTCGGATCAGACGAATCGTCGATGCGCGAATGCCCTTAAGCTCTGGGCGTGTCTGTAAAAGGAGCAGAATTTCAAAGATCGCCAGAGGTCTCTGCTGGAAGATGTCGGGATCGACGACTTCAAGGTAACCATCGACACTTCGAAACTCCGTCGTCACTGACTCGACTTTAAAGGGATGCTCGCTGTGAAGAATGACCTCTTCAAAGAGCTGCATCAGGAGTTCATTAAGTCGTTCCAGACCCATGACCGTTCTGAAGTACAGTTGCATGAACTGTTCAACGGCATGATTCACGTTCTCAGACTCAACGCCAAAGAGTCGAGCCAGTTCCTTTTGATACTCGAAAAGGAGGCGTTCTTCGGGTCGGTTAGTGATTACATGAAGCGCGAAACGAATTTCCCAGAGGAAGTCGCGTGCCTTCTCAAACTCCTCGAGCTCTGCTTCGGTGAGCCAGCCAAGCTCGACCAGGTTCAGTTCTCGAAGGTCGTAGTGGCGCTTGATAATCCAGTGGATGTTCTGGATGTCTCTCAGACCACCGGGCCCCTCTTTGATGTTCGGCTCCAGATTGAACGCCGTGTCATGAAATTTGGCATATCGACCGGCTTGCTCTGCTCGCTTGGCCTCAAAGAATTCGTCTGAAGGCCAAATGAGAGAGGGACTGATCTCCTGTTCGAGGCGCGCAAAGAGTGCGTTGTCCCCATGGAGTAACCTGGACTCCAGAAGATTGGTCATGACGGTTTGATCTTTGACCGCCTCTTCAATGCACTCGTAAAGGCCGCGAACACTTTGTGCCGGTCGCAGCCCGATATCCCAGATGAACTGAAGGAACCCGGCGATTTGAGCGTCAGTGTGTGGGCATTCCTTTGCTGAGGGATCCTTGAGGATTAAAAGGTCGACATCCGAATGGGGGTGCATCTCGCGCCGCCCATAGCCGCCAACGGCAATCAAGCTGGGCTTTGGGGTCGCAACGTCCGTGAGGAAGTCTTGCCAGATAAAGCCGAGAAGCTCATCAATAAAGTCAGAGCGCCAACGAATGAGATCCCGAGCGGTTTCTCCGGCGGCAAATCGCTCTTTGAGGAGAGCTTGATGGACCTTGGTGGCTTCAGTACATGCGATTTTGGGGTCAAGGCCCGAAAATCGACTGGGCTCAATTTGGGGAGAGAGCGTTTCGAATATCAAGGGGTTCCTCCGCCCTGCGCGTGAGGATTTCAAAACCCTCTGATGTCACAGCGATCATATGTTCCCACTGGGCGGAAAGGCTGTGATCCTTGGTCACGGCAGTCCACCCGTCAGGAAGGATCTTGACGTGCCGTTTGCCCAGATTGAGCATGGGTTCGATGGTGAAAACCATGCCCTCTTCAAGCTTAAGTCCGGTCCCGGGGGTTCCGTAATGAAGAACCTGCGGATCCTCGTGGAAATCCTTGCCGATCCCATGGCCGCAAAATTCCTGGACGACTGAGAGACCATGGGATTCGGCGTGCCGTTGGATCGCATTGCCAATATCACCCAGTGTGGCTCCCGGTTTGACTTCCAGGATGCCAAGGTACATGGCCTCCTGGCAGATTTTGGCTAGACGGCTTGCCCGGATCGGAACGTCGCCAACCAGAAACATCTTGCTGGTGTCACCATGGTATCCGTCCTTAATTACGGTGATGTCGACATTGATGATGTCGCCGCTCTTCAGCTTCTTCGGGCCGGGGATCCCATGACACACGGTGTGGTTAACCGAGGTGCAAATCGATTTGGGGAAGCCTCGGTAGTTCAGTGGGGCAGGGATGGCCTGTTGGACGTTGACGATGTAATCGTGGCAGATTTGATCCAGTTCCTCGGTCGTCACACCGGCGATGACATAGGGCTCGATCATTTCGAGGACTTCGGCCGCCAGGCGACCGGCCACTCTCATAGTCTCAATTTCTTCTGAAGTCTTGATGCGGATGGTCATCTTGATTCGCCTGATGGACCCCAGTGGGTGTCCCAGGGGCGCGACTTGGTGTGGATGGATTGTTGAGATAAGCCGTTCATGGTATAAAGGCCTGCTTTTTTTAGCAATAACCCACACACATGTCGTCACGCTCGACAGGGTGCCGAGCCGGGCTCAACCGGTTCCGGTCGTCGTTCGGGGCATGTGGAGGCACAACCCTAATTTAAGGAGTTTTCATGTCGACTGTAACTATGCGCCAGATGCTTGAGGCCGGTGTTCACTTCGGACACCAGACCCGCTACTGGAATCCTAAGATGGCACCTTTCATTTATGGTGCTCGCAGCAACATCCATATTATCAACCTCGAAAAGTCTCTCCCGCTTTTCAAGGACGCGATGGCTTATCTGGAGCAGGTCGCTGCCAAGCGCGGCAAAATCCTGTTCGTAGGCACCAAGCGGACTACCCGGACGGTTGTCCAGGAAGAGGCGCTGCGTTGTGGTATGCCTTATGTAAACCACCGCTGGCTCGGAGGCATGCTCACCAACTTCAAGACCATCAAGCAGTCTGTGGCTCGGATGAAGGATCTCGAAGCGATGCGTGATGACGGTCGCCTCCAGCGCTTCAGCAAGAAAGAAGGCCTGGGCATGATGCGTGAACTCGACAAGCTCGAGAACAGCATGGGCGGTATCCGGGATATGGATCGCCTCCCTGACGTGCTTTTCGTTCTGGATGTTGGTTACGAGCATAACGCTATCAGCGAAGCGCATAAGCTGGGTATTCCGGTTGTTGGCATCGTGGATACCAACAACAACCCGACTGGTATTGATTTCATCATTCCGGGTAACGATGACTCGATTCGTGCGGTCCAGCTCTACGTTCAGAGTGCGGCCACCGCGATTCTTCAGGGCAAGGCTAACAGCCTGAGCGTCCCAGCTGGCGAGGATGACTTCGTCGAAATGGACGCGGCTCCTGCTACCGCAGCCACTGCGGAGTAACCGGTGCGGGACGGGTCTCGAATGACCTGTCCCCCGGCTTGAATTGAAGACGCCTCCGGACTGGGGGCGTTTTGTTAGTTGTTGATGCCGTCTGCGGCGTCAACCTGAATCTGCTGACATTTAAAGATTATTGAGGACTGCTTCATGTCGAATATTACGGCCGGAATGGTAAAGGAACTGCGTGAGCGCACAGGTTCCGGGATGATGGAATGCAAAAAAGCGCTGACTGAGACCAATGGTGACCTTGAGGCCGCCGTCGAGTTGATGCGAAAGGCCGGCCTTGCCAAGGCAGACAAGAAGTCCGGTCGCACCGCGGCTGAGGGTATCATCGTTGCCAAGGCCAGCGCAGATGGAAAGACTGCAGCAATCGTTGAAGTCAATTCCGAGACCGATTTTGTCGCTAAGGGCGATGATTTCGTAGCATTTGCCAATCTGGTGGCTGAAACCGCGCTCGGCTCAGCTGCAACGACCCTTGAAGAACTCCTCGAGGTCAAGATTGCAAGCACGGGTGAAACGGTTGAAGAAACGCGCAGAGCGATGATTGCAAAGATCGGCGAAAACATTGCGGTTCGCCGTTTTGAGCGTTTCAGTGCACCTGCCGGTCTCGTTGCCAGCTATCTGCATGGCAGCCGTATCGGTGTTCTGGTCGAGCTTGCGGGTGGCGATGCGGCCCTCGGTAAGGATGTAGCGATGCATGTTGCTGCGACCAAGCCGGCTTGTGTCGATGAGACCGGTGTCGATGCTGAACTCGTTGAAAAGGAAAAGGCGATTTTCAGCGCGCAGGCTGAAGCCAGCGGAAAGCCCGCCAACGTCATCGAGAAGATGGTCGAAGGGCGCATCAAGAAGTTCCTCGGCGAAATTACCCTGGTAGGGCAGCCTTTCGTCAAGGATCCCGATCAGACGGTTGGCAAGCTGCTGGCCGACAAGGGGGCTAAGGTGGCAAGATTTGTTCGCCTTGAGGTCGGTGAAGGGATCGAGAAGGTCGAGAGCAACTTCGCCGAAGAGGTTATGGCTCAGGTCAGAGGTTCCTGATTCTGTCTACCTGACCTTCGTTCGCCGGGGATCTGTCTCCGGCGAACGCTCCTCTCGATCTTCCCTGTAACTACTGGCAACGCGACGGACCCATGAGTACTCCAAAATACCAACGCATCCTGTTGAAGCTAAGTGGTGAGGCCCTGATGGGAGACAAGGGCGGTGGCATTGATGCCGCCACCATTGGTCGCCTGGCCAAGGAGATTCAGGAACTCTGCAGCGCCGGGGTTCAAGTCGGACTGGTGATCGGCGGGGGAAATATCATTCGTGGAGCCCAGACGGCCGGACAAGGGCTCGAGCGGGTCACGGGGGACTACATGGGCATGTTGGCTACGGTATTGAATGCCTTGGCCATGCAGGATGCTCTGGAGCACCAGGGACGTCCGGTGCGTGTCATGTCGGCACTGAAGATTAATCAGGTGTGCGAGGACTACATTCGCCGCCGCGCCATTCGCCACCTCGAAAAGGGGCGCGTGGTCATTTTTGCTGCAGGCACGGGAAATCCCTTTTTCACGACGGATACGGCAGCAAGCCTCCGGGCAGTAGAAATCGGGGCCGATCTTTTGATCAAGGCGACCAAGGTGGACGGTGTCTATACCGCAGACCCGGTCACAAATCCCGATGCCCGTCTTTATGAACGGCTGACCTTTGACGAAGCCCTGGATCAGCGGCTGAATGTCATGGACGCCACAGCTTTGGTCCTTTGTCGAGATCACGACATGCCCTTGCGGGTCATGAATGTGTTCGAGCCAGGCGCAGTGATGCGTTTGGTCATGGGCGAAAGCGTTGGTTCACTGATTGAGAGTGGGAAGAAGTCATGATCGAAGATCTTCATAAGAAAACCTCCGAGCGCATGGGCAAGAGCATCGAAGCGCTGAAGCTGGAACTCGCAAAGATTCGGACCGGCAGAGCACATCCGAGTCTTCTGGACCACGTGATGGTCTCCTACTATGGTAACGATGTTCCTCTTAGTCAGACGGCCAATGTGACGGTTGAAGATGCCCGCACGCTGGCTGTGGCTCCATGGGAACGTACCATGGTTCAAGCCATTGAAAAGGCCATCATGACGTCTGATCTTGGTCTAAATCCCTCGACTTCGGGGACCGTGATTCGGGTTCCGATGCCCCCTTTGACCGAAGAACGCCGTAAGGATCTGATCAAGGTGGTTCGGGCAGAAGCTGAAAATTCCCGTGTGGCAATTCGCAATATACGGCGCGATGCCAACACCGATCTCAAGAATGCCGTCAAGGACAAGCTGATCTCTGAGGATGATGAGCGTCGGAGTCAGGAACAGGTTCAAAAGCTGACGGATCAGTTCGTGAAGGAAGTAGATAGCCTTCTCGAGCAGAAGGAAAAGGACCTCCTCGCGATTTGAGGATGCGGGAGCCGGCGAAGCACGGCCCCCCACTCTCGCGGCTAGTCCGACCCACATGTCGACATCGCCAGACGCCATTTCGCATCACTCTGTGCCTCGGCACGTTGCCATCATCATGGATGGCAACGGCCGTTGGGCCAAGCAGCGCTTTCTTCCCAGGCCCGCAGGACACAGGGCAGGGGTTGGCGCTGTTCGAAAAACGGTAGAGCACTGCATCGCCAAGGGTGTAGAAGTCCTGACCCTCTTTGCCTTCAGTAGCGAAAACTGGCGAAGGCCTCAGCAGGAAGTTGCCCTGTTGATGCAATTATTCATTGCCAGTCTGGAACGCGAAACGGCCAAACTTCATCGTAATGGCGTTCGGCTTAAAGTGATCGGCGAACGAGAGCAGTTTGCGCCGATGCTTCAGGAGCGTATCGCCGAAGCGGAGGCGATGACGGCCGAGAACTCGCGACTGACTTTGGTCATTGCTGCCAACTACGGCGGTCGGTGGGATATAGCCCAGGCCTTTCGTCAATTGGCTGGTGAGGTTGAAGTCGGTCGACTCAAGAGTGAAGACATTACTCCGGACATGATTGGCGAAAGGCTGGCTATCGCAGATCTTCCTGAACCTGACCTCTTTATCCGGACCGGTGGCGAGCAACGCATCAGTAACTTTCTTCTCTGGCAACTTGCCTACGCTGAGCTTTACTTTACGCCGCTTCTTTGGCCGGACTTTGACGAAGTGGCTTTTGAGGAGGCCCTTGCAAGTTTTGCCAGCCGGCAGCGCCGGTTCGGTTATACCGGCGACCAAATTGAAAAGCTCATCTCAAATACGAACAACCCATCTTGTTGACCCAAAAAGGCCATTCCATGCTTAGAAATCGAATCATCACGGCATCCCTTTTGGCGCCGCTTGTTATTGCTGCCATCCTGCTTCTGCCGCCCGATGGCTTTGCGGTGTTGTGGGGTGTTGTCATTCTTTTGGGGGCCTGGGAATGGGCAAGCCTTTCTTCCCTCGAGGGTGGGCAGAAAATCGGCTTCACTGCCTTCATTTTCTCGGTACTAGCGGCTGCACGCGTCTATGCCATGGACTGGGCGCCCGGTGAGCTTCCGAGTTGGCTCTATGCCGGAGCCGTCCTTTGGTGGGCGGTTTGGGGCGCCGCCTTTAGACATTCTTCTGAGAAGATCGCCAACCGAAAGTTTTCGGTTCTCTCCCGTGTTCTCGCGGGAGCCTGGGTTCTGGTGACCGGCTGGGTTCTAATGGTCTGGTTGCGCCTTAACTTCTCAGCCTACCAGGTGCTTTATCTTGTTCTTTTGATCTGGATTGCTGACATTGCCGCTTATTTCACAGGCAAGCAGTGGGGCTTCACCAAGCTGATGGCGGCGATCAGCCCGGGCAAGACGGTAGAAGGCGTTTATGGCGCCTTCTTCGGTGCGATATTCTTTGCTGTGGCCATTGGTCTGGTGCTGGGATTTGAAACCATGACCTTGATCGATTTTGTCTTCCTGTCAGTGATGACGGTAGCGTTCTCGGTCTGTGGTGATCTATTTGAAAGCCTCGCCAAGCGGGTTCGTGGAGTTAAGGACAGTGGGGCCATTCTGCCGGGTCATGGGGGTGTCCTTGATCGCATCGACAGTCTCTTGGCGGGTGTCACTGTCTTTTATGCCGGATCCCTCTTGATACCGATCTTTATTCAGTTCGGTGGCAGCCTTGAGCCGGAAATCATCCTCCAGTCCGAGGATGCACCAGCCTTGGAGTCCTTTGTGCCGGACCACCACCATGATGGCCCGATGGAAGTACCCTCGGATCATGATGAGCTGCCCCCTTCGGATGCTGCAGATGAAGGTGTTCCGCCGGCGGATGCAGCTTCACAGGCTAAAACTCCATCCAGTGTACCGGCGCCTGCTCCGGCGGCACCCACCAGTGCTCCTGCAACCAAGAAGAAGGGAGCGCACTGATGAAAGGGCTTTGCGTATTAGGTTCCACAGGGTCAATCGGGGTTAGCACACTGGATGTAGCCGGTCGTCATCCCGATGAATACCGTGTCATCGCCCTGACGGCCAACGGTAATTGGGAGCGTCTTGCCGAGCAGTGCGAGGCTTTTCGTCCCGGTTATGCGGTGATGATTGATCCCGTTCAAGCCGACCGACTGAAGGCTGCCCTCAAAGCGAAAGGCGTGACCGAAACACAGGTCCTGACTGGGGCCAAAGCGCTCGAAGAGGTCAGTACGTTACCCGAGGTCGACTCGGTCATGGCGGCCATTGTGGGGGCAGCGGGATTGCTTCCAACGCTTGCGGCTGCGCGAGCGGGCAAGACGATTCTATTGGCCAACAAGGAAGCCTTGGTCATGTCAGGCCCTTTATTCATGACTGCGGTGGTTCAGTCTGGGGCGGCTCTGCTTCCTATTGATAGTGAACACAATGCCATTTTCCAGTGTATGCCTGCGCAATATCGCGCAGGACAGCAGGCTCCGGAAGTCCGCCGAATTCTTCTAACGGCATCCGGTGGTCCCTTCCTTCGCAAGGCACTGAATGAGCTTCATGATGTTACGCCGGATCAGGCGGTCGCCCATCCTAACTGGGTCATGGGGCGTAAGATCTCTGTCGATTCAGCCACCATGATGAACAAGGGGCTCGAATTGATTGAGGCTTGTCTTCTGTTCAATACCCCGGCGGATAAGGTGCAGGTTGTGGTCCACCCTCAGAGCGTCATTCATTCGATGGTCGATTATGTCGATGGATCTGTGCTGGCTCAGATGGGTTGCCCCGATATGCGAATTCCGATTGCCCACGCAATGGCTTGGCCTGAGCGCTTCTCCTCCGGTGCGGAACCCTTGGATCTGTTCCAGGTCAAAAGATTAGACTTCGAAGCCCCTGATTTCGAGCGCTTCCCGTGCCTTCAGCGGGCTTACGACGCGGTTCGTGCAGGAGATTCAATGCCTGCCATTCTGAATGCGGCCAATGAGATTGCCGTTGCCTCTTTCCTTGATGGGCATATATGTTTTACCGCGATACCAGACGTGATCAAACACGCCATGGATACGGTAGAAAATCTCAAGGCAACGGATATTGACGCTGTTCTCGAGGCTGATGCGGTTGCCCGTAAGGTCGCTGACGCTTACATTGCAAAACTGAACTAACCATTGGAGTTCATACTGAACTGATGTCCTCACTTCCCCACACCCTGTTTTATTTCGCGCTGGCACTGGTTGTCCTCATCGCGGTTCATGAGTTTGGCCACTATTGGGTAGCGCGCAAATTGGGGGTCAAGGTCCTTAGGTTTTCCCTCGGCTTTGGCAAAGTGATTTGGCGGCATCAGAAATCACCGGATGACACGGAATTCACGCTATCCCTTTTACCTCTTGGAGGTTATGTGCGGATGGTGGATGAAAGGGAGGGTCCGGTTGATGACAAAGACCTTCCTGTCTCATTCAATCGAAAGCCTCTGGCCTCCCGTGCAGCCATCGTGGTTGCTGGACCCTTATTCAATTTGCTTTTGGCCGTTGTGGTGTACTGGATCACCTTCATGTGGGGGGAGACCGGTAGCCGTCCGATCGTGGGAAAGCTGGATCCTTCAAGCATTGCCGCTCAGGCGGGTTTTGAGCAGGGCGATGAAATCCGGTCGGTTGATGGGCGGGTAACGCCCACTTGGCCGATGGCGATCGGCGCCATCCTTGAGCGCGTGATTGAAGAAGAAGCCATATCGGTCGAGGTGATTGCAGCAGATGGTGCTGTGCATCAGCGCGATTTGGCACTTCCAAGCGCGGCACTTGAAAATCCCGAAAAAGTGATCGAATCTCTGGGGCTCAAACCCTTTGAGGTTCCCCTCCTGCCTGTGATTGAAAAAACCGAGCCGGGAAGTGCAGCGGAAAAAGCCGGCTTTTTGCCCGGCGATCGCATCCTGAAGGCCGATGGGCAAGCCATCAAGGACTGGCGCGAATGGGCAGAAATGGTTCGAGCACGTCCTGAGATGCCCATTGACGTACTGATTGATCGTGGTGGTGCCCAGTCAAAGCTAACGGTGATCCCTGCTGCAATCTATCCGGATGCGAAGAATCAGGGCGAAGGCCTGGTGCGAAAAATCATTCGCCGAATGGCCGGCCGTGAGGCGCCCGAAGCCAAGCCTTCCACACCTCCCTTCGGAAAAGTCGGTGCACAGGTCCGAGTCCCCGAAGAGCTTTTTAAAGAAGTCGAGGTTGAGTATCGTCTCGGGCCTTGGGATGCCCTTGTCGCGGCAACGGAGAGAACCACCGACTATGCCCTGGCCACCTTTAAAATTGCGGGCCGCATGGTGGTTGGGCGCGCAGCTGTCGACAATTTGAGCGGACCGATCAGTATCGCTCAATTGGCTGGGCGTTCTGCAAGTCTTGGGTTTGATCATTTCCTGAGGTTTTTAGCGCTGGTGAGCATCAGCCTTGGGGTTCTGAATCTCTTGCCGATCCCTGTGCTTGATGGAGGGCACCTTGTTTTCTTCGGGATTGAGGCGCTCAGGGGGCGTCCTCTGTCTGATCAGACCCAGATCCGTCTGCAGCAGATCGGGATGACGATCCTGATGAGTTTGATGTTGTTGGGGATTTATCTGGATGTAGGCAGGCTTTGAACGTTAAAGAGGAACACATGAAATATCTGATTCTTGGGGCGATTTCAGCGCTCTCCCTGTTCACTGGGGTGGTTTCAGCCGACAGTAAGACCGTCGAGGCCGCATTGAAGCAGGAATTGCCCAGCATTAAGCCCGATAGCATTACGGAGTCCCCGGTCAAAGGCCTCTATGAAGTGGTTGTTGGTGCTCGACTCTTCTACGTTTCAGAGGATGGAAAGTTTTTGATCCATGGCTCAATCATGGATCTTAAAACGCGTGAAGATCTTAGCGATCGGCGCCTTGGAGCCATTCGACTGAAGGCTTTGGAGAAGGTCGGCCTGGATAACATGATTGTCTTCAAGCCCAAGATTCAAAAACACTTTATCTATGTCTTCACGGATATCGATTGTGGTTATTGCCGGAAACTGCACTCTCAAGTCGAGGATTACCTTCGTGAGGGCATTGAAGTGCGGTACCTGTTCTTCCCTCGCGCCGGCAAGGACAGCGATTCCTACCATAAGGCTGTCACGGTCTGGTGTGCCAAGGATCGCAATGCCGCTTTGACCCGCGCGAAGAACGGCGAGAGCTTTAGCCAGAAAACGTGCAAGAATCCTGTGGATGAGCACATGGCCCTGGCTCAGGCGATGGGAGCCAATGGCACTCCAATGATCGTCACTGACAAAGGCGTGATCATTCCGGGATATGTTCCGGCAAAGGAGTTGGTCAAGGAGTTGGACGGCGTTTCTGAAGCGGCGGCACCTGACGCCAAGGCCGATTCGAAATAAGACTCTGGCAGGAAAGCTTAAGGGAGCTTTCTTGCCAGCTTTAGTCGGAACAAAAGGTCGAGCGCTTCTCGGGGCGTGACGCTATCAGGGTCAATGGTATCCAGTAGCTCAAGAGCAGGGTCGGGTGCCTGACTTTCAAAAAGATCGAGTTGCCGTAGCCCTGGCCGCGCGCCTTGTTCCTGTGCGGTTTTCCTTTCAAGGGAAACCAGCTTCTCACGGGCCCGCCGGAGCACCACCTTAGGGACTCCGGCAAGCGCAGCCACCTCTAATCCATAACTTTGATTGGCTGGGCCTTCTTTGACGGCATGAAGGAAGACCACCCCGTTCTGGTGCTCCACAGCATCAAGATGCACGTTATCCACCTCAGAAAATTCATCTGCAAGTGTGATCAATTCGAAGTAGTGCGTTGCAAACAGGGTCATGGCTCCTGTCACGCGTGCCAGATGCTCTGCAGTGGCAAAAGCAAGAGACAGGCCATCGAAGGTGCTGGTTCCGCGGCCGATTTCATCCATTAGGACGAGGCTGCTGGCGGTTGCGTGATGCAGGATATTTGCGGTTTCGGTCATCTCGACCATGAAGGTTGATCGTCCGCTGGCCAGGTCATCAGATGCCCCGATACGCGTGAAAATCCGATCGATAGGCCCCATGACCGAACGTTCGGCCGGGACGTGGCTTCCAATATGGGCGAGAAGTACAATCACAGCAGCCTGCCGCATATAGGTGGACTTACCACCCATGTTGGGGCCTGTGATGACCAGCATGCGCCGACTCTCATTCAGCACGAGATCATTGGGAACAAAAGGATCCTTAAGAACACTCTCGACCACCGGATGCCTTCCGGCGAGGATACTCAACCCGGGTTCGTCGGTCAGTTCAGGACGCGTCCACTGGAGTTTTTCCGATCGATGGGCGAGATTGGAGAGCACATCGAGGGTGGCAAGGCCGTCTCCGAGGGCCTTGAGGTCTGAAATCTCATCTCCAAGACGATCCAAAAGACCCTCCCAAAGCGCCTTTTCACATGCCAGGGCTCGTTCCTTGGCGCCCAGAATTTTGTCTTCAAATTGTTTGAGCTCGGGCGTGATATAGCGCTCGACGCCCTTGAGCGTCTGGCGTCGGACATATTCGACGGGGACTTTATCAGCCTGAAGTCGCGAGCATTCAAGGTAGAAGCCCTGAACTCTGTTGAATCCGACCTTCAGGTTGGAAATTCCAGTTCGTTCACGCTCGCGTTGCTCGAGATCCAAGAGAAACTGGTCGTGATTGAGGCTGAGCTGCCGTAATTCGTCGAGCTCCGCATGATAGCCCTCGGCAATGACGCCCCCGTCGCGAATCAACATCGGCGGATTTTCGACGATGGCCCGTGTGAGTAGCTGGTGAATCGCAGGCCTTGGCTTTAAAGCCTCGGCGAGATGGGCAAGAAGGGAGCTTTCCGTGTTTTCGAGTGCGTTCTTGAGTCGGGGCAATGCATCCAGCGTCATCCGAAGCATGGCCAGATCACGCGGTCTTGCCGAGCGCAATGCAATCCGTGAGGCAATCCGCTCGACATCGCCTACAGCGTGCAAGATCTCCCGTAAGCGATCAAATTGACGCCCTTCCAAAAGGATCGCTACGGCATCGTGTCGGGCCTCGATGAGACGGCGGTCTCTCAAGGGCTGATGAAGCCAGCGACGAAGCAGCCGGCCTCCCATGGTGGTCACGGTTCGGTCAAGGACACCAAACAGGGTGAAATCGAGGCGGCCAGAGGGGTGAAAATCAAGCTCAAGGTTCCGGCGGCTGGCGGCATCCAGTGCAATGGTGGTGTCCTGACTCTCCATGCGCATCCCTTGGATATGCGGGAGGGCAGACTGTTGCGTTTCCTTAACATACTGCAACAGGGCTCCGGCCGCACCCAAGACTTCAGGATGGTGATCGCATTCGAAGGCCGTCAGATCCTTGACGGCAAACTGCCTTTGAAGCGTGACCCTGGCGCTGGCTGGATCAAAGTGCCAGGCAGCACGCCGGACCAAGCCCTTTCGCTCTAACAGGAAGGCGGGTAGGGGGAAGTCCTCGCTGACCAGAAGCTCGGCCGGGTCGAGACGCTCAAGCTCTGACTGCAGAGTGGCGAGTGAAGGGATACGTTCGCCGATGAAGCGTCCACCGGCCAGATCGAGAATCGCAAGGCCTAAGGATTTATTGGCGCTTGATAACGCGATCAGGAGATTGTCGCGCCGCTCTTCGAGCAGGGCTTCCTCGGTGACGGTGCCGGGAGTAAGAACTCGAACGACACGTCGCTCGACCGGTCCTTTGGTTGTTTGGGGATCGCCGATCTGCTCACAGATTGCGACGGACTCCCCGACGCGAATCAACTTGGCAAGGTAGCCTTCAGCGGCATGATAAGGCACACCGGCCATCGGAATGGGGGCGCCGGCAGATTCCCCTCGTGCCGTCAGTGTGATGTCGAGCAGTCGAGAGGCTTTTTTGGCGTCCTCATAGAACAATTCGTAAAAATCTCCCATGCGGAAAAAGACCAGGCGCTCGGGATGCTCGGCCTTGATCGACAGATACTGCTGCATCAGGGGAGTATGTTTTACCTCTGGCATTTCTTGCATTGGGATGGTGTATTGAATCTGAGGGCGATGAACTTAATGTTAAGCGACAACTTTATGGGACATTGTAAGGGGGCTCGGCATGTCAGCACAGAATGAACTAGAACAATACGCAGCCCGCCTGGGATCTTTGCTGGAAACGGCGGGGCAGACTCTGGTTACGGCCGAATCATGTACCGGTGGGGGTATTGCTCAGGCGGTGACTGCTATTGCGGGAAGCTCGGCGTGGTTTGACCGAGGCTTCGTGACCTATAGCAATTCCGCTAAAACCGAGATGCTAGCGGTGTCCCCTGCCTTGATTGAGCGACATGGGGCGGTCAGCGAGGAGGTGGTAAAGGCGATGACCTACGGGGCTTTGCAGGCGTCACGTGCGGACTGGGTGATCGCAGTGAGCGGCATTGCCGGACCTGGCGGAGGGAGTGCAGAAAAGCCTGTGGGGACCGTTTGGTTGGCATGGCAACAACGCGGATCCAGGGCTTTCACCGAGCGGGCGCTGTTTGCAGGGGATCGGACTTCGGTTCGTGAGCAGACGGTAAAGAGGGCCCTGGAGGTTCTTGCCGAATGGCTTGAAGTTCGGCGGGTTTGACAGGATTGAGCAACGGCTTGAGTCGTGTGTTAGCATAAGCTATACGTCCGGGGTCTGGCCCGGTCATGACGCGCAGCCTTCGGGGGACGCTTTTCCATGCGGAAAGCGGGTGTACCCGTCAACCGGGGCTGTGAGATAATCACCCGCTTGATGGAGCCTGAAGTCTGATGGACGAGAATAAGCAAAAGGCGCTAAGCGCCGCCCTTTCCCAGATCGAAAAGCAGTTTGGTAAAGGTTCGGTGATGCGGATGGGCGATACCCCCGCGACCCGTGACCTCGAAGTGATCCCGACAGGATCCTTGGCGCTTGATGTTGCCTTGGGATGTGGCGGGCTTCCGCGTGGCCGCATTGTCGAGATATACGGTCCGGAGTCTTCGGGCAAAACCACCCTCACGCTTGAAGTAATTGCCCAGGCGCAGAAACTCGGCGGGGTGGCCGCGTTCATCGATGCTGAGCATGCCTTGGATCCGGGTTATGCGGAAAAAATCGGCGTCAATTTGGATGAGCTTCTGGTTTCGCAGCCGGATACCGGTGAGCAGGCGCTTGAGATCGCCGATATGCTGGTCCGTTCGGGTGGTGTTGACATCGTGGTCGTAGACTCCGTTGCTGCTTTGACCCCAAAAGCTGAAATTGAAGGCGAGATGGGCGATTCCCATGTCGGTCTGCAGGCGCGACTGATGTCCCAGGCCCTCAGGAAGCTGACGGCGAACATCAAACGGTCCAACACTCTGGTCATCTTCATCAATCAGATCCGAATGAAGATCGGCGTGATGTTTGGCAGTCCGGAAACGACGACCGGTGGCAACGCGCTAAAGTTTTATGCTTCGGTTCGACTGGATATCCGACGGGTGGGCGCGATCAAGTCCGGGGATGAGGTCATCGGTAATGAGACCCGTGTCAAGGTGGTCAAGAATAAGGTGGCTCCGCCGTTTCGCAATGCAGAGTTCGAGATCATCTATGGCGAGGGTGTCTCCCGTGAAGGGGAACTTGTGGATCTCGGTGTGACCCATGAACTCCTGCAGAAGGCAGGCTCCTGGTACAGCTACGAAGGTGACCGCGTTGGGCAAGGGAAGGACAACGTGAAAACGTTCCTGAAGGACCATCCGGATATCGCCGATGCGCTCGAGTCGCGCATCCGGGAAAAAACCCTCGGCGCCTCCTCTGCTCGGTCTGGGGGGAGCAAGGCCGTGGATGAAGTTGAGGGTGACATCTGACCGAGGATCAGGAGACGCGACAGGCGGTTGAGGCGGCCTGTCTTCGCTATCTCGCCCGGCGGGAGCACAGCCGCGCAGAGCTACGGCAAAAGCTGTTGCGGGCCGGCTTTCCCGACGAATTGGTCGCTGACGTCATCGTTGAATTTGAGCGTAAGGGTTATCAAAGTGATCGCCGTTACGCGGAGGTGCTCTCCGGACACCGGGCGCGACAGGGCTATGGTCCGTTGCGTGTCCATGCGGAGTTGCGCCAAAAAGGAGTTGCTGAGAGGGATGTAAGCCCTCTGGCTCGGGAAGAATATGCGGAGGCTCTGGAAAGTGCCTATACCCGAAGGTATGGGGGCACTTTGCCGCAATCTGATTCTGAACGGGCGACTCGGGAGCGCTTTCTTCTTCGAAGAGGGTTCTCCGGGGAAGCGATTCGACAATTTTTTCGCCGGCTGAGGAATGTTCAGGCCGGCGATTCAGAATAACAACGACGACGAACATGGCAGCAGCATGACCAGTGCGGAATTAAGGCAACTCTTTCTGGATTTCTTTGCATCCAGAGGCCATCGAACCGTGGCTTCCAGCCAACTGATACCGGCTAACGATCCGACGCTCCTATTCACCAATGCCGGCATGGTGCAATTCAAGGACGTTTTCCTCGGGCGTGAGGAAAGGCCCTACGTTCGGGCCGTTTCATCACAACGCTGCGTGCGTGCGGGCGGAAAGCACAATGACCTTGAAAACGTCGGCTATACCGCGCGTCATCACACCTTTTTTGAAATGCTCGGAAACTTCAGTTTCGGGGACTACTTTAAGCAGGAAGCCATTGAGTTTGCATGGGAGTTTCTGACCGTAGTCTTGAAGATTCCGCCCGCTAAGCTGTGGGTGACGGTTTACGATCAGGACAGTGAGGCAGAGAGGATTTGGCTCGAAGTGATTGGTGTTGACCCCCACCGGCTAACCCGCATTGGGACCAAAGATAACTTCTGGAGCATGGGCGATACTGGGCCTTGCGGTCCCTGTACCGAGATCTTCTATGACCACGGCGAGCATCTTCCGGGCGGGCCTCCGGGGACCCCCGATGAAGATGCAGGTCGCTATGTGGAGGTCTGGAATCTCGTCTTCATGCAATATGACCGGGCCCAGGATGGCACCATGACGCCGCTGCCCAAACCGTCGGTGGACACCGGAATGGGGCTTGAGCGAATTGCTGCCGTGGTCCAAGGCGTTCATAGCAACTACGACACGGACCTCTTTAGGAGTCTGGTTCAGGCCGCTGCCGATCTGGCGGGTCTCAAAGATACCGACAACAGCTCCCTTCGTGTCCTCGCGGATCACATTCGCTCGTGTTCATTCCTCATTGCAGATGGGGTCCTGCCTTCGAATGAAGGTCGGGGATACGTGCTGCGACGAATTATCCGAAGAGCGATTCGCCATGGCTATAAGCTCGGAATACGGGACATATTCTTTTACAAACTGGTAGGGCCCCTCTGTGATGTCATGGGTGAGGCCTATCCAGAGTTACCGGTAGCGCGTTCCCGTGTCGAGCAGGTCCTGCGAAAGGAAGAAGAGCGTTTTGCTGAAACGCTGGAACAGGGCATGAAGATACTGGAGTCTCATCTAAGCCGAGCCAGCGGCGGCACCATTCCGGGTGAGACAGTCTTCCAGTTGTATGACACCTATGGGTTCCCAGTGGATCTAACGGCAGATATTGCCCGCGAACATGGTGTGGCGCCGGATCTGGACGGGTTTGAAAAGGCCATGGCGGCACAGCGTGAAAGGGCGCGTTCAGCCAGTCATTTTGCGGCTGATTATTCCCACGAGGTCCATCTGGATGCGCATTGTGCTTTCACTGGGTACGACCAGCTGGAGCAGCAGGCCCAAGTGGTGGGGCTGTTTCGGGAAGGCGTTGAGGTCGCGCAGGCCTCGGTAGGTGAATCGGCAACCCTGGTGCTGGATGCGACCTCGTTTTATGCGGAGTCCGGTGGCCAGGCCGGTGATCGCGGTGAAATCCATTTTGAAGGCGGACGATTTGAGGTGTTGGACACCCAGAAGCAGGGCACGGATCTCATTTTGCATCAGGGTCGTGTCCTTCAGGGAACCCTGAAAAAAGGACTGAAGGTCAAAGCGCATGTCGATGCCGAAAATCGGGGAGCGACTGCATTGAACCACTCTGCTACCCATCTCCTGCACGCGGCCTTGCGCTGTCATTTGGGTGACCATGTCACCCAGAAAGGTTCGCAGGTCAATGCACAACGACTGCGTTTCGACTTCTCTCATTTTGAGCCGATGACCCGTGAGGAGATCGAGACAGTTGAGCGCACCGTGAACAACGAGATTCGAAAAAACAATCCGGTCAAGGCGAGTGTTATGGCGAAGGATGACGCCATGAAGCTCGGTGCAATGGCGCTGTTTGGCGAGAAATATGGCGATGAAGTGCGTGTTCTCACGATTGGTGACTTCTCGACCGAATTGTGTGGTGGAACGCATACGGCCCGAGCGGGTGACATCGGCGTATTCAAGATCGTGTCGGAAGGGGGCGTGGCATCCGGAGTTCGTCGTATCGAGGCTGTTACCGGGGCGGGAGCTCTAGACTGGATCAGTCAGGGCGATCGTCTGGTTGCGCAGGTCTCCGATCGGGTGAAATCTAGCCGAGAAGGGGTTCTTGAAAAGCTGGATCAGGTGATTGAGAGGAGCCGGGCGCTGGAAAAAGAGTTGGAAAAGCTCAAATCCAAGATGGCGTCGGCCTCGGGTGACGATCTTGCTTCGAGTGCTATTGATTTAGGCAGTATCAAGGTGCTGGCGGCCCGCGTGGATGAAGCTGATGCCAAGGTTCTCAGGGACATGGTGGATCAGCTTCGAAATAAGCTCGGCAGTTCCGCAGTTGTTCTTGGGGGAGTATCTGAAGGCAAGGTGGTTCTGATTGCTGGCGTCTCGAAAGACAGAACCGATCAGGTCAAAGCGGGTGATTTGGTTAATTCAGTCGCCCTTCAGGTTGGTGGCAAGGGCGGTGGGCGTCCGGACCTCGCTCAGGCTGGTGGCACAGATCCTTCAGGGCTCGAAGCTGCCCTGAAGTCGGTCCCCGACTGGGTTAAGGCAAAAATCGCCTGAATTTCACTGGATAGGCAATCCAAGATGGCATTATTTGTTCATAAGTACGGTGGAACTTCCGTAGGCAGTGTTGAGCGTATTCAGCATGTCGCCGCCAATGTCATGGCAGCCCGCGCACGCGGCGAGAGGGTAGTAGTCGTGGTCTCCGCAATGAGCGGAGAAACCAATAAGCTGGTTGCTTTCGCCAAGGAGGCGCAGCAGGCGCCAGATCCGCGGGAAATGGATGTCATTCTCTCGACCGGGGAGCAGGTCACCATTGGTCTTCTTGCGATGGCGCTGAGAGAAAAGGGGTGTCCTGCAATTTCTTTTACCGGTGCGCAAGTCCCGATTTTGACTGACGCC
This sequence comes from Pseudomonadota bacterium, assembly GCA_041178325.1. Classification (GTDB taxonomy): domain Bacteria; phylum Pseudomonadota; class Gammaproteobacteria; order Methylococcales; family Methylococcaceae; genus UBA6136. The sequence goes on from JBEGVN010000086.1 coordinate 27,684, forward strand.
GCCCATAACAAGGCCCGAATCCTTGAAATTCCAACGGATCGGATTCAGGCGGCACTCGATCAAGGTCAGGTTGTGGTTGTTGCGGGCTTTCAGGGCGTTACCCGAGAAGGTGATATCACGACTCTGGGTCGTGGTGGCTCTGATACGACGGCTGTTGCTCTGGCTGCGGCCCTCAAGGCAGATGAATGCCTGATTTTTACCGATGTTGACGGGGTCTATACCACCGATCCCCGGGTTGAGCCCCGCGCTCGTCGTCTGGACCGCATCACCTTTGAAGAGATGCTGGAGATGGCCAGTTTAGGCTCTAAGGTGCTCCAGATTCGGTCAGTCGAATTTGCCGGCAAGTACAACGTACCCCTTCGGGTTCTCTCCAGCTTCAAGGAAGGTGAGGGCACCCTGATCAGTTATGAGGATGACAGCATGGAAAAGCCCCTAATTTCCGGAATTGCCTTCAATCGGGACGAAGCCAAGCTCACCGTCCTAGGTGCTCCCGATCGTCCTGGGATTGCATCGAAAATCTTGGGTCCCGTGGCTGAGGCCAACATTGAAGTCGACATGATCGTCCAGAATGTGGCGGAGGATGGCACCACGAACTTTACCTTTACGGTCAATCGCTCGGAATACGCCAAGGCCCTGAGTATTCTTGAGGCGACGGCCAAGGCTATGGGCGCGCGTGAGGTTCGGGGCGATGATGCGATCGTCAAGGTTTCGATTGTCGGGGTAGGTATGCGCTCACATGCAGGGATTGCTGCAAAGATGTTCGATACGCTAGCTGCTGAGGGCATCAATATTCAGATGATCTCGACCTCGGAAATCAAGATCTCGGTGGTCATTAACGAGAAGTATCTCGAGCTTGCGGTTAGAGCCCTTCATGCTGCATTTGAGTTGGATCAGGCGACCTGAGTCGACCCAAAAAAACATTTTCGGCTCGCTCAAAAGTGTTACAATTCCGCCCGCATTGATGCCCGTTGAGCGGTCGGTCGGATACGAGTCGCAGGACCAGCCTGTTCGCGTCCCCTTCAACTTGGGTCCGGGATCAATGACTCTGGGATTGAGGCTTGAGCCTTGAATCCTGGGGGGCCTAGCTATAGCGAAGGCCTGATTTCGCTTCTAGGGCCGGGATAGCCCGATGGTTGGCGGACAACCAGACGCGCGTGGAGAAGCAACCTCGTCAGTCGAAGCGGTCAACGTTTGGCAGACAGTTTGTGCTAGCGTGCAAACCAACGTCGCCTGACGTCCTTGCCTTGGTTGGCTTGGGCGGTGGATCCTCTGGGATCCCGGTGCGTAGACCAACGGTGTCGCTCACGTAAATAGGCGACCGAACGCTGTTCTCTGGGAGTGATTCTCAGGAGGAGCGTGAGATCCAATAAGGATGGTTGTATGCTGATATTGACTCGTAGGGTCGGTGAGACTCTGATCATAGGCGATGAGGTGACGGTGACCGTTCTGGGGGTCAAAGGCAACCAGGTACGGATTGGCGTGAATGCGCCGAAGAACGTGACGGTTCATCGGGAAGAAATTTACGAGCGTATCAAGAGCGAAGGAGGCCCCGAAGAGGGGGGCGAAGGGCCTGGAGAGAATGTCTGATTGATTGACATTCGAAGGCAACGAGTTCGAGGAGAGATGGCCGAGAGGCTGAAGGCGCTCCCCTGCTAAGGGAGTATAGGGCTAATAACTCTATCGAGGGTTCGAATCCCTCTCTCTCCGCCATAATCGATGGGCGGCCCAAGGACCGCTCGCATGAAGCCCCGGCAGGGGCTTTTTTTCGCGTCATCGTTCGTGACGCTTTCAATTGGCTTTTTCATCATTTACAATGGTCGGATTTTTCCGGCAAAGCCCTATTCTCTGAGGAGTGCTGATGGTCACTATTCGTCTGTCCCGCGGCGGCGCAAAAAAGCGTCCTTTCTACCACGTTGTGGTTACCGATAGCCGTAACAAGCGCGACGGCCGCTACATTGAGCGCCTGGGTTTCTTCAACCCGATCGCTTCTGGCAAGGCTGAGCGTCTTTCATTGAACGAAGAGCGCATTCAGTACTGGCTGGGTCATGGCGCGCAGACGACCGAACGTGTTGTCAGCCTGCTCAAGGAATTCCGCAAGAGCGCAAGCGCGGCCTAATCTCACAGATCTGGACGCACTTCATGTCCGGAAATGTGCTGGTCGGCGAGATTGTGGCCCCATTCGGGGTCAAGGGTTGGGTCAAGGTGCGTTCCTTCACCGACCCACCTGCAAACATATTGAAGTACGTTCCTTGGACTCTCACGCAGGGTGAAAGGGAACAACCGGTGGTCGTCCTTGAGGGGCGCTTGCAGGGAACGGTAGTGGCTGCCCGGCTCGAAGGTGTCGAGGACAGGGATCAGGCCATTGCGCTTCGGGGGATGAAAGTGACCGTCCCTCGAGGGGTTTTCCCGCGGGCACCAAAGGGCCACTACTACTGGGCCGACTTGGTTGGCCTTAGGGTATATACGGTGGATGCCATCGATCTCGGTGTCGTAACGGGCCTGCTTGAAACCGGGGCCAACGATGTCCTTGAGGTCAAAGGCGACCGCGAGCGGCTGATTCCATTTGTGATGGGGCCGTATGTGAAGGAGGTTGATCTCGATGCGGGCCGTATCACGGTCGATTGGGATCCTGAATTCTGAAATCGACGATGCGATTTGATATCGTCAGCCTGTTTCCGGACATGGTCCGGGAGTCTGCTTCGCACGGGGTAACCGGGCGGGCCCTCGAAAGGGGACTGGTTGAAATGGTGGTTTGGGATCCAAGGGATTTCACACACGATCGCTACCGAACCGTGGATGACCGGCCTTATGGTGGTGGCCCCGGAATGGTCATGAAATTCGAGCCGTTGCGGGATGCCATCCGAGCGGCGAAAGTGGCCCAGGGACCTGGAGCCCGGACGATTTATTTGAGCCCGCAAGGACGGGTTCTCGATCAGAAGGCAGTCGTGGACTTTAGTCACTGCGATGGCCTGATCCTCGTGGCAGGCCGCTATGAGGGGATCGATGAGCGATTGATTGAGGCCGAGGTCGACGAGGAGTGGTCGATCGGGGATTACGTTTTGAGTGGCGGCGAATTGCCGGCTCTGGTTCTCTTTGATGCCGTAGTGCGGCTTCTGCCGGGTGTTTTGGGACACGCAGAATCCGCTCAGCAGGATTCCCATATGGAGGGACTTCTGGACTGTCCGCATTACACGCGGCCAGACGTGATAGACGGCAGAGAGGTTCCGGAAGTCTTGCAATCCGGCAACCATGAGGCGATCCGCCGTTGGCGGCTTCGTCAGTCGATCGAAAGAACCCGGCTACGCAGACCGGATCTTTTGGAAAAGATTTTGCTCGACCAGGAGCAGCAGGCGCTTTTGGACGAACTGGAACAGGAACGATCAAACGATCGGATTTGAAAAGAAGAGAACAGCGATGGCAAACATTATTCAGCAGCTTGAAACCGAATGGATGGCGGGTAAGGCCATTCCCGAATTTGGACCCGGTGATACCGTGATTGTTCAGGTACGGGTCAAGGAAGGTAACCGCGAACGTCTTCAGGCCTATGAAGGCGTGGTGATCGCAAAGCGGAACCGGGGCTATAACTCAGCCTTTACCGTTCGCAAGATTTCTCACGGCGAGGGCGTGGAACGCGTTTTCCAGACCTACAGCCCACAGGTCCAGGAAATCCTGGTCAAGCGCCGCGGTGATGTCCGTCGTGCCAAGCTCTACTACCTGCGTGATCGTACCGGTAAGGCTGCACGTATTAAGGAAAAAATCTAACCCTTTGGCCTGCTTGGGCCATTTGCAGGGTTTTCCCGCAAAAGGGCAGCATAGGCTGCCCTTTTGCATGTCTGAGACTTTTTCAAAGGAGCCGTCCATGGCGGCCGAATGCGAGCTTTTGGCTACTCCCTTCGGAAGGGTAGAACTTTGGGTACAACATGGGCACGTTTGTCGAATCGTCCTGAGCCCTGAACCGGTCTCCTCCCAAAGAGCGCCAACGGCCGCCTTGGCGCTTCGGGAATGCAATCCACTCAAAGGACAGATCGAGCGCTATCTTCAAGATCCTAAACAGGCTTTCGACTGGGAAATTCCAGCCGACGGGACCACATTTCAGCACCACGTCTGGGATGCCTTGAAAAGCATTCCTTCGGGCGAAGTAAGAACTTATGGTGAATTGGCCAGGGCGCTTGGATCTGGGGCTAGGGCAGTTGCTGCGGCTTGCCGCGCCAATCGTTGGCCGCTCCTCATCCCGTGCCACAGGGTGATCAGTGCCACGGGTGAGGGTGGCTTCTGCGGGCATACCACGGGTCCTTACCTCGCAATCAAACGTTGGTTGCTGGCACATGAGGGAAGGTGCTGACGCAATGGCCGCGAACGATGGCCTGGATCCTCTCCTTCAGCGCTTTTTGGATATGCTGTGGTTAGAAGAAGGCTTGAGCCTCAATACCCGAAAGGCCTACCAGAGTGATCTGGTGGCATTCACCCTCTGGCTTGATCGGGAGCAGGCCCTTCCTTTGGCTGAGGCGGATGCGGGCGCAATCGAAGCCTATCTTGCTTATCGCTATCGAAAGGCAGCGAAAAGTCGAAGTATGGCGCGATTGATATCGAGTCTTCGTAAATTCTTTCGCTATCTTCTGCGTGAGGGCCTGGTTGAGGCCGATCCCACGCTTCGGATTGATCCTCCCAAGATCGGTCGCCCGCTTCCCAAGACCCTGAGTGAGGCAGAGGTTGAGGCTTTGCTGGCTGCCCCTGATGTGATCGATCCTTTGGGGCTTCGCGATCGTGCAATGCTTGAGCTTTTATATGCAACAGGTCTCCGAGTGACCGAGCTTGTGAGCCTTCGGGTTATGCAGGTCAATTTGAGGCAGGGGGTTGTTCGCGTCGTTGGCAAGGGCAGCAAGGATCGCCTGGTTCCTGTGGGTGAGGAATCGGAGGTCTGGCTGGCACGTTATGCCAAGGAAGCGAGGCCTGTTATCCTTGGAAGCCGGATGAGTGATGATCTTTTTGTGACGGCCCGAGGGGGGGCAATGACCCGTCAGACTTTCTGGCTGACGATCAAGCGCTACGCTGAAAGGGCGGGTATCCGAAAGCCAATTTCTCCGCACACGCTGCGACATGCCTTTGCGACCCATCTTCTGAATCATGGTGCCGACCTGCGTGTCGTCCAGATGCTGCTGGGGCATAGCGACTTGTCCAGTACTCAGATTTATACTCACGTAGCGCAGGAGAGGCTAAAGGACCTCCATGCCCGTTGTCACCCCAGAGGTTGAGGAAACCAATACCCATGACCCAGACTAGCGCCCAGATCCATCCCACTGCCGTCGTTTCTCCTGACGTCGAACTCGGCGAGGGCGTCAGCATCGGACCCTTTGCAGTCGTTGAGGGACCGGGACGCATTGGGGAAGGGACGGTGATAGCGTCGCACGTCCTGATTCGCCCCTATGTCTATATGGGTAAAAATAACCACGTGCATCCTCAGGCGGTACTGGGTGGGCTACCACAGGACCTGGGCTTTGATCCTGCAACGGTGACTCGTCTCGATATCGGCGATGGCAACACCTTCCGGGAAGGCGTCACGATCAGTCGAGGGACAAAAGAGGGGATGGCTACCGTCGTAGGTTCGGGCAACTATTTCATGAACAACACCCATTTTGGCCATGATGGGATCATGGGGGATGGCAACATTCTGGCCAGCGGAGCGACGCTCGGCGGTCATTGTGAGGTGGGTGATCGCGTGTTCTTTGGCGGTGGGGTCATGGTTCATCAGTTTTGCCGAATCGGAAGTTTTGCCATCCTTCAGGGACTGGCCGGGATTAACAAGGACTCTTTGCCCTTCGCGATGGTCGGCGGGAGGCCAGGCAAACACTATCGGCTCAATTTGGTGGGCATGCGTCGTGCCGGAATCGATGGCGATCGTCTCAAGGCCGTTTCAAAGGCCTTTCGCAGGCTCAAGGCACGGGAGACCTTGGATGATCTCCCTGACACACCCGAACTGCAATACCTGAGAGACTGGTTGGCCAAAGGCTCAAAGCGCGGTGGAATCCTCGGATTCATTGAAGCCAGCAGCCGCGAGGCCAGCTAGTTTTTACCCTATCAAGACCAGCGAAAAGAGAGAGGCATCAGTTTTGGGTAAAAAGATCACCTGTGCGGTCATCGGAACCGGTTACCTTGGAAAGTTTCACGCTGAGAAGTATGCAGCGCTTGATAATTGTGAATTGGTTGCGGTCGTGGACACCGATGCGGACGCTGCGGCTCGGGTGGCCGAAAAGGTTGGCAGTCGGCCACTGACCGATTACCGTCAGCTTTTGGGAAAAGTCGATGCAGTCAGCATCGTCGTTCCGACCAGTTATCACTATCAGGTTGCCAAGGATTTTTTAACGGCGGGTTCTCATGTTTTGGTCGAGAAGCCGATTACGGTAACTGTTGAGGAAGCGGATGAATTGATTGCGCTCGCCAAGGCCAATGACCGAAAGTTGATGGTGGGGCACCTTGAGCGTTTCAATGCCGCGATCTTGGGCCTTGATCTGGTGCGAGAGAAACCCCTTTTCATCGAGTCGCACCGTCTCGCGCCGTTCAATCCCAGAGCGAATGATGTCAGCGTTGTTCTCGATCTGATGATCCATGACATCGACATCATCCTTGATCTTGTGGATTCAGAGGTCGAGCGCATTGATGCCAAGGGTGTGACCGTCTTGACCTCGGATACCGATATCGCCAATGCCCGACTGACGTTTCGCAACGGCTGCGTTGCCAATGTGACTGCGAGCCGTGCCAGCCTCAAAGTCGAGCGAAAGATGCGCATGTTCATGCCAAACCGCTATATCTCCGTCGATTTCCAGAATCGTGTCCTGGCTGAATACCGGAAGGGTGAAAAGGAAATGTTTCCGGGAATCCCGGAAATCTTGAGTGAGGAGTCGACCTTTGAGAATGGCGATGCCCTGATGGAGGAGATCCGTCATTTTGTCGGCTGCATCGAGACTGGGCGTGAACCTCTGGTTTCCGGGAGCGCGGGTCGTCGCGCCTTGGCAACCGCGATTGAAATTACCCGTCTGCTGCAGCAGGCCTGAATTTTTTAACGAAGACAAGTAAGGAAGTAGTGACATGATCCCCATGGTTGACCTCAGGACCCAATACCATCGATTGAAAGACGAGATCGATCAGGCGCTAGCTGACGTCCTTGAGAGCACGGCCTTCATCCTGGGGCCAAATGTTCGCGCCTTCGAGGAAGAATCAGCCACCTATCTTGGCGTTCGCCATGCGATTGCCTGTGCATCGGGAACAGACGCCCTGCATCTGGCACTTCTCGCCTCTGGTGTGGGTCCCGGGGATGAGGTTATTACTTCAGCCTTCACCTTCATCGCAACGGCTGAGGCCATCCGTTATGTTGGTGCCACTCCTGTTTTCGTCGATGTGGATCCCAAGACCTACAATCTGGATCCCAACAAAGTGGCACAGGCCATCACGGCGAAGACCAAGGCGATCATGCCGGTCCACCTGTTTGGTCAGCCAGCCGACCTTCATCGCCTTTCCGCCCTCTGCGAATCGCGCGGCCTTCTTTTGATCGAAGATTGTGCGCAGTCCTTTGGTGCAAGCCTTGGGGGACGTCAGACCGGTAGCATTGGGATCAGTGCGGGTTACAGCTTCTTTCCGAGTAAGAACCTTGGCGCCTACGGCGATGGCGGCCTGGTCGTGACCTCTTCCGATGAGGTTGCAGCAAAGGTACGCATGCTAAGAAACCACGGCTCGGAGGTGCGTTATTACCATGACGCTATAGGCTACAACAGCCGCCTCGATGAAATGCAGGCGGCGATCCTCCGGGTCAAGCTGCGTCATATCGACGAATTCAATCAGGAGCGCCGTCGCGTGGCTCACCGCTACTCAGAGCAGCTTGCGGGCCTTCCCATCGTGACCCCACACGAGGATGGGCTTGGCGTGCATGTGTATCACCAGTACACGCTCCTTTCCGATCAGAGGGATCAGATCATGAAAGCGCTTCAGGATGAAAACATCAGTTGCGCAATCTATTATCCGGTCCCCTTGCATCAGCAGAATGTGTTCAAGCCCGACTGTCAGGGGGTCTCCTTGCCTGTGACCGAGGCGCTTGCCGGGCGTTGTTTCTCTCTCCCGATTTATCCCGAGCTCACGAACTCGGATATCGATCGGATCGTTGCAGTCATCAAAAAGGCCATCAATGGCTGAGAGAGCTCCGCTGGTGATGCTGTCCGCCGGGGAGGCCTCGGGGGATCAGCACGCGGCGAGTCTCTTCCGCGAACTCAAGGCCCTGATTCCGGGAGTACGGGGGCTCGGTATGGGGGGTGCGGCGATGAAAGAAGCCGGCATCGATATCCGTTTTGACTCGAGCGGTATCGGCGTGATCGGGCTGGCCGAGATTGCAAGACATTACGGCGAGATCCGCGGCGCTCTGAATCTTATGCGAACGCTGGCACGCGAGCAGCGCCCCGATCTCTTGATCTGCGTCGATTACAAAGAATTCAATTTTCGTTTGGCGAAGGCCGCGAAAGCATTGGGTATCAAGGTTTTGTTTTATGTCAGCCCACAGGTCTGGGCCTGGCGACAGGGGCGGGTCAAGACCTACGGCCGGATCATCGACCACATGGCGGTCATTTTTCCATTCGAACTGCCTTTCTATGAGGCACATGGCGTCCCTGCTACTTATGTCGGGCATCCTTTGGCCGGAAAAGTAAAAGCGACTGAGTCTTCCAATGTCGTTCGCGCGCGGCTGGGGTTTCCGAATCCAAAGGCGCCCCTGATTGGCATCCTTCCGGGGAGTCGGAGCAACGAATTGGCCCGACTATTGCCGACCCTGTTGGGTGCAGCTGCACAATTGAAGGCGACGCACCCGGATGCGAATTTCGTCGTCTTCAAGGCCCCAACGCTGGATCGTGAAGCGCTGATTCAGGCGGGAACCCATCAAGGACTCGCCCTGACGATCATGGAGGGACAGGATTATGACGTCCTTCAAAGCTGTGATGCGGTGATGACGGTCTCCGGCACTGCTACCCTTGAGGTGGCCCTTCTCGGGGTACCGATGGTGATCGTCTATCGACTGGCCGCACTCAGTTATTGGATCGGACGCCTCTTGATCAAGGTGCCCTATATTGGACTTCCGAATATCCTTCGGGGTAAGGGCGTGGTGCGGGAATTCATCCAGGATGAGGCTACGCCTGACAACATCGCGGCTGAGATGCGACGTATTCTGGACGATCAGGTCTATCGGGACGAAATGCGCGAAGAGTTGGTGCAAGTCAGAGAAACCTTGGGCCATCTTGAGGGCTCGGTGGAGTTGGCGCGGCTTGCAGCGAGGATGCTCGAAGGGGCTTCGGCGTGAGTCGAGCCTTCGTCAAGGAGGGCGATGGCGAGGAGGCAACGCCAGCGCTCAGAGTCCCTAGCACGGAGGTCAACTACGTGACGCCGCGAGGCCTTGAAATGCTGAGGCAAGAGGTCAAGGCACTCAGGATGCTTCGCGATCAGCATCAGGGTCAGGATGACCTGAATTCCCACTCCTTGGTCCGGGAGGCCGAGCGAGATCTTGTCTACTTCCTCGAACGGCTTCGAACCGCCGTTCTCGTAGAGGCCTCCCCCAACCCTAAGGGTCAGGTGCGTTTTGGCTCAACCGTGCGTGCGGTCGATGAAACAGGGAGTGTCTACGATGTCGTCCTGGTCGGCGAGGATGAAGCTGATGTTCAAAAGGGTCTGATCAGCTACGTCTCGCCACTGGCCAAAGCCCTGCTCAAGTCACGGGTGGGTGATGAGGTTCTCTGGAAACGTCCACTGGGCGAAGTCCATCTTGAGATCCTCTCGGTGGATGGGGTCTCAGCTTGAGTTCTGGCGACTTTCCTGCCCTGACCATTCGCCAGAGTCCCAAGGCCCGGCGCCTTCGGATTGTCGTTCGGCCGGAAGCCGTCGAACTCGTCATTCCCAAAGGGGGTAGTGAACGCGAAGCTCTCCGTTTCCTCGAGCAGCACAAGCCTTGGGTTCTCTCTAAGCTCGAGGAAGTGCGAAGGCGCATGGGCGCCATCCCCCAAAAGCCGACCCTGATCGCACCGGATGGCACCATTCCGTTCCAGGGTTTAGCGGTGAGGGCGGAAGAGGTCAAGGCTCATGGCAAGCGGTTCATGGTTCGGTTTAACGAGCAAACGGGCTTTGAATTTCATCTTCCAGAGGGCTTGTCGCCATCCGAAGATCTGCTGAAGGCGGGCCTTTTTGCAGCGGTAAAGCCCTGGCTTGATGCGACAGTTCGTCGGCATATCGAAGCGTTGGTGAGTCTGGAGGCGCTCGATCCCCGAATGATACGGATCAAGCGGATGCGATCCCGCTGGGGAAGCTGTGGCCCTCAAGGTGACATCAATCTGAACTGGATTCTGGCCTTTATGCCGCCCGAAATTCTGGAGTACGTGGTTTTCCACGAATTGTGTCATCTTCGACATCGAAATCATTCAGAGGCTTTCTGGTCTCTGGTCGCAACCCGAATTCCGGATTGGCGCCGTCGGCGGGACTGGCTCAAAAGGGAGGGCGGTTACTGGATCGCCCGGTTTGGTTGAGGAGAGTTTGGCAATGGTAAGGATTTTTTTCTCATGGGGTTTGCCGATCCTTCTGGTTCTGCTGATTCAGTCTGTGGCGTCGCGTGGGCTTTTAACCGATGTGGTCGCGCCGGAGATTTCGGGGTCGTTGATTGAGGGGGCTGCGTACCCGGGCCTTGAAGCCGAAGAGAAGCCGGTTCTGGTCTATTTTTGGGCAAGCTGGTGCGGGATTTGTAAAGCCATGCAGGGCAGTATCAGCCGTGTCGCTCAGGATCACCGGGTTATCAGCGTGGCGCTTCGCTCGGGAAATGCCAGTGATATTCGAGGCTACATGGAGGCGCAAGGCTTTCACCTGCCGACGGTCGCCGATGAGGAGGGAAAACAGGGGGAAGCATTTGGCGTCCGGGGTGTTCCGGCGCTTTTTTTCATCGATCGAAGCGGTCGCATTCGGACCGCAACGACAGGATTTACCAGCGAGCCGGGGATTCGTTTTCGGCTCTGGTGGTTGGCGCGATCCTAGTAGCCTTCCTTTTCGATCAGATAGCGTTGTACCGCAGACTCATAGACCTCGGTTGAGATCTTGACCCCGTAGATCACAGTCTGGCAGTGTTCCTCGAGAATGATGCTGAGGAGCCTGAAGGCGTTTCTGGGTGTCAGCTGACGCACAATGAAGTTGGCCTTGCTTTCACCTTCATCCTCAAAAAGATCGGCAAGATGTATTGGAGCGCTGCCGGGCTTTCTGCCAACATTCATCCGTTTTTCGATCAGGCGAATCATGTTGTCCGGAGACCAGTTGATCGAGGAGATGGTCTTGATGCGGTCGCTGCGATAGTACTTCTTGAGGTCATGCAGTTCATAGGGCAGGAACAGGATGATGCCAAGATGATCGATCTGGAACAGCTGATCATTCAGGATCGGCGTGACCAGTTCGCGCATTTTCTCAGGGTCGCCCTTGATGCTGACCGGTTCGTCGACGCGGTCCACAAGCAGGTACACGCCGGCAAGCCCGAAATAGCGCACGAGATCCATGAAGTTTCGCAGCAGCGCAAAACGGTTCTCGGTATTGTGGGGAATGCCGTGGAATTCAAAAAGGCCGACACCGATTTCCTTTATCGCCTTGGTCATGCCCTCAAGCGAAATCGTGACCCCACGGAGGTGTCGATAGATATCCGCAGCCAGGAATTTGGCCTGCTTGGTCAGGAAGAACGGGAGCTTGCGCTCATAACCGGTCAGGTCGATCAAGCGACGGAGGGTAGCAATCTTGCTCGAAAGGTCATTGGTCGCGTAGTAGAGCGCAATTAACAGAAGGAATTTTTCGGCAATTTCGGGATTGCTCTTCAGCAGATCTTCCCGTGGCGTATTCACCACGGTGCGGTAGAGTTCCTCAATGCCCAGCTTGAGGATGTGATCCAGATGGTCGTCGAGGGTGATGCGGCTCTCTGCCCTTGGCAGAGGGATCTCCTTCTTGCCTTTGAGGAAACGGGTTATGGCTGAACGATCTGATGCGTACTCGAGCGGCAGGCTCCGGGGCCGTTGAACTTCAGAGATCAGTTCGTTGTATTCGGTGTAGGCGATGACCAGAACCTGGTCCCGATAATCATTGAGGTAGCGCTCGGTATCGATACGCATCGAAGACTTTCCCGCTCCCCGGATGGCGAAGATGACGTAGGGGGTAGGCTTGTCGATATGGAGCAGCACAGACCTCAGCGAGGTGTTTTCCACCATCGAGGACTGAAGGTAGGGATCGCGGTCGGCGTCGAAGATGACGAAGGGGTTATGGTCGAACTGCCAGACCTGCAGCCACTCTTTGATTTCCATGAAGGTCCCGGTGCGTTTGGGTGCGGGGGGCTATGGGCTAGCGCCTCGGCGGTTGGAGCAATTTCCTTTATTTTTTTGCTGGGGCCTTGGAAAGGATTCCATGCCGACCCATGAGTTATTGCCTTCATTACGGCGGCGCCAAATATACCATACCTGACCGTCACAAGTCCGCGTCTGAGATAGGCATGCGGGTTTTTTGCCGCGTAGGCAAGCGGACGGGCACTTTCTCGCTTGGCTTGTGTCTACCGGAGAAGACCGATAATCTTTGGGGTTTTATTGTGGCGCTTTTCTCTTCGTTCATGCGTGATCCAGATCTGAAAAAAGATGTCGGCCCTGATCCGGGGAGAAACGACGACGAAGAATTTATCGAAGCCAGCTGGAAGCCTTTCTATTGGTTCCTCGGAAGCTTTGTCGCCATGTTCGTTCTCGGCGAACTCCTCATCGATTTCGGGCTGCATTTCTTCGAGTTTCTCTTTGAAGTCCTGGAAAAAATCTGGCTGGTCCTGATCGAGGCCCCCGAGGAATGGCTTGAAGATCAGCTGGCAGACTATCTCAAGCAACATTTTCCACACGAAGCCGAACGCTACTCCGAAATTGCAACGGCTTTAGGTTTGACGCCACTCAAGCTGTTCTTGCTGCTTGTGCTCGGTCGCTATGGTTTGCGCAGGCTGCGTGATGAATATTGGCCACGTCTTTGCCGCTGGTTCCGAATTCGGGTCAAGCAGGTTCATCTGGCCTGGGATGCCCTGACTCTCGTCCAAAAGATTATTTCGGGCGCAGTCTTTATCGTGCTGCTTGTTATCCTGATCTGAGGTCAAACGCCTCAGATCTCCAGTTTTTCGGAGTTCTTAATTCATGTCTCAGTACACCAAGGTCGACCTTACCCTCAAGAGCAACGTTTATTTTGACGGGAAATGCGTCAGTCATACGATCCATCTTGAGGACGGTACCCGCAAGACCATCGGCGTGATTTTTCCGTCCACCCTACGTTTCACGACAGGTGCCCCCGAAGTCATGGAAATCACCGGCGGTGTTTGTCGGGTTCGTTTGGACGGTGAAACGGATTGGCGTCAGTACGGCGCGGGCCAGCGCTTCGAAGTCGCAGCCAACTCGGCATTCGATATTGAAACGATCGAATTTCTGGACTACGTCTGCCACTTTGGTTGATTAGCCGTTGGGCGGGTGCTCCTGCTTGAGACCTTCGATTTTCTTCTTCCGGGTCGCCTTCTTTTCCGAAGGCGTCGGCGTTTCGGGTTTTGCCTTTTGATGGGCAACATCCGGAGACTTTCGGTCAAGATCTGAAGGCTTGTCTCTTTTGGCCGTGAGTCGTGCTGCCTTCTCTACCTGTTGGTCGTAGCTCTTTCGCCAGACCTCTACACGTTCAAGCGCCGCATTGATCTCAGCACCTGGAATTTCGGAGGCTAGCTTGATGCGGGGTTCCTCTGCTTCCCGATACCCCAATTCACTGGCGATCGTATACCAGATATAGGCTTCGGTGCGGCTCAGGGGAACCCCATCGCCGACAAGATACATCTCTGCAAGGGTCATCGCGGAGTGGGCATCGCCCTGATCCCCGGCTTTCTGGAACCACTCGGCCGCTCGGGTGCGATTCTCTTCAACCCCAAGGCCCACGTAATAAAGGACGCCGAGTTTGGCTTCTGCAATCGGGTTACTTTCAAGGGCCGCTTTTTCATACCAGGCGCGGGCTTGGCCATAGTCTTGAGGGACCCCAAGACCTCGCATGTAGAGATTGCCGAGATTCACTGCAGCATTACCGTTACCCCGCAGCGCAGACTCTTTAAATTCCCGATAAGCCGTAGGCCAATCCTCACGGGCCGCAGCATCCAGTCCTTGTGCAAGATCCGCCTGGGTCACGCTGGGAGCGAGCAATGCCAGAAACAGGAGAGGGGGCATCGATTGCCAGCATTTCATTTAGGGTATCTCCAGGATGATCTTTCCAATGTGTTGACTGGAGGCCATGAGGGCATGCGCGGCCTCTGCGTTGTTTAGCGAGAATTCGGCAGCAAGTGTCGGTCTGATCTGATCCTCAGCGATCAGGGGCCAAAGTGTTCGTCTGATCTCCTCGGCCAGTGTCGACTTTTCGCGAAGGGTCCGGGAGCGCAAGGTGGATCCCGTGAGAGTCAGGCGCTTGGCGAGGATTGGAAGCAGGTTAATCTCTGACTTATACCCCCCCTGGACCGCGATAATGACCAGTCGGCCCTCCTCACGCAAAAGTTCAAGGTGGGTTTTCAGGAGGGGTGCCCCCACGAGATCGAAGATGATGTCCACCCCTTGATCCTCGGTCAGGGCAAGGACACTGGATTTCAGATCCTCCGTTCGGTAGAGGATCGGCAGGGCACCCACGCGAATAAGCGCCGCACACTTCTCTTCGCTGCCTGCTGTCGCAATGACGCGGGCGCCAAAATGACGTGCGACCGGAATGGTCAACATGCCGATCCCGCTGGTGCCTCCCTGGATCAGAAGGGTTTCACCTGCAGCCAGTCGTCCGCGTCGAAAGAGGTTGTCCCAGAGGGTGAAAAGGGCTTCAGGAAGTGCCGCGCCCTCGGCGTAAGTGAGGGTCACCGGGATTTCAAAGCAGAGCGTTTCAGGGGCGGTGACGTACTCCGCATAACCGCCGCCACTAAGCAGAGCACACACCCGGGTACCAACACACAGGCGCTCGGTGTGAGGGCCAAGGCTCACGATCTCCCCGGCAATTTCAAGTCCAGGGAGGAGAGAAGCGCCGGGTGGGGGCGGGTAGCGGCCCTGGCGTTGCAATAGATCTCCGCGATTGACGCCGGCTGCATGGACCTTGATCAGGACTTCACCCGATTGGGGGGTCGGAGTGGGCTCTTCGACGAGAGCCAGATGCGATTCAGGCCCCGGGTTCAGGATTGCAACAGCCTTCACGGGGCGTTTCGGGGGCGAAGAATAGTGTTCTTGGGAGGGGATTCTGTCGCAGCTTCCGGATAATCCAGGGTGAAGTGCAGTCCGCGACTCTCCTTTCGAAGCTGAGCGGAGCGAATAATCAGTTCGGCCACAATGGCGAGGTTGCGCAACTCCAAAAGATCGTTGGTCACGCGAAAGTTTCCGTAGTAATCGGCAATTTCCTGCTTCAGAAGCTCCACGCGGTGGAGTGCGCGCTCCAATCGTTTGTCGGTTCGGACGATGCCGACATAATCCCACATGAACCTTCGGATTTCGTCCCAGTTGTGGGCGACGACCACCTCTTCATCAGAATCGGTGACCTTCGATGCGTCCCACTCGGGAAGCTCCGGAGGAATCGGTCGTTCATCGAGATGGGCAAGAATCCATTCGCCAGCCCGTTTGGCAAACACCAGGCACTCAAGAAGGGAGTTACTGGCCATGCGATTGGCGCCATGAAGCCCCGTCGAGGCGGCTTCCCCTATGGCCAGAAGGCCTGGGACGTTGGTCAATGCATGGTGGTCGGTCAGAATGCCCCCACAGGTGTAGTGCGCCGCAGGTACGACCGGGATCGGCTCCTTCGTCATGTCAATGCCCAGTTCAAGGCAGCGAGCATGAATGTTGGGGAAGTGCTCACGGATAAAGTCGGGCGGTCGATGCGAGATGTCGAGGAAAACGCAATCTTCGCCCAGTCGCTTCATTTCATGGTCGATGGCACGGGCTACGATGTCGCGCGGTGCAAGCTCCCCCCGGCCATCAAAGCGCTGCATGAAGGGGCTGCCATCACGAAGAAGAAGGCGTCCCCCCTCGCCACGGACCGCTTCTGAGATCAGGAAGGAGCGGGCATGGGGATGATAGAGACAGGTTGGATGGAACTGAATGAACTCCATGTTGGCGACATTGGCGCCGGCTCGCCATGCCATGGCAATTCCATCGCCGGTCGCGATATCCGGGTTGCTGGTATAGAGGTAGACCTTGCTGGCGCCCCCGGAGGCAACCACCACGGTGCGGGACCGGAAAGTCTCAATGCGCTGGCTGCGGCCATTGAGAACGTAGGCGCCCACGACACCCATATGGGGTTGCCCGATTTTGGCGCCTGTGATCAGATCCACTGCATTGCAGTACTCAAAAAGGGCGATATTGGGGTGCTGTCGTGCATGCTGCTCCAGCGAGGTCTCGATGGCGCGCCCCGTGGCATCTGCGGCATGGACGACGCGGCGATGGGTATGCCCGCCTTCCCGGGTCAGGTGCAGTTGATGCTGGCCTTGATCCGAAGGGACTTCCGTGAAGGGGACGCCGCGGTCTAGTAGCCAGTCGATACAGTCTTTGCCTTGAGAGACGACCAGCCGGACGATGTCGGGATCGCAAAGGCCCGCTCCGGCTGCGAGGGTGTCCTCGATGTGGGATTCGATGGAATCGTCCTCATCAAGGACGGCAGAAATGCCGCCTTGAGCATAGAGTGTATTGGATTCGGCAAGAGCGGTTTTGGACAAAACAGCCACACGGGCATGGTCTGCGACCCGCAATGCGAGACTCAGGCCAGCAGCACCGCTTCCGATGATCAGGACATCGAAGCAGGTGGCGTGTGATGGATGATCGTTCTGCGTTGAACCCTGGGGCATGATGGAATGGATGCTACTGCAAAACCGGTAGGCAAGGAACGATGAAAAAAAATTTTCAGAGCATGGGATAATTTTCGAACTTTGTGTGTCGTACATGTAGATTCATCGTTTGAGTCTGGCATACTCGGCTCGCGTGAGGGTTGGGTCATGTCGTTCTGCCGGGTTGTGTGCCGGTGGGGGACTGTCCTGTCGTACTACAACAATTCGGCGTCCGGCTCGTGTGAGCGAGTGTGTTGGGGCTGGAAATAAGGAAAATAAGCCCCGATGGGTGAAGAGCTCGATGAGGAGTTGGTCAGACGCGTCCAGCGTGGTGACAAGAAGGCGTTCGACGCGCTGGTAATCAAATACCAGCACAAGATTGCCCAATTGATTAACCGCTACGTGAAAGACCATCATGAAGCGATGGATGTCGCCCAGGAGACATTCATCAAGGCCTACCGGGCCTTGCCTGGCTTCAGGGGCGAGAGTGCGTTTTACACGTGGCTCTATCGCATCGCGATCAATACGGCGAAAAATCACCTCTCGATGAGGAGTCGCCGACCCAGTGACGATGAAATTGATATTGAAGATGCGGAACAATTTGAAGGTGGGACCCGTCTAAGGTCCTATGAAACTCCCGAAAGTCATCTGCTGACCGATGAGATTGCAGCAGTGATACAGGATGCACTGCAAAACCTCCCGGAGGAATTGCGGTCAGCCATTACATTGCGGGAGTTTGATGGCCTGAGTTATGACGAGATAGCACAGGTGATGGGTTGCCCCGTAGGCACCGTCCGTTCGCGGATTTTTCGGGCCAGAGAAGCAATTGATAAACGACTTGAACCACTTTTACGGTAGATGACCATGCACACTGAACAGACTTCTGAAAAGCTCAGCGCACTGATGGATGACGCGCTCGACGCAAAGGACGGGTTGTCCGTTCTCGAGGGTATCCGGTCCGATCGGGAGCTTCGCGCGAAATTTCATCGTTATCAGGCAGTACGCTCGGTACTACGCTCTGAAGCCGGCGCGCTTCCGGATGCCGATTTCAGCGCCCGGGTGCGTGCCGCGATCGATCAGGAGCCCGTTGTCCTGTCTCCCCGTGCTGTGCAGCATCAGTTCCGCGAGAGAGTGGCTACCTTTGCCCTGGCAGCATCAATGGCCGCACTGGCCGTCATGGTCGTTCGCTCGGTGAACCACTACTCCCCCGACAAGGCGAGCGAATTGCTGGCGAGCGTCAACCTTTCTACGCCTGCTGTGCATGCATCGATGGAGCCTGATCTTCGCGAATACCTGAACATGCACAACGAATCCGCTTACCTGTCAGGCTCACAGGGGCTGATGCCGTCAGTGCGGCTGGTCAGTGGTAATCAAGGTCGTTGATTCGGAGAATCCACCGCATTATGCGCAAATTGTGTCCGGCAGTTTTTACGTTTCTTTTCGCAATTTTCTCTGCCGGCGCCTCGGGTGCACAGGAGAGCCAGGGAGGCATAGACTGGCTCAAGTCCATGCATCGTGCAGTAAGCGATCTGAGCTATCAGGCCAATGTGTCCTACATCAAGGACCAGCAGGTAGACAGCTTTAAGCTTTTCCATGCAAGGATTGATGGGGTTGAGCGGGAGCGTCTGGTTTCCATGAACAGTCCGCTTCGGGAAGTGGTCAGAACCGGAAGCAATATCAGTCGTTACGCTCAGGAATCCCAGCAGGTTGTTGTGGAAACCCGGCCATCCGAACATTCGTTGCTTGTGGCCTTGCCTGATGATTTGAGCCTTCTGGAGCGGATCTATCATGTCAATCTGATGGGCCGTGAGTATGTGGCTGGACTCCAAACCCAAGTCGTGGCCCTTGAGCCGCGGGATGGGTTTCGCTACAGCCGGATCCTCTGGATCGATGTGGCGACGCGCCTTCCGCTCAAGCTTGATGTGATCAACGAGGAAGGCCAGTCAGTAGAGCAAGTGGTCTTCACCAGTATCAATACCAAGGATCCGGTCCCGGCCAAGGATCTTGAGCCGGTGATGAAGACGCAGCACTCCATCACCCAAATCAGTCACCGGGAGTCACTTCCCTTGAAAAACCTGCGGTGGACTCTGGCTCATGTGCCTGAGGGCTTCCAGATCGTGGCTTACAGTACCCTTCGAAAGCCGCCCTCTACGGTTCCGGTCGAACAAATCCTCCTCAGTGATGGGTTTTCTGCCGTCTCCGTCTACATCGAGCCCCGTGAGGGTCGACAGCCCACGGGTCCCCGTCGGATGGGTGCTGTGAATGTGAATGCCATCGACTTGCATGGTCACCTGGTCACGGTGATGGGTGAAGTCCCTTTAAAGACCGTCGAACTCATTGCCAAGGGGCTGGGCGAAAAGGCAAAACCCTGAGTTTTCCGCGCATTTTTCGCTTGGGATCTTGTGGCGTGATCCCGTGATTGACCCTGATCTCCCCAAATAAGGCTCGTTGATGCGAGCCTTTGTCCTGCGAATTCTTTATCATTGTCGACTTGACCGTCGTTTGGAGTCCCCGATGCCCCATGTCCGCCGAGCGTTAGCCCTCGCTTCGTTCCTGTTGTTCTTTTGTCAGCTGGCCCTTGCGCAATTACCCGATTTCACTGGGCTGGTGGAAAGGAACAATGCGGCAGTGGTCAACATCAGTACGACCCAAAAGGTTGCTCAACCGCATGGGCAGATGCAGGCTCCAGAAGGCCTCGAGCTTCCCGAAGGCGTTCCCTTTGATGATCTGCTTCGCCGTTACTTCGGGGAGGGTGGCCCGCAGATGCCGGGTGCCCCCGGGATTCCTGGCATGCCTCAGGGGCCCGGCGGCGGGGAACCCCCGGCAGAATCCATGTCGCTGGGATCGGGTTTTATTCTCTCAAGTGATGGCTATGTGATCACTAATCACCATGTGGTCAAGGATGCCGAGGAGGTGGTGGTGCGCCTTCAGGATCGCCGTGAATTGGTGGCCAAGATCATCGGCTCGGACAAACGCAGTGATATTGCACTCCTGAAGCTCGAGGCGAAGGATCTTCCGGTGGTGAAGCTTGGTTCCTCGGAGTCACTCAAGGTGGGAGAGTGGGTGCTTGCGATCGGTTCACCTTTCGGCTTTGATCATTCCGCTACGGCGGGGATCGTGAGCGCAAAGGGTCGTAGTCTTCCCAGCGATAACTATGTCCCCTTTATTCAGACGGATGTTGCCATCAACCCGGGTAATTCCGGTGGTCCCCTGTTCAATCTTCAGGGTGAGGTGATCGGAGTTAACTCTCAGATTTACAGCCGCACAGGCGGCTTCATGGGCCTTTCGTTTGCGATCCCGATCGATGTGGCGATGGGCGTTGTGGAGCAACTCAAGGCCGGCGGCAAGGTTTCTCGCGGTTGGCTTGGGGTCCAGATTCAGGATGTTACGCGCGAGCTCGCCGAATCCTTTGGCATGAAGAAGCCTCAGGGTGCTCTGGTTGCACGCGTGTTGCCCAATAGCCCGGCGCAGGCTGCGGGCCTTCAGCCTGGTGACATCATCGAAGCCTTCAACGACCGTGAGATTCCAATCTCAAGTGCGCTTCCTCCCATGGTGGGAGCCACCAAGATCGGTGAAACAGCGACCCTTCGGGTGGTTCGTCAAGGCAAGACCCAGAATATTCAGATCAAAATCGGCATGCTGCCGGATGAGGATCAGCTGGCCCAAAAGGATCCGAAGGAGGAGGCGCAGGGTGGCCTTCTGCCCCGGATCAATGTGCAGGCGGCCACGCCAACAGATGCTCAGAGGGCTCAGCTGGAATTGCCAAAAACGGGTGGGGCGCTGGTGACCGGCGTCAAGCCGGGGCCTGCAGCGGATGCCGGAATTCGTCCGGGTGATGTCATTCTGAGTATTCAGGACCAGACGATTCGCGATGCCAAACACCTTGAAGAGGTGGTCAAGGCGTTGCCCAAGGACAAGTCAGTGGCGCTGCTGGTTCATCGTCGCGGGGGCTCACAGTTCCTGGCTCTGAAACTCAAGGATTGATTGTGGCTGAACAAGACAACATTCGAAATTTTTCGATCATTGCGCATATCGATCACGGCAAGTCGACGCTGGCAGACCGATTCATTCAAACTTGCGGCGGGTTATCAGAGCGGGAAATGTCGGCTCAGGTTCTCGATTCCATGGACATCGAGCGCGAGCGTGGGATTACGATCAAGGCCCAGAGCGTAACGCTCTCCTACAAGGCCAAGAACGGCCAGACCTATCAGCTCAACCTGATTGATACACCGGGACACGTCGATTTTTCCTACGAGGTCTCCCGTTCTCTGGCAGCCTGCGAGGGGGCATTGCTGGTGGTCGATGCAGCGCAGGGCGTTGAGGCGCAAAGCGTAGCGAATTGTTATACCGCTATCGAACAGGGGCTTGAAGTCATTCCTGTCCTGAACAAGATCGATCTGCCGTCTGCCGAACCCGAGCGCGTTTGCACCGAGATCGAGGAAATTATTGGTGTTCCTGCCGATGAGGCACTGAAGATCAGTGCCAAGACGGGGCTTGGGGTCGATGACCTTCTCGAGCAGTTGGTCGAGAAGGTGCCGGCGCCCAAGGGAGATCCCGATGCGCCGCTCCAGGCCCTGATCATTGACTCGTGGTTCGATAATTACCTTGGCGTCGTGTCTTTGGTTCGTGTTGTCAGTGGCTCCATTCACCGCAAACAGAAAGTGGTGTTGATGTCGACAGGGAAGAGTCACCTGGTTGAAAAGCTCGGGGTTTTTACTCCGAAGTCGCTTAACAAAGAAGTTCTTAAGACCGGCGAAGTCGGATTCGTCATTGCCGGTATCAAGGATATTTTTGGGGCGCCGGTCGGCGACACGATTACGGCGACAGATGCCCCCTGCAGCGAGGCATTGCCAGGATTCCAGAAAGTTCAGCCGCGGGTTTTTGCCGGCCTCTATCCGGTTGAATCCGATGACTATGAGGACCTCCGGGAGGCTTTGAATAAGCTCTCGCTCAATGATGCAGCACTTCAGTACGAGCCGGAAAGTTCACAGGCCCTGGGGTTTGGCTTCCGTATCGGCTTCCTCGGAATGCTTCACATGGAAATCATTCAAGAGCGGCTCGAACGGGAATATGACCTTGATCTCATCACGACGGCCCCGACCGTGGTCTATGAGGTGCTGAAGACAGATGATACGACCGTGGCTATCGACAATCCCTCGGAATTGCCCTTGCCCAATGAAATCGTTGAGATCCGCGAGCCCATCATTGAAGCCAATATCCTGGTGCCCCAGGACTATCTTGGGAATGTATTAAGTCTTTGCATCGAGAAGCGCGGTGTTCAAAAACGCATGCAATTCATGGGAGGGCAGGTCTCGGTCAGCTTTGAGCTGCCTCTGAGTGAAGTGGTTCTCGATTTCTTTGACCGACTGAAATCGGTCAGTCGAGGTTTTGCTTCCTTTGATTATGAATTTCTGCGCTTCCAGACGGCGCCTCTGGTCAGGCTCGATATCCTCATCAATGCCGAAAAGGTCGATGCACTGTCTTTGATCGTTCACCGCGATATCAGCCAATCCCGGGGTCGCGACCTCGTTGAGAAGATGAAAGATCTCATTCCACGGCAGATGTACGAGGTGGCCATCCAGGCGGCGATAGGCTCCAAAATCATTGCCCGGTCTTCGGTGAAGGCCATGCGAAAAAATGTTCTCGCCAAGTGTTACGGGGGCGACATCACCCGAAAGAAAAAGCTCCTTGAAAAGCAGAAGGCGGGTAAGAAACGAATGAAGCAGGTCGGTAAAATCGACATTCCGCAGGAAGCCTTCCTCGCGGTGCTTCGGGTTAGCAAGGATTCCTGATGGATTACGATTTTTCTTTTTTTCTGGTCGTTGCGACCTTTGTGACCGGGATAGTCTCTGGTCTTTACTGGTTGGCGGTCGAGCGGGTTCACGGGCGAGTACCCGTGGATCAATTGCCGGTTCTGGTGGAGTATGCGCGGTCTTTTTTTCCCGTGGTCTTTATTGTCCTGGTGCTTCGCTCCTTCTTGTTTGAGCCTTTCCGGATTCCCTCGGGATCGATGATGCCGACGCTTCTGGTCGGGGATTTTATCCTCGTCAATAAGTTTGCCTATGGCGTAAGGCTTCCGGTGCTCAATACCAAGATCATTGAAAACGGTGCGCCGAAAAGAGGCGATATCGTGGTCTTCCGCTTCCCCAAGGATCCCACGGTGGATTACATCAAGCGGGTAATTGGTCTGCCGGGTGATCGGATTGGTTATTACCATAAGCAAGTCTTCATCAATGGCGCACCGATGACGCAAACGCCGGATGGTCGTTATGCCGGTGGAACTCAGGGTGAATCGATGACGGGAGAGGCTCTACTGACTGAAGATCTTCAGGCGCTACGCCATCAAATACTGATTCGATCACAAGATCCTTCTGCCCGGGAGGGTGAGTTTCTGGTGCCTGAGGGGCAATACTTCGTGATGGGGGATAATCGCGACAATAGCAACGACAGTCGCTTTTGGGGTGCTGTTCCTGAGGCCAACCTGGTGGGTCGCGCTTTCTTCATCTGGATGAGTTGGGACTCTGGAAAACCGGGAATCGCATTGAGTCGTATTGGCACCCATCTCGATTGACGCCTTGTCCTCCGCAAGACCTTCCAATCTGATCCAAGATCCGGACAAGCTACTCCGGAAGCTGGGACTGCACTTTAGAAATCCGGCGCTGATTCGTCAGGCGCTGACGCATCGTAGTGCCCATGCAGATAACAATGAGCGGCTTGAATTCCTGGGTGACTCAGTCCTGGGCTTTGTCATCGCTGAGCGTCTGTATCAAAAGTTTGGTGATGCTGATGAAGGGGTCTTGAGCCGTTTGAGGGCGACCCTGGTCAATCAGACTGCGCTCGCAAATATTGCCCGAAGGCTCAATCTTGGGGACTATCTGATCTTGGGCTCGGGTGAGCTTAAAAGTGGGGGATATCGCAGGGACTCCATTCTTTCGGATGCCATGGAGGCCCTGATTGGCGCGCTCCTGGTCGATCAGGGAATGGATGCCTGCAGGATCTGGATTCTCGCTCTTTTCGACGAGTATATCGAGGGTCTTTCAGTGAGGGACTGGAAGAAAGATCCTAAAACCCGGCTTCAGGAGGCCATGCAGGCGCGCGGTCTTGATTTGCCGGGGTATACTCTGAAATCGGTGATCGGCCAGCCGCATGATCAGCATTTCCTGGTCGAATGCCGCATCGCCGTATTTGAAGAGGCCTCTGAGGGGAAGGGGTCCTCGCGTAAGCGCGCCGAACAGGCCGCAGCTGAAACCATGCTGGAGCGATTAACTGCCGAGTTGGGTTTCAAGTCTTAAGTCATATTGGCGTAACTTTTGCTTGGTATAACAGGCAAAACCATAACATGCCAGCCGACACTGAGGTCGGCGCTTTATCCTCGTGCAACTCATGATTCAAGGGGGGATCATCAAATGCATCAACGCACCAATTTCGTGCTTTCACCCAATCGTTCAAACTCCGGACGCTCGGGCTATTTTCTGGGGTTCGCCGTCGTAGGTTTGGCTATGGCCTCTACGTTCTGGCCCGGCGTGGGGTCATCCTCGCTGGCGCCCTCGCGAACGGCCAAGAGCGTCTCTTGGTATGCCGGCAATCTGGATGAAGCGCGCATTATGGTAAGGGCTTGCCTTGCTGCCGATGATGCCGCGAAAATGCCCAGTTCCGAAGATTGCCGAAACTCACTGCGCGCCATCAGTACCCACTTCATCACGCCTCGCTGATTACCGCCGGTTGAGGCGAATGCCTCGGGCCGGTGCGTGAATTGACACATACCGGGGCGCCTAAGGCTTCCTGCGTGCTATCCTGTTCAACGCCCGTGCCCCCGGGCGTTGCGTGTGGGGTGTTCAAAGTCTTATTCAGCCCCAGCACCATGAAATCCGGTTATGTAGCCATCGTCGGCCGACCCAACGTCGGTAAATCCACTTTGCTGAACCATCTTCTGGGTCAGAAGATCAGTATTACCTCGCGTCGGCCGCAGACGACCCGCCACCGGATCCACGGGATCAAGACGACCTCTTCAGGTCAGGCGGTTTTTGTGGATACCCCGGGCATCCATGCCAATGAAAAGAGGGCAATGAACCGCTACCTGAATCGCGCTGCCGGAACAGCATTCAGTGATGTGGACGTGATCCTCTGGGTCATTGATAAGCCCGAGTTCCATGCCGAGGATGAGCTCGTGCTCAAGCGAATCCGACAGGCCAATCTCCCCGTCATTCTGGCCATCAACAAGATTGATCGGATGGAGGACAAGGAGCTTTTGCTGCCCTTTCTCCAGGCCGCGGAAGACGAGTTTTCCTTTGCCGCCATGATTCCTCTTTCAGCCCTTCGGGGTTTGAATCTGGAGGAGCTCGAGACCACTTTGTTCCAGTATCTTCCGGAAGGTGACCTGATTTTTCCTGAGGATCAGGTGACAGATCGCTCGATGCGCTTCATGGCCTCCGAGATTATTCGCGAAAAGCTGCTGCGCTCTCTTGGTCAAGAGGTACCTCATGCGCTCACCGTGGAAATTGAGGAATACAAGGTTGAAGACGGACTGACACGCATCCGGGCGCTGATTCTGGTCGAACGCAGTGGACAGAAGGCCATTGTGATTGGCAAGGGGGGCGAGGTTCTCAAAAAGGTCGGGGAAAGATCCCGACTGGATCTTGAACGATTGATTGAAGGCAAGGTGTTTTTGCAGCTCTGGGTCAAGGTCAAGGAAGGCTGGTCAGATGATGAACGGGCACTCCGAAGTCTCGGCTACACCGATTAACGAAGGCACAACCGCCAAAGGGTCTGCGCCGCCCTCACTCGACGAGGCCATCGTTCTCCATACCCGCGCGTATCGGGAAACCAGTTACCTTGTGGATCTTCTGACGCGAGAGAGGGGTCGGCTTCGACTGCTCGCGAAAGGAGTTCGGCGGGGCCGCAACCCCTCCGGCGATCTCTCTCCTTTCTCAAGAATTCGATACACGATGGGTGGTCGGGGCGAACTTCGTCTCCTGACCTCGGCGGAAGGCGTTTCAGGATGGCTCCGGTTGGAAGGAGAAGGCCTTTATTGCGGTTTCTATGTTGCTGAATTGTTAATGCGCCTTTTGCCTCGGGAGGATGCCCATCCTGAGCTCTATGAGGAGATCCTTTGGGTCATCCAGCAGTTGGGGCAAGGGGTTAGGCCGGAGCGTTTGCTGCGGCGGTTCGAGCGTGCACTGCTTGAAGAGCTCGGTTATGGACTGAGCCTTTGGGAAGATACGCTTGGGGACCCCATCGAGGCGACTGCGCTATATCACTACCATCCCGAGCAGGGAGCCCAGCGGGTGAATGATGCTCAAGGCGGAATCCCTGGTTCTGCGCTCATCGCGCTGGCTACCGGGGAATTTGAGGATGAGCGGGATCTTTTGTTTGCCAAGAAACTCATGCGGGGCATTCTCGATCGTCAGCTTGAAGGACGCCCGCTCAAAAGTCGTGAACTATTCCAAACGTTTTCCAGGAGGAATGCCTGATGGCCGTTGCGCTTCCCCCCATCCATCTTGGGGTCAATGTTGATCATATCGCCACGGTCCGTCAGGCGCGTGGAACTCTTTACCCGCAGGTGATTCATGCGGCCCTGATAGCGGAGCAAGCCGGCGCCCGGGGGATCACGGCGCACCTTCGAGAAGATCGGCGCCACATTCAGGACCGGGATATTGCTCTCTTGCGCGAACTTTTGAAAACGCGTCTCAATCTTGAAATGGCGGTGACGGACGAAATGGTTTCGATCGCCGAGAAAACGCGGCCTGCCGCCTGCTGCCTCGTCCCTGAAAAACGTGAGGAACTCACGACGGAGGGGGGATTGGATGTTGCGGGGAACCTCAGCCGGGTTCGTGACGCCACCAAAGTCCTGCGTGCGGCCGGAATCGAGGTTTCACTGTTCATCGATGCCGATCCCCGTCAGATCGAGGCGGCGGTCGCCGCGGGCGCCCCGGTGATTGAGCTTCATACCGGTCATTATGCGGACCTTCGTGAAGGGCCGGAACTTGAGGCTGAGCTAGGACGGATCCAAAGCGCCGCAACGCGTGCGCAGTCGCTCGGGCTGATTGTCAACGCAGGGCACGGTCTCAACTACCACAATGTGGTGCCCATCGCCCGAATTCCCGAGATCCATGAGCTCAATATTGGGCATGCGATTATCGCAAGAGCGCTTTTTTCCGGGTTGGATCAGGCAGTCAGGGATATGAAGGCCCTGATGGAAAATGCACGCGCCACGCTGCGTGGGATTGATTGACCCTGACGCAGCGTTCTGACATAGTTTACGGCCCCCTACTTTGTTTTCAGAGGAGTCAGCGGGTTGCCACTCGGTAATCTGCACCGCCCGGCATGCCGAATCCACGACATGGAGAGCAGGACGCAGCGCAGTCGTCCGGACAGCCGTTGTCCGGGCGCCCGGGTTGGCTTGTGCCCGTTTCAGGGCCCGGCCTCTTTCTGATAGGTCTCATTCTTCTCGCGGGACTTTTTACCCTTTTCTACCAACTCCAGGGTGAACTGGATCTGCTGGAATCCCAGTTGATGACAGAAGCGGGGGGAGAGCGGATGAAGTCCATGGGAGAGCAGATGGTGCTGCTTCAGAACCGCCTCCATGGCCTGATGGCCGACTCGGTTGAAATTCGCCTAAAGGCGCTGGAGCGAACGCTGGCCAATGGTTATGTCACACCCGAGGTCATTCAGCAGTTTGAAGTCCTCCAGAACGATATTCGATCGCTGGAAACGTATGCTCAGGGACCGAATGCCCCCAATCTGGATCAGGCCATACCGGATCACCCGCGCTATTCAGCCATGCCAGGAGCAGTCTCCCCTTCGCTGACCAAGGCGGACATGTTCCGAGAAATTTCAAGGCTTCGAACCTTGCTTTACCTCTGTCTGACGGGACTGGTCGCAACCGGTGGGGTTCTCCTTGGCCGTTATTGGCTGGCGTCCCAGCGTCCCCCACAACTTCCTCATACTCGCAGTTCCCGTCCACCTTTGCTGACGCGCCGGCGCTAGAGCCGGAATCTGACGCGTGAATTCACATCGCTTTTGCGTCGCCCCAATGCTCGATTGGACCGACCGGCATTGCCGGTTTTTCCACCGGCTTCTCTCGCAAAAGGCCCTGCTCTATAGCGAAATGGTGACCACCGGTGCCATCCTTCATGGCGATCGCGATCGGTTGTTGGGGTTCAATCCGGTGGAGAAACCGCTGGTGCTTCAAATCGGGGGATCCGACCCTTTGGACCTGGCCGCTTCAGCGCGAATCGGACAGGACTATGGCTATGACGAAATCAATCTCAACGTCGGATGCCCGAGTGATCGGGTTCAAAAGGGGCGCTTTGGGGCGTGCTTGATGTTGGAGCCTGAGACCGTGGCCGAAGGCGTCCGTGCCATGCGGGAGGCTGTGACGATTCCGGTGACCGTGAAGACGCGCCTTGGGGTGGATGAAAACGATTCCTATGAGGAGCTTGTGGCTTTCATTAGCCGGGTTGCCGAGGCTGGTTGTGAAACCTTCATCATTCATGCCCGCAAAGCCTGGCTCAAGGGCCTGTCGCCACGCGAAAACCGAGAAGTTCCCCCTTTGCGTTACGACATGGCGGCGCGACTGAAAGCCGACTTTCCGGAACTGGCCTTCATCCTCAATGGGGGGATCGAGACCTTGGATGCCGCGATGAATCATCTCGGCCAATTTGATGGCGTCATGCTGGGTCGTGCGGCCTATCACGATCCCTATCTTCTTGCTGAGGTTGATCAGCGGGTCTTTGGTGCGGGCGGCGAACCGATGAGCCGGGAGGCTGTGGTCGAGGCGATGGTGCCCTATATCGATTCGGCCGTGGCGCAAGGGCAGAGACTTCATGGCATCACGCGTCACATGCTGGGCCTTTTTCATGGTCAGCACGGCGGTCGGATCTGGCGGCGGCGATTGGGGGAGGCTGCTATTCGCCCGAATGCGGGAGCAGGGGACGTCCTTGAAATTCTGGCATCCCGTCAGCCATTGTCCCGAGAGGCCGAGGCAGGACTCAGGGTATAATTACCGTTTATTGATCGAACGAAACAGCACCATGCAAGATTCCGAGATGGAAGACCTTTTTAGCCGCCTGATGAGCGGCGTTGGCGAGGATGTCACCCGTGAGGGGCTTCTGGATACCCCAAAGCGGGCCGCCAAGGCATTCAAGTTCTTGAATAATGGCTATGAAAAGAACCTGGATGAGGTTCTCAATGGGGCCATCTTCGAGTCGGACACCCGCGACATGGTGATCGTGAAGGACATCGAGCTTTATTCACTTTGCGAACATCACCTTTTGCCCTTCATCGGCAAGTGCCATGTGGCGTACATTCCTTCCGACAAGGTGATCGGGCTCTCCAAGGTGGCGCGTATTGTCGATATGTATGCCCGACGTCTCCAGATTCAGGAGCGCCTGACGAATCAGATTGCCACGGCGCTTCAGACGGCAATCAATCCGACCGGCGTCGCCGTCGTCATTGAATGCAAGCATCTTTGCATGATGATGCGCGGGGTCGAGAAGCAGAACTCGGTGATGACGACCTCAGCCATGTTGGGCTTGTTCAGGAAAGAGATCAGCACCCGTTCTGAATTCTTGAACTTGATTAATCACCGCTGATGACCTGTGGGGTTGGATCCAGAGGACCCTCGTTCAATCAGGATCTGAACTAGGTTCGCAACGTGGCTACGAGAACGCGCAAGAACAAGGCAAAAAAAGCCCGACCTTCGCTCCTCAGGTCTTTGCTGTCCCCCTTCTTCTGGCTGTTTGTCACGGTGACCCCATTCCTGCTCGCAGGGCTGGGTGCCTACGTAGCGCTCGAGGATCGAATTGTACGGGAGCAATTTGAGGGGAAGCGCTGGGCTTTGCCGGCCCGGGTCTATGCAGGACCGGTCGAGCTCTTTGTCGGGGCGGCCTACGATGCTCCGGGTTTCGAATGGTTTCTAAGCCAGCTCAAATACCGAAAAGATCCTCAGCTCTCGACCCAGGGAACCTTTGTCCGTCTGGGCGAAGAAATGGTCTTCAAGACGCGAGAGTTTCAGTTCCCGGACAAGACAGAGCCGGCACGCGAGCTTCGGATTCAGTTTGCCGATGGGCAGGTGATCCTGCTCGAAGATATGGCATCAGGCCAGACGATCGATCTTTTGCGTCTGGAGCCTCCACAAATCGGGAGCTTCTATCCGGCGCGCCGTGAGGATCGCGTGCTGATCCGCCTGGATCAGGCCCCAGAAACGCTGCTCAAGGCCCTCTTTGCCAGCGAAGATCACAATTTCTACGCCCACCATGGGGTGTCGTTGCGCGGCATGCTGCGCGCCGTCTTCGTTAATCTTCGAGCGGGGGGCATTGTTCAGGGCGGAAGTACGCTGACGCAACAGCTGGTCAAGAACTTCTTCCTGTCCTCGGAACGTACCTGGTGGCGAAAAATCAACGAGATCGTCATGGCGATGATCCTGGATGCCCGCTACACCAAGGAGGAAATTCTTGAGGCCTACCTCAATGAGATCTACCTCGGTCAGGATGGCTCCCGAGCCATTCATGGCTTCGGTCTTGCCAGTCAGTATTACTTTGGACGATCGATCGAAGAGCTCGAGCTTCATCACATCGCTGTTCTGGTGGCTCTCGTTCGGGGACCTTCCTATTACGATCCCTATGCCGCGCCGGATCGGACGCTGAAGCGGCGAGATCTCATACTCGATGAGATGCGCGATCAGGACTTCATTGATGCTGTCTTGGTCGAAGAGGCAAAGAGACACCCTTTGGATGTCGTCAAGGACCCGCATCAATCGGTCAGTCGCTATCCAGCCTTCATGGATCTGGTGAAACGCCAGCTTGAAAAGGAGTACCGTCCCGAGGATCTCACCTCGGAGGGGCTTCGCATATTCACCACCCTCGATGTCAGTGTGCAGCATCGGTTGCAGCAGGCAATCGACGATCAGCTTCCAAAAATGGACAAGCGCCCGGGGAAGTCGCCCTTGGAAGTGGCCGGGATTTTTACCCGCAAAGGCACAGCCGAAATCGCAGCGCTGGTCGGAGGCCGCAAGGAAGATGGCGTCGGCTTCAATCGTGCGCTTGATGCGACGAGGCAAATTGGCTCACTCTACAAGCCTGTGGTTTATCTGACTGCGCTGGAGGATCCACAGACATACACACTCTCGACGCCCCTCACGGATAGCCCGGTTCAGGTGAAGACCCCGGGGAGTGTCTGGTTGCCAAAGAACTATGACAGCAAGGAGCACGGAACTATTCCTTTGTTCAGTGCTCTCGCTCATTCCTACAACCTTGCGACGGTTCACCTCGGAATGGACCTTGGGGTCGCACGAACGGCCCAGACCCTAAAGAAGCTGGGGGTCAACCGGCATGTCGATTTGGTGCCTTCGCTTCTCTTGGGCGCGGCTGCACTGACCCCGATGGAGGTCGCACAGATGTATCAGACGCTCGCAAGCGATGGTTTTCTGACGCCGCTGCGGGCCATTCAGGCGGTCATCTCCCCGGAAGGGAAGACACTTCAGCGCTATGGCATTGAAGTTCGGCAGACCGTAGATGCCGAGTCCGTATGCCTTCTCAATGCAGCACTCAAGGAGGTCTTCCATCAAGGCACCGCGCGTCCCGCCTACAGCCAAATGCCGCAAACCCTTGAGCCGGCCGGAAAGACCGGAACAACCAACGAACTCCGGGACAGCTGGTTCGCAGGGTTTACCGGTGATTATCTGGGTGTCGTTTGGGTCGGGCGGGATGACAACCAGCCGGCGGGCCTGACGGGTGCCCAAGGGGCGCTGAAACTTTGGGCCGGCACCATGGCCGCTATCAGCCGGGAGCCTTTGGAGATCGATCTTCCCGACAATGTGCGAATGCTCTGGGTGGATCCGGTGCGGGGCGCCCGTTCAGGAAAAGGGTGCCCTGGGG
Source organism: Pseudomonadota bacterium (assembly GCA_041178325.1). GTDB lineage: Bacteria > Pseudomonadota > Gammaproteobacteria > Methylococcales > Methylococcaceae > UBA6136. Next base: position 59,427 of record JBEGVN010000086.1, read on the forward strand.
CCATTCAGCTTCCGTTTGTAAAAGGGACGCGACCTGAGCAAAGTTCAGGTTGTGGGGGCGAAGAGGAGACCTCGGATGAGTAGAGGACCGGAGTGAGGCCTGAGACGATGCGTGTGAGTGAATCCAGATCCGTGCTGATTACCGGTTGCTCGAGTGGTATCGGACGTTGTACGGCAGACATGCTGAAAGCCAGAGGTTATCGGGTGTTTGCAACAGCCCGGCGAGCTGAAGATGTCGCTGAACTGGCAAAAGCCGGGTTTGAGGCCGTTCAGCTCGATCTCAGTCAGCCCGATTCCATTCGGGCTGCGGTAGCGCGCGTTCTTGAAATGACCGGGGGAACGCTCTACGGGCTCTTCAACAATGGCGCCTATGGTCAGCCGGGAGCGGTCGAGGATCTGAGTCTTGAGGCGTTGAAGCAGCAGTTTGATACCAATTTCTTTGGAACCCATGAGCTGACCCGTTTGGTCATTCCGGTGATGCGGCGGCAGGGCTATGGGCGCATTATCCAAAATAGCTCCGTTCTAGGGTTTGCCGCGATGAAGTTTCGTGGTGCCTACAACGCGAGCAAATTTGCGCTGGAGGGCCTGACCGATACCTTGCGCTTGGAGCTTCGAGGAAGTGGTGTAGAGGTGAGCCTGATTGAGCCTGGGCCCATCGAGAGTCGCTTCAGAGACAACGCCCTGAAGCAGTATCTGGCCCATGTGGATCCGACTGGAAGCCCCCATGAAACGACCTACGAGAATCTGGTGGCCCGTCTGGTCAAGGTCGGTCCTGCCGCACCCTTCACGGAAGGTCCCGAATCGGTTGCGCGGCGGGTAATCCATGCCTTGGAGGCACGCCGCCCCAAGGTTCGCTACCATGTCACATTTCCGACCTCCCTTTTTGCCGTTCTCAAACGCATCCTCTCCGATCGGGCGATGGATTGGGTATTGAGCAAGATCAACTGACA
>JBEGVN010000087.1:0-4598 GCA_041178325.1 Pseudomonadota bacterium
AAACCTTCTCGCGTTTTCAGTGCCTACATTTTGGCTGGAACTGCCACGATCTCTCCGCGCGGTCATGATCACCTGGGTCGTGCTTGGATGTCTGATCGGGATCGCCGTGGCTTGGGCGGGGGGGTACCATGTGCTTGGAACTGACAAGGTCGGGAATGATGTCCTATTTCAGTGCCTCAAAGGCATTCGCACCGGCATCGTGATTGGGACCCTGACCACGCTTGCGACGCTTCCACTTTCGTTGGGGCTGGGGATTCTGGCAGGTTTCTATCGGGGCTGGGTCGATGATGTCATCCAGTATCTTTACACCACATTGAATGCGGTACCCGGGGTGCTTCTGATTGCCGCTGCCATGCTGGTGATGGAGTCCATTATGGGTCGCCATGAGGCGATGTTCCAGAGTCTTCCGGCGCGCGCGGATTTTCGCCTTTTAGCCCTTTGTCTGATTCTCGGTATCACTTCCTGGACCGGGCTTTGCCGCCTGATTCGAGCGGAAACCCTCAAGCTTCGGGAAATGGAATACGTCCAGGCCGCCCGAATCCTGGGGGTTTCGGAGTTCAGAATTCTGCTTCGGCATATTCTTCCGAATCTATTCCATCTGGTTTTGATTTCGGTGGCCCTCGACTTCAGTTCCCTGGTTCTGGCTGAGGCGGTCCTCTCCTACATCAATATTGGTGTGGACCCCTCGACAGAGTCCTGGGGCAACATGATCAACACGGCCCGCCTCGAATTGGCCCGAGATCCTCCGGTGTGGTGGTCCTTGCTTGGGGCTTTTGGATTCATGTTCGTCTTGGTTTTGTGCGCGAATCTCTTGGCGGATGTTCTTCGGGATGCCTTTGATCCTAGGCGGGAGGACGTTTCGTGACGGCGCTCCTCGAGATTGAAGATCTGGTCCTCGGGTTTCCCCAAGAGGGCGTGGATCGGGTGGTGGTGGATGGGGTGTCCTTCGCCTTGAATGCGGGGGAATGCCTCGCGCTGGTCGGTGAATCGGGATCGGGAAAATCGGTGACGGCCCTTGCGGCGATGCGTCTTCTTTCCCCACAAGCCCGGATCCAGAGCGGGAGCATTCGCCTCAATGGTGAGGATCTTCTGGCACTTCCTGAATATCGTATGGAGGCCGTTCGGGGACGGAGGATCGGGATGGTGTTCCAGGATCCGATGGCGGCCCTGAATCCCGTTCTGACGATCGGGCAGCAGGTGCTGGAGGCCATTTCAGGCAAGATGCGTGCTGCGTCCTCCGCACGGGCCAAGGCCTTGGCGCTTTTGGAACAGGTCGGACTTCCGGATCCCCCCCAGCAGTTTTTAGCCTATCCCCATCAGCTTTCGGGCGGCATGCGCCAGCGCGTCCTGATCGCACAAGCTTTGGCCGGAGATCCCGACCTTCTTATTGCTGATGAGCCCACGACGGCCCTGGACGTTCTCCTTCAGGCGCAGATCATGGCACTGTTGGATTGTCTTCGAAAGGAGCGCGGAATGGCACTTTGGTTGATTACCCATGATTTGGCGTCGGTACATGGCGTTGCCGATCGGGTCATCGTGATGCGCGAAGGCAAGGTGGTGGAGACGGCCGGTGGTGAATTTTTTTCAGGGCCAAAAACGTCCTATGGCCGTGAGTTGTTGAGCGCCATCCCCAGACTCTCCGCCTGTCTTGAACGGAGCGAGGACCCGGATCGATCCGAAGTGAAGACACCTGTCCTAAACATTCAGGATCTTTTCGTCGCCTACCCTTCCCCTCGGCGCTGGTTTTCAGGAAAGTCTTCCATAGAGCCCGTGGTCAAGGGGGTGTCCTTCGATCTTTTTGAAGGGGAAACCCTGGCTGTGGTCGGAGGGTCAGGTTGTGGAAAAACCAGTCTGGCCCGGGGGCTTTTGGGGCTGGCGAATCTCCCCTCCGGCCAGATCCAGGTGGATGGGGTCTCCTTGGGGCAACGCAAGGGACGCCTTGATCGTCATCCGGCCATTCAGGTCGTTTTTCAAGATCCCTATGCATCCATGAATCCCCGAATGGTGGTTAGCAGCATTCTGGAAGAAGGACTCCGGGCTCTTTTGCCTGAGCTCTCAAAGGATGTTCGAAACCAAAGGATTTGGGAATGTCTGGAGGCGGTGGGACTGGAGGACTCGGCGCTGGAGCGCTATCCCCATGAATTTTCAGGGGGGCAAAGGCAAAGGCTCTGTATCGCAAGATCGCTGTTGCTGAGGCCCAAGGTCCTCATCCTCGATGAACCCACCAGTGCCCTGGACGTCACGGTTCAGGCGCAAGTCCTGGACTTGCTCCAATCGCTTCGGGATCGCTTTGGTCTGAGCTACCTTTTCATCACCCATGACCTTGGGGTAGTAGCGCAAATGGCCGAGCGCGTGGCCGTGATGCATGAGGGTCGTTTCGTCGAAATGGGAGCGACGCGTGAGGTGTTGCTGACGCCTCAGCATTCAGTAACCCGGCGCTTGATTGACGCCATGCCATCCCTTCGGCGAAAGCTCTAGAATGGCTTTGGCGGGTGTGGGGCGGGGCCCCGTCAAGCCCAATGCCAAGGGTTAGGGGGTGCTCATGGTGCGATTTTTCCTCAACGTCAATGAGGCTTAGGATTTGGCCCTATCGCGTATGGATCTTAAAGAAATTTTCAATCGGTCCCTTGCGCAGCATCAGGTGGGCTTGCTGAAGGAGGCGAGGCTTGGATATCGGCAGTTACTGATTTACCAGCCGTCATCTGTTGCAGTATGGGCGCTTAAGGGTCTCAGCCACATTGAGGGTGGGGCCGGCAACAAAGGGCCACAATGCCTTAAGCGCTCTCTTACCCTTGACCATCAACAGTCAGTGACATGGGCCAATCTGGGATTGGCTTTGTCAAAAAACGGGGATACTCAAAGGGCGCTTCGGGCATTTAGCAATGCCATTTCGTTGGAACCCGAAAATAAGGTGTTCTATGAACAGGGCATGGATCATTCAGGCCCCAATGGTGAGTGGGAGTGGTTGATCAGGCTCAGTCGGTATCGAGTTCATTTACAACCCGAAGATGCGGCACGCCGCTTTCAGTTGGGGGGCGCCTGGCACGAGCGCGGTGAGTTTGAGAAGGCTTCGGTTATTTTTCGAACCGTCCTCACGCTCGAGCCTTCTAATGCCACTGATTTTCTTTACCTCGCATCCTGTGATCAGGAACTCGGACACCTTGAATCTGCCATCACGCGGTATGGTCGCGTTTTGCAATTGGCTCCGACGAATATTTCGGCACGAATGAATCGTTGTTCATTGGCCCTGCAGCTGAAGCGGAATGAGCATGCAATATCAGATGGTCGCTGCATGATTGTGCTCGACCCCGGACTTTCTGATGCCTACTACAACCTGGGTCTGTCTCTTCAGGGTTTTCAGGATCTGGCAAATTCCTGGATCAGTTATTCTCGAGTGATTACGTTGATGCCTGGTCAACCTTTGGCCTACCTCAATCGAGGCAGTATCAACTTTGACAAAAATAAATTGGCTGAGTCAGCCCGGGATAGTCAAGCTGCCCTCATACTGGACCCGTCGACTTACAAGGCCTATGTGAATCTTGGGAACACCTTCAAGCAGCAAAACAACGCGTCGTCGGCCCTGCGCCTCTATAACCAGGCGCTTCATCTGATGCCTCAACTCCCGGATGCGCTCTCAGGGAAAGGGTTAATCCTTCTGGAGTCGCTGCAGTTCGATGCCGCATCGGCCTGTTTCGATGAAGCGATTCAAATGAGTCCTGACGATGCAGGATTCAAGTACAACAAAGCCCATTTATGTCTTTTAAGAGGGGACTACTCAAAGGGGTGGCCACTCTTTGAGTGGCGGTGGCAAACCAAATCGATGCGAGAAGAAAAGGGACCTGAAAGGATTCCGGAGGCGCCACTTTGGTTGGGTCAGGAATCGCTTCAGGGAAAGCGAATACTCATTTGGCCGGAACAAGGTTTTGGCGATGCGTTGCAATTCTCGAGATACATTCCTGAGCTTGTGGGTTTGGGCGCGGATGTTGTTTTTGAAGTCGCGCCCGCGCTAAAGCGCTTGATGGCGGATTCCTTTCCTGAAGCCAAAGTCATCACATCTGTTGATGAGAGAGGGGTCGTGGATGCCCATTGCCCGCTCATGAGCCTGCCATTGGCTTTTTCAACCACGCTGGACACCATTCCTGGCCAGAGGCCCTATTTGTGCGCACAGCCTCGAGCACTTGCTCAATTTGGCGATCTGTTAGAGAACGCTTCAGGGCTCAAGGTTGGATTGGTATGGTCGGGTGGTTTGAAAATGAATCGGGCGGTCAACGCCCGCCGGAATATCGATCTTATGGACCTTGGTGTACTGAGAAGCGATGGCGTGACCTTCTTTAGCCTACAAAAGGGCGAGCCAGCGGAATCCCAGCTCAGGCTAGCTCAGCAAAGGGGCTGGAACGGTCCTGAAATCAGAGATGTCGCTGACCGATTGCAGGATTTTGCTGACACCGCCGTGATTTTGAGTGCGCTCGACCTTGTGATCTCTGTGGATACGTCGACGGCTCATTTGGCGGCTGCTCTCGGAAAGCCCGTGTGGCTCTTGAATCGTTTTGATACCTGCTGGCGTTGGTTGGCGGGCCGTGATGATTCACCCTGGTATC
>JBEGVN010000088.1:0-85525 GCA_041178325.1 Pseudomonadota bacterium
GATTACGATTTGCGTCTTCTTAAGCTGCGAGAATGAAGATGAAGGACGCCTTGAAACAGTTCGATTTCCTTGATCGTGGGACCGACATTCGGGTCCACAAGATTTACCGTATTGGAAAGGATTTCCTGGTTTCTTTTGACGTCGCATCTCCTCCTGCCAACGAGGCAAATTACGACCTTCGTGAATGCTTCAACTATCACCTTTACGATCTTGACGATCGGGTCTTTGAGACCGGCATTCGCTTTGAAACCCTTGAGGGTGCCAAGCAGGATGCTCTTGCTCGCATGAGCCGCTTCTAAATCATTTCGGAACCGATAAGGTGCTGTCCTTGGGGTTCTGGTCTGCCCAGAGTTCCATGGTGGTGCTAACTTATCCGCTAGCAACACAACTTTATCCAAACCCCGTGGTCTAGCAAATGTAAACCGGGGGATATTGTGCAGGTCACCCATTAAGCTCAATGCCTGTGAACTTATTTAGTAAAAATGCAATGACATCAATGACCGACGATGCCGTAATTGTCAGGATCAACGAATTGGCATGGCATCAGGGAATGATGCGTGCAAAGGAGGGGGGTAGCACCTTCGACAACCCCTATGCACTGGGTTCGGCCGAGGCCTTTAGTTGGCTCTCTGGGTTTATTCGAAATGGGGTAAATACTGCGGTAGCCTGACGTGGATGTTGGTCAGAGGGGGACTTGGCAGTAAGCCCTTTGAGGGAAATGGAATCTGACGTGAGTGGAAGTGCCCGGCGAACCCTTATCGAGGCTGGAATCCAGACCCCTTTTTTATTCTCCGCCCACCGGATGAGTGCAATCCATCAGAGCTATAAAGCCATTTCTTCTTCTTTTTATCTCCCGTATCGAAATGGGAGCCGGCGAATTCTGAAGACTTCCTGTGTGTTTCTCGATACCTAAACTGACGTATTTTTAGGGGCGGAAGAACGAAACCTCATAGCCTTCGGCTAATAAAAACGTAAAGTATCTTCAGCCTTTGATTCGCCGAGCATGGTCTTGATGTGAGCGATTGCTCTCTTCATTGCAGTTCGTGTTTTTTGGCAGTCCGCCTGCTCCCCGGGGGTCTCGTGACTTTTACCTCCGCTGAACTCTCTATTCCCCCTCAAAAGAAGCCCCACGAGGGATCTATGTCCATCTAACCACCTGAATGACGCGTTTTAATGGCCAACCACAGATGGAGAGAATGACTCCTGAAATCAATTTGTTGCTATTTTTACGTTTCTAGTCAACAGTGACGGCCATAGAGTTGTGTGTTGAATTTTACCGTGGAGTCTGAAGGATTATAAACTTTTAATTGCTTCTATCACATATAAAAGGCAAGAGAGTCGGATAATGAAAAGAATAATGTACATCAGTACTACGACACGAAAACTAAGTGATGAGGAGGTAGAGGCTATTGGACGTAAATCAACCTTAAATAATGCGAAGGTTGGTGTCACAGGTGTTTTATTGTCCGCAAATGAGTTCTTTTTTCAGATTCTTGAAGGCAATGAGGTTGATGTTGCTGGCGTTATGGATCGCATCAAGAAAGATCCGAGACATAAAGGCCTTCTAATATTAAAGGCAGAGAATAATGTTACCGATCGCCTCTTCGGTAATTGGTCAATGAATACTGTTCGCCTCGATGGCATGAGCGACATGCTTATGCAGGCTATCAGAATCATGCTGGAGAATATTACTGATTCCCATAGAGTCATTGAGAGATATACGCAACCAGCGGTTCTAAAGTTCATGATGGAAGGTGTAAATCCTTTAACAGTACCAGTCAATAAAACAGAGCAGGTTATAGTATTCGGTGATATAGTTGCATTCTCCTATCTGTCTGGATTATTTCCAGTTGAAGAGGTGGCAAATATTGTCAACTTATTCTTGGATATTTCTTCTAAAGAAATTTCTAGAAGAGGTGGTCAGGTTACAAAATATGTCGGTGACTGTGTTGTTGCCCACTTTCCTGCCGATCGGGCGGATGATGCCATAAGGTCATGTGTTGAGACTATTGTGCAGATCAAAAGAATACGGGAATCCTCGGTAGATGAATGTCGTTTACAGAGATTTCTCTACTGTGGGTTTGGAATCAGTAAGGGAATGGTCATTGAGGGTAATATCGGATCCTCAATCAAGATGGATTACACCGTGCTAGGTGACATTGTAAATCTTGCTGCAAGGCTGGAAAGCCTGACGCGAGAAATCGGGAAATGTATTGCTCTGAGTGAGTCTGTTAAGGACGCTTGCAAAGAACCTTGGGACTTTTTGAATGCAGGCTCATTCCTATTAAAGGGGCAGGGTTCAGAGCAACCAGTCTTTACAGTATCAGATCTAGCTGTAAACGATATGAAAAACTATGATGAGCTATCCAAATTGGTGGGTGAGGGTGGCTGCGAAGTCAAGTGGTAATTTCTTTAAAATCATTTCCATAAATAATTCACTCTGCAACTGTCTTCTCAAAACGAGCTTTGTTCTGGCCTATACAAAAAATTTATAAAACACGCCAGAGATCAACTGGCTGCATGATCTAGCTTGGATATTAACGATTTTAAATTCAGGATAAAATTGTGGTAAACCTGACGAAGGCTGACAGATTTGAGGCGACATTCTGGGGTGCAAGAGGCACTCTTCCACTTTCTGGTGAGAACACACTAAGATACGGCGGAAATACTTCATGTCTAGGTGTCACTATTGGTGACGATATCCACTTCATTTTTGATGCTGGGACTGGTCTTAGAAAATATTCGAAACACCTACTCCGCACTGTGGGCGGCAAGTTCAACGGATATATATTTATTTCTCATCCACACTGGGATCATCTAAACTGTCTTCCTTTCTTTGCACCAATCTACATTCCGGGAAATAAGATTGCATTAATGGGGCCTGCCCAAGGTGAGAGATCCTTTCGAGATCTAATTGATGGTCAGATGGATGGTACCTATTTTCCGATTACTGTTGATGCTTTCCAAGCAGATGTAAGTTACTCAGACATTGGGGAAGGTAGGCATATTTTTGAGGGCGTATCTATTAGCGCATTCCACTTAAAGCATCCCGGATACTGTCTTGGTTACAGGGTTGATCATGAGGAAAAGTCGCTAGCATATATAACAGATAATGAACTGGGTGATGCCGAAGTTGACGATGGCTTCAAAGCGAATTTAGCAGACTTTATTCAGGGTGTTGATTTTCTTATTCATGATACAACCTATTTTGATGAAGAATATAAATCAAAAGTGAGCTGGGGGCATTCTAGTGTGGCGCAAGTGGTAAATCTTGCGCATCAAGCCAAAGTTAAGAAGCTTTTTCTATTTCATCATGATCCGGAGCATGAAGACGACCAACTCGATTTGATGCTGCTGGAAGCGAAAAGAATAATGGTTTCTCTAGAGGCAGACTATGAATGCTTTATTGCTGCGGAGGGTGATATCTGGGATGTCGCTAAAGGAGTAAAAGTCCCATAAAACGCGCTTGGATTTCCGCTGCAGTTGGAGTGGCTCCAAGCAACCCCACAGATGTGTTCGCGACGAAAATGCGATCCAGAGGATGATCCAAGCATCAATATCACCATCTATTCTCGCCCCAATCCAGCCAATCCACTAAAAGGGTCAATAATGATCGAAATTCTTAGGTATCATTTTAATTCGATAGGCGCACCAGAGCATCCAATAGGACAACAGGGTTTGCTGGAACAAAACGACACGAACGAACGATAAATCAGCGTGCGGGAGTCTAGAGTCAGCATGATCGGCAATCCACACATCGCGTCTCTTGCTGTGACGTCTCCACCTTACTCGGCGGACCAGGCCTTCGCAGAGGAGTTCGTGAAGCGACACTTCAGCGGCAGGTTGGATAAGCGCAGTATGCACTTCGTGCATACCTTTTTCTCACATCCGAGCATTCGTAAGCGACATTACGCCATTGATGATCCGGTGGAACTGGTGGACGAGGATCCGGATCGCCGAGTTGCCCGGTTTACGGAAAGATCAATCGAACTGGCGGCAGATGCAGCAATTCGTGCACTGGAGCAAGTCAATCTCGGGGTAAATGACGTTTCCGGCATCGTATTGAATACATGCACCGGCTATATCTGCCCCGGCGTCTCGACTTACCTGATTGAACGGCTAGGTTTACCCCGCAATATTCGAGCCTACGATCTGGTAGGCAGCGGCTGCGGGGGGGCCATTCCCAACCTTCAGGTGGCCGAATCACTGATTACTAGCAATGATGGTGTGGTGCTCAGTGTGTCCGTCGAAATTTGTAGCGCGACGCTGCAATGGGACAATGACCTGAGCCTCATTCTGTCCAATGCCCTTTTTGGCGACGGCGCGGCTGCCGCGGTGATCTGGGACCGGCCGCAGGGGTGGGAACTGATAGCGTCGGCAAGCCGCTTTGTTCCCGAGCAAAGGGAAACCATCCGTTATGTCCACAAGCGAGGACAACTTCATAACCAACTCTCACTCAAACTTCCGGATATTGTCAGAAAGGCGGCTGCCGGCGTGGTGACCGATGTCCTAAAGGAGCAGGATCTCTCGGTTTCCGACATCGATCACTGGGCGCTCCACACCGGGGGCGAAAACATCATCAATGCGGTAAGGGCCGAGATCGGCATTTCTGATGAAAAAATCCGGCCGACGCGTACCATTCTGTCTGAGTTCGGCAATATGTCCTCCCCGACGGTCTGGTTTGTAATGGATGAAATCCAAAAAAATGGCGTAAAACCTGGCGACTGGTGTGTCATGATCGCCTACGGCGCCGGCCTTTCGGCACATGCGTATTTGCTCAGGAGGGCGTGAATCCTTGCGCCCAACCCGCCTAAATTCAGACACGATTTCCCTTTGTCCAGTCGGTAAGCTGATCAGCCCATGAACGGCCTCAAAAATCGGGTACTGGAACCAGAGGAAATGGATGATCCATCGATTTCGAGGGGCGAGCACGAACGTGCTCTTAGCGGATTGGCGCGACTGAATTGGATCAGCCACGCCGCATCATCGATCTGGGGAGGCCTCAAGATCGCCGGAATCGACAGGAAACCCGGGGTTGTGAGTTTTCTGGACATCGCAACTGGGGGTGGCGACATCCCGATCAAGTTGGCCTTAAAGGCTCGGCAAAGAGGCCTGAATCTGAATTTAGCCGGTGCTGATTGCAGCCCGGTCGCACTGTCTTATGCCAGGGAACGGGCGAACCGCGCCGGGGTCGATGTAGAGTGGTTGCGGTTAGATGCACTCGAAGAGCCGATCCCTAGCGGCTATGACTTCATCAGTTGCTCCCTCTTCCTCCATCACCTGGCTGATGATGACGTGTGCGGGTTGTTGGCGAAGATGTCGAAAGCTGCCCGGCGCGGAATCATCATCAACGATCTGGAGCGTTCATCGATCAATCTGGCCCTCGTCTGGCTCGGAGCCCACCTGTTGAGCTGGTCGCCGGTAGTCCATCGGGACAGCATTCGCTCGGTGCGGGCTGCCTTTACGTTGGAAGAGATTGATCGGTTGGCTCTCCGTGCGGGACTGGCCAGCGTACAAATTCAGCGAAGTTTTCCCTGTCGATACAGACTGACATGGCTGAAGAACTGATCGAAGCCTCGCTGGATTTTTCCGCTGCGGTCATGCACTCTTGGGATGTGATTGTCATCGGCGCCGGCCCGGCTGGTGCTGCTGCCGCACTCGCCTGCGCGAGGAAAGGATTGGAAACGCTGTTGCTGGATAGAAAGGAATTCCCCCGCGCCAAGGTGTGTGGCGGGTGCCTGAATCAGGCTGCATTGGCCCAGTTGGCAGAGTTGGGGCTGGATGCGCTGCCGGCGGAACTGGGCGCACTGCCGGTGAACCGTTTGCGCTTGGCTTCCAAGCGCACTGAAGCCGTTATCGAATTGCCGGGCGGCATGGCGCTCTCGCGGCGCATACTGGACGCCGGACTGGTTCGCGCGGCGATCGGGGCTGGCGCCCAGTTCCTTCCGCGAACCCTGGCGCTTGACGCAGGCCTTTCATCAAACCATCGGATTTTACAGCTGAAGAGCGGACATGACCGCGGAGAGGCCAGGACCCGGCTGGTTATCGCTGCCGATGGCCTGCGGGGTAAGTTTACCGGGGGATTGCCGACGATTGCTAGCGTCACCGGGCACGATGCCTTCATCGGCCTGGGGGCGATCGTCGACGAGCAGGAAGGATATCCAGCGGGCGTCATTCACATGGCGACTCACCGGCATGGCTACGTCGGCCTGGTGCGGGTTGAGGATGGCTTGCTGAATCTCGCCGGCGCTCTCGACCCACGTTGGCTTCATCGGGTGGGCTCACCGGCCGACGCCATCGGACGGGTGCTCGCCGGCGTGGGTTGGCCAATACCGTCCGGACTGGCGACCGCGCGATTGCAAGGCACGCCAAGCCTGAGTACTTTCCGGTCTCCGGTCGCCAATGAACGAGTGTTACTAGTTGGTGATGCGGCGGGTTATTGGGAGCCTTTTACAGGGGAAGGCATGGCCTGGGCTTTGCTCGGCGGACGGGCGGCGGCGGCCCAAGCGGGTTCCGCACCAAGCCTGGACGATGGCCAGGCCATGACGACCCGCTGGTGCGAAACCTATGACACCGAGGTGCGCGAACGGCAGCGAACCTGCGCCATGCTTACCCGTTGGCTGCGCCGGCCACTATTGGTCAATCTGGGCGTGAGGGTCCTGGCTGTCGCGCCAATTTTATCCCGGGGCATCGTCAGGCGTTTGAACGCAACAGGTTTTGCATCCATTCCCTAACCCTGCTCGCCTGCCTCGCAGCGTTCGAGGCCCCCGCGGGTGACTTTCTGACAGGAGAAATTATGTCAAGTACTCAGCAGACAGACCCCGAAAAGGAATTGGCGGAGCGGGTCATTGCGATCATCCGCAAGTCGGCGGAAAAACCCGAGGAAAACATTACCCTTGAGACCACGTTTGAGGAACTGGGGTTTGACTCGGTGGATGCCGTGACCATGACCTTTGATATTGAGGACGAATTCGGCATCGAAATTGCCGACCACGGGTTCATTGGCGTGAAAAATATCGGCCAAATTGTCGAAATGCTCGAAAAAATCATGGCCCCGCCGGCCTGATCAAAGGAGCATGCGCGTTGTCTCAATCCAAAGTGGTAGTGACGGGCCTGGGTATCCTCTCGGCGATCGGCAATGACCGCTCTTCCTTTTGGAATGCGCTTTGCCAAGGCAGGAACGGTTTCGCTCCCATTAAGACCATCGACCCGAATTCCCTTCGTTTCAAGATTGTCGCCCAGATTGGCGATTTCGATCCGCGCCATTATCTGGAGAACAAACAACTCGAATACATGGACCGCTTTGCTCAGTTAGCCTTGATTGCGGCCCGGGAAGCGGTGAGGGATGCAAACATTCACGACTGGACAGACGAAAAGAGAAATCGCTTCGGTGTCGTGATGGGTTCCAGTGGAGGCGGACAGGCCACAATTGACGACGGCTTCGTGGAACTCTATCGCCACCATAAGCCGCGGGTCCACCCTCTGACCATACCGCGGGTGATGGCCAATGCTGGGGCCAGCCATATTGCAACCGATCTCGGGATTACCGGACCCTGCTATGCCGTCAGCACCGCCTGTTCCTCGGCGAATCATGCCATCGGGCAAGGCTTCTGGCTCATTCGGAGCGGCGTCATCGATGGAGCCATCGTGGGTGGCAGCGAAGCCCCCTTGAGTTTCGGAAATCTTAAGGCCTGGGAAGCGCTGAGAGTCGTTTCACCCGATCTATGCCGGCCCTTCTCCCGGGACCGAAACGGAATCATCCTTGGCGAGGGGGCCGGGGTTCTGATCTTGGAGTCCCTAAAGCACGCCCGAGCGCGCGGCGCCCGCATTTATGCGGAGCTTGCCGGCTTCGGGATGTCGGCCGACGCCGCCCATGTCATCCAACCGTGCAGTGACGGAGCCGCCCGCGCCATGCAGGCAGCCCTGCACGACGCGGGTATGTGCCCGGAAGATATCGATTACATCAACGCGCACGGCACCGGGACGATGGTCAATGACCTTACGGAGACCGTCAGCATCCGCAAGGTATTCGGCCGACACGCCGATAAATTGCTGATTAGTTCCACCAAGTCCATGCATGGTCATGCCCTGGGGGCGGCGGGCGCTCTGGAAAGCGTTGCGGTGGCACTTTCCCTTCAGAACGGCGTAGTCCCGCCGACGGCGAATTTTACCGAGGCCGATCCGGCCTGTGACCTGGATTTGGTCCCGAACCAGGCGCGTCGGGCAGATATCCGCTGTGCCGTGTCAAACTCGTTCGCTTTCGGGGGGTTGAATGCCGTGCTGGCGTTTCGCAGGTGGGAACATGAAACGGACTGAGAGTAACTCATGAACCATTACGCACGGACTCCAGGGTTGCAGGAAGTAAACCTCCCTTGACAGCAACACGCTGTGGCAACGGCAGCAGGGGATCGCAGTGGTGGAGTGGCAACACCTAGGTCTATGACTATGTCTTGGCCAGAAAATAGGAACCGGGTTCATTTGGGGTGTAAAGATCTAGCCCCTATGGATAAAGAACTGCGTTATGTCAGCATCCGTTCGGACAAAATGATGCCTGTCCCGATTTAGAGAATCGATATAGATGGAGAAGAGGAACCCCATGAAGGTCTTCATGGGGAGTCCTTGAACGAATGATTTATAAAATGTCTTTATAAATCAATAACATAGGATATGGAGGTGGCGTCCACCGAACTGGACTAAAAAGTCATTTATAAACAATGACATAAAAACGCCAAAAAAATAGTTGCCCCCAAAGTTGCCCCCAGATTTTTTTGTAGGCGAGGACGTTCAGAATCGTTCCAGAGCGTTCAGTTGCAGTTCTGTCCAAAGAGCACTCAGTCCGATATTGGAATGCCATCGAATCCTAATTGAGCTGTCGGACTGAAGGCTTCAGGCAGCCCTTAGACCCAGATGCATGTCTACATGGATATCATGAAAAGGGCACCTGTGAGAGGCAGTCTCAGATTTCTCAATTAGGCCAAGCCGGATAGTATCGCTGCGTCCTGATGGATCTTAGAAGGGTCTCTTCCTTGGGGCCGTGCCCATTTTCTGATGCCAACATCGTTTACCGCGATACCTCGTGAAAGATGACATAAGAGATCTAAACCATCGACCGTTGACGTACTAGAGAAAGTTTTTCCAGCAAGTCTGGAATCCAAACATCAACTGTTTCCCAGACAACGTCGAGGTCGATTTCGAAATAGCCGTGAGCCATCCGATTCCTCATGTTTCGCATGCTGCGCCAAGCAACCTCTGGGTTGGAAGGACCAAATTCTGGATATCGATCCATTACCTTGGTCGTTGCCTCTCCGATGATGATCAGACTCATGATGACGGCTTGCTGAACACATTTGTTGATGAGGAATTCATCTTTCGTAAGCCCCTCAACAAAGGTCCTTGCGTCGATCGCAGCCTGTTGGATGTGATCGAGATAGTCGGGGAGCCGATTTTCGTTCATACCGGCTGCGCTTCAGAGAGTATCTGCGACCTGATTTTTGGGGGTAGGTCCCCGGGTGTCAAAAGATCTACATCTACTCCAAGCAGGATACTGAGTTCTTCTTGCAAATCTCCAAGGTCCAACAAGGTTGCTCCCGGTAAGGCATCAACCAGAATATCCAGATCGCTACCGTCTTGGTCGGTACCGTGGAGCACGGAACCGAAAATGCGTGGGTTTGCAGTGCGATACCGTGCAACCATCTCACGCACGCTATTTCTCTTCATTTCCAGAATCACGGATGGCTTCATGAGTGGTCTTCTACCCTCAATAATTGTTTGATAAGCATAGAACATCATGGCCGCTATGGATATCCGCGTATTCCACATGATTCGGCCGGGCGGTCGGAGCGTAGCGACGCAGGATTTTTTGGAGGCTAATTTTCCCTCCGGGTTTCGTCAATCGATGGCTGTGTTTTCCGCCTCATGGATGGACCATCCAGTTGCATGCGGTGTGAGTTGTGGATCAGTCGATCCAAGATGGCGTCTGCCAGCGTTGGATCTCCAATGTGGTGGTGCCGGAAGCTGACTGGTCATGATGGTTGAACGTGATGCATATTGAATTGTGGTGGTGACTTGATAGAGATGTTTAGAGCATGGAGCCTCCGGAAAACCCGGGGCGGTTCAATTCGGTTGGTTTGTTTATGCCTTTTTTTGGGTAACCGGATAATCTCGTCTGATGAATCCTTCAGAGGACTGTTTTCTCACCATGCGCTTCCTCAAAGCAAATTGATTCCTGATGGCCTGAAATCATGAAGACTTCCTCGACTCTTTTGAGATATAGCTTGGGACTTTTGTCTGTGGCTGTGGCAACAGCCTTGGTTTGGCCCCTCAGATTTGTTGTGGGAGCTCCCAGCATACTTTTGGCCTATCTTCTTGGCGTCTTCTTGGTTGCTTACCGTGTTGGACTTGGTCCATCAGTTTTGGCAGCTGTCCTAAGTGCACCCGCATTTGCCTTTTTCTTCGCCCCACCCATCTTTTCTCTAGCCATAAGCGACTTACAAAATCTGCTGGGATTGATGGTCATGTTGACCGTTGCAACAGTAACCAGCGGGCTTGCCGGAAAGCTACGTGAGCAAGCAGCGATTGCGGACCGAAGACAACACCAGGCCATGGTGCTGTATCAACTGACGGAAGATTTTTCTAATGCCCAGTCCATCGGGGAAGCTGTTGAGCTGGTTCCCAGACACTTTCGTACTGGTTTCAACAGAAACATTGTTCTCTTGATGTTTGGTGATCCCGAGGATAGGACGGAAGCGGAGCCCGTAACCGACAAAAGAATGCGGCCGTTTTCATGGGATACGAGGATTGCGGAGCAGCTTTTGAAGGGATCAACTAAGTCAGACTTATCCTGTGTCGACGAATACGGTGCCAGGCACACGCTTTTGATGAGTGGTCATAGCGTCCTGTGCGTTCTGATCACTGAACCGGGATTCACTCCTGCAACTCTTGACCCTGAGGACAAAAGTTTCTTGGCTCTATTCCAGAAACAAGTGAGTCACCATGTGGAACGACTCAAGCTCGCAGAAGAGAAAAGAAAGGTGCAGATACAGGTAGAAACGGAATCTATCCGGAATTCTCTCCTAAGCGGAATATCCCATGACCTGAGAACACCTCTCACGCGTATTCTTGGGGCTGCAAGCGCACTCGCACAAAGTAAATTGGTGCTTTCCGAGGACAGCAAGGATGAACTGACCCAGCAAATTCAGGATGAAGCCCGTCACATGGCAGATGTGATGAATAAGGTTCTGGAAATGGCGAGACTCACGCATGGCGACATAAAGCTCAATCTCGAATGGAATGACCTCGAAGAGATCATTGGCAGTAGCCTCGCGCGCCTTAGTGACGCATTGCAGGAGTGGAACCTTACGCTATCGATTGCTCCGAATCTTCCCCTTATCTGGATTGATGCAGTCTTGATACAGCAGGTTCTCGTTAATTTGCTTGAGAATGCCACGAAGTATTGCCCCATTGGTTCGCCGATCGAATTATCAGCTCACCTTCAGGATGACGGTAGCCTGATTGTAGAAATCATCGATGAAGGGCCTGGAATTACACCTGATGAAAGAGCGCGGATTTTTAAGAAGTTCACGCGTCTGGATCCTGAGAGCACGACGACTGGCGTTGGCTTAGGACTCTCTTTGTGCCGCACCATTATGGAGATGCATGGAGGGCAACTGGATGTTCGTCCGGCACCCAAGGTGGGATCGGTCTTCTTTTTCGTGATCCCTCCTTACAAAGTCCACTCGGAACTTCCATAAAGAGCGAAATTAAAGTGGTCCCTCCCATTGCCCTATTACCCGCTGAAACCATTCTCCTCATTGAGGACGACAATCAGACTCGTCGCATCCTCAACAGTAGCCTCAGTTCCCATGGATGGAAAATACTGGAAACCGGCTGTGGTAGGGATGGAATCGCGAAGGCAGATGATGCCAGACCCGATCTGGTGATCCTGGATCTCGGTCTACCTGACATGGATGGCATCGAGGTGGTCGGTGAGATCCGAACATTTTCCGCGACCCCGATCTTGATACTGTCAGCCCGAACGCAGGAGAGCGATAAAATTATTGCGCTAGATGCCGGAGCCGACGATTACCTAACGAAGCCCTTTGGTGTGGGTGAACTGGAAGCCCGTGTTAGAGCACTATTGAGACGGCGAAGGAACGCTCTCGACCTTCAGCCTGTCTACCGTTCCGAGGGGTTAAATGTTGATTTTGCAAACCGCAGGGTAACTCGAAACGGTGAAGAAGTTCATTTGACGCCAATCGAATACCGTTTACTGGCTGTTTTGGTCAAGAATGCAGGCGTTGTCGTCACGCATCGCAACTTGCTGCGTCAAGTCTGGGGACCGGGGCATGGCGATGATATTCAATACCTGCGCATTTACATGGGACAACTTCGCCATAAGCTGGAGGAGGATCCTGCCCGTCCAAGGCATCTCCAGACAGAGGTCGGAGTAGGTTACCGGCTTCTTCAAGCTGAATGAGGTTGGGCTAGTGTTCAGCCGGTGAGTGAGTTGCCTTGAGGACGCCGTTAACTTCTCAGAAGAAGCTTGCATTCACAAGAAAATGAACCCCAATCGAGGCAAAGTAGCCCAAAAGAATCACGGGGAACCACCGCAGATGTGAGCCAAAGGTGTAATTCCCTTTGCTGATTCCTAAAAGCCCTATGCCTGGTGCTGACCCAATGGCAAGCAAACTTCCACCCACACCCAGAGTCAGGGTGAGAAGTAGCCATTGCCCCTGAGTAATATCGGGGTGCATGTTGAGAATCGCAAACATCAGGGTGCCGTTATCGACGAAGGCGGATGAAAGCCCAATCATGATATTAGCCATCGTGGGACTGTGCCCGCCATAGAGCCAAGAAGAGACGGCGTCCAGATATCCAATAAAGCCCAGGCCACCGATCCCCATCATCGCACCATAGAAAAAGAGCAAGGTATCCCACTCAAGACGGCCAATCTTTTCAAAGATGGCGTAACTCTTCTCTCTCTGTGTCTGTTTAGCGATTTCAAGAATAGCTTCCGACCCATCCAGAAGACGTTGATCCAAGTGTCCGGACTCGGTTTTCATCAGGAAATAACTGAAGAACTGGAGGAGGGTCAGGCCTGCCATCATGCCTGCAGCAGGGGGAAGATCCAGCCACATATTGAAGACTACGGCGAACGTAATGGTCAGGCCAAAAAGAAAAACCATGCGCTTTGTTCCTCTTGGCAGGTCGATGACTTTTATATCGATCGACGGCACTCCCTTCGGCACCCAAAAACTCATGACGAATGCCGGAACCAGGAAATTGGCCAAACAGGGCAGGAAAAGGGTGAAGAAGTCGGTGAACTTAAGAACGCCATCCTGCCAGACAAAGAGAGTGGAAATACCACCCAGAGGACTGAAGGATCCACCAGCATTGCAAGCCACCACAATGTTCACACACGCCACGGAAACGAACTTTGCATTTGTGCGACCCACCGCAATAGCAATGGAACCGACCAGTAGTCCGGACGTCAGGCCGTTAACTACGCTTGATAGGAAAAAGACCAAGAATCCGGTGATCCAGAACAGCGATTTGTAGCCGAGATTCATTTTCATGAGCCTCAAGCGAAGCGCATCAAAAACGTTCATATCCTCCAAAACGTTCAAATACGTCATGGATACCATGATGAACAAAAGAAGCTCGATATAGGACTGCAGATTCTCCTTAAAGGCTTTGGTCGCCAGAGTGGTATCACCATGCTGCTGGTAAACAACCAGAATGGCGACCCAGATGATGGTTGCACCAAACAACATGGGCTTTGATTTTCGTAGGAGCGTCATGTCCTCGAACATCGCTGTGGCATAAGCTAGGAAGATCACGAATAGCGAAAGATAACCCGCCCAAGAGGAGGTCAGGTCTAGAGGCTTTGCGGGGTGGGCTACATCGGCGTAGGCTACGATGGGCAACGAGAAGCTCAATGCAAGTATCGCTATTAGCCTGATTATCATCAGATTTCTCAACAAAGCTTGGAGTTGGAAGAGGCTTCTCAAGGCCATCAAGCACACATTTATTGCAAAAGGCCTCATAAATATTGGATGGTCAATCTTCCTTCAAAGACATGAAGAATCGTTCTCCCAATGACTTATGCGTCTGGAAATTTATCCTTGATCGCATAAAAAAGGCGTAAAGATTGATTGTTTCTTGCAAAACGGGGACCTAAAGGATGGGTAAACAACAATCTTCCCACTCTTACAGTGGTATTGCCCCCTCCTGACGAAACACGCCGAACCAACGGGATGAGTAAAGCAAATGAACGGGAAATCGCTAGATTCGAAAACAGATTGGGTAGATTCTGATGATGCGCCGGAGCTGACCCAGGACTTTTTTGATCATGCCGAATGGAGGGTCGGCGAACGATCCGTATCACCGGCCGTTGGTATTGCTGCAATAGCTAAGGCTACGTTCAGGGGTAAGCCGCCGTTGGAGCCTTCCTAAAGGTCTGTCACCGTGCGGTTCGACGTTTAGGTGATTGAAGCCTAAAAGTCCGGACCATTGAGTAATTGGGATTCTTCCAAATAAAGATGTTCGCGCTGGACTCCACGCTTTAGATCATTCGCGCGAGAGATGAGATCTGGAGAATTTATTCGATGCTGAAAAGCGGAACCCCATAAAGGTCTTTATGGGGAGTCCTGGAACGGCTGATTTATAAAAAAACCCTTATAAATCAATAACTTAGGTGGTGGAGGTGGCGGGAATTGAACCCGCGTCCGCAAATCCTCCGCCTTCGGCTCTACATGCTTATCCGTGTCATTGTTTTTAGCCGAGCACTTCCCGACAGGAAGGGAAGAGAGCAGCGATTCCGTAATGTTTTAGCGATTTGGCCCCGGACATGCCTCCTCGCGAGCTTATGCTTGAGTTATCCCCGAAATACAGCGTCCAATAAGCAGACCCTGCTCAGAGACCGGCCTTAAGCGGCCAGAGCGTAGTTGTCGTCGTTGGCAACTAACTTAGTTGCAGATAGTTTTACGAGGGAAACTGCACCTCGGCATGCACCTTGGGTTTTGCGATCCACGTCGAAGCCATGTCACCCCCAAAGTAAGCGTGGAATTATAGACTGTTCCAGCTCATTCACATAGTGAGGGTATGTGCACAGGATATCAAGGGCCTTTGCGCTATCATTGCAAGATAAATCTGGTGCTAGCCATTCTCAATCCCTAAGAAAAAACTGATGCCTAATGTCTGAAAGCAACGTAACGAAATCGAAACCCAAACTCCCTCCGGTCCTACCGGGTGCAAAACCTTTTGTTGGCCACATCCTTGAGTTTGGTAAAAATCCGCATGAATTTATGATGCGGCTGCGTGAAAGGTTGGGTGATGTCGCTGAGTTCAAGATGTTCCATCAGGATATGGTCTTACTCACAGGCGATAAGGCCTCAGAGGCGTTCTATCGCGCGGCGGATGAGGTGCTGGATCAGGGCGCTGCGTACAAGATCATGACCCCGATTTTTGGTCATGGTGTGGTGTTTGACGCGCCCATTAAGCGAAAGAATCAGCAGCTTCAAATGTTGATGCCGGCTCTGCGAGATAAGCCGATGAGGACCTATTCAGACATCATTGTCGAAGAAGTCGAAGGACTCATTACCGGCTGGGGTGAAGAGGGTGAAATCGATCTTCTCGAATTTACAAAAGAGTTGACCATCTACACATCCAGTCATTGTCTGCTGGGCCCTGAGTTCCGTCATGAGCTCAACAAGGAATTTGCTGAAATCTATCATGATCTTGAGCGTGGGATTCAACCCATAGCGTATGTCTTTCCGAATCTGCCACTACCTGTCTTCAGGCGAAGGGACAAGGCTCGAGCCCGTCTCCAATCGTTGGTTACGGAGATCATGGAGCGTCGTTCAAAGGAGCGCTCAGAAAGTCCCAACGTCTTTCAGACCTTGATTGACGCAAGTTATGAAGATGGCACAAAGCTTACCCCGCATGAAATTACAGGGATGCTGGTAGCGACGATTTTTGCAGGCCATCACACCAGTTCTGGCACGACTGCTTGGGTTTTGATCGAGCTCCTGCGACATCCTGAGTGGATGAAGAAAGTGGTGGAAGAGTTGGACCAGCTGTTCGGCAAGGATGGCCTTGTTACCTTCGAGTCACTCCGCCAGATTCCTAACCTTGAGAGCGTTCTCAAGGAGGTTTTGAGATTGCATCCCCCGTTAATCATCCTGATGCGTAAAGTTCTCGAAGACTTTACGGTGGAAGACACCCTGATTCCTGCGGGGAAATTTGTCTGCGCTGCACCTGCGATTACGCACCGTATAGAGTCTCTCTTTCCGAATCCTGAGCAATTCGATCCTGATCGATATTCACCTGAACGGGGTGAAGACAAGAACCTCTATGCCTGGCAAGCATTTGGTGGCGGTCGCCACAAGTGCTCGGGCAATGCGTTCGCCCTTTTCCAGATCAAAGCCATTTTCTGCATCTTACTCAGACGCTATGAGTTTGAGCTGGTCGAGGCGCCCGAAACCTATCGAGATGATTACACCAAGATGGTTGTGGAACCGGCCTCCCCCTGCAGAATTCGCTATCGGAGGCGGTCAGAGATCGTCGATGAGGTCTTCGTGGACTCAGATGAATCTTCCTCAGAGGTCAGAGAAAATCCATCGCCTCGTGCCCAGATTGTGGTGGACATGGATCTCTGCAAGGGCCATGCAACCTGTCAGGGTGAGGCGCCTGAGCTCTTTAGGGTGGATGAGCAAGGGCGTCTGACGATTCTGAATGCCTATCCTGATTCCAGTACGATCGAAAAAGCGCGGGCCGCGGCAAGGTATTGCCCGACGCAGGCCATTCAGATAATAGGCGATACAGAGTCGACGAAGGAGGGCTAGCCTTAGCCCAGGCGTGACTGAAGATTCAGGCGGTAGCGACGACCTCGCCAGTTCACTTCGCGACGAATCCATATTTGCGCGTAGATCATGGGGGCTGCAAGCCAGATGATCATGGATCCCCAGGCAAATCGCCACGGAATGGGTTGGCTGGACATCCTGAAATGGAGGTTGTTGATGGTGATGGGCACGGATAGCGCCGTCACGAGACCTAAGGCACTGACTGCTGGGAATCCCTGAAGGAAGCCATAACCGGTTGCGATAATGCCGCCCCATAGGGCAAAACCCGTCAAGGCATGAGGCAGTTTTGTTGTCCAGAACGGAAGCCCCGACATCGAAAAAGCAATCCAACGTATCAGAATCCCCACAAACTCCTCGAAAGAACAGTCTTGTTGGATGATCGAGACTGGTTTGGGCGACAGTAAGTTTCGATACCCTTCCTCAACCATCCGCTTGCCCAGATACATGTCATCGACGAGTTGACCCTCTGCAGTCTCAAGTCCCCCAATAGCTTCAATCGCATCCCGACGAAGGACCATCATATGCCCCATGATGAAGGGCAGGGTCCCGTTGGCGCGTTGCGCGGTGGCCAAGGCAGAAGGCTCGTAAAGGCCATTGACCATCACGGCGTAGCCAACATCCCCCAAGGTGTGGGGTTTGGCCGAGGAAACGACCGTCGGAAAAGCAGAGCCTGCTCCTTCATCAGCGAGAAGGGTTGCGACCAGACGACTGAGATCACCCGGAGCCTGTCGGATATCTGAATCAACAAAAGCGATGAGTGAGTGATGGGCGGCCGACATCGCTTCAATCATGGCATTGAGCTTTCCTGTCCTATTGCGCGGGGGCTGGCCCGAAAATAGAATTTCTGCCTCAGCATGAAGTCCTTGCGACTTTCTATCTTGAATGACCTCGCGCACGATTCTAAAGGCGGGATCCTCATCATCATCGAAGACAAAGAGCGTCTCAAGCGCACCCGGATACTGATCCTCGAATCCGGCGATGACGTTTTCCCGAAGACCGCTATCAACTCCCTTGATAGGGCGGATGACTGTAAGTGACGGATAGTCGTTTGGCGGCACGGGTTCGATTTGTTGGCGAATCGCAATGCGTTGCATGGCGTAGAAGGTCCATACCCACGCAAGAAGCAGTCCCAGGGTGATAAAAATGGGGATCGTGATAGGCATGGGTGAATCGTCTTGCTTATTTGCCGATGGCGTTAAGGAACTGATTATAGAAGCCTAGACTTTCGCCTTTCCCCTCGCGAGCATTTTTTAGAGAAACTTTTAGTTCTTCCTTAAGTTTCATATCAGATAAACGTGAAAGCGCTCTGATCGGAGCTTTATCGGCCTTTTCAAGGTATGGAAGCGCAGCAGTGGCATCGCCCTCGTCAAGCAGAAAGTCACCGTAAAAATAATTGGTATCCAACCCATCGGGATAAAGGCGTATCGCGGTCTCAAGATAGCTGCGAGCCACTTTGTTGTCACCAAAAGAAAGTGGCCAACCTGGTAGGCGATAGTAGAGGTTACCCAGAATGACGTAGCCACTCCCGTCCATGGCGAGAGGGTTTTTGTTCATGGCCTGCTGCACAAGCTGTCTTGCTTTTTTGACCCGGCCTAATGCGCTAAATCCACCTTCATTGGCAGCAAGAGAGCACTGAATGAGGCCGGCTACGAGGTACGGCTCAGCCACATCAGGGAATCTTTGGATCAACGTGTCCGCTTTCATGCTCAAAGTCTTGAGAACCGGCTCCTGCTGATCTTGCGGAAGTGTATAGAAGGCCGTTTCCCATTCATCCTTGACCTCCTGGATAATTCTGAGATCAGAATCTGGCAAGGCGAACACCGTTGGGGCGAATGCGGTAAGCAGGGCAAAAAAGCCGGGGATCAGAAGTGAGGAAAGTCGCATCATGCTATCGCGGGAGAGTAGTTGTTCTAAATACAAGCATGTTGCTCGATCGTGGTCTATCGATCTGTCCGATGATGACCTAAGACGCGGCATTTTATAATCCTTCGGTCACGATGGGAATTCACATCCCATGCCTTGGAGGGAAAAAACAGACGCTAACTTCGGGGAATAAAAAACCCATGCTGGGCATGGGTTTTCAGGATCGCATTCGAAGATCATTTTGCTAGAGCATTTTGCTCTTGAATCCAGTGCTGCAGTGCGGTCTGGGGGATGCTGAGGCTCTTGTGGGCCAGCTTCAGGATAGAAATGAACCAGCGCAGGCCGCTGCCTTTTCTGATTTCACTAGGAAGCAAGCGGAAGGCTTGAAGCACAACGATGACGAACTGCATTCCCATGGAGACAATGCTACTGTCGAGCGTGGAGAGCAATGCCAGAGAGTGAGCCCGGCCTTTCGGATTCGTTTTCCAGTACTCGAAGATACAGCGGTTCAGCAGGACAGATTCAGGGGTATGAGACAGGAAAGCTTCTCGGAGTTCTTCAGAAAGCGTCCGTCGGGTCAGCTGGACACGACCTGCGGCAACGGCATAGTCACGAAGAGCTTGATCGACATCCAGTTCATGCTTGATGAGTGCTTCGCGGAGACTGAGCGCATCCTTTACGGCAGTGGTGATGCCAGAAGCTGTTAGGGGGTGACAGCACCCCCGTGCATCACCCAGTAAGGCAACATTCATCTTGATGTTGCTCTTTGGAACAATACGGTAATTGGCCGCTGCCAAAGGCTTGTCGATCGCCATGGCTGCTTCAATATCTTCTCGGAATTTCTTGGGGAAGGACTTCAGGTGCTCTCGAACGGATTCCTTGGAGTCGTCGCCACGGAGCACTTCAAACATTACGCGAGCGCGTCCCTTGGTCACACTGTAGGCGTATGAGATGCCCAGAGGATTGAGAAAGATATTGCCGTGTTCAGATTTTGGCAGGTGTCGGTCATCGACCTCGACACCCAGCATTCCGGAATAACGGTGGGTTTCATGGGAGATCCCAGCCAGCTTTCGAACCTGAGACATCGGACCATCAGCACCGATGATTAGTTTGGCGTTGATTCGAATGTCGCCCGAGTCCGTGGACACTAAGGCGCTTGCAATCTTTCCTTCAGCGTCGGGTTCAATCGCAATCACACGGGCACCCATCCAGACATCTATGCCTTCGAATGACCTGATCTTCTCGAGAAGATGCTCCTTCAGGGATTGATGCTCAATGGCCATGCCCCCATGGTCAAGTCCTTCGACTTCGCTGTATGGGAGGATGATGCTGTCATCGTATTCCGAGCCTTCCTTGAACGGAAAAATTGAGAAGCCGCGGATTGGTGACCCGATTTCGGGTTCATCATCGAGAAGTCCAAGCTGTTTGAGTCCGTCAATGCCTGGAGGGTGGATCAACTCCCCAGCAAGACGGCGTCCGTGGGAGTATTTGGGTTCAATGACGAGAATTTTAAGACCAAGTGGGGAAAGCGCTGCAGCGGCGGCCGAGCCTGCTACGCCTCCGCCCGCGATCAGGACATCGACGTCCATCTGAGTGTTCGCGTTAATTTCCATCATCAATCTGTTTGGACCCTTAGGAGATTGAGTTAGGGCAAGAACAACCATTCGATCGAACCCCTCTTTCTGAGGCGAAGCGATCATGTTGGCAACAATAATGCAACATCAGTTGCAACCTGGCAACATTAAACCCCTTTTATGGTGTGATTATACCGCGTAATAGCCCAAACGGGGAAATAGGTGTGGTAAAGACGGTAATCCAACATGGCTGCCCCGAAAAAAACACCATTTACTGATTGCATCGGCCAGCTTCCATCCGGGTTTTGTTTGCTTAAAAGCCACAGAATGCCCCGCTGAATTGCTGGATCATTGGGAGGAAGGATCTCCAGCAACCCGAGCAGTGCCCAACTGGTCATGACGACTTGGGTTTCGGGTTGTTCGATATAACGCTCTTCCAGACAGCTGGTGTAGTGCTCGCTCCAGCCGCCATCAGCCCTCTGGTGTGATTTTAGGAATGTTGCGGCCCTTTGAAGGGCCTCATCCTTGGCATCAATGCCTGCAAGCCGAAGTGCCCTTGCGACATGGAAGGTTGCATAGGTGAAATTGATTCCCCAGAAGCCCTGCCACGAGCCATCCGGTTTTTGCTGTCCTTTCAGAAGGGCAATGGCCCTTTGGGCGACCCCTTCCAGTCGATCAGGCGCGTAATCAGGGTCAAGCTTACGGAAGTGGCTGATGGCACCCAGAGAAGAGGCAGTACATTCAATGTAAGACAATTCTGTCATACATTGCCCGAACATCTCCGAGGGATTGATCAATTCAAGGAGTTTTCCCGCGCGGCGGCGCTCATAGGTTCCAAATCCACCATCTGCATTTTGCCGAGATAGGATGAAACCAATGCCGTTTCTCATTCGCTCTAAACTGAGTCGGGGTAGTGAAGCATACTCCGGGTGTTCATAAAGGGCGGTCAGGCCACTCAGGGCTTCCGCCGTGCAGTCACTTACCGGCCAACGATGTTCGCCATCAGAGAAGCACCAGCCCCCAAGTGCAGGATCACGCCAATAATGCGCATAGTCCTCTGTTTCCTCTGTCATCTGGGCGCGGTCCAGAAACTCAATAGCCCTTGTCATGGCTGAGATCATTCGGGGTTCAGGCTTTGAAACTTCAGCAATCGCTTGCAGGACAAAGCCCGTATCCCAGGTATTTGAACGTGCACCGACATACCGGAGTCCTTCCTTTTCGTCTTCCCAACGCCAGGCCTCGACACCCGCGAGACTCGCTTCGAGCTCAGGATGTTCAGGATCTGCAATATAAAGCGCCAAGGTATTGAGGAGTCCGTTAACCGGTGAGATCCCCTGGTGACGGGTTGTCTTTTGTTCAAATGTAATACGTTCCAAGCACTCCCCAAGGGCTCTATCCCGGAGTTTCTTCCCGTGCCAGCGTTCAAAAATAGCTAACCCGTCATAAATCAGTCGAAGCACGGGTGTGATTGGGACATAAACGTCCCCGCGGGCTAGTTTGTGCCTAAGTTTTTCGAAGGGGATGCGCTCGTAGGGCTGGGTATAAAGTTCGCTACGAAGGTCAGCGATCAACCCCTCTGGAAGCGCTGCAACAAAACGTTTCCCTGAGATGTAGGCTAATCCGAGATAGATAAGTCGAGTATGGCAGTAGAATCGCCTTGGGTGGAACGGAAGCCACTCAGGAAGAAGGAAAAGCTCAGGTGGTATTGCATTCAAGCCCTGATATTCGTAAAGGCCGATAATAGCGAGCCAGAACTTTCCCCAGGTGGGGATTCCTTCAACTCCGACCGGCTGTTGATGTAGCCAGTGCCTCGCTCGCTGAGTCATCTCTTCATGGGGGCTGACATTCAAAAGGCGAAGGGCAACATAGGCGAGGGTAGTGAAGAACACATATCCCGGGGACTCGGGGTGCATGCCCCATGAACCGTCATCGGCCTGAGTGACCTCAAAGTGACGCAGAACCTGCTCGCGCTCCTTCGGATCGTATGGTCGGCCCAGAATGGTTCTGACGATGACGGCTTGAGCCAAGATCATCGTACACCAGACCATTTCGCCCTCGAAGTCACCGGTTTGCTTTTGCTGAGATAGAAGGTAATCCAGCGCAGCCTGTTCGGCCTGTATCAGCCGTGGGCGATCGAGTTCGTGTTCGGCAGAAGTCTCTGGCATTCGGATGGTCTGAAATAAATTAGCGTGGAGCTTTGGCTACTTCGTTAATGACATCGGCAAATTCCTTTTGCCAGATCTCACGGTTATTGCCCCAGGGACCGTTTGCCAGCAACAGTTGTCCTTTCTTGATTTCAGCTTGGGCTTCCGCTGTTTTTTCGTCCACTTCAAACAAAGCTTCAGCATAAAAAAGATGATTCAGAGGATGGTCTCCAAATTCATCAACGGACTCCTTAAGTAGGGACAAGGCCTTGTCGCCATCACCTACGCCTGTTGGCCAAGGTGGCGCCTTGAGGTAGAGCATGCCTAGTAGGCGAAGGGGGCCCCCTTGGTCGACCGCTTTGGAGATTTTGACTGCAAGCGTGAGTTCGTCCTCCAGCCGATGGAGATTTTCTGCAGCTTGAACGGGGTGGTCATTTATGGCGAGCCCTAGATTAGCTGCCAAATAGTAGTGGACGGCTGCATCCTGTTTTCCCCCCGCCGAAAGTGAGCGCTCGGCAAGCTTTACGCCCTCCGCTGCTAATGCCTCTCGATCAGCCCCAGGAGCTTGCCTTTCTGCCAGATGCAGTGCAATTTCGGAGGAAAGTGAGGACTTTACGAAAGACGGCATCGTGGCATTGCGGGCAATGCGCATGGCGCAATGAAGTTCATCAGTCGATGTTGTTGCCCCCAGACTATTTCTTGAAGCTAAAAGCGATTCTTCGCTGACACCGGAGCATCCTGAGACGGGGCCGAACAGGACAATTCGGTTAGGAAGTGCGCCACATCCACTCAGGATTACGGTGAGGGAAAGGATGAGTACGCGCGCTCGATATTGCATGGTTATCGGCCCTTTTCCCAGAGGCTAATGGCAGGCTGGATGGCGGCTTGCGATGCCGGAACAAATGCATCGATGGCAAAAAGCTCACAAAGCTTCTTGCCATCGGGGTCACTGCACATATCGCTCAATGCCTTTGCAAAACGGTTGCGCTCTTCAGGGCTACTGGCCTTCTGGTTGGCGACAAGTCCCATCAAAGGTATCGGTGCGGAAGTGAATACGGACTCAAGCTCATGGGTCAAAGGAAGAGAGGCTAGTGCTGCAAATTGCTGACCGTTGAGGAGAACAGCATCTAATTCTCCCTTATCCAGGGCTCTGAGCGCCCGGATTGCCTGCTTGCTTGGCTTGAGAGAGAAATCCTTCTGGGGATCCAGTTTGCCAGCAAAGACAATACGACGAATGAACTCCGCTTCTTCAAAAACGGTTCCACCTACCTGTTTGCCCTTGACATCATTCAGTGAGCCGAAATGGCCTTTGACCGCGACCAGATGAAACTCCTCAGTTGAGCCGCCACGCATCTTGGGTTGAACCACGGGTTCTAGATGCAGGCTTTGACGCTGATCCAAGAAGATGCCAAGTGAGGTGATTGCGAAGGCAGGTTTCTTCTCTTTCAGCAATATTTTGCAGCCTTCGACATCCGAGGAAAAAGCGCTGCTAAAGCTCTGTGTTGGCCAGCCGCCGACCTTTTCTACCACGTTCAGCATGGCCGACATTGCCTTGTTGGCGTCATCCTCACTGACAGGTCCCCCAGGATAGCAGACGACCACTGGTGCAGGGACCGAGGCGGCAAGGCCAGAAAAGAGGAAGGAAGCCAAAGCCAGAGTGAATTGAAGTGAAAAAAGGCGCATGAGGTTATTTTTTCCTGGAGGGGCTGAGTATCAGGCCAATAGCAGGCGCAATGAATAGGGTGGAGGCCAGGCATGTCATCAAGCCAATTGTGATATCGATGCCCAACCCGGATACTCCCCGGTAGCTGGCGAGGGTGATCGCACCAAGACCAGCAAGTTCAGTACCAGCAGCCAGTAAAATGACGCGGCCTGCATCCTTGGCGATCGCAATCGGATCTTCCCCTTTCATTGCCATCCAGCGATGGCTAAGCCATACCCCATAATCAACAGCCAAAGCAATGACCAGGGGAAGAGCAATGATATTGGCGTAATTGTAATGGAGACCGGCCAACTTCATGATGCCGAGCATCCAGCCCCCGCCGATGACGAGTGGCAGCGTTGCAATCATAATTCCTCTCGGGGAGCGAATCACTAGGGCTAGCCATGCCAAGCAGACCAGAATCGCCGCTTTGGTTCCTTGGCTAAAACTGCTGACAACAGCCTTGGAGAAAACCTGATGAGTGGTTGGGAAGCCTGTCGCATCGGTCGAAACCTCATAGACATCCGTCATGAGTTCATCCAGATTATCAGGATCGTAGACGCTCTTTGCGGGGTAGGCATAGGCGGCTAGAGTTCCATCGCCTGCCACAAACCGCTCACGTAACCCGTCTGGCAGGTCCTTTGGGGCAATAGGCCGGGCGGATGACCAATCGCGAACCTGTTCCACACCCTCCATGCCGACCGCAAGGAGAGCGCGAAGCAAGGTCTCTGAGCGAAGTCTCGCCGTCTCTGGATCTTTCTCAAGAGATGATTGCAGGCTTTCAATGCCGGATCTGAGTTCCTCAAGCCCTTGCACCAATGTCTGGTTTCCTGAGCTAAATGCCTGCTCCTCATAGCCCTCGATTTTTTCAAGGGCCTGCTGCAGCAATCTCTGTATGGACTTGAAGGATTTTTCATCAAGTCCTTGCTGATTCAGGGTAACCAGGTTTTGCATGAGGGCGGGCTGCATCGCCAGCTGCGCCATGCGATGGGCCGAGGTGAGCCGTTGTTCAGAGTCAGCCGGGAAAAAACTACTGATGGATTGGACTTTTGAAATGGATGGTTTTTTTTGTGCTTCTTCGGTGATCCTTCGGATCTCTTCAAGGCTCTTCGCTGTAAAGATCACGATTTCGGATTGATAGTCCGTTTCGGTCACCATTTTTCGCTGATACTCAGCCGCTTTGGAATCACGGGGGAGTAGGGCGAGAACGTCATAGTCAAAGCCCATATCAAGGCCCGAACGAATTCCGAGAACAGCTGCAGTTGCCGCAAAGAGAACAACAACCAGTGCAAAAGAATGGGGGATTCTTCGGTGAGGCTTTCCGGTCTCAGTTGACGGCTTCTTTGCCCTGATCTTGGGTGGAATAAGGGCATAGATGGCTGGCTGAACGATCCAGGTGCTGATCAGAATCAGGAGTACGCCTCCTGCGGCGATGATGCCCAGCTCGGCAAATCCGGGGAAAGCCACGGTCGACAGTGTCCCGAAGATCAAAAGAGAGGCTCCGCCGGCTGTCAGCACGGCAGAAAAAGAATCACGAATACCGTTGCCAATCGATTCGATCAACGGTTTGCCCGACCGACGCGCCTCTGCAATCTGAGATGTCGTGAAAATGCCGTAATCGGCACCAAGTCCAAACAGGATAGCCAAAAAGCTGGACGTAATGATGGTGAGGTGGCCAACCGCCAGGTAAGCAAAGCCTAGACTCCAAACTGCGCCCAGACCCATGGGGATGAATATGGCAAGGGCCCAGGGGACGCTTCTTACAACCAAAAAGATAAGTGCGCCAATGAGGCCAGCGGCGGTCCAGATGACAAGTTTGATATCTCGCTCAATATCAATGTACTCCTCATACTCGATTGCAGGCAGTCCTGTAAGGACGACGCGCGGAGCGGTCAGGCCGCGAGCCACGAATTCTTTCGACAGTTCTGTTGCGACCTGTGTAATGCGCTGATTGAAGGGGGCCAGGCTTTCAAAGTCCTCTCCAGTGGCCTTGGCGTGAACGAAAAGCAGGAGCATCTTGCCGTCATGGCTACTGAAATAGCCCTTACCTAGCTGTTCAGCCCCCAAGGCCTTGAGCATCGGATCGAATTCGATGTTGGTAGGTGCGTTTTTCTCGTCCAGCCAGCGCTGCCATTCATGAATAAAGGCGGTTGCGCCCTTGATCCCGACCAGTGCCTTTTGGATGTCCACTTCCCCCGAACTTTTTCCACTCGATGCGGCAGAAGCTGCAAAACCAAGAAGTGTGTCGAGGCCGAGTTTCGACATTCTATTGGCTGCAACCAGCCCCTGTTCGAGTTGAGCCAACTGCTCAGGGGGAAGGATGAGGTAAAGGTGATCATGCAGGAAGCCGGTATCCAGGCGCTCTGTGGCTTGAGCGATTTCTGGCTGCTGTCGGAGTCGGGATGCAAGTTCCTGCGCGAAGGATTCAAGCTCGGGTCGGGGTGCGTTTTCGAGAACGACGACCAGATCAGAGGATGCGCCAAATGTTTCAAGATAGCGATTGAGCCGATGGGCAACCTCTGTGTCCTGAGGCAGCAGTGCTTGACGTGAGGTATACACAGGCAGGTGGGTTGAGGCAAAGATGGCCAGTGCCGTGATCAAGGAGGCAGCCAGAAGAACCCACCAAGGATGGTGTGCAGATCGGATGCTCAGGCGATAAATGAAGGATTTAAGCATGCGGTATTAAAGGGCTTTGGGCTGTCTTGAGATATTAAGGGAATTTATTGGCTTTCAGCCGTCTAACAGACAGTCTGGGGGAACATGATTCCACTGTCATCTGCCTTTGATTGGGAGAAATACTATGCCTGAGATTAATGGAAGAGCCCTGATGAGGGGCATTGGTCTCTTTTTGGTTCTTTACATCATTCATGTGGTGTTTCTACCGCAACTGGTTGGTGAACAGGCAGTCACGGGTGATTATCAGGGGCTATTGTATGGGATCAATCAGGCTCTTGGGCTGGCAACCTGCATGATCCCCGGTTTTGTAGCAGCAAAAATCGCGGGGCATCACGGATTTATTCATGGCGGAATGGTCGGTGGTATCAGCACGATCCTGACCGCACTCATTGCGATGATCTGGGCCATAGCAACCGGCGGAAAATTCTTCGGTCTGGAAACCTTGCCGTTCTGGCTAATCACTAACATGTTTTTGAGTGCCTTTGCCGGACTGTTGGCAACCAACATGGAGGATCCCGAAGAGGAGGGTGAGTCCCCATAAGTCGCCAAAATTGACTCTTATGGCCTCGATGGTGGAATTTCCCTTCCCGGGTAGGGGATAATTGATATCCCCACTTTGTTTCGAGGCAGCGCATGAATCAGGACTATGACGTACTCATCGTTGGGGGAGGCATGGTCGGTGCCACCTTGGCTTGCGCCTTAGGCGACAGCCACCTTCGTGTAGGCCTCCTTGAGGACTCCCCTCCCGCTGAGTTCGAAGCCGATCAGCCGCATGACCTTCGGGTTTCGGCCGTCAGTATTGCTTCTGCAAACATTCTTAAAACAATCGGTGCCTGGTCGGGCATCACGCGTAGGCGCTTGTGCCCCTACCGCAGAATGCGGGTCTGGGAAGATAGCGGCGATGTGGAATTCTGCAGTGACGAAATCAATGAGCCCGTTCTTGGACACATTGTCGAAAATAGGATCATTCAGCTTGCGGTTTTGGAGCGTGCCCGTGAATTTGGGAATGTTGAGCTGATTTCTGGTGTTAAGACCCAGAGTGTTCTTTATAGCTCGGGTGAGTCTTCCGTGACCCTTGAAGATGGACGCGTTCTCAAGAGCCGTTTGATGGTGGCGGCAGATGGCGGGTTTTCTCGTGTTCGGCAGTCGGCTGGGATGGGCGTGAGTGGGTGGGACTATGAACAACATGCTCTCGTCCTCACGGTTGATACGGCATGCGGCCAGCAGGACATCACTTGGCAAAGGTTCACGCCAGAAGGGCCCCAAGCTCTCTTGCCTCTGAATGGCCCCCATGCCTCTTTGGTCTGGTACAGCACCCCGGAAGAAGTGGCGCGCTTAAAAACGCTCCCGGATGACGCTTTATTGGCTGCTTTGGAACGCGAGTTTCCTGCTTGTCTTGGCGACGTTACCCGGATCACGGCCAGAGGGAGCTTCCCCTTGCGCCGGCAGCATGCTCTTCGATACGTCAAAGAGGGTGTCGCACTCATTGGCGACGCCGCACATATGATCCACCCGCTGGCCGGTCAGGGCGTGAATATTGGCCTTCTTGATGCTGCGGCACTCGCAGAAGTGCTAATTGCAGCAAAAAAAGCAGGGGAAGATATTGGGGCCCAGATTGTGCTTGGGCGCTATGAGCGAATGCGCCGAAAGAACAATCTATTGATGATGACAGTCATGGACGCCTTCTATCGGACCTTTGGCAATTCTCACGGCCCCGTGAGGTTTCTCCGCAATCTTGGTTTGGGTCTTGCGGAGCGGTTGAAGCCCGCGAAGAGACTTGCGATGAGCTATGCCATGGGGCTGAATGGCTCTCTGCCCCGATTGGCACAGGGCGAAGCATTGCTCGGTTGAAACAATAGTGATTCAGCGACCTCAGTGAGGGAGAGTAGATTATGGGAAATATTAAAATAATTTTGATCGCCGCCCTTTTTTCAGGTTGTGCGAGCTATTCCAATTGGCAACCCGTCGCGGATCCTGCAAATGACCGAAATGCAGCCAATCTGGGAGTTGATACCGAACAGTGTCGTCAACTGGCTTCCCAGGCCGGAGCGGTCGGAACTGAAACCGCCAAGGGTGTCGCGGCGGGAGGACTGTTAGGGGCTGCAGCGGGAGCCGCCATCGGGGCTGTCGCCGGAGATCCGGGCGCAGGCGCAGCAATTGGGGCGGCAGCCGGCGGTATCGGTGGCGGAACAGCAACCGGCGTGAGTGCAGATGACCAGTACAAGCGAGCTTACATTAACTGCATGCGCGGCCGGGGTCATAACATCATTAATTGATTTGCCCTTTTTGGGGTCTAGTGCGTGTTATCGCCATTACTTGAGCGGATTGATCAGGCTGCCTCCGAGTTTGGAGACAAGCCTGCGGTGCTGTGCGATAGCGGGCACTTTTCGCACCGAGACTTGAAGGCATTATCCTGTCGTGTTGCTGCATCATTGGCATCCCGTGGGGTAAGGAAAGGAGACCGAATTGCCCTTTACGCGCAAAACGGGCCCGAGTTTGTGATCCTTTATCTGGGTATTGTTCGGGCCGGTGCAGTTGTGGTCCCGGTCAATCTCCTCATCAATACGCCAGAAGTTGCTCATGTACTTGGGGATGCCGGTGTCCTGGGTATTTTGACCCAGGTTTCGCTCGTCTCTCGCATTCAAGTGGCCCTTGAAGTCACCGGGTTGTCGCCCTTTATTGTGGAAATCGGTGAGACAACAAGGCCGCTCGATAATCTTGCTCCGGTCCTTGAGGAAGCTTGTTTTGTTGCACCGGTCATAGATTTTTTACCCGCCCAAGATCTCGTTGCTATTCTCTATACATCCGGAACGACCGGATTTCCCAAGGGTGCGATGCTGACCCATGGAAACCTTGCGGCAAACACTAAAAGTGTCCACCTCGCGATGCATTGGCGATCGGGCCTTGATCGGGTTTTGGTCGTTTTGCCAATGTTTCACGCCTTTGCGGCAACCGTCGGTTTGCTGACGCCACTGACCAACGGATCTGCCCTGATTCCTATGAGTCGGTTCGAACCGGACGGTGTGTCCTCCACCGTGAATCGATATCAGGCAACCATTTTCTTGGGTGTTCCCAGCATGTACGCGGTACTCCTACGACTGCCATCGGACAAGGTTTCGCTTTTTCAAAGCCTTCGCTTTGGGATCTCGGGAGGGGCGGCCATGCCGGCCAAGGTTCTCGAAAATTTTGAGGCCAAGTTTCACCTTCGCATATACGAGGGGGATGGCCCTACAGAATGTTCACCTGTGACCTGCGTGAACCCTATCGGTGGCCTTCAAAAGCCCGGTACGGTGGGGCTGCCGGTTCCGGGTGTTGAAATGCGGATCGTTGATGACATGGGTAGAACCTGTGTCGATGGTGAAGTCGGCGAAATCGCGGTTCGTGGCGAGAACGTGATGAAAGGTTACTGGAACCAGCCCGAAGCGACAGCTGAGGTCATGAATGAAGGGTGGCTCCTGACAGGGGATCTAGGTACTCGGGATGCGGATGGCTATTTCAGTATCGTGGATCGAAAAAAAGATCTCATTATCGTCAATGGAATGAATGTCTACCCCCGAATGATCGAGGAGGTTATTCATGGGGTCCTCTCGGTGCGCGAAGTCGCCGTCATCGGGGAGCCCGATGGCTTGCATGGCGAAGTTCCTGTTGCTTATCTAGCCTGTGACCCTGAGAGCACAGTTGATGAGAAAATGCTTCGGCAACACTGCAGAGCCCATTTAGGTCGGCATCAGATACCTAAACGTTTCGTTTTTATGTCTTCTTTGCCGCGCAATGCGGCAGGAAAAATTCTCAAGCGAGAGTTACGTTTGGATGGTGAACGCGAACGCGGGATAACCGCCGATACGCTAGGATCGGTTCCTTCCTAGAACGGTGAGTCCTTCTCCTTTTCCTTGTTTTCGCGCTGTTCGTTTCGGATGGTCTCAATCCGTTCATCCAGAATCGAATTGAGGTAATAGTTGCCCCCTGCGGCATTTTTCGCGAGTTGAAGCTGCAGTAAGGCCTCTTGGGTTTGGCCAAGGAGGTAATAGCCCTCTGCATAATATCGGTGATACTCCGCTTCATCCCCAAGCTTACTGTAGGTTTCCGCCATCAGTTCATAAATGTCAGGGTCCGGGCTGTGATACCTCAGATAGTCATGGAGCACCTGCCGAGCCTTAGTTTGCTGATGGGTGTTGAGAAGGGCTCGTGCGTAGTTCATCGTCATGGCGCCATTTTGCGGAAAGCGTTCAAGTCCGAGTTCATAAAGTTGCGCAGCCTTGACGAAATTCTTGCCGTCCATTTCCGCTTCGGCCAGTGCATTCATGAACTGGGGCTGGTTGGGATAGCGTTGAACCAATTTCTGCAGAATGACTTTTGCCAGTTCGGTCTCCCTTGCGCGGGAGTGAATGAGTGCTATGCCGTATTCGGCAACATCCTGTTGTTGCTGGGTGCCCCGGTTTTCATGGTTTTTGAAATACTCGAGTGCTGTTTTGGGGTTTGCTGAGGATTGGACTCGGAGCTTTGCTTTGGTGAGCTGATAGGTCAGTGAGTCCGGATACTGACGAAACGGAAAATGTTCTGACCGGTCACGCGTGTCAGAAATACGCGAGGTGGTGACCGGGTGGGTCAGGAGGAATTCGGGAATTCTTCCACCCACAAAACGCGTGCTTTGCTGCATCCGCTCGAAGAACTCTGGCATTGCCCGAGGATCAAATTCGGATTTGGAAAGGACTTGCATGCCGACGCGATCCGCTTCCGCCTCATTGTCGCGTGTAAAGTTGATCTGATACTGAGCATTCATGCCTTGGGCCGCCATCATTCCAGCGAGTGCCCCGTTTCCACCGGCTTTCGCACCGACAACTGCCGCCAGAAGCATTCCTATGGCCATCGGTATAGCCATTCTCGATGCGGCTTGAAAGGTCTGAAAAAGGTGTCTTTGGGTAACATGCGAGATTTCGTGTGCCAAGACGGAAGCCAGTTCGCTTTCTTGCTCGGTTAGGAGGATCAGTCCCGAATTTACCCCTATAAAGCCACCAGGCCCTGCAAAGGCATTGATGACAGGTTCCATGACGACAAAAAAGGTATATGGCTGGGTCGGATTATCACTGTTGATGGTGAGTTTGTTGCCCAAGGCTTGAATGTAATCCCTGATTTCAGGGTCTGCCGAGATTTTCATCTGGCCGTGAAGGCTTCGGTAGAATGCCTCTCCAAGCTCCTGTTCCTGCACGTTGGTCATCAAGCTGTGCGTTGGGTCACCGATCTCTGGTAATTCGATGTTGGGCATGGCAGCCCTGGCCGGAGGGAGCAGTACCGCAACCTCAAACAGAATGAGCACCACTGTTGCAACGAGTCTGGATCGAATCATCAGTTCGTGATTGATAAGTGAGGAATAAACGAGGATATGAGGTTCTTGCCTCAGAGGATCAAGGGGATCATGCGCTACGCGATCAAGGTGAACCAAGGGGAACGGTGCCCGGACGTTCCTCGCATGGCGATTGATTTTATCAGAGCCCTTCAAAATGAAGGTCACGAGGTCATTCGCGTTTTTTTCTACCATGATGGAGTTGTTGCGGGATTTGGACCCTCGGCTCCCCAGTGGGCTGAATTGGCGGAAGAAGGCGGGTTTGAGCTGGTTTTGTGCTCACAGGCGCTCGATCACCGGGGATTTACGCTCGAGGCCCGGGCTCCCTTTATCGTTGGGGGGCTCGGGCTCTGGGTGGACGCCTGTCTCAAGGCAGATCGAGTCGTTACTTTTGGGTTGCCTTCTCATGCGGTCTGAGCTGCTTTTTATCGTCCGGGTGAATCCTGACAACCGTCAGGCCACAATGGAGGTTCTCTCAGAAATCATGACCTTTGCCGCATTTGATGTGCCCTTACGATTGCTTTTTCTCGATCGTGGCGTGAGGTTGCTCTCATCCGAAATCGATCCGCAGATTGCGGGAATGATGATGGCATTACCCCTCTACGGTGTTGCCGACCTTTTTGTCGAAAGGGAGTCACTTGACGCCATAGAGATCGCGTCCTCGGCCCTGAATGAGCAGGTCATCTCAGTTCCGCGCTCGGAGATATCCCGCTTCATTTTTCAGCATAAAGGGGTGATGGGTGTCTGAAGGTCTGTTGCATCTGGTTTTTAGCCCCATGGGGCTTGCCGCTCTTTCGTCCCGTGTTGGGTTGGGAGATTGCGTGGTCTTAATGTCGGAAGCTGCTGATACGCCAAAAGGTCTGGTGTGGCCTTTCGGCGTGAGGGTGTTTGTTCTTGCCTCAGATGAAGTCTCTGTATCAGCAGGTGATGTCATTGGTTATCGTGAGCTGGTCGCTTTAACCGCCGCCCGTTCGAGCATCCTTTCCTGGTAGGTCGGGGTTAAATACAGTCAGGAGATGGCGTGAAATTGCCCGAACAATCAAAAGACGGCTTCCTCCTTGATGCTTCACAGTGGCAAGAGTCGATGGCCCAGGCACTATTGAGGGAAACACCGATTTGCGTGGATGATCGCCATCTCGAGATCATTCGATTCATTCGGGCTTACCATGCCAGCTACCATCATCTTCCTAATAACCGCATGTTCATCAAGGCGGTTCAGGTTTCATTGGGTCCTGAAAAAGGGGCTTCGCACTACCTCAATTTGCTCTTCGATGGTAATCCGGTCCGGAATGCTTGTTTGGCTGCAGGGCTCCCGAAACCTCCCGGATGCCTTTGAATACGGACGCCCTGTCTTGACGGTAAGGCTTATGGCGAGTAATTTACTCAGTCTTTTTTCTTCGGATTGGGTTCTGTTTGCACAGGGATCCGATTCTTCACTTTAGGTGAGATCGCGTGGAGCTCAGCGGCGCTGAAATCGTTGTCCAGTGTCTGAAGGACGAGGGGGTCGAATATATTTTCGGCTACCCGGGTGGATCAGTCCTTCATATTTATGACGCCATATTCAAGCAGGATGACGTGCGTCATATCCTGGTTCGTCACGAGCAAGGGGCAACCCATGCTGCGGACGGTTATGCCCGTTCGACGGGGAAGCCCGGCGTAGTCCTCGTGACCTCAGGTCCGGGGGCGACGAATGCCGTAACCGGTATTGCGACGGCCTTTATGGACTCTATTCCACTTGTGGTCTTGACAGGTCAGGTTCCGACGCCAGTCATTGGGAGTGATGCCTTTCAGGAATGCGACACCATCGGGATTACACGTCCCTGCGTGAAGCATAACTTTCTGGTGAATGATCTTTCGAAGTTAGCCGAAACCATCAAGAAAGCGTTCTTTATCGCGACCACGGGACGTCCGGGGCCTGTCGTTGTCGATATCCCCAAAGACATCACCGACCCGAACATCAAGATTCCTTACCTGTATCCAGATACGGTCTCGATCCGGAGCTACAACCCCCAAGTCAAAGGCCATCGCTGGCAGATCAAAAAGGCAGTGGAACTCCTTGCGACCGCCCGCCAACCGATGATTTACACCGGTGGTGGTGTGATACTCGGCAATGCTTCAGATGGGTTGGTGGAGTTGACGCGCCTGCTCGGTTTTCCGATTACCAATACCCTCATGGGATTGGGATCCTATCCGTCCACGGATCGCCAGTTCGTTGGCATGCTCGGCATGCATGGGACCTATGAAGCCAATATGGCCATGCACGAGTGCGACGTGCTTTTGGCGATCGGCGCTCGATTTGATGACCGTGTCACCGGAAAATTGGCGCAGTTCTGCCCTGATGCCAAAATCATTCATATTGATGTGGATCCTGCTTCCATTTCGAAAACCGTTCGTGTCGATGTTCCAATCGTCGGTGAGGTAGGGCCGGTTCTTCAGGAGATGGTTGAACTAATTCAAAGCCCCGACTTTAAATTGAACACCGAGGCGCTCAAGGATTGGTGGGTTAGGATTGAAAGATGGCGTCAGGTTGAGTGCCTATCATTTGATCGTCAAAGCCCGAAAATTAAGCCGCAGTATGTGATTGAACAACTGTGGGAAGTGACAAAGGGGGATGCCTTTGTGACGTCGGATGTCGGTCAGCATCAAATGTGGGCCGCTCAGTTCTACCGTTTTGATAAGCCCAGACGTTGGATCAATTCTGGGGGTCTTGGGACCATGGGATTTGGCCTGCCAGCCGCCATTGGGGTGAAGTTGGGTCATCCGGATGCGGATGTGGCCTGTGTTACTGGCGAAGCCAGTATCCAGATGTGCATACAGGAGTTGGCTACAGCACTCCAGTACCGGACCGGGATCAAGATCATCAATTTGAATAACGGTTATATGGGTATGGTGCGGCAGTGGCAGGAATTTAGTTACGAAAGCCGCTACTCGCAGTCCTACCTTGAGACGATTCCGGACTTCGTCCGTTTGGCGGAGGCCTATGGGCATGTCGGTATCCGTATCGACAACCCGAAGGATGTCCGGGGCGCTCTTGAGGAGGCTTTCCGTTTGAAGGATCGCACGGTCTTCCTTGATTTCCTGACGGACCCTTCTGAGAATGTCTATCCGATGATTGAGGCTGGCAAGGCGCAACACGAAATGCGACTGGCGCCGGGCGTCTCCGTGGATCGGGAGCTCGCATGAAGCGACATATCATCTCAATCCTCATTGAAAATGAGGCAGGAGCACTGTCACGCGTCGCCGGACTTTTTTCCGCGCGAGGTTACAACATTGAGACGTTGACTGTTGCGCCAACAGAAGATGCATCGATGTCAAGGATGACCATCGTGACCTGGGGAAGCTATGAGATCGTTGAGCAGATCACCAAACAGCTGAATAAGCTGGTGGATGTGATTCGCTTGATTGATATTTCTGAATCAGAACATATCGAGCGCGAACTGATGTTGGTCAAGGTAACGACACACGGCACGATGCGTGACGAAGTGGTTCGCCTCTGCGACATCTTCAGAGGTCGCATTCTTGATGTAACACCGACCAGTTATGTCATTGAAGTCACCGGGGAAAAGACCAAGCTTGACGCTGTGCTTCGAGCCCTCGGTGAGGAAAATATCATTGAAGTTGTCCGTTCCGGGACGACGGGCATTCTTCGTGGTGATCGCGGGCTTTCAGCCTGATCCCACTCCTATTAACCGAATATCCCCTTTTATTGAGGAATCAACATGCAGGTTTACTACGACAAAGACGCGGACCTTTCGATCATCCGTGGCAAGAAGGTTGCGATCGTGGGCTATGGCTCACAGGGGCACGCCCATGCCAACAACCTGAAAGATTCCGGAGTTTCCGTCGTCGTTGCATTGCGTCCGGGCTCTGAATCCGCCATCAAGGCTCAGAATGCAGGACTTGAGGTGGCTGCAATTGCCGACGCCGTCAAGTCAGCCGACGTCATCATGATTCTGGCTCCCGATGAACATCAGGCACGTCTCTACAGCGAAGTTATCGAGCCGAACATCAAGAAAGGCGCGGCCTTGGCCTTTGCTCATGGCTTCAATGTTCACTATGAACAGATCCTGCCCCGTAAGGACCTTGATGTGATCATGATCGCTCCGAAAGGACCGGGTCACCTGGTGCGTTCAACCTACACGCAGGGCGGTGGTGTTCCCAGCCTGATTGCGGTCTATCAGGATGCATCGGGTCAGGCAAAGCAGATTGCACTCTCCTATGCCTCAGCCAATGGTGGTGGCCGTGCAGGAATTATCGAAACCAATTTCCGTGAAGAAACCGAAACCGATCTCTTTGGTGAGCAGGCCGTTCTCTGTGGCGGTGCGACCGCACTCGTTCAGGCTGGTTTTGAAACGCTGGTTGAAGCCGGCTATGCCCCTGAAATGGCTTACTTTGAATGTTTGCATGAGCTAAAGCTGATTGTCGACCTGATGTATGAAGGTGGTATCGCCAACATGCGTTATTCCATCTCGAACACGGCAGAGTATGGCGATCTCACCCGTGGTCCTCGCGTCATCACCGAAGAAACGAAGTATGAGATGGCTCAGATTCTCAAGGAAATTCAAAACGGCGAATTTGCCCGTGAGTTCATCCTGGAAAATCAGGCCGGTGCAGCCACCCTCAAGGCGAAGCGTCGACTGGGTCGTGA
Source organism: Pseudomonadota bacterium (assembly GCA_041178325.1). Taxonomy (GTDB): domain Bacteria; phylum Pseudomonadota; class Gammaproteobacteria; order Methylococcales; family Methylococcaceae; genus UBA6136. The sequence goes on from JBEGVN010000088.1 coordinate 36,811, forward strand.
GCACCAGATTGAAGAGGTGGGTGCTCGCCTGCGGGACATGATGCCCTGGATCAAGGCCAACAAGATTGTTGATAAGGCCAAGAACTGATCGAACCTCGGCAATCAAAGCAAAGGGTGGGCTGGTCTCACCCTTTGTTGTTTTGGCCGCGTGGCTTTTAATCCATAACTGACCGCTGGATATGTGGCGCGCAATCCTTCAGGATAAGCACTGTATCCAACCACCTGCAGTACACCCTACGAACTGATGGACACCAACGAACCGAAGAAGAATCGACGCAGGGGCATTTATTTGCTCCCAAATCTCTTCACCACCGGGGCCCTTTTTTCTGGGTTCTACGCCATTACCTCGGCGATGAACGGCCAGTTCGAGGTCGCGGCGATCGCGATTTTTATTGCCATGGTGCTGGACGGTCTTGATGGGCGAGTGGCACGGCTCACCAACACGCAAAGTGCGTTTGGCGCCGAATACGACAGCATGGCGGACATGATTTCCTTTGGAGCCGCCCCGGCCTTGGTGATGTATGCCTGGTCACTCTCAGCTTTGGGGAAGGCAGGTTGGGTTGCCGCATTCGTTCATGCTGCAGGAGCTGCGCTGAGGCTTGCACGCTTCAATACGCAATTGGCAACACAGGACAAACGTTATTTTCAGGGGCTTCCCAGCCCATCAGCAGCAGGCATTCCGGCTGGATTCATCTGGGTTTCGGTGAAGTATGAGATCCCGCTTGAAAGTATCCAGTACATTGGCCTAGGCATGGCCGTATGTACCGGATTGCTGATGGTTAGCAATTTTCGCTACTACAGCTTCAAAGACATTGACCTTCACGGTCGCGTCTCCTTCCTTTGGGCGATACTGGTGATGTTGCTGTTTGCTCTGTTGTATACCAACACCCCCTTGGTTTTGTTCACGATCCTTACCCTCTACGCTTTATCTGGGCCGATCCTGACGCTCGGACGTCGCCGTCGAATGCGCTCGGAGCGGCGGACCTGACCGATCCGACTTGAAGCAGATCCCGTCGGATCCTATAGTGTATCCATGAGAATGTCTGATCTCCTGAGAGAGTCCGTGTTGTTTTGGCAGGTTTCTGCCCTTCTGCGTCCGTTGCTTCCCGCCACGGTCCTGTGCGTGCTCCTGCCCTGAGGGGCAGAAACACGATGCATTCAAGACCTTCCATTCTTTCTATTTCTGTCGAAGCCAACGACGAGAGCTGACTCATGAGCGAGAAACTCATTATTTTTGATACCACCTTGCGTGATGGTGAACAGAGCCCTGGTGCGTCCATGACCCGCGATGAAAAAGTCCGGATCGCCAAGGCACTTGAGCGGATGCGCGTGGATGTCATTGAGGCCGGGTTCCCAGCGGCAAGCCCTGGCGATTTTGAAGGAGTCCAGGCGGTTGCAAGATCCATTAAGGACAGTGTGGTCTGTGGACTTGCCAGAGCCCTTGATCGAGACATCGATCAAGCGGGTGAGGCTCTTAAGGATGCTGAGAGATCGAGAATCCATACCTTTATCGCGACTTCTCCAATCCATATGCAGCTCAAGCTGAGGATGTCTCCGGACCAGGTGATTGAGCATGCAGTGAAGGCGGTTCAGCGTGCGCGCCGCTATACGGACAATGTGGAATTCTCTCCCGAGGATGCCGGACGCTCTGAAGAAGACTTTCTGTGCAGGATTCTTGAGGCCGTCATTGATGCGGGCGCGACCACGCTGAATATTCCCGATACGGTGGGGTACAGCATGCCTGATCTCTTTGGCCAAACCATTCGCCGTCTCCGTGAGCGCATTCCGAACGCTGACAAGGCCATCTTCTCGGTGCACTGCCATAACGATCTTGGGCTTGCTGTTGCGAATTCCTTGTCTGCGGTCATGAATGGAGCACGACAGGTCGAATGCACAATCAATGGGTTAGGGGAGCGTGCAGGTAATGCTGCGCTTGAGGAAGTGGTTATGGCGGTCAAGACCCGAAAGGATGTCTTTCCCTGTCATACGGATATCGATACCCGAGAGATCGTAGCTTGCTCCAAGCTGGTGTCGAACATTACGGGTTTTCCGGTCCAGCCCAACAAGGCCATCGTTGGCGCCAATGCCTTTGCTCATGAATCGGGCATTCATCAGGATGGCGTCCTGAAACATCGCGAAACCTACGAAATCATGTGCGCAGAAGATGTGGGCTGGAGCGCCAATCGAATGGTCCTTGGCAAACATTCAGGACGAAATGCCTTCAGAACCCGCATGGCCGAGTTGGGCATTGAATTCTCCTCCGAAGCAGAGCTTAATGAAGCGTTTTCGAGATTCAAGGATCTGGCTGACAAGAAACATGAAATCTTTGATGAGGATCTTCAGGCGCTGATCACCGATGCCGGTGATATGGCAGATGATGAAGGTGTCCGCTTGGTTTCCTTGAGAGCTTCAAGCGAAACCGGTGAGCAGCCGTCGGCCAGAGTGACAGTCCGCGTCGATCAGGACGAACTGACCGCAACGGCGACCGGAGGCGGGGTAGTCGATGCCAGCCTAAAGGCAATTGAAGCGGTTCTGAAAACGAATGCTCAGCTTCTGCTTTATTCGGTCAACAATATCACCACGGGAACGGATGCCCAAGGTGAAGTCACAGTAAGACTCGAAAAAGGCGGCCGCATCGTCAATGGACAGGGCGCCGACACCGATATCGTCATTGCTTCGGCTAAGGCCTATCTCAATGCGGTAAACAAACTGAGAACGCCGCAGTCGCGGATGCATCCTCAAGCCGGATCGGATGTTTAAGTACGAATGACCGTTGGGGCATCACGCGATCCGTATCTTGAAGCCATGGGGATTCAAGAATATGTGCAAAGGAAATGCCCCTCCGCGCCCGATGGGGGGGCTGACGGCTCATCAGAGGGAACTGGCTTGAATGCCGATTGGGACGCGCTTCAGCGGGATGTGTCGACCTGTACGCGCTGCTCTCTTCACGAGACGCGAACCCAGACTGTTTTTGGTATTGGGAATCCTGAGGCCGACTGGTTATTCATTGGAGAAGCACCAGGTGAGCAAGAGGACCTTCGCGGGGAGCCTTTCGTCGGTCGTGCAGGCCAGCTTTTGGACGAGATGATTCGCGCACTGGGTCTTGAGCGCGAAAAGGTCTTTATCGCCAACGTGCTCAAGTGTAGACCCCCGAAGAACCGTGATCCTTCCTCTGAGGAGGTAGTGGCTTGTGAACCCTTTTTGCTTCAGCAGGTCAGAATGGTTGGGCCCAAGATCATCGTGGCAGTCGGAAGAATCGCTGCACAAAATCTTCTCAAAACACAGGTTCCGATTGGTAAGTTGCGGGGTGAGGTGCATTACTATGAAGGGATTCCGGTTGTCGTGACCTACCACCCGGCCTATCTGCTGAGATCCCAGACCGAAAAAAGACGGGCTTGGGAAGACTTGAAGCTTGCTCGCAGGACGCTTTCTTTGAGCTAAAAGCATGTGGGATTTTCTTCTGGACAGCTTTGACCGACTGCGTCGCACCGTTATCTACGACGCGCAAGTTGATTTCTATTACCGCCATTTTCCGAGTCTTGTGGAAAACGCAGAATGCACCATGCGCCCTATGGTGCGCACCGATATCCCTTTGGTCCATGCAATCGAAACTTCGGCTTATGAGTTTCCATGGGAGCTTGAAACGTTTCGGTCCTGTTTTAAGGTGGGATACCACTGCTGGATCGCCGAAAGGGCACGCGAGGTGGTGGGGTATGGCATCCTGACTATCGGGGCCGGAGAAAGCCATGTGCTCAACGTCTGTGTGTCGCCAAGCTATCAGGGAAAAGGCTATGGCCGAGTGATCTTCAATCAGCTGATTCAAGAGGCTCGGCGTTTCAAGGTCGAAACCATGTTTCTTGAGGTTCGTCCATCGAATCCCAAGGCAATCAGGCTGTATCGCTCGATTGGTTTTAATGAAATCGGAACGCGTCGCGGCTACTATCCGGCCAAGGGTGGCCGCGAAGATGCCATAGTTATGGCATTAGCCGTTCTCTGATCTGGCGCTTGCGCCTTCGGGCTTCTCTATGGGTGCAGTCTCCGTTGTTTCCATGAGGTGAAGCCCAACGAGACGCGCGATGACGATTCCGACGTACATTTGCCCGACAATGGCCTCAAGCGCTGCAATCATGGCGGCGAGGGGTTGAATTGGAGTGATGTCGCCATACCCTACCGTGGCCAAGGTGATCAAGCTGTAGTAAAGGTGCGTTCCTGAGCGAAAGACTGTTTCACCATGGGGGCAAAGCTCCGTGGAGCAGCCAAAGGAATGGGGAATAATCTCTTCGATCATCAAGAAAAGATTGGCGAATCCTGCTGCCATCAAAAGGTAGACGCAAACTGCGCCATAAAGGCGGCTGGTGGCATCAACCCGGCGGGTCACGAATACATCCTTTCCTACCAGCACCATGAAGCGAATGAAAAAGAACATCAAAAGACCCTGTCGGATCAGTGTAAAGATCATTTGATCTGAATAGACCAGCTCGGCAAACCAACTGCCGATCAGGATCCAAAGGATCGGAATAACGATCTTTTGTCGTTTCTTGTGCTCAGGAACGACCCGGATGCCCGTGGCCAGGATCCCAAGCCCAAAGACCGCTTCGATGGTGCGACCAAATAAACCCTCATCAACCAAGAGTGGATAGCCGATTAAGAACAGGCAGATGGCTATCATCAAATGCTGAAAAATACTGCTGCGTTTACTCATGGTGGCTTGGATGTATCAAACATTGAGGAGTAGGCGAGACGGGTCTTCCAACAGTTCTTTGATGGTAAATAGAAACGAGACGGCCTCACGTCCGTCGATGATCCGATGATCGTAGGAAACGGCCAGATAGATGATGGGCCTGATCACAATTTCGCCATCTTCAACAACAGGTCGCTCCTTGATTGCATGCATCCCAAGGATCGCGCTCTGTGGGGGGTTCAGGATCGGTGTCGATAGCATGGAGCCAAAGATTCCGCCATTGGTAATGGTGAACGTTCCTCCAGTCAGTTCTTCATATCGCAGCTGTCCATCACGACCGCGAACCGAGTAATCGACAATGGCCTTCTCAATTTCGGCAAACCCGAGTCGATCAGCGTTTCTGAGTACCGGAACAACAAGCCCGCGTTCCGTGGTCACGGCAATCCCAATGTCAAAGTAGTCGTGGTAGACAATGTCCTGATCCACGATAGAGGCATTCATGATGGGAAACCGCTTAAGAGCCTCGACGGATGCCTTGATGAAAAACGACATTAAACCGAGCTTCACCCCATGGGCTTGTTCAAAACGATTCCGATGCTCGTTGCGGAGTTGAAAGACCTTTTCGAGATTGACTTCGTTGAATGTCGTGAGCGTGGCTGTCGATCGTTGCGCCTCAATCATCCGCTCGGCAATCCGTGACCGGATCCGGCTCATGGGCACCCTGCGATCCCCTGGTCGATCGGCTACCTGAGCCAGTCGGGTGCCCGTATCGCCCTGTGTCGAAGGGGCTGAGGGCAGAGCTTGGCTGCGTTGTTCGATGACGTTTAGGACATCCTGCTTTGAGATGCGACCCGTGACGGGTATATCTGCGACGGTGAGCTGGTGCTCATTTAGAAGGCGCCTCACAGCTGGACTGACTGGTTGTTGTGGAGGCCTTGGCGTCAGGTTGGCCACGGGTTCCGGTATGGGTCGGGCGATCTCGGGCAGCACAGGTGGCAGCGGTGCTGTTACTTTAGGGGCCGGACCTTTGGTCGAGCCCTCGGCCTGGTCGGTATCAATCACCGCCAAGACGTCGCCTGGCAAAACAACGTCGCCGATGTCACGCCTTACTTCAATCAATTTCCCGTTTTGTGGTACCGGGACTTCAAGAATGACCTTATCGGTTTCAAGGTCGATCAAGGCTCCGTCCTTTTGGACTATCTCGCCGTTTTGATGATGCCAGCCGGCCACGGTTGCGTCGGAAACCGATTCCGGGAGGTTCGGGACCACAACTTCAATTCGCATGAGATCGTTCTCGTACTACCAATGGGAACAGTCTATCCCACCTGAAAGAGTCAGTCTTGATCTGATTGACTGTCTAGGAGCCGGGGTTCGCCGTTAAGGGCAGCTTCAATCAATGCTCGCTGTTCAGAAAGGTGACGGTGATATTGCCCCACAGCGGGTGCTGCACAAATCGGACGCGCGGCAAAGGAGAGAGGCAGGTCAGCGGGAATGGCCTTGTAAAGGCAATCCCGAATCTGATGCCAAGCCCCCTGGTTTTCAGGCTCCTCCTGACACCATACGACGCTGGTCATCCGGGTATATGGCGCAATGGCCTGTCTAAGCTCTGGCTCAGGAAAGGGGTACAGTTGCTCGATTCGAATGATCGCGGTTGATGCAATATCCTCCTTGCGACGCGCCTCAAGCAGGTCAAAATAGACCTTGCCGGAGCAGAGGACAAGGCGGTTAACCTCTTCAGGCCGGAGGTCGTCGACTTCCCCAATCACATTATTGAATTGACCATAGGACAACTCATCCAGGCTCGAAACAGCAAGCCGATGTCGAAGGAGGCTCTTGGGCGTCATGACGATCAAGGGCTTTCTATAAGCCCTAATGATCTGTCGGCGGAGCAAGTGAAAGATCTGTGCAGGGGTTGTCGGCACCACCACCTGCATGTTGTCTTCCGCACAGAGCTGAAGGTACCGCTCGATTCGAGCGGAGGAATGCTCGGGGCCCTGTCCTTCATAACCATGAGGGAGGAACAGCGTTAATCCGCAAAGCCGTCCCCATTTGGACTCACCCGCGGCAATGAACTGGTCAATTACAACCTGTGCGTTGTTGGCAAAATCGCCAAATTGCGCCTCCCAGATTACGAGCACTTCGGGGGCTGAACTGCTGTATCCATACTCAAAGCCCAAGGCACCTTCCTCGGAAAGCAGCGAGTCATAAATCTGGAATTCAGCGGCCTTCTTACCCAGCTGCTGGAGTGGCGTATAGGTTTTTCCGGTTGTCTGATCGTGAAGGGTCGCATGGCGGTGAAAGAACGTTCCTCGTCCCACGTCTTGGCCGCTCAGCCGGATGGGGACCCCCGCCTTGAGGAGAGAGGCATAGGCGAGTGTTTCTGCAAAGCCCCAGTCGATGGGTTGAACGCCATGGCTCATGGCTCTTCGGCCTTCGAGAATCGCCTGGGTTCGGGGATGCAGGACAAAGCCCTCGGGGAGATTCAGAATCTGATCTGCAAGACCCTGAAGTTCTTCTTTCGGAAGCCCTGACTGATAAGGGGTGGTCCAGTGATTGCCATGGTAGGCGGACCAGCTAGGCTTGGGATAGATCGCTTCGCCATCGATCAAGGGACGCGAGACGATATCATTTCGATCGAGAGCTTCCTGATACTCCTCAACGAGCCGCTCGGTTTCTTCCACGTCCATGATTCCCGCAGTCACCAACTGCTCGGCATACAGCTCACGAACCGTGGGATGTTCCCGAATCATGCGGTACATCATGGGTTGGGTCACCGCAGGTTCATCTGCTTCGTTGTGGCCATGCCGGCGATAGCAGAGAAGATCAATGACCACATCCCGATTGAATTTCATGCGGTAATCGACCGCGAGCCGTGTCACGAAGAGAACGGCTTCCGGATCGTCACCATTCACGTGAAAAACCGGCGCCTGGATCATGTTGGCAACATCGGTACAGTAGAGGGTGGAGCGGGCATCAAAGGGTGCGCTGGTCGTGAACCCGATCTGGTTGTTGATCACGATGTGAATGGTCCCGCCGGTCGTATAGGCGCGGGTTTCTGACATGTTAAGGGTTTCCATCACCACGCCTTGCCCAGCAAAAGCCGCATCGCCATGGATCAGGACCGCCATGACCTCATCCTCTCCATTTCCTGACCTTCGATCCTGTCGTGCGCGAACAGAGCCCTCTGCGACAGGGTCAATGATTTCCAGGTGGGAAGGATTGAAGGCAAGTGCCGTATGGACGGGTCCATGTCGCGTCAGGATATTGGATGAAAACCCGCTGTGATATTTCACATCCCCTGCGCTGGCCAAAGGGGTCATCTTGGCTGTGCCTTCAAATTCTTCGAAAAGCGCTCCCGGTAACTTGCCGAGAACATTGACCAGTACATTGAGGCGACCACGATGGGCCATTCCGACGACCAGTTCTCGGATTCCCTTCTCACTGGCGTGTTCGATTAGCTCGTCAAGTAGCGGAATCAGACTCTCCGCACCCTCCAGTGAAAATCGTTTCTGACCCACGTATTTTCGGTGGAGGTAGCGCTCAATGCCTTCTGCAGCAGTCAGCGCCCGAAGGATAGCCTTGCGGCTCTCGGGATCGGGAAGCCCGCGGCTACGCGTGTTTTCAAGACGATACTGAATCCACTGGCGAATCTCGCTGTCGACTATATGCAGGTACTCTGCTCCAACATGTTCGCAATAGGTCTGTTGCAAATAGCTCAAAATCTCCCTGAGGGGGAGTTTCCTTTGCGAGTCGAGGACATCGATGTAAAAGGCGGTATCGAGATCCTGTGGGCTTAGACCGTAGTGGGAGGGCTCGAGGTCACGAAGCCGGGGAGGGGTTCCCAGTTTCAGGGGGTTATTGTCGGCAACCTGATGCCCGCGCATGCGGTATTGGCTGATCAGTCGCTCGACGGCGGCTTGGCGCCGAATGCGAAGCTCAGCGTCACCCTCTGTGACTTGAGGCTGCGTGGGGGTGCCCAGAAAGGCTTGGGCATAGCCGTTATCAGGAAGGGCAGAAAACTTTGCCCGCCAACTGGCATCCACGGATTCGGGATCACGCAGAAATCGCTGGTAGAGATCTTCCAGAAATCCGAGGTTATCCTCGGCAATCGCACCAGAACCCTCAAAAAGATCCTTGAGTTCACTCATAAGCATCATTGTATCGGTTCAAGCTCTGTGTGAAAGATTTTTCCCACAAATCCCGAGTAAAGAACTATGTTTTTGTTGGAGCCTTATCAAGGGCATGTGAAAATGCCCAAATGAATAGAGTGGCATCTTTACCCCAAGTTCCAGAACGGCCCCAGCTCATTGATTCCTTTGGGCGTGAGGTCACCTATGTTCGATTGTCGATCACGGATCGTTGCGATTTCAGATGCGTCTATTGCATGGCGGAAAAGATGGAATTTCTGCCGCGCAGCGATATCCTGAGCCTTGAGGAAATTGCGCTGGTAGCTCGCGCTTTTGTCGAGCTGGGCGTCAGCAAGATCCGTCTGACCGGTGGCGAACCCCTGGTCCGAAAGGGCGTGTTGGATCTGGCTCGAAGTATCGGCGGTATTCAGGGGCTTGGCGCACTGGTTATGACGACCAATGGTTCGAGGCTCGCTCAGATGGCCAAGGATCTTAAAGCTGCTGGAGTTTCACGAGTCAACATCAGTCTGGATAGTCTGGATCCGGTACGTTTTCGGAAGCTGACCCGCGTGGGTGAACTGCAGGATGTCCTTTCTGGTATAGAAGCAGCCCGTCACGCGGGTTTTGAGTCCCTGAAGTTGAACGCAGTGGTCTTGCGCAATCGAAACCACGATGAGGTTGTTGGACTGGTTAGATTCGCCGTCGAGCGGGAACTCGATATTAGCTTTATTGAGGAAATGCCACTTGGCGATGTCGGTGAGCGGCTTCGCGGGGAGGAGTTTTATCCCAGTGACGCCATCCGCCAGGACTTGTCTGAGGTCTTCGAGCTTTTACCATCGACCCATGTTTCCGGGGGACCTGCGCGATACTGGCATTTGGCAGGACATGCAACTCGCGTCGGCTTTATTTCTCCCCACAGCCAAAACTTTTGTGGGTCCTGCAATCGCGTCCGGGTCACAGCCGAAGGGCGTCTTTTGCTCTGTCTTGGGAATGAGCACTCCGTGGATCTGCGTTCTGTCCTCAGAGGCTCAGGAACGCTGGATGCCGTTAAAGCGACGATACGCGACGCGATGGCTCTCAAGCCGGAACGCCATCATTTCACGCTAGACGCAGCGCCGGTGATCTTTCGCCACATGAATCTGACCGGCGGCTAGTCAACCCTTCTTAAGTCTCGGGATGAGTTCGACCAGATTACAAGGGCGTGTTCGATAGTCGAGTTGTGGTCGGATGATCTTTTCCCATCCCAGGCGGCAGGCCCCCGAAGAGCCCGGAAGGCAAAAGATATAGGTCCCATTGGCAACGCCAGCCAATGCGCGAGACTGGATGGTCGAGGTTCCGATTTCCTCGTAGGAAAGTAGTCTGAAAGTCTCGCCAAAACCGTCGAGTGTCTTATCAAAGAGAACTTGGGCGGCTTCCGGGGTGCCATCACGACCGGTGACGCCCGTTCCTCCGGTGGAGAGAATGACATCCACTTCTGCTTGGGCAATCCAGTTGGAGAGAACGGCCCGAATGGCATAGGGGTCGTCTCTCACGATCTCCCTCAAGGGAGGGAGATGACCTGCCTCGCGGATACTGTTTTCAAGCAGTTGACCTGATCCATCGTTTTCAAGTGTTCGCGTGTCAGAAACAGTCAGTATGGCGATCTTCAGGGGTAGGAAGGTGCGTTCGTTCAATCTGGGTTCCTCTCGTGTTGGCGGAGACCCCGCCTCGCAACCCGCCAAGGGCGTGGCTATAATGCTCCTTCATTGTAACCAATGGACCCCATGGGCCCTAATTGCTGAATCCTGAGAATTCGATGACGACAGTCAGGCGATCGGGCCATACCGAGGGGACCCTCCGTTGGTCCTTGGTCATTGGAAGCATGGGCGTCGTGTTCGGCGAGATCGCGACCAGCCCGCTATACGCCTTGCGAATCGTTTTCGCAGGACGTAACGGCATTACTCCTACACCCGATCATGTGCTCGGCATCCTATCGCTGGTCTTCTGGATCCTCGGTTTGATCGTCGGTATCAAGTATGCCTTGTTGGTCATGCGTGCCGACAATAAGGGGGACGGGGGTATCATGGCACTCCTTTCGTTGGTGCAACGAAGCGTTCATGACCGAAAACACCTTCGTCGGTTGGTTTTGGCGACGGGTCTTTTGGGCGCCTCCCTCTTTTTTGGCGATGCGGTCATTGCGCCCGCCATTTCCGTTATGGGTGCACTTGAAGGGCTTAAAGTTGGGGCCCCTGGGCTCAAGGTCCTCATCGTTCCGATCACGCTCGCGATTCTTTTGGGGCTCTTTCTGCTGCAATACCGGGGAACGGCATTCATTGGTGGACTGTTCAGCCCCATTATGGTCTGCTGGCTTGTTGTGATTGCCGCCCTCGGTGCGGTGAGCGTTTACGAAACGCCGATGATTCTCAAAGCGCTGCATCCGCTTTACGGGATTCGTTTTCTGATGGAAACCCGGATTCAATCCCTCATGGTTCTCGGTGCCGTGGTTTTGGTCGTGACTGGGGTGGAAGCCTTGTATGCCGACATGGGGCACTTTGGGATTCAGCCCATCCGAGTGGCCTGGTTCACTTTTGTGTTTCCGACTCTGGCCATCAATTATCTGGGGCAGGGTGCGCTTTTGCTTCGTGACCCTGCGGCGGCCAGTAATCCCTTCTATCTTCTAGCGCCAAGTTGGAGTTTCCTGCCGTTGCTGGCTCTTGCAACATTGGCGACGATTATTGCTGCCCAGGGCGTGATTTCTGGGGCCTTTTCTCTCGCAGCGCAAGCCGTGCGTATGCGCTACTTGCCGCGACTTGCCGTAAGACACACCTCCCTTGGACATGCGGGTCAAATTTATGTCCCGGCCGTGAATTGGATTCTGGCCTTTGGTACTGCGGCACTGGTAATCGGTTTTGGATCCAGCAGCAAATTGGCCACGGCCTATGGCTTATCGGTGACTGGGAGTATGGTAGTGACCACACTGCTGGCTTTCGGGCTTTTGAAGCGGATCTGGCGGGTGCCTCTCCTTCTGACTGGCGTCCTTTTTTCAGGGTTCCTCTGCATCGATTTTGGGTTTCTGGTCGCCAATCTTCCAAAGCTCTGGCAGGGAGGTTGGGTATCCATTGCTGTCAGTGGCAGCGTATTCATTCTTTTGACGACCTGGGTGCGAGGCAGAGAGCTTTTAGTTCAGCGACTCAACGCAAAGGCGATTCCAATTGAGGAACTGGTCGCAAAGGTCGGTCATTCGGGGTTACCTCGAGTGCCTGGGACGGCGGTTTACCTCACTGCCAGCCGGTTTGGAGCGCCCTTGTCACTTCTACATAACATGGCAATGAACCAGGTCGTGCACGAAAAGGTGATCATCTTGACGGTTATTACACGGGATGAACCTTTCATTCCCCTGGATCACCGTCTCAAGATTCGCCACTATGGCGGCGAGATTTACCGGGTTCGGATCTATTATGGCTATAACCAGGAACCCCATGTGCCGGAAGCATTGGCCTTTTGTCGGACTGAAGGCTTGGATATCGATCTGGACCAGACGTCTTTCTTTCTGACTCGAGAGCACATGATCTCGGCAACGACCCAGCGCGTTGCGACCTGGCGGGAACGCTTGTTCATTCGAATGGCTATGAATGCCGAAAATGCAATGCGTTTCTGGCATATCCCGCCAGAGCGGGTGGTGGAGCTCGGATTGATGGTTGCCCTCTAGTTAGACATCTAGAGGAGGGGCGTCACGGTCCCGCTTGTTCTGAAACGAAGATAGTCTTCCAATACTTTGGCATGATCAAAGGCCAAGGGGGATGGGATCTGTTGGACATCCACAACCACGGCGGCTTTGGCATCATCGTCCGCTTTGGGTAGACCCCTGGCCTTGGCCACATAGACTGCGGTCACCGTATGTCCACGGGAGTCGCGCGAAGGATCTGAATAGAGTCCGAGCAGGGCGGTCAATTCGACTTTCAGCCCTACCTCCTCTAAAGCCTCCCGTCGGGCGGCGTTCTCGATGGTTTCACCCACATCGACAAATCCCCCTGGAATAGCCCAGCCGTGGGGTTCATAGAGCCTTTCGATCAACACAATGGGTTTTCCAGGCTGGTCAATCAGCTCAATGATGATGTCTGCAGCAATTTCAGGTGTGACCGGTCGAGGCATAGGCGTGATGTAAATCCTTCAAGGAGGGCTCAAGTTTATGTCTGCTTGGGCGATCTGTTATTCTATTTTGTTTAAACCTGATGTAAATCACCTCGTTACCTCAGGACCCCCCTCATTTGTCACATCGAGAGTTCGCCCCAGCCTTGGGGTGCTCCCCTGATTGTCATTGTGAACCATGAACCATCTTGATTCCGCTTTTAGCAGTTCCTATCTGGTTGCTTTCCTTATGGGGCTTTTTAGCGCCATGCATTGTCTGAGCATGTGCGGCTCAATTATCGGCACGCTGACTTTAAGCCTCAAGCGTGAGATTAGGGAAAATAAGACACTCTTGCTGCCCTTTGTGGCGTGCTACAACGGGGGCCGGGTTTTGAGCTATACCGTGGGTGGTTTCATCGCGGGTATTCTCGAGCACGTTCTAACCCTTCCCTTTGGTGAGGGGCACGGCCATCGAATTCTCCAGATTCTGGGTGCCTTGGTGATGCTTGGGGCGGGCTTGCACGTCGCTGGCTGGTTCCCAAGGTTCGCATATATCGAAAAAGTGGGTGGATTGGCATGGCGTCACATTGAGCCTTATGGCCGGCGTTTGATCCCCGTAGAAACGCGACAGCGCGCATTCATCTTCGGGATGGTTTGGGGATGGTTACCCTGTGGTCTGGTGTATACAGCCTTGGCACTCGCAGCGACCACCGGTGAGGTGATACGCAGTGGTTTGACGATGTTCTTCTTTGGTCTTGGTACGATTCCCGCGGTCATGGGCGTAGGGGTTATGACCTCATGGATGGTGCGGTTTACGAGTATGACCCGTTTTCGTCAAGCTGCCGGTGTCACCCTCATCCTTCTGGCTTTGATGGCTGCATTTCCCGGTCTCAACCCTCTGGTGCAACATCCGGTGGGTCATTAGGCAGCACGAAGCATGACCATGTTTGATCGTTTGATAGGGCAGTCTCCGAATTTTGAAAGCATGCTTCGAAGTGCCCGTATGGTCGCGGCGACTGATGTAACTGTGCTGATTATCGGTGAGACCGGAACGGGGAAGGAGGTTTTAGCAACCGCGTTGCAGCAGCAAAGCCCCCGCGCCGAAAAGCCCTTCATTACCATCAACTGTGCAGCGCTCCCCGAGGCGTTGGCCGAGTCTGAACTCTTCGGCCACAAGAAAGGCTCTTTCACAGGTGCCATCTCCAATCAGCTGGGTCGCCTTCAGGCTGCAAATGGGGGCACGGTGTTTCTTGATGAGGTTGACTCTCTCGCTATCCCGCTGCAGGCGAAATTGCTCCGGTTTCTCGAGACGGGGGAAATTCAGCCGGTTGGAGAAACCGCCTCCCAGAAGGTCGATGTCAGGATTATTGCGGCGACGAATGCTGATCTTCAGGATCGGATCAATCGGGGTGAATTCCGCCGCGATCTTTACTATCGCCTGAATGTGGTGCCTCTCGAAATTCCGGCCTTGCGGGATCGGATGGGGGATATTCAAGTGCTGATTCTCCACTTTATGCAGCAATTCACCAAAAGTCATGGTCTTCCAAATGCGACGATCAGCAAGGCGGCGCTTCAGCGACTGACCCATTACCCTTGGCCTGGAAATGTCCGGGAACTGCGAAACGTCTGTGAGCGCTTGTGCATTTTGCTCGCGGGAAAGACCATTGAGGAGCATAATCTGCCTCCTGAAATCGTTTCGGGTAGACCGTCCGAATCGCGTGAAATCCTTCTGCCTGAAGCGGGAATCAATCTGGAGGAGGTTGAAATTGACCTCATACGCCAGGCGCTAGAGCGGACCCGCGGAAACCGGAGTCAGGCGGCAAGACTGCTAGGTATCTCAAGAGACACCCTTCTTTACCGAATGCAAAAGCACGGTATCAGCTGAAGTTAACCGCAACGATTGCAGCATAGGCTCGTCCGCCTGAATTGCGGCGATAAAAATAATAAGGAGAAAGCATCATGTGCTGGAGTGGAGAGGCATCGGCCGTCCTTGCGACGGTGGGTTTTGGAACAGCTGCCTATGTGGCCTGGAAGGGTGAATCAAAGGAGCTCTGGATTCCACTGACCTACTTTGCCTGTATGGAGCTTTTACAGGCCGCAACCTATGTCTACATCAATCTCTGTGATTCTCCGCCGAATCAGATATTGACGTATTTCGGCTATATCCACATTGCATTTCAGCCTTTCTTCGCCAACATGGTGGCGATGTACTTTATTCCTGAAACGGTCAAGAAAAAGATCGCGACCACCGTCTATACGATCTGCGCCATGGGCGCTCTGGCAATGCTCGTCAAAATGTATCCCTTTGACTGGGCAGGCCACTGTATCGTCGGCATTGAGGGCTTCTGCGGGACCCAAGCTTGTTCGGTCTCTGGGGATTGGCATATTGCCTGGAAGCTGCCGCTGAATGGCCTGATGTCAGACTATCCTGGAAATCCCTTCGCTTTTCGCTACGGGCTTCATGCCTTTGTCTACATTGCGGTGGCTTTCTGGATGCCAATTCTTTATGGATCGTGGCGCTTTGTCGGTTTCCATTATCTGGTCGGTCCGCTGATCTCAGATATCCTGACAACCGACCCCAACGAGTATGCAGCCGTCTGGTGTCTTTTCTCGATTGCGCTTTGCGTTTCCGTGATCAAGACGCCCATTCGAAAATATCTCCATGTCACCCGCTGGCTGGGTTACCCAAAAACTGCCCCAGCCTGAGTGACGGTGTTTTCAGTGATGCGACGAAGTCTTTTTGTTCTGACCCTTTTGCTGCAAGCCTGTGCTCCTTCAGCTGGAAACATAAGGGGTGGGGTCGTTGAGCTGGTTGCTGCGGATCATGACCGTCCAGTCGATGTCAAAATCGGCCAGAGAGTGACTGTTCGTCTGGATGCGAATCGCACGACCGGTTACACCTGGCTTCTCCCGGCAGGGGAGGTGGCCCAAGGGCTTGTTCAGCCTATGCACCCGGAGTCGCGTTACGACCAAAAGATTGACGGCATCTACTCGATGGGAGTCGGTGCGATTGAGGTTTGGGAGTTTAAGGCGGTTCGTGCAGGTGAAGGCACGTTGAGACTGGAATATCGAAGGCCGTTTGAGCAGGGTATTGAACCCCTCAGGATCGTGGACTTTCCCTTGCGGGTTACAGCCCCTTAAAGGCCAGGACTTGCTGGCACCTATGGGTGCCAGCAAGTTGGCTTAGAGTTAGCCTGTGAATTTCTGTCCTTTTTTGGCAGCAATTCGCATCCTCAGTGCGTTGAGCTTGATGAAGCCCTCGGCATCCTTTTGGTTATAGGCACCCTTGTCATCTTCAAACGTAGCGATGTTCATGTCGAACAGGCTATTGTGTTCGGACTTTCGACCGACCACGATGACATTACCCTTGTAAAGCTTGACTCTGACCTCGCCATTGACGGTTGTCTGGGAGGAGTCGATCATTTCCTGAAGGAGTAATCGTTCGGGGCTCCACCAGTAGCCGTTATAAATCAGGCTCGCATAGCGTGGCATCAGTTCGTCCTTAAGATGGGCGACTTCACGATCTAAGGTCAAAGACTCAATGGCCCGATGTGCACGCAGCATGATGGTGCCACCCGGGGTTTCATAGCAACCGCGGGATTTCATTCCGACGTAGCGGTTTTCAACGATATCGAGTCTCCCGATGCCGTTGGCTCCTCCAAGTTGATTAAGTTTAGCCAAAACCTGAGCAGGGCTCATGCGAACCCCATTGAGAGCGACGATGTCACCACGCTCATAGGTCAAGTCGATGAAGGTCGCCTCATCGGGCGCATTCTCCGGTGATACGGACCACCGCCACATATCCTCTTCAGGGCCTGACCAAGGATCCTCAAGGACGCCACCTTCATAAGAAATGTGGAGCAAATTGGCATCCATGGAGTAGGGCGAAGCCTTTCCACGTTTCATCTCAATCGGGATTTGGTGCTTTTCGGCGTAGGCAAGAAGGGTTTCGCGGGAAGTCAGATCCCATTCGCGCCAAGGCGCAATCACCTTAATGTCGGGCTTGAGTGCGTAAGCGCCGAGCTCGAATCGCACCTGATCATTTCCTTTGCCGGTTGCGCCGTGACAGATCGCATCGCAACCGGTTTCATTGACGATTTCAATCAGTCTCTTGGCGATCAGGGGGCGGGCAATGGAAGTACCCAGAAGGTATTCTCCCTCATAGATGGTATTGGCCCGGAACATCGGGAAGACGAAGTCTCTTGCGAATTCTTCGGTCAGGTCATCGATGTAGATTTCCTTGATCCCCATCGCCTGGGCTTTGCTCCGGGCAGGCTCCACTTCTTCACCCTGACCAATGTCAGCTGTGAATGTCACGATTTCGCATTGGTAGGTTTCTCGGAGCCACTGGAGAATGACAGAGGTGTCGAGGCCGCCGGAATACGCCAAAGCGACTTTCTTGACGAGAGGTTGGGTCATGGACTTTTATCCTGAAGGTAGAACAAACAGGGGATTATAATTGCCGCAGGGTCACCTGTCCCCCTCCTGTTTGCTCCCCTTACCCTGAAGCGAGGCTTCTTTAACATGGCTGAATCAAAACCCGATCTGGGAATCCCTTCTCAACGGGGTCTTTTGATTCGTCTGGTTGGGATCATCGGAATATTGATGACGACCATGATGGTCATGAGATTCCATATCGCAACCCATCCTCCCGGCGAATTTACTGAATATCTCAGCCCGCTTCCAGCGCCCACTGATCCTGCACAGACAGTAGAAGCAGGGCTTTTTATTCATAACATTTATGCGTTTGAAACCGACAAGAAGATTTTTGATGCCAACGGTTGGGTTTGGCTCAAGTACTCGAAAACCCTGAATGACTACATCGACTCGCATCATTTTCTGCCGGCCAATCTGATCCATTTCGTCAATCAAGTGGATGATTACGATTTTGCACTGGATCCTTCCAGTGATCAGCCCATCTTGTTGCCGGATGGCCGCTACTACCAGAAATTCCGCTTTTCAGGTCACTTTTATGTCGATGAAATGGATTTTCGAAAGTTTCCTTTCCAGACAATCTCGCTTCCCGTCATTCTTGAGATTCGCGCGCAGCGGCTACATCGCGATGCCTCTCCGGTCCAGCTCGTCGTTGATAAGGAGAGTTCGGGTATAGGCGCTTACATTGATGTCAGTGGTTATGAAACCAAGGGGTTTTCAATCGATGGATTGACGGAGCATTACATGAGCCGAATGGGTAATCCTCTGGCTGATGAAAAAGGTTCCATCTCCGAACTTCGAATCACCGTCCATTATCAAAAAGCCCTCAACTCGACTTTTTTAAAGCTGATCTTGCCCTTGATTACCGTCATGCTGCTGACGCTTTTTTCGCCATCGATTGCTCCGATGGGCTGGGAAGTTCGTGTTGGAATTCCCTCGACCAGCCTTTTGACGCTCATCTTTCTGCAGCAAACCTACCAAGAAAATATCCCGGACTTTCATTACCTGACTTTCCTCGACAGTATCTACAACCTTTGTTACATGGTCGATCTGGTCCTCTTTGCGCTCTTTCTTTGGGGGGCAAAGATTTATCACGCTGCAGCTGAAGAGGATCATAAAAGGGTATCTGCCTACATCGAGAAAATTGATCATCGTTTCCAACTCACCCTCACGTTCTGTCTTTTCCTTGGCGTGAGCGCTGATTGGTGTTTCCATTTCGTCTGGTGATTCACTAAATCATGCCCATGCACTCTCCTCAGCCTTTTCCCGCTCAAGGTCTTTATGTGATCACAAGAGATCCCCACGGGGATCGAACTGAACTGCTGAGTGAAGTGAAAGCTGCGATCCTTGGTGGAGCGGGTGTGGTTCAGTACCGTGCCAAGGAGGGGCGGGGTTCGAAAGACGAGGCTATTAGACTTTTGGCGCTTTGTCGGGAGCTCTGTGTTCCCCTGATCATCAACGATGATCTCGAATTGGCTTCGGCTATTGGGGCCGATGGCGTTCATCTGGGGCGAGAAGATGATGCCTTGACGCTTGCGCGTGAGGTTCTGGGACCCCAAGGTATTGTCGGTGTTTCGTGTTACGACGATTTGAACCGCGCCGTTCAAGCTCAAAATGACGGGGCGAGCTACGTTGCTTTTGGCCGATTTTTTCCGTCGCTGACCAAGCCGCAAGCGCCTTGTGCTAGCCCTGATACGCTTCGCGAGGCTCGGTCGGTATTAAAGCTTCCGATTGTCGCGATTGGCGGGATCACCCGTGAGAACGGGAGGAGTTTGATTTCGGCGGGTGCCGATGTCCTTGCTGTGATCGAGGGGGTATTCGGGGAGCAAAGCCCGGAAAGCGCTGCGCGCGAATTCCAGGCTATGTGGCGTTAGGGGTCAATCCCAGTTGAGGGCTCCGCCGGTTTGATACTCGGTAACGCGAGTTTCAAAGAAGTTCTTTTCCTTTTTAAGGTCCAGGATTTCGCTCATCCAGGGGAACGGATTTTGTGCTCCAGGATACTGCTCCGGAAGACCAATCTGGTTACAGCGGCGGTTGGCGATGTACTTAAGGTACTCTTCGAACATATTGGCATTCAACCCCAGGACGCCGCGAGCCATGGTGTCATGTGCGTACTGAATTTCAATTTCGACGGCATCCGTGATCAGTTTGATGATTTCTTCTTGGAATGCGCTTCCCCAAAGGTGAGGATTCTCGATCTTGATTTGATTGATTACGTCGATGCCAAAATTCATATGCATCGATTCATCGCGAAGAATGTACTGGAACTGTTCTGCAGTTCCGGTCATCTTGTTTCGGCGGCCCATGGACAGAATTTGGGTAAAGCCAACGTAGAAGAAGATCCCTTCAAAAATTACGTAGAAAGCGATCAGATCACGAAGCAGACGCTGATCTGCTTCAGGAGTTCCGGTGCAGAAGGTCGGGTCTCCCAGGGACTGGGTGAAGGGCAGGGCCCATTCCGCCTTGCGTGAAACGGCAGGAAGCTCTCGATACATGTTGAAAACTTCGCCTTCATCCATGCCCAAAGATTCGACGACGTACTGATAGGCATGTGTGTGGAGGGCTTCTTCAAAGGCCTGTCGCAGAAGATACTGGCGGCACTCGGGATTGGTGATGTGCCGGTAGACGGCAAGCACAAGATTATTCGCAACCAGAGAGTCTGCGGTCGAAAAGAAACCGAGGTTTCGCTTGATGATGATGCGTTCGTCTTCGGTCAGACCATCGGCGCTTTTCCAAAGCGCGATGTCCGCATTCATGTTGATTTCCTGCGGCATCCAGTGGTTCGCACAAGCATCGAGATATTTCTGCCAAGCCCAACGGTACTTAAAGGGGACCAGCTGGTTGAGGTCGGCACGACAGTTGATGATTTTCTTGTCATCAACCTGAATGCGCTTTGCGCCCATCTGGATTGCTTCAAGGCCTGTGGCGCCATGCTGGAGATCCGGCGTTAACGCAACGGTAGTCGAAGCACTCTCGGCACGTTCAAAGGCGCCGATCGAAGGCGTTGCGTCTTCGGATGCGCCCGTTTGCGGAGGGGCAATGCGGGGGTTTGAAGGCGAGAGTCCGATCAAAGGATCATCCCAGTTCAGCATTTTCCGTACTCCATGTAGAAAATCAAAGGAAACAAAGGGCGCAAATGATGCGATGACTCGATTATAGAGCAAGATCTATATGTTGTGTCTAATTACATTGCAATCACAAGATATGGTGTGAAATGCTGTGTTTCCGGGAGGCAGAAAAAAGCCCGATCCTTTGGCAAAGGGCCGGGCTTTGTGGGAATTGACGTAAAACTAGCGGGGCAGTTCGCTACTTCCCATGAGGAACTCATCGACGGAGCGGGCGCATTGACGACCTTCCCGGATGGCCCAAACGACCAGTGACTGGCCGCGACGCATATCGCCCGCAGTAAAGACCTTATCAACCGAGGTCCGATAATTGTCAGTCGAGGCACGGACATTTTGGCGATCATCGAGCTCCACGCCCAGTTCCTCCAGCATGCCATTACGAATGGGGTGAACAAAACCCATGGCCAGAAATACGGCATCGGCCTTCAAACTGAATTCGGAGCCTGGGACACGATTCATGGCCCAACGACCATTGTCCTGCGTCCATTCGACCTTAACGCAATTGATTTGTGTGACCTTGCCGTTTTGCCCTTCGAATGACAGCGTATCGACGCTCCACATCCGTTCACAGCCTTCTTCATGGGAACTTGAGGTCCTGAGCTTGTTCGGCCAGTTCGGCCAGGTCAGTGCTTTGTTTTCTTTCTCAGGTGGCTTGGGCATGATCTCCAGCTGGGTGATGCTGGTCGCACCATGTCGGCGCGATGTGCCAATACAATCGGATCCGGTATCGCCGCCGCCGATCACGATGACATTCTTGCCTGTTGCGAGGATGCTCGCAGCTTCAGCCAAGGTGTCGCCGGCATTCCGCTTGTTCTGCTGGGGAAGAAAATCCATCGCATAATGAATGCCATCCAGTTCGCGGCCAGGGACCTGAAGATCTCGCGGATGCTCCGAACCTCCTGCGAGAATCACCGCATCAAAGTCCTTGGCTAACTGGCTTGCCGGAATGTCTTTTCCAATATGCCAATTGGGGCGGAAGAGAACGCCTTCGGCCTGCATTTGGGCAATGCGTCGGTCGATCAAGTGCTTTTCCATCTTGAAATCTGGAATGCCGTAACGGAGCAGGCCCCCGATACGATCATTTTTTTCAAATACCGTAACTTCGTGGCCTGCCCGGACCAGCTGCTGCGCTGCAGCGAGACCTGCAGGACCTGACCCTACAACAGCAACGCGTTTCCCGGTCTTGTGTGGTGCAATCTGCGGCTGAATCCAGCCCATTTCCCAACCCTTATCGACGATGGCGCACTCGATCGACTTGATGGTCACCGATTCATCCGTCAAATTCAGGGTGCATGCGGCTTCGCATGGGGCGGGGCAAATTCTGCCGGTGAACTCGGGGAAGTTGTTCGTGCTGTGGAGGACCTCGATTGCCGCTTCCCAGTTCTGTTGATAGACCAGATCATTCCAGTCAGGAATGATGTTGTTAACCGGGCATCCATTGTGGCAATAGGGGATCCCGCAATCCATGCAACGTGATCCCTGGCGGATCAGCTCCTCTTCGGAGAGGGGGACAACAAACTCCTTATAGTTCTGGACACGGTCAGCCACCATCGTATAACGACGGTCTTGACGCGAAACTTCCATGAAACCGGTGGGCTTACCCATGTTGATTTAACCTCTATGTGACGCCGTCATCGGCATCTGTGGAACTATTGTTCTCGAATCCTGGCGATTCAGTCGAAGGGCATCCCTGAGGACGCCCTTTTCCATTTCCTAGTGGCTCGCCTCAACTCGTTCCTGAGCTGCATGCATTTTTTCAAGCGCCAGGCGGTAGTCGACAGGCATGACCTTGACGAACTTTGGCAGGTACGTCTCCCAAGATTCCAGGATGCGCTTTGCCTTGGTGCTTCCGCTGTACTGGCTGTGTCGGGTGATCAGTGTCCAAAGACGCTTTTCATCATCACGGGTCATGTTGTGAAGGATATCGACAAGACCATGAGTCTCAAGATCGCCCCCCTGATGGGCTCTCTGTTCCAGTGCCCCGGCTTCGGCCGGAATGGGCTGTAGTTCGACCATGGAGAGATTGCAGCGATGCGTGAAATCACCCGATTCGTCAAGGACGTAAGCCACACCACCGGACATGCCAGCGGCAAAATTACGGCCAGTTTCCCCAAGAACCACAACGATACCGCCGGTCATGTATTCACATCCATGATCACCGACGCCTTCAACGACGGCAATCGCACCGGAGTTGCGAACGGCAAACCGCTCGCCGGCAACGCCGCGGAAATAACACTCACCTTGAATTCCGCCGTAAAGGACGGTATTGCCGACGATAATGTTCTGGTCGGCGACGATGGGCGATTCTTTCGGCGGATAAATCACAATGCGGCCGCCGGAAAGGCCTTTACCCACATAGTCGTTGCCTTCGCCGGATAATTCCAAAGTGATGCCGCTGGCGAGGAATGCGCCGAAGCTTTGACCGGCAGTACCGTTTAGTTTGACGTGAATCGTGTCGTCATTCAGTCCGGTATGGCCGTAGCGCTTGGCTACCTGGCCGGAGAGCATCGCACCAACCGTTCGGTTGAAGTTCCGTATCGGCAGTTCAAATTGAACGGGAGTTCGTGACTCCAGTGCCGCCTTGGAATGTGCGATCAGCTGATGATCCAGCGCCTTTTCAAGCTCATGGTCCTGTTTCTCCGTATTCAGGATGGAAACCCCTTCACCTGGGGTTGGCTTGAAGAGCAGGCGGGAAAGATCGATTTTGGAGGCTTTCCAGTGTGCAACAGCCTTGCGCATATCAAGACGGTCGGTTTGTCCGATCATTTCATTGAATGACCGGTAGCCCAATTTGGCCATGATCTGGCGCACCTCTTCTGCGATGAAGAAGAAGAAGTTCACTACATGTTCCGGTTGGCCTGTAAACCGTTTGCGCAGTTCAGGATCCTGGGTTGCTACGCCAACAGGGCAGGTATTGAGATGGCATTTGCGCATCATGATGCAGCCTTCAACGATGAGCGGAGCCGTAGCAAAACCGAACTCATCCGCACCGAGCAGAGCAGCCATAACGACATCTCGACCGGTTCGAAGGCCTCCGTCAGCTTGAACGCATACGCGTCCTCGGAGCTTGTTGAGTACCAGAGTCTGATGGGTTTCAGCCAGGCCGATCTCCCAAGGAAGGCCCGCATGTTTGATGGAGGTAATCGGGCTGGCGCCGGTGCCACCATCGTAGCCCGCGATCGTGATGTGATCGGCATGTGCCTTAGCGACGCCTGCCGCAACGGTTCCGACACCTACTTCGGAAACCAGTTTGACACTGATCCGGGCTTCTGGATTGACATTCTTGAGGTCATGGATGAGCTGGCCCAGATCCTCGATCGAATAGATGTCATGGTGAGGCGGCGGTGAAATGAGGCCAACCCCTGGGGTGGAATGTCTCACGCGAGCGATGGTGGCATCTACCTTGTGGCCAGGCAGCTGTCCACCTTCGCCCGGTTTTGCACCCTGACTGATCTTGATCTGAATGTCATCAGCATTGACGAGATATTCGGTGGTCACGCCAAATCGACCTGAAGCGACCTGCTTGATTGCTGAACGCATGGAGTCGCCGTTCGCCAGCGGTTTGAAACGTTCGGCCAACTCACCGCCTTCACCCGTGTTGGACTTACCACCAATCCGGTTCATCGCAATGGCCAAGGTTGTGTGTGCTTCATAGGAAATCGAACCAAAACTCATCGCACCTGTGGCGAAGCGTTTGACGATATCCTTGGCAGGTTCAACCTCATCCAGCGGGACTTCAGTTCGGCTGTAATCAAAGTCGAGAAGGCCCCGAAGCGTGATCAAACGCTCGTTTTGCTCATTGATGGAGCGGGTATATTCAACATAAGTGGACCAGTTATTGGTCCGGGTTGCGTGCTGGAGCTTTGAGATGGTGTCTGGCGTCCACACATGATCTTCCCCCCGCACGCGATAAGCGTACTCGCCGCCGACATCCAATGCATTGCGATAAATCGGCGCATCACCATAGGCCGCGCGGTGTCGTTTGACGGTTTCTTCTGCGATTTCTAGAAGGCCAGCGCCGTCGGTAGTCGCACTGATCCCGGGGAAATAGCGAGCCAGGAACGCATCACTCAGTCCGACCGCATTAAAGATCTGGGCACCGCAGTAGGACTGGTAGGTGGAAATCCCCATCTTCGACATGATCTTGAGCAGGGCTTTACCAACGGCCTTGATATAGCGCTTGTGCGCCTCATCAGGGGCGATCTTTTCGGGAAACCCACGAATCAGGGAGGACAGTGAATCGAAGGCCAGATAGGGGTTGATGGCTTCGGCGCCAAAACCGGCAAGCAACGCGAAGTGATGCACTTCACGGGCTTCACCGGTTTCAACAACCAGTCCGACTTCCGTGCGTTGCCCCGTTTTGATCAGGTGAAAATGGACCGTTGCTGTGGCCAAAAGCGCGGGAATGGCTACATGTTCGGCATCCATCTTGCGATCTGAAATGATCAGGATGTTATTGCCTGCAGCAACTGCCCGCTCAGCCTCTGCGCAGAGGTTTTCAAGAGCTCGCTCCATGCCGGGAGCGCCTGAGTCTGCTGGATAGCAAATACTCAGGGTGGTGGTTTTGAATACGCCACTGGTCTTGGCTTCAATCCGGCGGATTTTTTCAAGATCCTTGTTGCTGAGGATCGGCTGATGGGCCTCCAGTCGCTTGTGCGTACCCCCATTCTTGAGATCGAGAAGGTTGGGGCGGGGGCCGATGTGGGTGACCAGCGACATGACCAGTTCTTCACGAATCGGGTCAATCGCAGGATTGGTAACCTGAGCGAAGGCCTGTTTGAAATAGTCGTACAGCATCCGTGACTTGGAGGACAGGACGGCCAAGGTGGCATCGGTGCCCATAGACCCAACCGGTTCCTGTCCCGTCAGTGCCATCGGTGTCAGGAAGAACTTGATGTCTTCCTGTGTATAACCGAACGCTTGCTGGCGATCCAGCAAGGTCTTGTCATCGGGTGGCATGGCCGAAACTTCCGGAGGTAGCTTTTCCAGCTGAATCTGGGTTTCCGACAGCCATTTCTGGTAAGGGGCTTTTTCAGCAAGCTCAGCCTTGATCTCGGCGTCATCAATGATGCGACCCTGTTCCATGTCGATCAGGAACATCTTTCCGGGCTGGAGACGCCATTTCTTGATGATCTTGTGTTCAGGAATCGTCAGTACACCCATTTCCGAGGCCATGACGACATGGTCATCATCGGTGATCAGGTAGCGGGCAGGGCGCAAGCCGTTTCGATCCAGCGTCGCACCAATCTGACGGCCATCGGTGAAGGCAACGGCAGCCGGACCATCCCAAGGCTCCATGAGCGCGGAGTGGTATTCATAGAATGCGCGGCGCTTCTCATCCATCAGAGGATTGCCGGCCCATGCTTCAGGAATGAGCAGCATCATGGCGTGTGCCAGCGAATAACCGCCCATAACCAGCAGTTCGAGCGCGTTGTCGAAACTGGCCGAGTCGGATTTACCCTCGCCGATCAACGGCCAGATCTTGTCAAGGTCAGCACCGAGAATCTCGGATGACATGGAATGACGACGGGCAGCCATCCAGTTGATATTGCCCCGGACCGTATTGATCTCTCCGTTATGCGCGATCATGCGGAAAGGATGGGCAAGATCCCAGGTTGGGAAGGTATTTGTGGAGAAACGCTGGTGAACGAGGGCAAGGGCTGAGACGACGCGCTCATCCCCAAGGTCCAGATAGTAGACCCCGACCTGGTCGGCGAGCAGCATGCCCTTGTAGACAAGGGTGCTGGAAGAGAAGGACGGGATGTAGAACATCTTGCCTTCTTCAAGTTTTAGATCACGAATCCGGTTATCGATTTGCTTGCGAATGACGAACAGCTTGCGTTCGAACGCAGCCTGATCCCTGCAGTTATCGCCTTGGCCAACAAATATCTGACGAATACGGGGCTCGATTTTCTTAACTGACTCTCCAAGTCCCGAACTATCGACCGGAACGTCACGCCAACCGAGCAGCTTTTGACCCTCTGCCTTGACGAACTCCTCAATGATGGCCTCACAGGTCGCATGATGCGCCGGGTTTTGTGGCATGAAGACCATGCCTACGCCATAGGTACCCGCAGCCGGGAGCTTAATGCCCAGCTTCTGAGTTTCTTCGCGCAGGAAGGCATCGGGAACCTGAATCAGGATACCGGCACCATCCCCGGCGAGAGGATCTGCACCCACAGCGCCGCGATGCGTGATGTTGCGGAGGATTTCTAACCCTCGGCTTACGATATCGTGGCTTTTCTTCCCTTTGATATGGGCGATAAAGCCGACACCACAGGCATCGTGTTCGTTGCGGGGGTCATAAAGACCCTGTTGTTCCGGGATGGCGTTAAAACTCATTAAATACCTCGGTCAGGAATCTGAAGCCCCTTGAGCTCAGGCTGCGGCGATGTCCGGCGTCAGCCCGGACAATCGACCAGGGCAGTGGCTTGGCACCCCCGGATACCGTCAGCGACACGGGAGCCGGCCATCGAGCGGCACCACGAAGTGCCGAGCAAATGGCTCGAAAATATACTGTTTTAGCCCCTTTCTTTCAAGGGATGGCCTATCACTCAGGGGTGTGGGTCGTCAAAAACTGACGGAATGGACCCCCGAAAGGCCTTAGTTCTGTCCACAGGAAAAGGGTATATCATCGGGGAGGGCTTGGCTGATCCCGATTATTTCAAATGAGGAAATTAAGGATGCAATTACTGAGCGACATTGTTCGCGATACGGATGAAAACTTCGGTCTCGGGAACAGGGCCGCGGTGCTGGTATCAGAGGCTGCAAAATGCCTCTTCGAGGCGGGACACGGGGGTTTAAAAGGCTTCTTGGAGCGGCTGGAGACCGAGGGTTTGGCCTCCGATCTGGCCAATTGGAGAAATGCTTCTCAAGAAATTCGATTTCCCGAGGGGGTATGGGTCGATAAGGTGCTCGGGGTTGAAGTGATTACACGCATTGGTCGGGATCTGGGCATGGCAAATGCCCGGGTCAGAACGGCACTCGCTTATGTTATTCCGCATCTTATCCGTTACTTTGCTGCAGGTTCGACACTACCGGATCAACTCCCCGCCGCGGTCCAAGACTATTTGGCGCAAGGAAAGTCTGAACATATCGCTCCCCGCAGTCGGGGAATCAAAAGAAGTGCACGCAAAAAGAGGCGTTCCGGGTCAAGTGTCTCAGGTGCGGGAAAACTGCTCTGGGGCGGAGGCGTCATCGCGCTGCTGATTAGCGGTTTTTTTCTGGGCCAAGACGTCCTCACACGAAGCCAACCCCTATCCTCAGCGGCCCAGGCCAAAGTACAGACGCCTGAGGCTCCCGCTAAAGAGTCGGTTTCAAGCAGTGAGAAGGCCCCGGAGCCACAGCCGCAGCCGCAGCCGGCTGAATCAAGGGGTCCCGGTTCGAAGCTGGTGATTCGAAGCTATGGCAACCAAATTGAATATCTGGCTTTCGTCAATTCCCCTGAGGTACGGGCGCAATTGATTGAAAAGCTGCAAAAGTCGTTTGGGGCTCCAAGATTGGTAGGGGAAGTCGTGATCGATGCAGAGAGGGCAGAACCTTTGTGGATTGAACAACTCGACCGATTGTTACCCTTGGTCAGTGTGCCGGGACTGGATATTCGGCTTGAGGGCAATACTGTTCGAGTGGGCGGATGGCTGGCGGAAGAGGACAGAACCAGCGTTCTTAACAACCTTATGAGTGCAATGGGATCGGGCTACCGATTTGGTTATCTTCGCGAAGAGGAAATCGAGCGCACGCAGGATTCAAAGCAATTCATGTTGTTTGCCTTGGCCCACACGGCACCTGAGATCAAGCCACAGGACCTGGTATCAGTGATGAATCGCTGGGTTATCGGATTTCCAGAGGGTTCAGCCATCTTTCCAGAAGACGCAAAGGAGGTTCTGGTGCGGGTCGCTGAAGTCCTGAAATCGGCAAGACCCCAGTCAGTGATTGAAATTCAGGGTCATGTTGATGCCGAAGGCAGTCCTGGCGCCGCTCAGAAACTCTCACTCGAGCGAGCGAATGCGGTTCGGGATGCCTTTATCAAGGCGGGTGTTTCGAGTGGATTACTGCGCACCAAAGGCTATGGAAGCGACAAGCGGTTAGCAACCGGAGGGGCAACATTTGATCACATGAGAAATCAGCGAATTGAGTTCAAGGTAATACAGGTCTGTGATCCCTATTTCCCCTGTGAATCGACCGTTCCCTCGAAGCGACTGACTGCGCCGGATCCTAATTTGCCGGCACCTGAGGTTTCCGCGCCAACGGGGCGAATGGTCGATCCCTCTTTGGGGGGCGAGGTGCCGGTCAAGCCGCTATTGCGTCCCGCCGAGACAAGTAACTCAACGGTCCCTCAAACCGCAACGCCCCCACGCGGGGAGTCAGGTCCTTCCGAGGAGGTCGAAAGCCACGGGGGAACACCCGCTTCAGGCTCTAAGCTGAAAGCGCTGTCAGAGGAGCTTCCTCCTCCCCCCAAGCCAAGGCCCAAGCCGGCCACACCACCCAAACCCCCGGCTGCAAAACCGCCGGAGTGGTACGATCCGCTGGGCCTGTTCTAAGGGGGCTTCAGTCCCTGGAGAAATCGACGTTTGGATCCTCGCCGGCCTTGAGTTTTCGCATCTCAACCGGCGAGATTCTTCCTTTTGAGGAAATCTTGTCGTAGATCTCTCCAAACGCCTGCTTACAGAAGGGGAGGCTGTCGCGGAGGCGGTCGTAAGCCGAATGGTCGAACATTTTGCGGAAATCTGCTTCGCTCAAAAGTGTTTTCGCATAGAGCGCCTGATAGCCCTGATTTTCAATCACGAACCTTTCCAGAAGCGGTAGTGCTTTGCGTCCATCGAATTCGGGCTTCTTTGGCGTGCCATAAGCGCCGATGTCGACATACATGGGGTCTCGCTCTCCGTTCGGGGTGTTGTAAGGATGGACCAGCCCCAGATGTTCGGGATTATCAAAAACGGCCATGGGCGACAGCCAAAGAGGATAAAGATCGAAGTGGTCGTCGAAATATTCCAGCGATTTCTTGAGGAGCGCCATCGGCATCAGCATGTCCTGAACCACATGATGCTTTTCTCTGAGTCTTCGTGTCGTCTCAGTTTCGGTGTATTTGAGAAGCTCAATGCGGGGGGGGAGCGCCCAACCCAGGAGTACCCGAAAGAGGGGGTTGTTTCCAAAGGTAATGATTTCCTCCATGGCCCAGAAGTAGCTGCGGGTATGGCGATGGAGATAGTCCCTGAGGGGAATGTATTCGATGACGTCCTTGCCTTGGGTCAGGATGTTCTCAACATGCTTGTAAAACCACGGTTTATACCAACGACCAATTGGATTGATGGGGCCATCATTACCGGGCTTATCGGTAAGATTGCCGATCATCACTACACCAAGGTCCCGGCTGTAGGTTAGTGCTTCGACATACTCGTTCTCTTCCGTGTTGCGCGAGGCTGAATCAAAGGCTTCGGTCAGCGTATCGAGCTGCGTCTTCGGGTAGTAGGCGACTCTGACATACTTCTTGGCAGGAACGATCTTGAGTTCGGCTGCAACCAGAAAGCCGAGCGTACCGTGGCTCCATGGAATCAATCGGAAGAGTTCCGTATTTTCGGTTGCGGAGCAGTGCAGGAGTTTGCCTTCAGCCGTGACAATGTCGAAAGACTCGCAGATGTACTGAAAGAGGCCGTGCTTGTGGCTACTGGTTTCTACCCCAAAACCCATGATGAGTCCGCCGACGGTCAAATCATCGAGCTCCGGAACAACAGGCAAGATCCAACCCCGGGCGATAAGGGTCCGTGAAATTTGTCCCATGCTGGCCAGGGGTTCAACGCGGACCGTTTGGCTCTCCTCATTGATTGACAGGATGTCATACATCCCAATGAAGATATTGCGGCGAGACAACTTATACTTCGGCACCATCTCACTCATGGATTGCCAACCCGATCGCGCGGTACAAAGTTTTTGTTGCGCGCCACCGGCCTGCCAGTCCTTGATCTGCTGAATTACCGACTGCACCCGCTGCTCGTGCCTTTGCGGGGCTGAACGCAGACGGAACAAGATGTGGTTACGAACGAATACATAGGCGCTGTAAAGGCAGGACACCGGCAGTAGGCAAACCGTGGCAAAAAGCCCGCGGTGATGGGTCAGGATGTATTCGAAGATCTGACCGGAGGCTGGCAATTTCTGGGACATGAGACTGGTGCAATGGATCGAAGGTGGAAACTGATCGGGTGAGGCCAAAAGGGCATAACCAGACCATCGGGATGAACCGCCGCATGTTACCATTCTGCGTTCATGCATGATCAATCCAAGACCCAATGAGTTCTACTCCGATTCTGGTTACCGGGGGTACCGGTCATCTCGGCGCCAACCTTATCCGAAGACTTCTTGATGAGGGGCATCAGGTCAGAGCGCTGGTTCGTCCAGGCCGCGATAACGGGGCGTTCGACGGCCTCAGCCTTGAGGTAATCGAAGGCGATCTAAGGGACCCCGCCGCGGTTCGTCAAGCGGTTCAAGGATGCCGACAGGTTTATCACTGTGCTGCACATGTATCTACCATTGAAGGTGATGCTGGCCATCGCCGCGAGATTTTTGATAGCAATGTCATTGGAACCATGAACCTTCTGGATGCTGCCCGGGATTGCAGTGTCGAAAAAGTGGTTGTCTCTGGATCGCTCAGCGCGACGGGTTATGAAAAGAATGTTCCCAGTGATGAGTCGGCCCCTTTTTACCCCTTTGATCGTCACCTCCCTTATGGCTTTACCAAGCATTTGGTTGAGCATCACTGTTTAAGAGCGCATGCAGAGGGCCTCAATGTTGTGGTGGCTGTATCCTGTGCCATCATTGGACCTAACGATTTTGTTCCGTCACGATTTGGGCAGGTTTTAATCGATTTTGCACACGGCCAGTTACGCGCATATATCCCTGGCGGTTTTGAGTTTGTTTCGACACGAGACATCGTCGAAGGACATGTGCGGGCTATGGAGAGGGGCCGATCGGGTCAGAAGTATCTGATCAGTACGACCTATTCGACGGTCGACGATCTGATGGACCTGTTTGCGAAGGTCACCGGAAAGCCAAAACCGAAGCTTAGACTCCCGATTCCGGTGATGGCGACCATTGCCGAGATTGCTGACAAGACCTGGTTTCGGTTTTTCCCAAACCGGCCCAGAAGATTCACGCCCGCGGCGGTCCGACTGCTCAGCATGCACCGCAGGGTCGATAACACGAAGGCGCGGGTTGAATTGGGCTTTGAGCCCGGCTCGCTCGAAGATGCGATTCGTGATGCATATGATGATTTTGTAAGGCGCGGAATGATTCGGCCTTAGTGGACCCCCTGTTCTGGGGTTCGGTCCTCTGCCCTGATTTAAATTCTTGATGATATGGAGTGCCCCATGAGGGATCCCCTTGATGACCGCGAATTGACCCCCCCTCCGTCATTCTTTGAAGCTCGGAGCACCCGACAGAAAGCCAGAGCTTCAGGGCTAGATCCGGATCGATGGTATGCCGTCGAATACGATCGTGAAGTCAAGAACGGTGAGGTCAGAGAAGTACAGTTCTGGAATCTTTCAATTGCCCTTTACCGCGGTGAAGATGGCGTTCTCGCTGCAGTCCAGAATCGTTGCCCTCATCGGCATCTCAAGCTCACGCATGGTGCCGTCGAGAAGTGCCAACTTCGTTGCGCCTATCATGGCTGGTCGTTTAATCGTGAGGGATGGCTGACAGACTACTCCCATGACAGTTTTGGCAAACCCCTCATCAAAAGTCGCCTGAGAACGTTTCCGGTAGACGTTCGTTATGGCCTGATCTGGATTTTCCCCGGAGATCCTGAGTTGGCCTCTGTGCAAAAGATTCCAGAAATTCCGGAATTGATGACGGATGATCCTTGGGCTGGCTTTACTGTCGATTACACTTGGAAAACCCATCACTCCATGGTGATCGACAATATCTGTGATTTTGCGCATGCCTTCCTGCACCGAAAATATCAGCCGTTTGTTGATGCCAAGCTGACCCATTACGAATCCGATGACGATAAGGTTTACCTGACTTATGACACCTACATGGCAGAAGGTAAGTTTTCGAAGTACTTCGTGAATCGCAAACGGGTCAACACACGCTCGATCGAGATCTGCTACGAGTATCCCTATCAATGGTCCAACACTGGAGACAGCATCAAACACTGGTGTTTCCTTTTGCCAATTGATGAACGAACCACGCGTGTGTTTTTTATCTTCTACTTTGACAGCGTCAAAATTCCGCTGATTTCGCTGAATGCGCCGAAATGGTTGACGCAGATGGTTTTGAATGCGTCGGTTCCCCTTCTGTTTAAACCCTTGCTTGCAGAAGATGGAGTAGCACTAGAGGCCGAGCAAATTGGCTATGAAAGCCATTGGAACGCGCCGCCCATTGAACTGAACCCGATCGTACCCTTGCTGCAAAAGCTGACCGTTCAGAAATGGCAGGATTATGTGGATAGAAACGTCGTGCCTGACAAGGTAGCCGAACCCGAGGCGGTGTCAGCCTGAGTTCTCAGCTGAGTTTAAGGCCCCAGACGGCTGGGGCCTTTTGAGAGTCGGACAATCTCCGGGATGAACTCCGGAAAGCTTTGAAGCCCGTGATCACCGCCTTCTTTAATTGTGATTCGCGCCCCTTGATATGTTTCAACCGCGACACGGAAGTCGAGAACCGCATCTCCAGTCTCAAGAAGAACCCAGAACCGTTTTGGTACCATCAACGGAGAGATCCAGAGCGCCCGTAATTCGCGGATATGCGCTTGCGTGAGATCAAACTTCTCGTCGGTATAAAGATTCCGATGTGGACCAACCCAAGGTTCCAGAAGTTCGGCTGCCCTACACGCTGGATTGATCAGGACAGCTTTAAGATCAAACCGTTCAGCCAAGAAGGTAGCGTAATAGCCGCCGAGCGAACTGCCAACAATAAGGGGAGGCTTGTGACTGGTTTCAATGATTTTTGAGACCTTATCAATCGCTTCCTTCGGCGAAATCGGTAGATCTTCACACCAGAACTGATCATCAGATGGATGGTCAGTAAGATATTTGCGTAACTGTTCAGCCTTGATGGAGGTCGATGAGGAACGAAAGCCGTGAAGATAAATGATCATTAACGATGATGGCCGGCAAGGACCTTGCGGGGTATCAGCGAAGGCGATAGCAAAACCGGAACCCTATGAGGATTCATGCCGGAGGGGGATGCGTTTGATGTCTAGGCTGCGCGTTGGTTGGCTTGGGCTTTGGGTTGGTTGACGCAGCTTCTGATCAGATTTCTGGCGTCGGCAGCGCATTTTCCACACTGACGGCAGGCGCCGGTGGCACGGCCCAGTGATCGTAGCGTTTTGACCCCTTCCTCCTGAACTTGGCGAAGGATCTCTTTTTCCGTCACAGCTTCGCAAATACAAACGTACATAGATGTGTTCCTGTCAGCGTTAACAGGAATTTAATACAAACAAGAACGATTATCAAGTGCAATCGTCTCGCGTCGACCGTCCCGGTGGGGCCACTTGAGAGCGTATACTAGCGGGCCTTGAATGAAGGCTCTTAAATCTAATAACCCATCCACCGTCAGACCGACTTATTACCATGACAGAGATCCAGTACACCCTTCGTGAAAAAGACCTGCTGGTCTTCAACGATCATCAGTTCTGCCAGTCGCCGGCCGTTCAGAAGAAATTCCGTCGCCATCAGGCCACGATTCCCGCATTTTTGGGCCTTTTGGCCATATTTGTCTGGTTCTATTATCAGGATACTCTGACTGCGATCTGGATGGGTGTCGGAGCGGTCAGTTGGGGTTTTGGGGCACCTTGGCTGTTGCGTTGGAACGCTAAGCGTCGGGCACTGGCGCTTTACACGGCCGATGATCTTAAGCGCATTCTCGGGACCTATACCCTTCGGGTTGAAGAGCATGATCTGGTTGAGGTTGGTAGTGCAGGGGAGTTTCGTATCAACTGGAAGGACGTGCTTCGCATTGAGCCGGCCAAAAATTATGCCTTTATTTTCGTTTCGGTAGATTCGGCCATCATCATTCCTCGAAAGTCTGTGATCACAGGTGATCTTCTAGCCTTTTACAAGGACGTTGAAGCCCATATCGAAAAGGCCGCCTAAGCCCTAGCCGCTATGATCAGTGCGCGTAACCTGGCTCTCCGTCGAGGGCCTCGGGTTCTCTTTGAGGGAGCCTCATTTACCCTGAATCGGGGTGACCGAATTGGCATTACCGGTGCCAACGGTGCCGGTAAGTCGAGTTTCTTTGAGCTGATGCTGGGTACCCTGCATGCTGATCAGGGTGAACTGGATGTCGCGCAGGGGCTTGAAATCGCCCATGTGGCACAGGAAACCCCCGCTCTCGACACTCCCGCACTCGATTATGTTCTGGACGGCGACAGGGCATTGCGTGATATTGAAGCCCGTATCCAGGCTGCCGAAGTTAGTGGCGATGGCATGGAGCTTGCGCACCTTCATGAAGACTATCTTCATGCCGGAGGCTATGAGTCGCGGGCAAAAGCAGCAAGGCTCCTCAACGGACTCGGTTTTGCGCCAGGATCTGAGACGCGGTCTGTTGCCCAATTTTCCGGTGGCTGGCGTGTTCGTCTGAATGTCGCTCAGGCGTTGATGTGCCGCTCTGACGTTCTCTTATTGGACGAACCAACCAATCACCTTGATCTTGATGCAGTCATCTGGCTTCAGGACTGGCTGTCAAGCTATCCCGGGACCTTGCTTCTCGTATCGCATGACCGTGATTTCCTCGACGATTTGGCGACGCATATTCTTCACATTGAGCACGGTAAGGTTCAACTGCATACCGGTAACTATTCTGACTTTGAAACGCGTCGAGCTGAGATGTTGGCTCAGCAACAATCCTCATATCTGAGGCAACAGCGAGAGTTACAGCGAATTCAAAGCTTTGTGGATCGATTCAGGGCGCAGGCAACGAAAGCCCGTCAGGTGCAAAGTCGCCTCAAAGCTTTAGACCGGATGAGCTTGATTGCCATGGCACAGGCGGATGGCGAAGTTTCGTTTAGCTTTGAGGCCCCAGAGAAATACCCCTCACCCTTACTTCGTCTGGATGGGATCAGTGCAGGATATGGGGATGTTTCTATACTCTCTGATATTTCATTGACGGTTAGCCCCGGCGATCGAATCGGATTATTGGGTCCGAATGGGGCCGGCAAATCCACCCTGATCAAGATGCTTGCCGGTGTGATTCAGTCTTCGGGAGGTGAGCGCATTCCCGCTCAGGATCTCAAGATCGGTTATTTCGCCCAGCACCAACTGGAACAGCTCAATCCCGATCAGAGTGCGCTATGGCACCTTCAAAAGCAAAATCCCAAGGCCCTTGAGCGGGATCTTCGCAACTATCTGGGCGGTTTTGGTTTTCACGGAGATCGTGCCCTTTCACCGGTGGGACCATTCTCCGGGGGTGAAAAATCGCGACTGGTCTTGGCTATGCTCATTCGTCAAAGGCCAAATCTCCTCCTTCTGGATGAGCCGACCAATCATCTGGATCTTCCTACTCGCGATGCATTGAGCATGGCCCTCCAAGAATTTGAAGGAGCTTTGGTTCTTGTTTCCCATGATCGCTACCTGCTTCGCTCTGTTGCAGATGAGTTTTATCTCATTGCCGATGGAGGAGTGGAGCCGTATCAGGGTGATCTCGATGAATATCGCCGTTGGTTATCTGATCGCAGGCAACGTCAAAAAGCGTTGCAACCAGATGCGCCTCCCTCTCCCTCAACGCCAGCACCGCGACAGTTAAGTCGCCAGGAGGAGGCGGAGAACAGGAAGCGGCAAAAATCCCTGACGACCGCTATGGAGCGTGCCGAGCGACAGATGAATCAGGCGGGTGATGCTTTGCGCCAAATCGAGGAGAAGCTGGCCAGCGAAGACCTTTATCTTCCCGAGTCGCGATCCCTCCTGGAAGGGCTGGTCGCAGAACGGGATGCGCTAGCAGGCCAACTCCAAGCTGCAGAGCACCTTTGGCTTGAAAGCAGTGAGGCCCTTGAGGCCCTTACAGCATGAGTGTGCTCTTTCGTCTTTTTCTGGATATAGCGCTCTTCCGAAGAGGACCGCAAGATGTCCCTGACTCCCCGATCCTCCTTGCCCTGGCCGTCTTGGCCGATGTCGCCATATCTACGGTAGTGGGGGCGCTCGAAGGGGATGTACTGGGTGCCATGCTTCAGGCACTTGTCGCCTCAGCTTTGCTGTTGGCGTTTGTGGCTCTCATTTTGGTTTTGACCTCACATAGGAAACGCTTTCAAAAAACCGCGACAGCGGTACTGGGGTGCGATGCGTTGATCACTCTGGGAGCTCTTCCTGTTTCTCTTCTTTCCGATGCGTTCAGTGGTCTTGGGCTTCTGATCATGGGCATCTTATTTTGGAACCTGTTGGTCTTTGCGCATATCCTCAAGCATGCCTTAGATATTGGCTATGCGCTCTCGGTTGCATTGGCGCTCATTTTTACCCTAACCAGCCTCGACCTGATGGCGCGAATCTTCGCTGCGTAGAGTTACGCTTGAGCCCTTTTGGGCTCGGTGTTAGCTTGGGAGCCGTATTGGATTCCCCGCAGAGGTCTGCCCCATGATCTACAAGACTATCCTCGTTGCTCACGATTTTTCCGACAGTGGAACCAAGGCATTCCATCGCGCCTTGGCCTTAGCAAAGGAGTTCGACGCACAGCTTCACTTGCTGCACGTTGTTGAATATATCGTCCCGATTGATACCAGCTTTGGCGCCATATCACCCTTTGATGGGGACCTGACTGATCAGCTTTTGGATTCGGCACGAAAAAGGCTCCAACACCTTGGGCAGAAGCATGGGATTGTGGCAGATCACTGCCGTGTTGAGCTTGGAAGCCCCAAGATTGAGATCATTCGCATCGCCGAAATGGTGAAGGCGGATCTCATCATTTTGGGCTGCCACGGGCGTCATGGCTTGGGGCTTTTACTCGGGTCGACCGCGGCGAGTGTTGTGAACCATGCCGACTGTGATGTCCTCTCCGTTCGTCACGACCCCAAATAATTACTAACGCTTGTCGCGAAAGCGAATCCCAAGAGAGTTGAGTTTTCGGTAGAGGTGCGTCCTTTCGAGCCCAATGGCTGTAGACAGGCGGGCAACACTTCCTGCGTACTTGTCGAGATGGTACTCGAGATAGGCCTTTTCGAAATGTTCCCGCGCCTCTTTGAGTGGGAGGTTGTAAAAATCAGGTTGCCTCATTTGATCCTGGGGCGCTTCAACCACTGCCTCACCAACGGCAGCCTTCACCTCCTCAAGCTCGACATCCTCCCCACTGCCTAGAATCAGAATGCGTTGCACCAGATTTTTGAGTTCCCGGATATTGCCATACCAAGGGTAGTTCCTCAGAAAGTTCTGAACTGAGACAGGAAAACGTCGGAAGGGGAGCTTTTCTCGACTGACGAAATATTCCACATAGAAGTTGAGAAGGTCTGGAATATCTTCGCTGTGATCCCTCAGGGGAGGCACTTTCAATGAGACCACATTGAGCAGATAGTAGAGCTCGGCCCGGAATCGACCTGCCCGAACCTCATCCTCAAGTGAGCGACACGTTGAGGCGATGATGCGAACATCGACGTGAACAAGCTCGCTCCCGCCGATGCGGGAAAAAGAATTGGATTCAAGAGCACTCATGAGACGAACCTGAGTCTCAGGCTCCATGTGCGCAACCTCATCGAGAAAAAGTGTTCCCCCATTGGCTTGTTCGAGTAAGCCATGCTGAATCTGATCGCCATCGACCCGACCAAAAAACTCAACAGCCGAATTGCTGCTCGCGATGGTTCCAACGCCGACATCGACGAAGGGTGCTTCTCGGCGTGCGCTACTGTGATGGAGATAGCGAGCCAATGTTTCCTTTCCTGAGCCTGGTTCACCAATCAGTAGCACGCGGGTGTCGTGCTGCGCCAAACGCTTGACTTGGTCCCTCAGCTTTTCCATGACCAGGCTCTTGCCGATTGGTTCAACCGGGCTTTCCATCCGTCGCTTGAGTCCAATGTTCTCTTTGCGCAGCTTTGCCGCCTCCAGAGCCCTTTCGACCGTCACGATCAGCTTGGCCATGGATAGCGGCTTTTCCAGAAAATCGTAGGCGCCAAGGCGCGTCGCTTCGACCGCAGTCTCTACCGTGCCATGCCCTGACATCATGATGACGGGACACAAGCCGTCTTCGCGCAGCCAATCTTTTAGGAGGCTGATGCCGTCTTCATCTGGCATCCAGATATCCAGAAGAATTAGTTCGATGCGATGGGCAAGGCGCATTTCCCGGGCGGAGGCTGCATTCTCGGCAACAAGAACCTCATAGCCTTCATCCACCAGAATCTCCTTGAGGAGTTCGCGAATGTCGGGTTCATCATCGACAACCAGAATTGTTTTCTTGGTCAGGTTCATCTTGCTTTTTTATGAGAATCGGTCGCTACAGGGAGGGTGATGACAAAGCTTGCGCCATTATGATAATGGCTGTCTAGCCTGATCTTGCCCCCAAATTCCTCAACAATGCGTTTAACGATTGCAAGACCTAATCCTGTCCCTTTGGATTTTGTTGTCACGTACGGCTCGAAAATGCGGCTGGATTGCTCAGGTGGGATGCCAGGACCATTGTCCGAAATGCGCACTTCAATGTGTTCACTCCCAGCAATTTCGGTCCGACGGGTGCTCAGTATGACTTTTCCAAGGTGCCCTTGGGGCATAGCCTCCTGCGCATTTTTGATAAGGTTATGGACGACCTGTCTTAACTTGACGGGATCAGCCAGTATTTCTGGCACATCACCCTGATGAGAAAACTCGAAGGCTAGGCCAGATGAGGGCGGATATAGGGCCACAATCTCCTCGAGCAGAGATCGAATAGCAATAGGACAGAGCTGAACAATCGTCGGCTTCGCATATTCGGCAAAGGCATTCACCATGCTTTTCATGGCCTCGACTTGCTGAACGATGGTTCGGGTGGATTTCTCCAGCATTTCAAGGTCGCCGTCAACGAGCACCTTGGAAAGTTTGTGACGAAGTCGCTCGGCCGAGAGTTGGATCGGAGTGAGGGGGTTCTTGATTTCATGGGCAAGTCTTCGGGCGACCTCGCTCCAGGCTGAATTGCGCTGGGCCTGAATGAGTGCGGTGACGTCATCAATGACAAGAACATGTCCTCTCCCTTCATTGCTGACACCTTCAATGGTCGTTCCGCGGCAAAACAACTCCTGACGTCCACCGGGTCCCTGGAGCCCAACCTCCAATGTCCAGGTCTTTTTATCGCCGTCAATATGAGGGCTCAGCGCATCCATTAATTCTGCAATATGGGGATAAGCGCCGGTCAGAACGGCGAGTGGCCAACCGAGATATTGCGAAAAGTCAGCATGAAGGATGGTGTTTGCAGCCTGATTAGCCGTCAGTACAGTCCCTTTTGCATCAAGACTGAGGACTGCGGAAGAAAGGCTTGCAAGAAGCGTTTCAAGGTAGGCGTGTTGGGCCTGAAGCTCTCGTTGGGATCTTTCCGCCTGGTCACGTGACTGGGCGATCTTGGTCGTCATGGTGTTGAATGATTCGACGAGAAACCCTAATTCGCCACGATCTTTGACCGGAAGACGTTTTTCGTAATCCCCCTCTGCAATAGATCGGGTGCCGATGGCCAGCAATCGGACTGGCTCAACAATTCTGCGAATGCTCAAGAATGCGGACCAAACAGCGGCCAGCAAACTCAAAAGCAGGATCAGCGATAGCGTGAGTGAGAAAGTGAACTTCAACGAACCCCGAAGGAACGTCATTTCCTTGTAATGAAGGTAGGCCGATTCCACAGTATCCGTCAGTTGTGCGAGATGTCTGGGAATAGGATAGATGGCTTGGAGATAAAGCGAGTCTTCACCCATGATGGGTGCGACCGCTCGAATCTGAAGCCCTCCGGAACCGACGCCTTCAAGGCCCACATAGGGCTTTCCTCTTCGAACCTGAATCATCACGTTAATGTCAGGAAGTGCCGGAATGAAAGATTCGGTATGCGCGCCACTATAGGAAATGACATGCCCTTGGCGAGTAAAGAGGGTCAGCTCAGCATCTTCAAGTTCATTAAGCTCATTTAGGCGAACCCCCATGAGTGAGACCGGTGAGGTTGCCAGTTTCTCGGCAGTCTGTTCAAGCTCCTTGCTGACATTCCGCATGCGTTCATCCAAGGCGGTTTGGCCGAGCTCCAGAGCATCTTCCATCGCTTGGTCAATCTTGACGTCAAACCAACTGTCGATGCTTCGATCCAGAAACTGCATGGAGTAGTAGAAAACAATAGCGGCTGGAGCCATTGTCAACAGGCTAAACAGGAAGATCATCCGGGACGTCAGATTGGACCCAGCAGCCTTGCGGCGGAGTTCGCGAATCAGCCAGTAGATGTTGATGCCAACGAGGGTCAGCAGAAGAAGGCCTGCCAATGCGTTGGTCAGGACAAGCGTAGAGTAGAGCTCACCCAGTGCAGATGCGTCCTGAGTCGCCGAACTCATGAGATGCAGTGATCCCAGGATAGCGAGGAATACCAGGATAATGCTGAGCGTCAGTGGTGGTCTTAGTGAGCGAGTAGCCATCGGTATGGCGGCGTTTCCATAGTCCAGTCGGGAGATAAATAGGCTACCAGCCTGAGCGGCAAGGGGAGCGATTCCACATCAAATTCAAAGCTCAAGCTTGCTTCGCGTCGCTCGTTCTCGTCAGCCGGTGGAAGTGAAGGGATACTCCATCCGCGAAGATGGCTCAAGGTATCGAGAACGCTTGCGAGGCTCGTATAGTGAAGGGCGGCCCCGCTCCCAAGGTCAGAGACTTGAAATGACTTTGCCAAGGGCTGGTAGCGAAGCTGAATCGTTCTTTCATCCTGAATAAGATTGTCCGGCCATCCCCATGACCTGATTCGATCAATTCGAAGCCTGACCCGAAAGGTCAAGGGAATCCCTTCATCCAGCGCGCGAAGCGCAACTGGGGGAAAACGATATTCAATGTCTGCGGTGACGACCTGCCGGTTTTCTTTGATATCCAGTTGGGCCCGCTGAATGAAAATCCCCGAATCTATAGCCAAGCCGGGTGCTGTGACACTGGCAAGGAGGAGCGCCAAAGCCAATGCGAAAACCCGCCTTTTAGCCCTGATGTTTTGTAAGCCGGGCATAATAAAAACCATCCATGCCGTCCATTCCCGGGAGGATTTGCCGACCATGGGGCTCGGCATGTCCAAAATAGTCCGGCAAAAGGCTCTCCCTGGCTTCAGGGTGCTCGCCCAGAAACCTTGTAATCACATCACTGTTCTCTTGGCGTAACACTGAGCAGGTGGCGTAGAGAAGCACCCCCTCTGGGGCAAGAAGGGACCAGGCAGATTCCAGGATGGCGCGTTGGGTATCAGCGAGTCGTGCAATGTCCTGCGGTTTTCTGAGGACCTTGATGTCGGGATGTCGTCGAATAACGCCGGTCGCTGAGCAAGGGGCGTCGACGAGAATTCGATCAAAGGGTTTACCATCCCACCAGGTCTCGGGCTGGGTCGCATCACCTGTGATCAGGACGGCCGAGAGCCCCCCCCGTGTGAGATTAGACTGAACCCGTTCCAGGCGCGCTGCATCTAAATCCACCGCAATGACCTCTTCGAGCGCAGAGCAGGCCTCAAGGATATGGCAGGTTTTACCTCCGGGTGCAGCGCACAGGTCCAAAACTCTTTGCCCCGGGGCCAACTCGAGAAGAACTGCAGCAAGTTGAGCTGCAGCATCCTGAACAGAGAGTTCACCTTCTTTAAATCCCGGGATCAACTCGGTGGGTGTTGCATCCTTCAGAATGAGGGCTGTCGGCACATGCTCCAGCGGTAAGGACGCCATACCAACGTCATTGAGACGATGCCTGAATTGCTCAAGAGAGCCTCTAGCGAGGTTAGCCCTCAAGCTGAGGGGAGGGTGAGCATTGTTGGCCTTCAGAATGTTTTCAACCTGATCAGGCCAGTCACGTCGAATTTTGTCATAGAGCCACTGCGGATGCGCCAGTGCAGTGGTTGGAGAGGCATC
Organism: Pseudomonadota bacterium; assembly: GCA_041178325.1. GTDB lineage: Bacteria > Pseudomonadota > Gammaproteobacteria > Methylococcales > Methylococcaceae > UBA6136. Next base: position 79,267 of record JBEGVN010000088.1, read on the forward strand.
CAGTCGCGACTCCAGCTCATCCCGATTGCGCTGGTAGTTCCGCAGGATGGCATTGATCAGGGGTTTCGCCCATGCATCGTATTGAACGGCCTCGACGGTCTCTGAAACAGCTGCGTGGGCCGCAACCCGCATGTGGCCGATTTGGTAAAAGCCAATCAAGGCAATCATCCGGATACGGTCATCCTTGATCGGTTTACGCGTGAGTAGGCCCAAGAGGGAGTTCAGACGCCAGTACCAGCGAATAACCCCGTAACAAACCGCTTGAATGAAAGTTCTGTCTTTCGGAGAGTATTCATTCGCGAAGGCCTGCTCAAGAGCGCTGGTCAGTGATCGGCCTTCGCGGACGACCTCAACCAAAATGTCAGCTGCTGCGGCGCGGGTATTCAAGAGCCCACCAGAGGGGTTGGCAAGGCGGGTCGGGTATTGATGAAGTCCCTTGAGGTGATTCGTCGCCCCCCTGGAAGCTGGAGCTCCAGAATCCTGAGAGACCCTAGAGCGGTTGATACCAGAAGGTCGCTGCCCTGGATATGCAACACCCCGGGCGGGTGGTCACACGCTGTTTTAGGCACATCCGCGCGCCAGATCCTCAATGGTTCTCCGAGATAACGGGTTTCGGCAACGGGCCAGCTATTGAAAGCACGGACTCTGCGTGCAAGGGATTCGGCCGGCTGATCAAAGTCCAGAATGGCTTCTTCCTTGGTGATCTTTGCAGCGTAGGTGACTTTCGTCTCATCCTGAACTTCGGCGTGCACTTTGCCCGATTCAAGGATAGCGAGGCTTTCTAACAGCGTTTCAGCACCCAGCACAGATAAACGATCATGAAGCTCAGACGCTACCTCGTTTGGATCGATTGGCGTTGCAGCTTTCAAGATCATCGCACCCGCATCGAGTTTTGGTTCGATGAACATGATCGTGATACCCGTTTCACGATCACCTTCGAGGATGGCGCGTTGAATTGGTGCAGCACCGCGCCAGCGCGGCAGGAGCGAGGCGTGAATGTTGATACATCCTTTCGGAGGAATTTCGATGACGTTCTGGGGGAGGATTAGCCCGTATGCAACAACGACCATCAGATCCGGGGATAGGGCGCGAAGGGTGTCTATGGCCCCTGGCTCCTTGAACGATTCCGGCTGAAACACCGGGATGCCGGCCGATTCTGCCACGCTCTTGACGGGTGTTGGGATAATCTTGCGTCCCCTGCCTTGAGGCCTATCGGGTTGGGTGTATGCCGCAACTATCTGATGGCCAGAGGCAATCAATGCCTTGAGGGGAGGAACCGCAAAGTCGGGGGTGCCGGCAAAAACAATCCTCACGAGGCCCGGCCTGCATCTGCTGCAGAGGGGCTGGTCCTGGTACGTTGTTCCTTTTTGACCTTTCTTCGAGCCAGCTGGCGCTTTAGCGGAGACAGGTAATCAACAAAGAGCTTGCCTTCAAGGTGATCCATTTCATGCTGGATACACACCGCCAGGAGACCATTAGCTTCCATGGTGATTGGCTGGCCTTCGCGGTCAAGCCCACGTACTTGCACAGATTCTGCTCGGGTGACTTTTTCATAGAATCCAGGGACCGAGAGGCAACCTTCTTCCGATTCCTCGGTACCAGATTTACGGATCAGTTCAGGGTTGATCAGGACCAAAGGCTCATCCTTGTTCTCGGAAAGATCCATGACCAGGATGCGCAACTGGACATTGACCTGGGTGGCTGCAAGACCAATTCCGGGCGCTGCATACATGGTCTCCAGCATGTCGTCGACCAGCCGGGTGATATCCGCTGTGACGGCTTCAACGGGTTTGGCTTTTTTTCGGAGCCGCTCGTCCGGGAATTCAAGGATAGGGAGAAGTGCCATTCGGATTCATTAACTGCCTGTAGATCCTTGCATTTTAGCGAAAAGCCGCGGGGCTCGATACTGAATCGTTACGCGCAATACCGGCGATGCGCCGGAAGCACGACGAATGAAATCGATTGCACAACCGTGGGCGTGTGTGGATACTTCACCTCTAGTCTTCCTCGAATGCCGTCGCTTGAACTGTCCCTTGACAGGATCTGTCGAGCGCCTCGAACAGACACGGAGCGGCTACAAAAGCCCATTTCGAAGCGCAATTTCCCTGGACACAGATTTCCACGACCAGCCCGCAATGAAAGAAAACGTATTCGACGTCCTGATCTACCTCTTTGAGAAATTCATGGATGGCGAGGATGATGAAAGACCTGATACAGATGCTGTCAGAACGGATCTTATGGAAGCGGGTTTTCCGCCTGCTGAAATCTCCAAGGCCCTTAACTGGCTCGACTCCTTGAGTCAAATGCCGGACATGAGTCAAGTCTCCTTGCCCGCTTTCCGTGTCTTTTCAGCCGCTGAAGAGGCCAAATTGGATATCGAGGGCAGAGGGCTTTTGATGTTTCTCGAGCAGACCGGAATTTTGGTGCCGGAGAGTCGTGAGCAGGTAATCGATCGGGTCATGGCTCTTGACGAGGACCATTTGTCCCTTGATAACCTAAAATGGATGATCCTAATGGTGCTATTCAGTCGACCGGATGAGGATCTGGCATTTGCGCGGATGGAACACCTCGTCTACGGTAGTCTTCCTGCAACCCTTCACTAGGATCGGGTCGCCCCCAATTCAAGGGGCATCTCTTCCTGTCTAACGAGTTATCGATGGGCCAAAATCTCGTCATCGTCGAATCACCGGCCAAGGCCAAGACCATTGAAAAGTACCTGGGTAAGGACTTTCGTGTCTTGGCTTCTTATGGCCATGTGCGTGACCTTGTCCCTAAGGAGGGCGCGGTCGATCCTGAACATGATTTTGCGATGCGCTACGAGATTATCGATCGCAACGAAAAGCATGTCGCGGAGATTGCCAAAGCGGCTAAAACAGCGGACGCACTCTATCTCGCGACGGACCCTGATCGTGAAGGTGAAGCTATCTCATGGCATATCCACGAAATTCTTAAGCAGAAAAAATTGATTGGTGCCAAGCCTGTTTATCGGGTGGTGTTTCACGAGATCACCAAGCGGGCGGTGACGGAGGCAATTGAAAATCCTAAGGCCCTCTCTGAAGACCTGATTAATGCACAGCAGGCACGCCGAGCATTAGACTACCTGGTCGGCTTCAAGCTTTCCCCTTTGCTCTGGAAAAAGATTCGCCGGGGTTTATCTGCAGGTCGTGTTCAGAGTCCTGCGCTTCGAATGATCGTTGAGCGCGAGATCGAAATTGAAAAATTCGAACGGCGTGAATATTGGAGCGTAACGGCCGATCTGAATGCAAAAGCCCAAGCGTTTAAAGCAAGGCTCACCCATCTGCGAGGGGAAAAGCTCGAGCAGTTCAGCATCGTGGATGAGGCTGCTGCGCTCAATGCACAACAGCTTTTGAAGCAGGCAGCCAGAGGTAGCCTGACGGTTCAGCGGGTAGAAGAAAAAGAACGCAAGAGAAATCCTGCTGCGCCCTTCACCACCTCCACCTTGCAGCAGGAAGCTTCAAGAAAGCTTGGTTTCACGACCCGGCGAACCATGACCGTCGCCCAGCAACTCTATGAAGGTATTGACCTCGGCGGCGAGACCGTGGGCTTGATCAGCTACATGCGAACAGATTCCGTGTCGCTGGCCAATGAGGCGGTAGCGGAGCTGCGTGAGTTGATTGCCAAACGGTTTGGTCATCAAAACGTGCCGGAGACCCCGCCTGTCTATCGCACCAAAAGCAAAAATGCCCAAGAGGCGCATGAAGCGGTTCGGCCGACTTCCGCAATGCGTACGCCGGAGGATGTGCGTGCCCATTTGAGCCCTGATCAATTCAAACTTTACAGCCTGGTCTGGAAGCGTGCGGTGGCATCGCAAATGATTCATGCGACGATCAATACGGTCGCTGTAGATCTTCTGTGTGGCTCCGAGGGTGAAGGGGTATTCAGGGCAAATGGTTCCACTGTCGCCGTTCCTGGCTTCATGAGCGTCTATCTTGAAGGAAAGGACGATGGCCCTCAGGACGATGAGGAAGGATTCCTCCCAGGACTTACTGAAGGGCAAAAAGTGGAACTTCTGGATGTTGTGCCGACACAGCACTTCACCGAGCCACCGCCGCGCTATACGGAAGCTAGCCTGGTCAAGGCCCTTGAAGAGTATGGCATCGGGCGCCCTTCCACCTATGCTTCGATTATCTCAACCCTCCAGCAGCGGAAATACGTTGAACTGGAAAGTAAGCGGTTTACGCCAACGGATGTCGGTCGTATCGTAAATAAGTTTCTGACTGAACACTTTACTCAGTACGTCGATTACAACTTCACGGCGCTCCTTGAGGATGATCTGGATGCAGTATCACGCGGGGAAAAAGACTGGGTACCGCTGCTGCGTGATTTCTGGAGCCCCTTCATTCATCTTATTGCAGAAAAGGACGAAGGGCTTAAGCGCGCCGATGTGACGCATGAGGAAATGGATGAGGATTGTCCGGACTGTGGCAGCAAGCTCTCCATTCGATTGGGCCGGAATGGTCGATTTGTCGGCTGTACCAATTACCCGACCTGTAAATACACACGAAATCTGAATGATGACGGTCCCCAGGCTCCGCCTGAGGTCGTCGAGGGACGCGAGTGTCCCAAGTGTCAATCCCCTCTGATCATCAAGACAGGGCGGTATGGAAAGTTCATTGGCTGCAGCGGTTATCCGACATGCAAGTTCATTGAACCCCTTGAAAAGCCCGAGGATAGTGGCATTGAGTGCCCTGAATGTAGTAAGGGAACGCTGATAAAGCGTAAGTCGCGCTTTGGCAAGATTTTCTACTCCTGTTCGGGCTACCCCTCGTGCAAGTATGCGGTCTGGAATCCGCCAATTCTTGAAGCCTGTCCTTCCTGTCAATGGCCATTATTGACGGTCAAGGTCACCAAACGGCGTGGTGCCGAGAAAGTCTGCCCCCAAAAGGAGTGTGGTTATGTCACGCCCTACGAGGGAGAGGTTAATGAAAACGGTCAGCCGGTGTTGTGAACGGGCCGATGTCTGCTTCTGGGGCGAGAGGCCTTGATACTTATTGCTTGAATAGCCCCCACGCCATCGGCAATTTCCTTATAATCCTAACGTTTGCCCCAAGAGGCAGCCGTCACTCCCCCTCAGCGTCATGATCGCACCGGAAACCTCACCCAAACCGATTGATTTTGCCACGATCCGTCAGATGGTCGAGGCCGATATGCGTGGGGTCGACCAGCTTATCGTCAAGGAGCTAGAATCAGACGTTGTCCTGATCAATCAGATCGGACATTACATCGTTAACAGTGGCGGTAAGCGATTGCGGCCGATTCTTCTGCTACTTGCGGCAAAGGCCCTCAAGTGCCAGGATCCGCACGCCATAACCTTAGCGGCCGTTGTGGAATTCATTCATACGGCAACCTTGCTGCATGACGATGTCGTCGATGAGTCCACCTTGCGACGGGGGCGTGATACGGCGAATTCTCTTTGGGGTAACTCTGCCAGTGTTCTTGTAGGGGATTATCTCTATTCCCGTTCCTTTGAGCTGATGGTTCGAGTTCAAAACCTCAGGATCATGGATATTCTCTCTCATACGACGACAGCGATCGCGGAGGGAGAAGTTCTTCAGTTGCTCAATTGCAATAATCCTGCGACCACGGAAGATCGTTATCTTGAGGTGATCTCGAGGAAGACGGCTATCTTGTTCTCGGCTGCGGTTCAGTTGGCAGCGGTCCTTGCGGGTTCCTCCCCTGATGTCGAGGCATCCCTTGCTAAATACGGACTGCATTTAGGAATCGCATTTCAGTTAATTGATGACGCGTTGGACTACAGCTCAAAGCCGGAAGAGCTTGGAAAAAATCTTGGGGATGATCTGGCCGATGGAAAGCCGACTCTGCCGCTCATCTATGCCTTGGCGAAAGGAAGCGAATCTCAGCGGCTGATCCTTCAGAAGGCGATCGAAGAAGGCGATAGAGATGCCTTCATGAATGTGTACCAGATTGTTCAGGAAACCGATGCAATCACTTACACCATGCAACGGGCCTACGAAGAAGCAGATAAGGCAATTGCTGCTTTGAGTGTTCTCGAAGACACGACTTTCCGCAAGGCGCTGATCGATCTTGCTCATTTTTCCGTGAACCGTAGTTACTGACACTCCTTTGATTGAGTCTTTGGCTTGGCGCCGCTATAATGTTCGACTTGGCACTGATCGCAAAATCATTTGCCGAAAAAATATCGGGGTGTAGCTCAGCTTGGTAGAGCGCTACCTTCGGGAGGTAGAAGTCGAAGGTTCGAATCCTTTCACCCCGACCA
>JBEGVN010000089.1:0-5047 GCA_041178325.1 Pseudomonadota bacterium
TCTCCTGAATTGCCAAGTCAGCTGTTGTGAGTGAGGCAAACACATGCCGGAACATGTAACGCTCGTCGTCGGTCAGCTCCAGTTCGTAGCATGCCTTGTCGGTCCCCATCGGAACTTCCTGGGGGGTCCAATGATTCGATAGGCTGTGCTGAGCCATGGTGTAGGCCCAGGGGAATCGGAAAGGAGCGAGGTTGTAAGTCTCGTCACCCTTGAGGATGTGTTTCTCAATGATCATGCTGCTTCGTACTCCCAGTTACCCGAATCATTGCGGGTAGCCTCTATGGTTTTGCCGTCTTCAATTTCTTTAGGTTTAGTGCCGGACTCTTCTAACTCAAGAACAACCCCGCGCTCTGCGGCTACAGCCAGCAGGAACTCGATAAACTCGGTGAACTCTCGCTTACTCATTCGGCTGGTGCTAACCCCAAGCATGACAATCCGACCGTCTGTGGTCTGGGTCAGTCTCGCCATTTCGGCCCTAAAACTGGCTGAAAGAATCACCTTCCAATCCTCTTTGCTGATCTTTTGCATGCATCCATTGATGGGCCATTCGATCTGTTGTGAAAAGGCGGTCAGGATTCGCCACAACATGCGGTTTTGATCAGCGTTCCGCGTGTTTTCATAGACCCCGACGTTCACCTCTAGCGGCTGCCCGGCCTCTGCTTGGCCTGACCAGCACTTGAGGACACCCCAGAGAGCATCTGCATCCCTGGGGCTTCTCAGAACAAACTTGTTCGTTCTGGCTTTCACGGATGCCTTTAGAGCGAGCCGCGGAGGATGTGTCCGTTGGACATTCCCTCTTCCAAAATCGAATAGACTTCGGTCACCGCATTCTCATGCGCAAGGTGTGGGCGAACGAGGTCGTACCACATGACCAGCTGTCCATCCTTGATGCTGTAACGGAACCTTGCTTCCAGCTGATACCCGGCACCACCTTCGAAAAGGCGGATGCCGATCTTTATGGCCTGAGGGATCTTGAGGTTTCCTTTTGCTCCGGCTCTGCCGTCGATGTTCTCTTCGTAAACGAATTGGGTTTCGCCATTGTCGAGACGTACTGCGGAACGGAAAGTGACCTTGTTGTTGGCCTGCAAGCTGGATGCAATCTCAAGCATCTCGCCGCCGTTTGGTTCGAGAATGTCCGGCACAGAATCCTCAATGAACAGAGCGAAATCGTTCTGCGTCATCTTCTTCCCGCTGTTATCCCTCCACTTGTTCCATTCAGGTGTTCGGGGGCAGGTGTACCGGATCTCGTGCTTACAAAACCCTGGGGTCCCAGACTCTGCGTGATAATCGATTACGCCCGTCGCAGAGCCGGCTCGAAGATCAAAGAAAATCGTTGATGACTCATTTGCGAACCGGTTCCAATAAAACAGGAATGATTCGGGTGTATGTGCCGTCACATGTTCTTCAACCCTGGTGGGATGATCCATGAGGTGCTTGAACTCTCTGAGTTCGTAACCTTCTGGCGTAATCAGAAAGGGAACGCCATTGATATCGATTCCCTTGGCGTAAGCCGCTGCGCCAGCATTGAAAGCTTGCTTGTAGTCGCTTGATTCGCTCATTAGCCGACCTGCTTAAAGGTTTCTGGGCGGTCGTCTTCCATCGGGCGGATATCCAGCTCCGTCTGACGGGGGTCGTTGCGCTCCAGGTTTGCGTCCTTGGTGATGAAGAAGATGGACTTGCCACGCTGCATCTTCGGGGCCTTGGACTTGATGTCGGCCTCGATGCTGAGCTGGCCAGCACCCTCAGGACGGTAGGTCAGCTTGATGGTGATTTCGCCGTTCTTGTTGGTGAACCGGACGGCTTCAACAATCTGCTGCTGAATGTCGCTCAGTGAGTCAAGGAGAATTCCCCCTTCGACGTGTCTGAGCGTGTCAATAAATGGACGTGTTTGCATGAACGTACCTCGGTTAAGGCAGGAGCCGCCTGCCACGGCCCGGCTTATGCCGCTTTCTGCATCTGACGGGATTTCTGGAACGAGACGAACTCAGTCAGGATCTGGCGGACCCGTTCTTCGTTTTTCCCGAAAGAGTTGATTGAAATGAACGCGTCGACGTCGTCTTTGCTGACGGCAGGCATGACCTTTTCCTCTACCCGTGGCTGGGTAGGCGCAGGCTTTTGCTGAGCTTGTGTTGCCGCCTGTACTTGGCTTTCTGATTTGGCCTGAGCGGCAGCGGCAGCAGCCGCACGACGCTGTTCGTCATCAGCGATTCGGCCCGCAAGGATTGCAGCGAACTGCTCAGACGGAAGCGATCCGATGTTTGCGAAGTCATGGAGCAGGCCCCAGTGTTCTTCCTTTACGGTCACGATGTTTGACCGAAGGACTGTCGCCTTTTCGCTAGCCTCGATCTTTGCATTGGCCATCGCGGTGTCGATGGCGTCCTGACAGCTTTTGATGCTCTTCTTTCCTTTGATGGCGAGATCAAAGTCAGCGCGCATTGAGAGGTAGGGTTTACCGAACTCGGCGTTGAACCGATTGATGTAATCCTGGAACTCGGCCTGGGCTGTCCGAATCATGGCGACACGGATCTCTTCCTTCCTGGACTTCACCTTCTTTTCAAGTTCCAGGCGAGTCCTGCGCATGGCTTCCTTGATGTCGTCCATGGCGCGGAATACCGCATCGATGTCGGCGGTCTGTGCGAGAGCTTGAGCCTTTACCAGTTCAAGACGTTCCTCGGCTTCCTTGCAGAACTTGACGGTTGCTTCCGCATCCACAAAGTCCTGATCTGAAGAAAGCTCGGTTTTGATTCCGCCAATCAAGTCCATCGCCTTGGTCTTGAAGGCATCCAGATTGGTGGCAACGACGCGTCCCTCGACCTGGACCAAGAGGGCAGGGAGAGAGTCAGGAGTCTGAGCAATTAATGCCTCTTGGGTTTCACTTGGCTGCCAGGATTTCATGTCCTCAAGGAACTGCTTCCAGCCAGCTATCAGGCGGTTGCGAACCTCGGGCCTTGGTTCGTACCAAGCGTGAAGCGCTTCTTCCTTATTGCCTTTTGAGGCCATGAAAAGGCACTTGCTGGCGCCTGAAATCATCAACCCTTGTTCCATCTGCGGGTGGTATTCCTCTGGAATAATTCCAGCCTGAAGCGACTCAGCAAGATCCAGGTTCAGGGTTTTATGCTCGAATGTGATGTCTTCCATCATGGTGATCCCGTCGAGCGATGCGGCCAGAGAAAGCCCATCCACCTCAAGAGACATCGTTGAAGGAAACAGTTCTGCACCGATGATTTCTTCGGCCCATGGGCGAGCCATGGCTTCGAATTTATGGCCGTCATCAAAACGACGCTGAAGCATGGGATCGATTTCCGGAACAACACCCGTCGCCTTTTGTTTGAGGAGTTCAGAGCGGCTGCAGTACTTGCTGATCCCCAACATGACTGGTGCTTCTGATGCATTCAAAGAACGCGCACGATGTGCATGCCATGCCTCAGTCCCTTGGACGAGTTCAATAATTTTCTTCATGCGAGTTCTCCTTCAATTGCGGGCTGCAAGGCATTGATTGCCTGCCGATGCTCTTCAGAAACGGTGTACTTGGATGCGAGCAATGCGATGATTTGCGCAGGGGTTTTTGCTCCCTTGGAAACCATCCCACTCCAAGCATCGATATTTTTTTTGAAAGACTCTTCGTCGTAGACGGGGAGGGCGGCGGGAGTCGCAGGAGCCGAAGAGCGTGTGGGCGTGACGTCGATTTCAGAGTCTGTAATGCGCTGAGCTTCGTCTTCGTCGTAGATACCGGCAAAACTGAATGCCAAGCGAGCGGCCTGGATCATGGTCTTATGGCGCAGCATCCGTTTGGTGTGGCTTTGCCAAGGGCCAGTGACATCCCCGAACTTGCCCTTAAAAGCCTCGCGGTAAACCTCATCAAGGTATTCACGGATCACAATCGGGTGCGATCTGTCCTTGCGGAAAATGGAGCATTCCATCCACTCAGGGCAGGCTTTGGCGCCTGGAAACGTGATGGTCTCGCTGGAAAGGTTGAACTCCATACCATCGAACGATGGGTGACCGTTGATGATGCGGCTCCAGCCATCGACGCCAACCACCGGGATGATCCCGTTTTTCTTGTCAGGAAAGGCGTAGATTTCTTTGGTCCAAGGGTTAAGTCCGTACTGATTTGCGACAATCAGCAGCGCAGTCATTTGCGCGTCAGAGACCTCTCCGTCATTAACTCTGAAAGCAGTGGCCTTGAGGGTGGTCACCAGATCTTTGCCGTCTACACCCAAATCAAATCTTTGTGCGAGTTGGCCGGTTAGGGCCGTTAATGCATTGCTCATCTTTCTTTCCTCGAGTTTGTTTTAGTAATTGAGCGTCCCTCGGATTCCAGATCAGAAAGAAATCTCTGGCCCACCCTGTACGCTCGCTGGTGATCGTTGAAGGCTCTTCCAGCGCTGACCTTCTTCCTCGCTATTTCTGTGCGACTTGAACTGTCCCGTGGGCCAGTTCGTAATCCTTTGCATCCATTTCTGAAACGGCAGCCCATGCGGCGATGACGGCTGTCGCGATGAGGTAATTCCGGATTCTGCTGCTCATGAAATTTCTCGGTGGGGTGGGCCTTCCTTGGCCCGAAATCGTTAAGCGGCGTACTTTTGTTCGCTGATCGCAGAGGCCGTTTCTTCAGGCGCTTCATCAACACCAAACCGGCTATTCAATTCCCACTCGACGATGGCTTTCACGGCGCCGGTGAGGTGCGATTTGGTGTATCCCAGCTCCTTGGTGACAAAGCTGGTTGCTTTCTCGGTCACAGAGATCACGGTGGCGTGACGTTGCGCTTCGAGTTTGTTGTCGAATTCCTGGCCGTCAGCGGTGCGGAAACGGTTTACGGTTTCAATGTTCAGAATGCTCATAAGTCCTCTGGTTGTTGTGTGTGCCACCCGTCCGGTGTGTCGCTAATGAAGCCAATCAACTTCAGGCCCTTATCTTCCTTGGCTGACCTGGGCAGCGTCGGTGGCGTGAAATGATGCTACCCATCTGGGTATCTTTCGTCAATACCCAAAAGGGTAATTATTTTTGTCAGGGCAAAAAAAATCCCGCCGAAGCGGGAAGCTCATTT
>JBEGVN010000090.1:0-22905 GCA_041178325.1 Pseudomonadota bacterium
CTTTTGGCTCCTGAAAAGGGACTGGCCACGGTTTTGATCATGGCCAATATCACGCTCGGTCTGATTCAGCTGGCGGAACCGGTGCTTTTCGGACGCGTCGTGGATGCGCTTTCCAGGGGCCAGGCAGCCCGCGACCTGATCGCTCTTTGGGCAGGCCTTGGGCTTTTTGGCATTGTGGCGGGCGTTCTGGTCGCCGTGGCAGCCGATCGTCTGTCACACCGCCTGAGGCTCTCAGTCCTTGCCAATGCCTACGAAAGTGTCATTACCCTTCCCTCCCAAAAGCACGGTGAAAGCGGAAGCACTGTCAGAATTCTTCTGGCCGGCAGTGATGCCTTATTTTGGATGTGGCTCACCTTTCTCAGAGAGCATCTGGCAGCCATCGTCAGCATTGCCTTCCTGATCCCGACCGCGATCCACATGCAGACTTCTCTGGCAGGGATCCTAGGGGTCCTCGCCGTTTTCTATACCCTTGCCAACATAATCGTTGTCCGGAAGAGCCAATCAGGCCAGGAGGCAGTTGAATGCCACAATTCCGGGGTATTTGGCCAGGTGGGGGATGTCATCGGGAATATCACCGTGGTTCAGGGATTTGAGCGGGTCCATCTGGAAGTTGCCTCGATCAAGAGCCTCATGCGTCAACTCCTGGCAGTCCAGTATCCGGTCCTCACCTGGTGGGCTGTCCTGACCGTCCTGACCCGAGCCGCAGCCACTCTTGCCATGGTCGCCATCTTTGGCACTGGGGCCTATCTCTCGGCGGAAGGAAAAATCAGTCTTGGGGAGATCGTCAGCTTTGTTGGCTTTGCCACCTTGCTGATCGGAAAACTTGATCAGTTATCGAGCTTCACCGTTCGCATCTTTAGCCAGATGCCGACCATCAAAGGCTTCCTTGACCTCTTCGATCGTGCCTCCCCGCCAACGGAGGAAGCGCAGAAGCCCGAACTCAAAGTCATCGAAGGGCGCGTTCGATTCGAGAAAGTGTCCTTTCACTATCCCGGATCGTCTCAGGGCGTCTTTGAACTGGATTTTGAAGTGCCGCCGGGGCAAACGGTCGCCCTGGTTGGAAAAACCGGTTCTGGAAAAACCACCACCCTACTTCTTTTGGAGCGGCTCCTTGAAATCGATAGCGGCCGAATCCTGATTGATGGCCAAAACATTCAAGACGTTCGACTTCCCTCACTCCGTCATGCCATTTCCGTGGTATTCCAGGATGCGGGGCTTTTCAATCGGAGCATTCTCGAGAATATCCGCGTTGGGCGCCCCGAGGCCAGCGAAGCCGAAATCCACGAGGCGGCCCAAAAGGCCGAAGCCGAAGACTTCATTTTGAATAAGCCTCAAGGCTATGACTTTGTCATTGGGGAGCGCGGGGGAAACCTTTCCGGAGGAGAGCGCCAACGATTGGCCATCGCCCGGGCACTCCTTAAAAAAGCCCCGCTGCTCATTCTGGATGAGGCGACCAGTGCGCTCGACACCTGGACTGAAGCCAGAATTCAGCGCGCTCTGGATGTCCTCAAGCAAGGCCGAACCACTTTTGTGATTGCTCACCGACTCTCCACGGTCTCCCATGCCGATCAGATCATGGTTCTGGATCAGGGCCGCATCATTGAGCAAGGGAGTTTCGATCAACTCATCACCGCACAGGGTGCCTTTGCCGAAATGCTAAGGGAAGGTGGTTTCGCGCGGGGGGACGGGGATCCACGATACCCTGACGCAAACGCTGAGCACTCAAAATCTGTCCCTTGATCTCAAGGCCAAATCGGGTTTTGAGCCAAGGTTTGCCATTCAAGACTTGAAATTCATTTTGCAAGACCCCACTTAGAAGGGGAACGGCTTGAGCCGTATGGTTTTGCAAATACTCTGGAGGCTACCAACACCATGACTGTCGCGGAAAACAAAGTCACGATGGGCTTTGAGGCTGAGGTCAAGCAACTGCTTCACCTCATGATCCACTCCCTCTACAGCAACAAGGAAATTTTTCTTCGTGAATTGATTTCCAATGCTTCTGACGCTGCGGATAAACTTCGCTTCAACGCACTGAGCGATGATGCTCTCTACGAAGGTGACCCCAACCTCCGCATCCGGATCGAGTTTGACAAGGATGCGCGCACCCTGACACTCACCGATAACGGCATCGGGATGACTCGTGACGAAGTCAAGGAAAATATCGGTACGATCGCCCGTTCCGGCACCCGAAAATTCTTTGAATCTCTCACCGGAGACCAGGCCAAGGACAGTCAGCTCATTGGCCAGTTCGGCGTAGGGTTTTACTCCTCATTCATCGTTGCAGACCGAGTGGTTCTTGAAACCCGTAAAGCCGGAGAAAAGGCAGAACACGGCGTCCGATGGGAATCTCAGGGCGAAGGCGATTACACCCTCGAAAGCATTGAAAAGCCAGAACACGGCACGCGGATCACCCTCCATCTTCGCGAAGGTGATGATGATTTCCTTGATGGCTGGAAAATCCGCAGCACGATTCGGAAGTTTTCCGATCACATCGCGCTACCGATCGAGATGCTCAAGGAGCACTATGGCGAACCGGAAGAAGGTGCAGAGCCCCCGGCGCCTGAATGGGAAACCGTCAACAGTGCGTCAGCCCTTTGGGCGAAGAGCCGCGATGAGATCACGGACGAGCAGTACGATGAGTTCTACCGTCATGTCTCACATGACTTCCAGCCTCCTCTGGCGCGGGTTCACAGCCGAGTGGAAGGCACCAACGAATACACCCTGCTCCTTTATCTCCCCTCCGCAGCGCCCTTCGACCTTTGGGATCGTGAATCCAAGCACGGCGTCAGGCTTTATGTTCGGAAAGTCTTCATCATGGAAGAATCCGAGAAGCTCATGCCGCGTTACCTGCGATTTGTTCGGGGCGTCATCGACTCCGACACTCTGCCACTGAATGTTTCGCGCGAGATCCTTCAGGAAAATGCACTCTTGGAGAAAATTCGTTCGGGTGCGGTCAAGAAAGTCCTCGGACTGCTCGAAGACCTTGCGAAAAACAATCCTGAAAAGTACACCACCTTCTGGCAGCAGTTCGGTCAGGCCTTCAAGGAAGGTCCGATTGAAGACACCAAAAACAAAGACAAGATCGCGAAACTCCTTCGCTTCTCATCTACCCACAACGAAGGTGAAGAACAGACGGTTTCCCTCGAAGACTATGTCAGCCGGATGAAGGAAGGTCAGGAGAAGATCTACTACATCACGGCAGAAAGCTATCAGGCCGCAAAGAACAGTCCTCACCTTGAAATTTTCAAGAAAAAGGGCCTTGAGGTTCTCTTGATGCACGAACGCATCGACGACTGGCTGGTGGGCTACCTGACCGAATTTGAAGGAAAGTCACTGCAGTCCATCGCAAAGGGGGATCTCGATCTCGGCACACTGGAAGATGAAGCGGACAAGCAGCACAAGGAAGAAGCCACCAAAGAACTTCAACCCCTGATCGACCGCATCAAGGCGGCGCTTGGCGACAAGGTCAGCGAAGTGAAGATCAGCGTGCGCCTCACCGACAGCCCTGCCTGTATCGTGAGCGACTCCTATGGCATGACCCGGACCATGGAAAGAATCATGAAGTCAGCAGGACAAAGCGTTCCAACCAGCAAAGCCGTGTTCGAGATCAATCCCGATCATCCCCTTGTGGTCAGGCTCAACGGTGAAAGCGACGAGACCCGGTTCAAGGATCTCGCCGAGATCCTCTTTGATCAGGCTGTCTTGAGTGAAGGGGCTCAACTGGAGGATCCCGCCGCATTTGTTAAGCGCCTCAACAGCCTTCTGGCGGCATCACTCGGTTAAGATTCCGATTACGTCGTTCACATTGAGGGGTTCCGGAGCGACGCCGTTCCGGAACCCCTTTTCTTTTCTGAGAGGAATTTGTATGCGAGACACTTCCCGCTCTCTCCTCAATGGGGGTCTTTTCCTGACAACTGCAGGGGCCTTTGGGTTTCTGGCTGTTGCGATCGGCGCCATTGGGGCCCATGCGCTCAAGGCGCATCTCAGCCCCGATGACATGGCGCTTTTTCGAACCGGCTGGGAATACCACATGATTCATGCTCTGGCCCTCGCCCTGATCGGCACACTGGGGCTGAGTTTCCCTAAAAGCAGGAGCTTTCGGTATGCTGGCGTTTTTTGGATACTGGGAATCGTCCTTTTCTCAGGTAGCCTTTATGCGGTGAGCCTCGGGGCCCCTCGCATTCTGGTCCATGTCACGCCACTGGGAGGCTTTAGCTTGATGGCCGGCTGGATTGCCCTGTGTGTGGGCGCTCTGACGCTCCGAAGAGGCTAATCCTGTCCCCGTATTCATGCCCTCCCTGTTTCCCTTGAGAGACCCCCATGCGAATTGCATCCTTCTTGCTTCATGAAGCCAAAAAGGCCATCCCGCCGACACTTTTCTTTCTGATCGTCTTTCATCTGACAGCGATCATTCGTCATCTTGATGAAAGCGGCCTTGGAATCACTGCCGCTCGTTCAGGTTCAGCCACCGTGGCCGCACTGATTTTGGGCAAGATCTACCTGCTGATGGATGAAAGAGACTTTGCGAACCGCTTCAAGAATCGTCCCCTGATCCTTGGGACCTTCTGGAAAACAATGATCTACTGGTTTATCGCGACGGTTGCTACCGCGCTTGAGGAACTGCTCCCGGCCTGGTTTCACTTGAGAGGTTTTCATGCAGCCCTGGCGCATGTCACAGAGAACTTAACCCTTCCTATTTTTCTCGCCAATCACCTGATCCTTCTGGCCTCAATTTTCATTTTCTCGGCCTTGAGCGAACTGACCCGGGCCATCGGCGCGCGCAAGGTCTGGGAACTCTTCTTTGGCAAGCGGTTCTTTCAAGAAAAGAGTTGAATCGAGCTCAAGGACCCGATCCGCTAACTGCTCCCCGGCCTGAGTCAGCGGCCGGTAGACTTCATCTGCTCCGAGACGATAGAGGATGGCATCTTCACTCAGGCGGAAAGAGACGGTTCCTATCACGCCCTGAAAACCCCGTCCTCTAATTGACTCCAGTGCCTTCGCTCGGGCATGTAGGGCGGGCAATGCAATGATGATCCCTTTGAGGGAGGACAATGGTGCTGTAGCCCACAACTCGGCGTCCTCCACATCGCCGTAAACCACTCTGAGCCCCTCATCCCTGAGCTGGGCGACACGAATGGGGTCGGCATCAATTCCCATGGCTTTGACATGTTTGCGCTCCATGGCGTGATAGGCCGCACGGCCTGTTCGGCCCACACCAATAATCAGCCACTCGGCATGAGAAAAATCGGGCGGCAGTTGATCTGGATGAGGGACGGCTCGCTCAAACCGCTTCAGCCAAGGTTCAAGCAGCGCATAAAGGTTTTGCGGCCATCGATTCAGCACCGCCCCAATCGCCAGAGATCCAGCCACAGCAAGGCCCAACGCCTCTTCCCAATCCTGATCCAGAAGGCCGAGGTTGATCAAAGGCTCTGATACGATCAAAGCAAACTCGCTGTAAGTCGTCAGCGCAAGGGCAGCCACAAAACTGGTGCGAGCCCGAAGTCCGCTCCAAATCATCAGCACGAAGAACAGGAGCCCCTGAAGAGGAAGCGCGGCCAAAAGAAGAAGCGCGCGATTCCCCTGGACGGCATCAGGAAGCCCGTGAAGTCCAATCTCGAGAAAAAAGCCCACCAGGAAGACTTCCTTGAGGCCCCAGAGCTTGTGCGAGAGATCCTTGGCATCCGGATGACTTCCGATCAATACCCCCATCAAGACCGCACCCAGATCCTTTGAAATGCCGAGGCGCTCTGCCAATTCACCGCCAGCCAAAGCCATCAGCAGCCCTAAAAGCAGGCGAAGCTCAGCATTCTCGGTCCATTCGAAAAAAAGACGGGCCAGAGGAGCAAACAACGGGAAGGCGAGCAAAAGAAGCGTCCAGGGGGATGGTGTCTCCCCTCCGGCCAGTGCGAGAAGTCCGAGCGCTACCAGATCCTGAAGGATCAGAATCCCCATGACGGTCCGCCCATGAAAGGTCTGGATCTCACCGTTGTCCTCAAGGACCTTGACGGCCAGCACCGTACTCGAGAATGCCAGTGCCACGCCCAAAAGCAACCCGCCGGTCAGTTTTTGAGATTCCAATACGAAAAAAAGGCCCGATATGAGCGCAACAACCAGAATGTGAAGGCCACCAACCCCCATCACTTCACTTTTGATCAAGGTCTGCAGGCGTAGTTTAAGACCCACAGTGAACAGCAGCAGGAGAATGCCGACATCGGCCAGCGCATAAAGGGTCGAAGTTGCGGTATAGCCCAGAGCGGAAAGGCCATAGCCTGCCGCGAGATACCCAACCAAAGGAGGCATTCTGAGCTGACTGGCCAAAAAGCCCGCCGCAAATGCTGCAGAGAGCCACAAGAGAACCGGATCCATCCGCTCTACCCCTTTTGTTGTTTTATTCTTGGGACGCCGACGGGATGTCGGAGGTCTCGCTGACTAAAACCCAGGGAGCCACGACAATGGCTTCCAGCGTCTTAGAAGTCGACTGCCAGGCGCGTGCATGGCTGTCCTCGGCCTGAACGACAAGCCCTTGGGTCAACCAGCGGGAAAAAGTTTCGCGGTCATCCCGGGCCATGACCTCCGCCACATCCAAAAGATCAAGGCCAGGGTCCACCACGACGACGACCCCGCGGGCAAAATGGCGTTCCAATTCTGGCCAAGTCAGGCGCCCCCGCTCCTCCGCCAGCTCATTGCGATCGATCACGCATATCCCCCGAACGTACTATTCAATCGCTCATTTTCTCACGTTCCATGGCCTGCGCTTCAACCACCTGACCAAAACTCAATCCGGCATCGTTGAGCGGAAGCCACTCTGGGATAAGGACCTCCAAGCCGATCTCGTGGGCCCGTTGCTGGATTTCCATAGTCAAGAGGTTGTTCTGGAAGACGCCGCCTGTAAGCCCCAACAGCTTAATACCATGCTGCTCTCGGTATTTCAGGGCAAGATCCACAACCGCCTGAGCAATGGTCGCGTGAAAGATTGATCCCCGCTCTGCGGGTGTTTTTTGGGTGTCCAGCAAAATCGGTATCAAGGGTCGCCAGTCCCATCTTAAGAGCCCTTCGCCTTCATCTCGGAGTGGCAGAGGCACCGCTGTTGCACCTGCCATCGATACGGCTTCGAGCATCATCGCCGCCTGCCCCTCGAAGGACTGTTGCCGTGAAACGCCAGTCAAAGCGGCTGCCGCGTCAAATAGGCGGCCCATCGAGGAGGTTTCAGGCACCTGAATACCCTTTTCAAGCCACGCCAAAATGGCTTCAGCACCGACTGGCGCATCACGCCAAAGGCATCCTGACTCAAAGGCCACGGCCGTCCCCATCCGCCAAGGTTCCCGACTGGCCCGATCCCCCCCGGGGAGTTTCAGACGACGAAGGCTCGCGACCCGCTTCCAATGGCCTGGCTGACCCCAAAGGGCCTCCCCCCCCCAAAGCGTTGCATCAGGACCGTAACCCAGGCCGTCAAAAGTAAACATCAGCATCGGCCCGGTTTGCATCATCTCCGCATAGAGGGCCGAAGCATGGGCAAAGTGATGAGGGACTTTGATCATAGGTAAGCCCAAACTGTCCGCCCAGAGCGCGGAACGATAATCTGGGTGCGCATCACAGGCGATGCGATCGGGGACAAGACCCATAAGGGAGGAAAGATCCCGGATCACCTGACCGAAAACCTCAAGGCTGGAGGATGAAGAAAGATCACCCAAATGCGGGGATATGACCACCCGGTCTTTATGGGCAAGCGCCACGGTGTTTTTAAGGTCACCTCCCAAAGCCAGAAGACAACCGGCCAGAGGCTGGCGCAGAAGCTGAATTCGAGGCGCAATGCCACGACCCAATCGAAGGGGTCGAAAACGCCCTCCAATGAAGCGAAAAACGGCATCATCCGCCGGACGATCGATGGGACGGTCATGATGGAGGAAACCATCGGCAATTCCATCCAAAGCAAGTTCGGCATCCGCGCTATTGGTTAGGATGGGTTCTCCGCTGAGATTGGCGGACGTCATGACCAAAGGCCCCTGAAACCCCTCAGCCAGAGCATGGTGGAGCGGAGAATCTGGAAATATCAGCCCTACCTCAGCAAGACCTGGGGCCACTTCGTTGGCGATTTTTGGGGCCAAACGCTTGGGAACCAAGACCACCGGGCGCGCTGAATCCATTAAGTGCGAAGACCAGGGCGGTGAGATCTTCTTGAGATGATTGGAATGAACCAGCACCGCGAACGGCCGGTCAGGCCGGTGCTTACGCACCCTTAAAGTTCTGACTGCAGGAACCGAACCTGCATCGCAAACAAGGTGGTAACCCCCAACACCTTTAACAGCCAGAATCCCGCCTCGATTCAGCAATGCAAGAGCAGCCGGAAGCGGATCCTTCGGGTTGCCATGTCCACTGTCCTTCGATGAAAAGTAAATCTTCGGCCCACACTCGGGGCAGCAGATATTTTGGGCGTGATACCGGCGACTCGAAGGATCTTGATATTCACGCAGGCATTTTGGGCAAGGCGGAAAGTCCTTCATAGCCGTCTGGGCACGATCCAGAGGAAAACCGCGTATCAGGGTATAGCGCGGGCCACATTGTGTGCATTGCGTGAACAGATAGCCATAGCGCCGGTTTTGGGGATCTAAAACCTCATCGAGACAGGCAGGGCAGACTGCCTGATCGGGCGGCAGAACCCGGTTTTCGCTATTCGCCGCACGACTTTGGATGATCGTAAATCCCTCAACGCCAGAAAGATCGGCACGTTCAACCGCGATCTGGCTGATCGAGGCCAAGGCGGGGCTTTCGTTCCAAAGGCTTTGGAGAAAGGTCTCAACCGCCAGAGGCTCGCCTTCCACATGGAGTTCGACTCCCCCACCCTGATTCAGGACCCAGCCTGAAACCCTGAGGCGTTCTGCAAGACGAAAAACAAAGGGGCGAAAGCCCACACCCTGGACTTGCCCCTCAATTCGAATGTGCCGTGCAATGCGATCTGCCGGCATCCCATGGGATGAACTAATGGGAAGCCTTTAAGGAAGTAGACTTGCCTTGTGGCTCCTGAGCCCGCGCAAGCCTCTCAAGATTCCAGACTTTCGCACCATCCCAGCCCACGGAGACCAGCCGTCCCCCAGCACCACAGGCCAAATCCTCTATGGGCCCCTCGTGTGCGGCAACGCGGGCAATGGGCAAGGGTGAGCCCTCAGGATCCCAAAGGTAGATAAAGCCGATATCGGTCCCGATCAGAAGTTGGCCATTTTCACTGTTTCGGCAAAACTTGATGATTGTCCCTTCAAGGTCGCGAAGCTCGCCCAGGAGTTGACGCGATTCGGTATCCCAGGCTTCAAGTACCCGACCATTGGTGTGTGCTACGACTCGTCCATCTTGGCTCAACCCCAACAAGGGTCGCTCGGTATCTACGCCCCCCTGACGCTGCAGGCCCAAGCCTTCCGTATCCCAAACCCAAAGCTCCCGGTCTCCCGCAGTCAGAAAGTACACCCCACCATCACGGCTTTCCAAGAACGCAATCGATTTGACCCCATCATGATTCCCCCGAAAAAACTTCTGGGTCGCCGGATTCCAGAGCCCGACAGGACCATCACCACGCCAGCCAAGCCAGTTGTTGTCGGGTGAAAAAAGAACCGTCTTGACGTCGTAGCCATCGACCGCCTGCTCTGAAATCTTGGTTTCGCTACTGAGCTCCCACATGTAAAGTCGCCCGCCTTCCTCGCCGCCCGTGCCGGCAGCAACCCGGCGACCATCGGGGGCCAAAGAGAGGGTCTCTACCTGAAGACGCCCCTTGGTGCTGGAGAACGTATTTTCACCGAAAGAGGCGCGGTGCCCGGTTTCAGACTCCCAGAAGTCAGGGCCTTTGCCGGTCGTTGCGAGAATCAGGTGGCCATCACTTGAAAAGGACGGCAGGGTGATCGCAGCCCTCTCCGGAAGATGGTCCCTCGATAGCCGGGAGAGGAGGCCCTGGGCCCGCTGGAGATCATCCAGCGCTTTTCGGGCGTCCTCCTCTTTGGGGCAGCCCTGACACTGCCTCAAAAAGGCCGCATAGGCCTCTACCGTGTTGGCTTTTTGCGCGAGGAGCCAGGGATCTTTGGATTTCTCGCGGTGATGGCTGTAACGCATACCGGCATAGATCAGGATCAAACCGAAGGCGATCGCAAAGAACCAAGTCAGGAACCGTTCGAGTGCGTCAAGAAACGCTTTCATCTTCGATCACCCCGTGCTGCGTCACAGCCTCAAAAGGCTTGCCGTCCTGCTATTTGTTCTTAACCAGCGTACGGGTATTGAGTGGCTGAAGCTGCCGGTTGTTCCCAAAGTAGAAGCTTTTGAGCTGATCATATTGCCCTGGGGAGATGGCCAAGGGCGTCTCGTAAATGTACCAGCCGACCCCTGCGCTACAGGGGGGCGTCGTCAACGAACCACTGTAGGTGAAAAAGCGACCATTACCGGTGGGTAAAAGCTTTTTAAGGTTGATAACCACCGAGGACTTGTTGTGTGTCTTAACGCCTGGCGTATTCGGCATGTTATCGAGAATTTTCTGAAACTCGCTATTGCTTGCGTTAGCCAGCGTCACAAAAACCCCCAAAACAGCCAGGCGCCCATCAACCCGGGCATGGACAAAGTGCATTTCTGCGCTGTAGAGGGCCCCGTTGACGGCATGCTCAGCCGGCTCATGCACATGAAGCTGAATCAAGTCGTAACTGTCTTTTCCGATCTTCAGCGTTCCAGCGTTCAAATCCCCGGCGTAAGGCTGAACTTGAATACCGTAGCCGGTGTTGAAGTAGTCACCGGGGAAAGGCTGCCAGTTGACCGTCAGACCATTAAGGATCCTCTCGGTCTTGGTCGTTCCGATATCCACGGGCGTTTGGGTGGTGCCGATGGTGCATTCGGCATAGGGGTAATTGCTCGGCGGCGGAGTCGCCGAACTGGTCAATGCCCCCCAGTTTTGGTCAGTGTAATTCCAGGCTGGATCTGCCGCCTCTACCTGACCCGATACCACGGCAAAACCCATCAAAAAAGCGAGCGATAAATGGTGACGCATGGCGTTTGTCCCTTGATTTGGCAATTTAGCAGGTGTGTTCACGGCAGTATTCCTTCATCGAAGGCCGAGAAGGATCGCTCTTCTCATTTTCAGATCCCGCACCGTTCGGGGGGGGCACAACGCGGGGGGCGGGTTTAGGATCTGCCGGGGTTGCGGCCTCAGGCACGCTTTTGAGGGGAGCCGTTTCATTTGAGGACTCAACAGCCAGCGCAGGCATTGCAGCCACGATAAGGGTCAAGCTAAAACACGTCATGAGCCATCGCATGATTTTTTCTCCAAGTTAGTTTCTTCATCAAGGCAGCGACCCCATGAGAATCGACGCCTCCCCAGGCATAGTTCACAACAAAATCAGCCCCGTTGTCCATTCTTCTGGTTTGGGGAGGACGTTGAATATGCGTTAGCCGGCTTCCCGCTCAGCAATCGCTCTTCGCCATTCAGAAAAAAAGGCAACGTCCGGTGCTGCAACAACGGAACGTCCAAGGACGCCAGGAGCAAACAAAGGTTCTCCCTCAAGGGTTTCGGCAATCCCGCCGGCTTCAAAAAAAATGAGCGCGCCGGCGGCAAAATCCCAGAGTTTCTGGCGGCCATGGAGGTAGGCGTGGAATCGGCCGGCAGCGAACCAGCACCACTCAAGCGCTCCAGCCCCAGTGTAACGCCAGGAACCAACGGGGGCTCTTTCTGCCATCCCGCGAGCGAGCGGCTTGGGCAAGCGCTTGAAATCAATCATCGCTACACAACGATTGAGGGGAACCCGAACGGGCTCGACACGCAGGCGTCGGCCATTCAGCCACGCGCCCTCGCCACGAAGGGCAGAAAAACACTCATCCCGGTTAGGATCGTAAACCACGCCGGCAACCGGCTGAGAGCCCTTGAGAAGGGCGAGTGAAATGCAAAAGTAAGGAAAACCAACAGCAAAGTTATTGGTGCCATCCAGCGGGTCAAGACACCAAAGATATTCATCTTCCCGGCTAGCAAGCTCTCGTTGCGTTTCCTCGTCCATCTCCTCCCCAAGGAGCGTGGCCGCTGGATAGAGCCGTTCCAATTCCTTGACGAAGCGGCGCTGTACTTCGATATCTGCTTCACTCACGACACTGCCATCGGGCTTGTATTGCCAGTGCGTGTTGTTAAAGCGCGGCATGAGCTCTTCGCGGGCTACCTGCCGAACCAAGGCTTCAAGGGTATTGAGATCAGGACGCATGGAGGGGCCTGACCGCTTCAGGTTCCGAAGAGCTCTGCGAGTTTTTCGCCCGGATTTTCAGCCCGCATAAAACTCTCACCCACCAAAAAAGCGTGCACTTCATGGCTTCGCATCAAGGCAACATCCTCAGGAGCCAAAATGCCACTTTCCGTGACGACCGTACGATCACCTGGAATGAGGTCCAGAAGCTCAAGGGTGTTGTTCAGACTGACCTCAAACGTTCGAAGGTTCCGATTGTTGATGCCCACCAAAGGCAAATCCAGTGCAAGGGCTCTTTCCAACTCAGGCCGGTCATGCACCTCCACCAGGACATCCATCCCGAGATCTGCTGCAAGCGTCGACAGTCGCTTAAGGTCCTGATCATTCAAGGCCGCAACAATCAGTAGAATGCAATCAGCGCCAATTGCCCGCGCCTCAGCGACCTGATAGGGATCAACGATAAAGTCCTTGCGGATGACCGGCAGCCGCGTCGCAGCACGCGCTTCCTCAAGATATCGCTCACAGCCTTGGAAAAAGTCACAATCGGTGAGAACCGAAAGGCACGCGGCCCCGTGCGCCTCATAGCTTCGGGCAATGGCTGCAGGATGGAAATCAGGCCGGATCACTCCCTTGCTGGGTGAGGCCTTCTTGATTTCGGCGATGATGGCCGGCTTCCCCAGGGCCAATCGGTGTTTGATGCTTGCGATGAATCCCCGAGGCGCATCTTGCGTTTCCGCTCGGCGCAGCTGCTCGTCCAACGGCACGCGGACTGAGCGTTCTTTGATTTCCTCGGCCTTCCGCTTCAGGATCTGGTTCAGGATATCGGGGGTTGGTTCTGACATGGATGGCCTCAGGAACTAGGATGCACTATGGCCCCTGGAACGGGATTGGGTAAAACGAATCAAGGCCTCGAGTTTCATCGCCGCAGCGCCTGAATCGAGGACCAGTCTTGCGCGATCGACACCCGCTTTCAGCGTTTCGGAAAGGCCCGCCACATAGATGGCAGCCCCGGCATTCACAGCGACGATGTCTCGGGCAGGTCCGGGTTCTCCTGCGAATACGCCACGAATGACCGCGAGACTTTCTTCAGCGCTCTCAACAGAGAGACTTTCAAGTGATTGACGCGTCACGCCTAGTGATTCAGGGGTGATGACCGAGGTGGTGATCGATCCATCCTTCAATTCCGCGATGCGGGTGGGCGCTGCGATACTGATTTCATCAAGCCCATCTTCGGCATGAACCACCAGAGCATGCTCGCTCCCGAGACGGGCCAGGACCTCGGCAAGAGGCTCAACCCAGGAGGAACTGAAAACCCCCAAAACCTGGCAACGTGCCCCAGCCGGATTGGTCAATGGCCCCAGCAGATTAAAGAGCGTACGAATTCCGATCTCACGCCTTGGGACAGCCGCGTGCTGCATTGCCGCATGGTGGCGCTGCGCAAAAAGAAATCCAAGACCAACTGTTTCGACCGCCTCCCGGACATCGTTCGCATCAAGATCCAATCGAACCCCAGCAGCCTCAAGAAGATCGGCGCTTCCGGAGCGACTGGAAACCGAACGACTTCCATGCTTGGCGATCGGAACCCCGGCTGCTGCAGCAACAAAGGCCGCAGCTGTACTGATATTGAAAGTATGCGCCCCATCGCCGCCGGTACCACAGGTATCAACAAGGCGGTGAACCGGAATATCGACGCGGGTTGCAACGGAACGGATCACTTCTGCAGCCGCAACCACCTCATCCACCGTCTCGCCTTTAACCCTGAGCGCGACCAAGAAGGCACCAATCTGAGCAGGCGTCGTCTCCCCTTCCATTATGGCCCGCATCACATCACGCATTTCAGCATGACTCAAACTCGTCCCTTCAACGAGCAGTCCTATGGCGTTACGAATATCCATGGCGTTTGCGCGACCGGGTGAGACCGTTTTTAAGGCCTACCGATTCAGGAAATTGGCCAGAAGATCGTGACCCTGTTCGGTCAGAATCGACTCTGGATGAAACTGGACGCCTTCGATATCGAGGGTCTTGTGGCGAACCCCCATGATCTCGTCAATGCCACCCGCTTCCGTCTGGGTCCAAGCCGTCACTTCGAGACACTCCGGAAGCGATGATTGCTCGATAACGAGCGAGTGATAACGGGTCGCCTGAAAGGGGTTGTTCAGCCCCTTGAATACGCCGATGTTGTGGTGATGCACCATGGAGGTCTTGCCATGCATGATCGATTTGGCATGAATGACATTACCGCCAAAGGCATAGCCAATGCTCTGATGCCCAAGACATACGCCAAGAATAGGGTAGCGACCCGCGTAGCGCTGGATCGTCTCAACCGAGATCCCTGCCTCCTTCGGAGTACAGGGCCCAGGAGAAATGACAATTTTCTTGGGGTTCAGCCGCTCAACATCCTCAACAGTGATCTGATCGTTGCGAACCACCTCCACCTCGGCACCCAGCTCAGCAAAGTACTGGACCAGGTTGTAGGTGAAAGAATCATAGTTATCGATCATCAGGAGCATAGAGCATCAATCCTGTGGAATCTCGGGGGGTCACTTGCTGAAGCCCGCAGCGGGAAGCCCAAAGTTTCCCCAGTCGGCAAGGGTGCACTTGCGCCGTCAAAGTGCGAGTCGTTAAATAGCCATTTTCCCCCATTACGCGCCCTGTTGAAACCCCACATGAACAATCCTCAGCGTATCGGCCTTTTTCTCATCGCCCTTAGCCTCATATCCGGCTGCAGCACCTGGAGCGGTTTTGGACAAGACCTTCAAAAATTGGGGAGGAAAATCGAAAAGCAGGGGGACAAGGACAAAGGGAATTAGCCTCTAGAGCAGACTACCTTTCACCCATAAATCCGGGGCTTGGGAAATATTCACCGGCTGAATCTTGCACATACAATCCCTGCATTTGAAATACACTCGCCCCCGCCTACAATCGCTTTGTGCCTAAATGCCCGAAGAGGTCCATCCGGCACATCGCGCTGGGGCCTGGCCTCAGGTCACGGCAAGAAATAAAACCTTCACGGAGCCCTCATTCCATGATCAAAAAAATTTTAGCGGCCAGCGCTCTGCTGGCATCTTTCACCGCGGGTGCAGCGAACTGTAACCTTGAAAACATCAAGGGCAATTGGATTTGGTACCTTCCGGGTTCGGATTTTACGCAGCAGATCAACCAGCAATGTTCCGTCTACATTTCTGTCGCTCGTGGAAACAGTCCCTATGCAACCGTGACGGGGTTATGTACTGACCTTGTATCGGGATACGTCGGCACCGTACTTCCAGGCAGCACGGTGACTTTTGTGAACAAAAGTTGCAATCTGGTTGGCACCTTCATCACCGGCGAGGCTCCGCCTGCCGATGTGATCGCACCCTCTCTAACGGTGACAACCTATATCAATGCACTGGTCTCGACCAACAAGAAGTCACTTTCAGGGGCATGGAACACCAATCTCTCCATCAATCCCACCCTGACAAGTCTTGTCGCTGCAGGCTCCATTAGCGGACAAGTCGGTTCGATAGCAGAGCCCATCAACACCATTCAGAGCGTTGTCGCCAGTGGCGCACCGGTGACATCAACGGTGGTCTCGCCTTTGACCCCCGCGCCTGCTTGCCCCGGCAACAGCTGCAATGCTCCTGGTAGGAACAAATAAGCCGGATTGAGCCGAAAAAAAGCGAGAGGGCCTGATGCGTTGTCATCGGCCCTCTTTTTTATTGGCGCCGCGCGGTCCCCAGCGGTGAAGCTACATCAATTCATGATGGGACTTCTTTGGGAGCCGTTCTCACGATTTCCTTGATCAGACCATCCTCGATGCCATAAACGCATCCGTGCAACATTGGCCGTTGGCGACGCTCCCAGGCCGAACGAACAATGGGCGAAAGACTCAAGTTTTTTACCTGTTGAAGCACGTTCAATTCAACAAAACGGCGACAACGCTGATCGAAATCCTCGACCAGTGACAAATCGCGCTCATGCAGCGCATAGGTCTCACGAATGGGTTTTAGCCATTTATTGACGACAGTCAGCTCGGGATTCGGAGCATCCATGGCCGCCAAAATTCCTCCACAGTTGTAATGCCCACAAACGACAATATGTGAGACCTTTAGAACGTCAATGGCATATTGAAGGACGCTGGTAGCATTAAAGTCTTCTGCCAGCAATTGATTGGCGATGTTTCGGTGAACGAACACCTCACCAGGATCGGCATTCACGACGATTTCAGACGGAACGCGACTGTCCGAGCACCCAAGCCAAAGAACTTGCGGTGACTGCACCTTGCTAAGCCGCTTGAAATAGGTGGGGCTCAGCTCCGTCATTTCGGCTGCCCACGCCTTGTTGTCAAGCAACATACGGTCAAAAATATCCATGGCTGTATCTCAGTTGTGAAGACAGCCTTCAACGGAGGGCACATCGTCGAGACACGAGGCACACAGTGGTCCTGATACTCCGAGCACGTTTCGAAGCGTAACCGAGATCTCCCGGAATCGCGCCGTTTCCCCATAGTCTGCAATGCAATCCAGAATGTCGCGATCCATGAATTCTGCGCGGCCTCCGTCAATCACGACAAAACTCTTTGGCTCAATTTGATCGAGCAGCATTCGAAGTCTGATCTTGTTTAAAAAGGTCGCATCCTTTCTAAAACGAATGAGATAGTTGTTTTTATCCTGAGTCAGCGTAATTCCAGAGTGGAAATTTGATTTGATGATAAAAATCAGGCCGACCACGGAACCGATCAAAACGCCCTTGAGGAGGTCATCGACGAGAATCGCGAGTACAGTCACCACGAATGGAATGAACTGGTCTCTCCCCCGATACCACATGCTCATCACCATACGGGGCTGCGCGAGCCGGAAACCCGTCACTAACAAGATTGCTGCAAGGGCCGCCAGCGGGATCAGGTTGATCCAGGCGACCAGAAACATCAGGCTGCTCAGAAGCAGAAACCCATGAATAACAGCCGCATTCCGGCTTCTGGCACCGGCATTGAGATTGGTCGTGCTACGAACAATGACTGACGTAATAGGGAGCCCGCCGATACTCGCACTCAAAAGATTACCTACCCCCTGGGCAATCAACTCCCGATTTCTGGGGGTCGGACGTTTCAAAGGATCCAGACGATCCAGAGCCTCGATACTCAGAAGCGTTTCAACGCTCGCCAGGACAGCAATCTGTATGGCGTGTATGGCGATTTCTGGATGGGTGATTTGAGAAAAATCAGGGGTATTGAGCCCCTCGAAAAGATGCGAGAGGCTTTGCAGGACCGGGAGAGACACCAGATGCTGGGAAGAGAGATCCAGCGATGTCCCGCGACTGAAAAACTCAAATCCAACTCCCCAAACGACCGCGAGCAAAGGACCCGGAAGGTAAGAGGCCACAGTCCATCGTCCTCGGAGCAACTGGTCCCACATCACGATGATGGCCACAGCCCCCAGAAAGACCAAGAGTGGGCCCAACGAAATACTGGATACAGCCTCCATAATCTCATCCAGAATGAACCCCGGGGTTTCTGGAGAATAGGTCTCATCAACAAGGGGATCAGCACCAAATCCGACCGCATGCGGAAGCTGCTTGAGGATCAGTATCAAGCCGATCGCAAAAAGCATTCCCCGAATGACGGCGTTCGGAAAAATCGACCCCAGAACTCCGGCACCGATAAGACCCAGACCGATTTGTAACAGCCCGGCAAGGAAGGACGCGAGCAGAAACCCTTCGAAACTTCCCAAGTCCTGAATGGCACTCAGCACGATCACCGCCATGCCTGCAGCAGGCCCTGAAACACTCAAGGGCGATGCGCTCATAAGAGCCACGACCGTGCCCCCGACAATCCCCGCAATCAAGCCCGACATGAGAGGAGCACCCGAAGCAAGGGCCACACCAAGAGATAAAGGCAGTGCAACCAGGAAAACCACAATTCCCGCAGGCAAATCGTGAGACAAATCCCCAAGAATGCTGTTTTTCATAGTGATTAGCGGATCAAGTAAATGCAGGTCTTCGGATTAAATCGGTTTATTTGAACCGTTTTCTAGATACTGTATCGAAATCAGGTCCAAATGAACACACGACGCAAAGAGTGATGACCTGAGAGGGATATGCTGGGATCTTATCAATGCTCTTTCGTCTCATATGTTAAGCATACATTTTCTGTATTCGACTTAATCTACTGGCACTTGCAGAATCAAACCCCATTGTTAAACATGACTTCATGTGGGTAGGTTCTCGCCCTTCATACAGGATGCGCAAGGATATTTCGATGAGATTTTCCTCTTTGGCTGACAACTTCTTTTCGAAGCTTTCACGGTTTGGCGACGCACTTGATCAGAGTCAGTTTCTTGAAAGGATGCTGAAAGCTTGCTTGCTGGTCACTCTGGGTATCGCGGCTCTTCGTTTTGCCTACGTCGATTTCATTAGCAAAGAGCCATTTATCACGGACTTCAACGCCTTTTATCTCGCGGGCAAGCTGGCGCTTGAACGGAAGCTGGCTGTCGCCTATGACTTTCAACAAATGAATCAGGCACAGCTTGATTTTTATGGGATTGAAGGATTTCTTCCTTGGAGTTATCCACCTCCTTTCGATCTGATCGTCGCCCTTTTGGCTATTCCACCAATTGGCGTTGCATCCTTTCTTTTCTCAGGATTCTCGCTTCTCGGCTATCTCCATTTACTCGATCAAGTCGCCGGAGGATCAAGACGCCTAATCAGATTCATTCTGCTGCCAACGCTGCTACTTAACCTCACCGTTGGCCAAAATGGTCTACTCACAGGGATGCTTCTTTGTAGCTTTTGCGGTTTGACGCTCAAAAGAAGCCCTTGGGCGGGAATACCTTTGGGCCTAATGATTATCAAGCCCCATCTCGCGGTTGGTTTCGTACTTTTCTTATTGTTGGCACGCAATGGCCCAACTCTTCGACTTGCAGCCCTTACAGCGGGCTGTTTCGCTGGCGTCTCGACGTGGCTCCTTGGGCCTGATGTCTGGTTTGAATTTGCTCACGGGATCAGAGAGTCTGCTTCATTCCTCAAAGCGGGGGTTTACCCCCTTTTCAGAATGACATCCTTTTTTGCGAACATCTACACGCTCACAGATAATCTCGCCTTAAGCCAAGCAATACAGGCCATCTCGATTGCCCTCGCGACAGTGTGGATATTCCTCATCTACTGGCTGAAACTTTCGGCAAGAGAACAGCTGGGGATGGTTGCATTGACCTCCCCGTTCTTCAGCCCTTATTTCTATGATTACGACCTTCCGATCATCGGTATCGGAATTGCGCTCTTATACCCCGCAATGACAGGCCATTTAAAAACTGGGGAGCGAATTACTGCCATCACGAGTTTCATCTTGGCTGAGTCGGGCTGGATCTTCTGCCTTTTTTCGACTTCTCTCGGGTCAGCAGCAACACCAGGATCCAGCGGCAAACCTCCCTCACTGGGTGCCCCCCTGCTACTGATCGGCCTCATTTGTTGCTCGAAAGCGGCCTGGAGAGCGCATAAGGCGAGCCGCGTCGCTGAGTGTGCAGGAGGTTTACCCGCCCCCAGGTAAGACCTCAGGGGGATGAGGATTGCCCACCAGCTGAGCCTCCACCACCAATATTCAACTGCGGCAAAGCACGCACTCTCGGCGGGGATCCAAAATCAGATTGATAGGTTCTCTGAAGGAGGACTGCTCCCTTTTGCCCCTCAATCCCATCAGGCGCATAGGCTTCTGGATGTTGCGCCTTGTATCCGTTGTAGGTGGATTGCACGACCATGTTTCTGACTGATTGGCCATAATCGGCGCTAACTTTCTTAGGATTGGAGCTCCAGGTGCTACAGCCACCTAGAATGAGCGAAAAGCACAGCATCCAGAATCGTCGATCAATGCACACCTTCGACACGATGCCCTCCTACATGCCTTGACCGAAATGACCACGAAGCCCCCCACCGTAGCGGAGATCATCTTCCGGCGCACGATGTTTGGGCGGCGCCTGCCCTTCGGTCCGGCCCATGATGTAGAACTCGGTATCCGTTGGTTCACTCACAACATCTGTCGGCAGCCGCATTTTGTTGCTATCCAATGGCTTGACCAGATGGGGCGTCACAAAAATCATGAGTTCTGTTTCATCCTTGAGGAACTGTTGACTGGTGAATAATTGCCCCAAAATCGGGATTTCTCCAAGCCCCGGAAACTTGGTGATACTTTCACGCATATTGTCACTGATCAGGCCTGCAATCCCCAACGTCTGACCGTCGTCCAACTCCGTAGACGAAGCCGCATTTCGCTTTCTGAGCGAAGGCACAAAGAACGTGGAAGTCGTGTTGGTGGTAATCGACAGCGAATTGGTCTCATTGATCTCACTCACCGAGATATTCAGCTTCAGGCTGATACGACCTGAATTGAGAACCACCGGCAAAAACTTGAGAATGACCCCATATTCCTTGAATTGGACGGTAATTCCACCCCCGGTACCGCTTTGAGCACCAAACTGCGGGACGGGAATCGGAAATTCGCCACCGGAGACAAACTCCGCATCCTGACCTGAAATGGTGGTCAGATTTGGTTCTGCCAATATCTTCGCGAGTCCATTCGTCTTTGCGGCATTAATGACCGTCTGGACCGTAGCATCACTGCCGACGAAATTGAAAAAGAGGGTTGCCGGATTGACCGCTGCTGAGGCCGCCTTCAGTGCAGCAATCATCTGCCCAGCGCCAATGGCTCCCCCGGCCATATCGCCGCTCCCACCAAAGGCATTGAAGTCCACCTTGAGTGTCCTCGAGAGGGTACGGGCGATTTCTGCAACGGTGACTCCGAGCATCACCTGCTGAGGCCCCCCGACTTGCATCAGATTAACAACATTACCTACGGTGTGGTTTTGGAAGGTAGGGGTCCCCGGGATGCTCTGTCCGGGAGCCGCGCTTGCTCCAGTGCTCCCGGTGGTTTGCCCGGGAATGAAAGTGGCGGCAATCGAAAGGATGCCATTCATCTTTTCGATACTGGAAACTTGCCCCGAAAGCACAATCGACCCTTGTGATGAATGGATATTCGGTCGTTCTCCCGGAAACACCTCATTGAGTTTTTCTCGCAGCCCCTCCAAGTCATGGGTGATCTCAATTTCAAGCGTTCGATAACAATCCTTCGGACGACACAGCACCACATTGGTATCGCCTATCCTTTTTCCAAGTATGTAAAGGTGATTCGCATCCAGCTTTTGAACGTCGGCGATATCCGCATTACCGACCGCAACGCTCTCAACACCTTTAGGAAGGTTGATTACACGGCCCTTGTGAAGCGGGATTTGCTCGACGCTGCCGGCGTATCCTCGGGGCGTAGCCATAAAAAAAAGCAAACCCAACAAAAGAATTTTTGACCAGAGTCTCATGGCGTTGGATTTTTGAAGCATGCGTCGATTGGCCATATCAATTGACGATTACCGGAGGAGAGACAAGATAGGTTTTGCTGGAAACCCCTGAGCCACTGAGCTTGCAGTTAAATCCCGTATTCGAGACCCCCGGAACGACCGCATTCGATGCCGGAAGCAGCTGGAAGTCGATAGATTTGTCATTTCCTCCTGACGAGGCAATAAGCTTGACACAGGCATAGGCATCAATGGGTGCCCAAGTTCCAGGGGTCACATTGCCGCTGACC
The DNA here is from genome assembly GCA_041178325.1 of Pseudomonadota bacterium. Classification (GTDB taxonomy): domain Bacteria; phylum Pseudomonadota; class Gammaproteobacteria; order Methylococcales; family Methylococcaceae; genus UBA6136. The sequence continues at coordinate 21,790 of JBEGVN010000090.1, forward strand.
ACGGGCAAAAAGGCACCCATGGGGAGGCCAAGTCCATCCAACTCACCATACAGATTCGTTTTCGCCCCTTGCGCCTGATAGATCCAGATGTTTTGGCCTAACGTGACCTGAGGTCCATAACCATTGATGAAGGCTTTCACATCGGCATCCGAATTCGTGCCCATCGTAAAGGTGGTCCACATACCCGTCGCGGGGCAAGCCGCCGTGGTTTCACCAATAATGACATTCGATCCCCAGTTACTGCCAACGCGAATTACAAAGGGCTGCCCAATCGTCTGGTTTGGGCAGCCTATGCAAAGAGGAGTCGTTTGCGTTGCCAACTTTGGCTGCTGCTTAGTCGAATCCCAGAATTGATCAAACAGACACTGACTTAAGGCTACAGGAAGGAGCTGGTTGGGGTTGGCCGTTGCAGGCGCATAATCGCCAATGGCAACCACAGTCACAGAAGGCGAAAACGAGTTGATCCCAAGGACCGAGGCAAAAAGACTGCTGACCACCTGATTAAGATTGCCTTTTTTCTCGAGGACCACCTTGAGTGCGGGGACCATCGTTCCACCGGGCGACCACGTTTGCAGACCCAGCTGTGGATTGGAAGTGTCCCACCCTCCAGCCTTGACCAGCGTCGCTTCAACTGCAGCCACCCCGTTGGACTGGTTTTTAAGGTTAACCAGGGCTGTCTTTGCGTTTGCTTCTGCCAGTGTCAGGTTAGGTACCGCCCCACCCACTCCAGGATTTGCCAAAGCCGAAGCACCGACAACTGCCGCTGCATCCGCTGCATTCTTGAGCTGGCCCTGCGCAACCAGGACGTTGCCAACATCCAGCGATAGCGCCGTGACCCCCAAAAGCGCCGTCATACCGACCGCGACTAGGGGCAGAATGGATCCCCGCTCACGATTTCTCGCGCAGGCGAAGAAAGCCCGTTTCACCGGCCCTCCCCAGCGATCTGAGCAGTGCACGCAACGCCTTCCGGGCAACGCACAGTTGCGATTGGGCCTCGTTCCTGGCCTTTGATCATGAGAAAAGATCGCTCTTCAATTACAGGGGCGTTGGGTGACAGCCTGGCCGGGGCCAAGTCCTCCGGGTTTCTCAAAAGGAGATGAATGGTTCCAGACTGCT
>JBEGVN010000091.1:0-47933 GCA_041178325.1 Pseudomonadota bacterium
GTTCCATCCGCATTCAGGAATCTACCGATGCTGTATTCCCCTTCTGTGTTTCCCGAATATCAATCAGGCAAAAAGGGGTGGCCCAGTCTGATCAGCGCTGGGTCAGACCTGATTGATTGATTGACTGACGCAGGAGCGTATCAGGGGCTAAACTCAGGAAAAGCCATCTCAATCCGGTCATTGAAGGCATTGCAAATGCATGCCTCGTCCTTGCATCGTGAGAGTGTGTCTTTTGCAAATGCCTCATCCTTATAGTCCTTGTGAGAGACTTCCTGGCCCATCGCATTTTCCAGCCCAAAGACCTGAGCCCTGGCATCAAGCTCACTCAACTTGAGGAGCAAGGGACTCTTGCAGATGATCTTTTCGGCACTGCTTTTAGCCGGCTTACAGGTAAACGGCGTTTTAACATCCGCATAGGGAGCAAGACCCGCAAGCGCATTGTCGATGGACAATTCCCGAGGGCAGACGGCCGAAACCGTGGGCGCCAGGGAAAAATTTAGTAGCAATACAGCCGCAAACCATCTTACGTAGGCCATCGTGATCTCCTGAAATTGATCCATCCGTTGACGAGTCTATCGCCTTATCATGTGGGGGTCATTACGCCCACTCAAACCAACGCCCCTCGATCCTGATGACCTTCACCGATACCGACAGCATCCTCATGGGGCGGGCGCTTTATCTCGCTCAAGAAGCCCAGAAAGTTGGCGAAGTTCCCGTTGGGGCGCTGATCTTCCTCAATGGCGAAATCATTGGGGAAGGCTGGAATCGGCCGATCCTTGACCATGACCCCACCGCCCATGCTGAAATCAGGGCGCTTCGAGAGGCAGGGCAGAAGCTCCAAAATTACCGGCTGGTGGGGGCGACACTCTATGTAACGCTAGAACCTTGCGTGATGTGCATGGGCGCCATCAGCCACGCGCGGATTCATCGTATCGTCTATGGGACTTCTGATCCCAAACGCGGTGCTGCAGGAAGCGCGCTTCAATTAGCCGATGCGGACTTTTTGAATCATCGGATCGAGGTTTCAGGCGGGCTTTTTGCTGAGGAGTGTAGCGCCCTTTTGCTTGATTTCTTTCGCGCACGGCGCTGAGGGCCATTTTCCGCCCCCCAGGAAAAATACCTCAAGAGCGAGTCCTTGGGGTGCCGTCTTTAAGGAAGGCGAGACCCCCGGTATCCTATAGGGTCGTATTCGGGCCTCGATTTAGGCTCTCACTGGTCCACCACATCGAAAAAGCAAGGATCTGCCATGATGGATTTCTACTGGATCTACGATCTTCCGACCTGGGAGTTCGGCCTGGGCACCACCCTCCTGTTCACTCTCATCTCGGTTGGCGGACTTGCGCTAACGCGGACCCGCATCTATAGCAAGTTTCGTCTTTCGGAAGGGACCAATGAAGCCGTCAACGGTTACTTTGCCGGCGTCGGGGTGATCTATGGGCTTCTGGTGGGCCTTGTGGCCGTAGCGGCCTGGGACAATTACCAGAGTGTTGATGCCATTGCTAGCAAGGAGTCCGCATCCATTGCGGCCCTGTACCGCGACATCAGCACGCTGGAGGAACCCACCAAAGGGCAGCTTCAGGGGCATTTGAAGGATTACCTTCATTTTGTCATCAACGTCGCCTGGCCGGCCCACAAGCGAGGAGAACACCCCCGGGAAGGCGGCCGGACACTCTCCCGTTTCCACGCCGTTCTGGCCCGCTATCATCCTCGGAGTATTGAACAGCAGACCCTTCAGGCGGAAGCCCTGACGGCCTTCAACAAGCTCATCGAAGCCCGGCGGGCCCGTCTTGCCGCGGTTGATTCCGGAATACCCGGCGTCTTCTGGCTCATCATCTTGGGCGGTACCTTTACCACGATTTTTATCGCTTACTTTTTTCACGTCTCATCGCGGCTCTTTCACCTGATGATGACCGGAACCTTTGGCGGATTTGTGGGGTGCGTGGTATTTCTGGTCGCCGCCGTAGACAATCCCTTTCGTGGACAAGTCTCGGTTTCATCCGATGCCTACGTTCAGCTTGAAGCCACCTTGAGTGATCTTGATCCTGCGGCCCAAGAATCACCCGTACCCTAGATTTCTTCTCGGCTTAACGCTGAGGCGGAGCGCCCCAACTCAGGGTGTGGACCCGGCTCAAGGATTCGGGATCAGAAATAAGGCTCCGGCGATCAGGGCCTGAGAGTTTCTCAGGGCCATCCTCCACCAACTGGTAAATCAGCGCCTTGAGTTGGTGACGTTGGCGCTTTTTGACCGGGCGGGTCGGCAGGAGCGCCAGATGGAGGGCGCACATCCCAGGATCGCGGACATTCCGGGAAATATCTTCCGGCGGCCGTTCGGCTTCACGTGCCTCAAGGAGCGCCAGATTTTCTTCCAGGAGTTCAAGAACCCTCGGGGTGTTGGACTCCTCGGGCGTCAGGAACAGCCCCATCCTCCGCGTCAGCCTTCCGACCCAAGCGCTACTTGAAAGCATCGAGAGGGGAATGGAAAGCACGAGACCCGTCAGTACCGGAACCAGCCAGATAAAAAAGCCAGGGACATAGCGGTAACTGACCCATCCGGCCACGAGGCCAATCAAGGTATGTTCCCCGTGCGCCTGAACGGCCTCCCAGAATCCCAGCCGATGCTCGTCGCGATTTTGCGGGGGCCAACCCACACTGCGTCGCATCAAAATCGCAAATACGAACTTGCTCTGGTAGATCATGAGGACGGGAGCCGTCAGCATCGAGAAGATGCTCTCGAGAACGACGCTCAGGGTCGCGCGGAACAACCCGCCATAAAGCGTGAGTCGACGCCAATTGAGAATACCAAGGATCAGGCTCCAGAACTTGGGCAGGAACAGCATTGCCAATGTGACGAGGAGAACCGTGGTCATCTCGACGACATAGGATTCAGGCCACACTGGGAAAAGATTGTCGCCAAAGAAGTAGACCGGCATGGTCTGGCTTTTGACATAGGCTTCAAAGCCAGTAAGAACGAGGAACATCAGCCACAGTGGCGATGACACATAGGACATGATCCCCATCAGGAAATAAAGACGGCTGAGTCCCGGGAAACCCTTGGCAAAAACCAGCCGAAGGTGCTGGAGATTTCCCTGACACCACCTGCGATCACGCTTAGCATAGTCAATCAGAGTTGGTGGGAGCTCCTCGTAACTCCCCTTGAGTTCAGGTGCAATCCAGACCTCAAACCCTGCCTGGCGCAGGAACGCAGCTTCGACAGTATCGTGACTGAAAATCTCGCCGCCGAAGGGCTCCTTTCCGGGTAGCTTGGGCAAGCCACAATGCTCGACAAAGGGCTTGATGCGGAGGATCGCGTTATGTCCCCAATAGCCACTGCCTGAAAGCTGCCAGAAGTTGATACCCCAGATAAAGATATCGCCGTAGAAGTTACTGGCAAACTGAAGAATGCGGGAAAAAAGCGAATGCTGATTGGCTGGAAGGGGCGGCGATTGGATCAAGGCGACCTGAGGATGACGATCCATGAGATCGACCATTTTGACCAAGGTTTCCCCTGCCATAACACTGTCGGCATCAAGGACGATCATGTACTCGTAGCGACCGCCCCAGCGATGGCAGAATTCTTCCAGATTGCCGCTTTTCCGGGCAATGTTTCGCTCCCGGTTACGGTAAAAGATGCGGCCGTGGGCATCGAAATCGACACACATCCGGTACCAATTGGCTTCCTCCTGCATCCACCCCTGAGGATCCCGGGTATCACTCAGGATGAACATTTCAAAATGATCGGACCGACCGGTCTCCACCAGGGACTGCCAGATCGCCCGAAGCCCTGCCGTCACCCGGATCGGGTCTTCGTTGTAGATCGGCATCACCAAAGCCGTCTTGCCCGGGACACGCTCGCCTGTTTCAGGATCCGGCGGCAAGCGACCGATCGAGATACGATCCCCACCGAACAGCAGCACCCAAAATCCGAGGGTCGCGGTCCAGAACGAAGTACTCACCCAAAGGATGAGTAGCGTATAGAGGACCAGCAAGACTAGCTCGGTCGGGGTCAGGCCATTTTGAAGGAAGGCGCTGGTAATCATGCCGAGGGCAAGGATCGTCGTCAGGCTGACCAAGAGGACAAAAATCCACCGACGCCTGGAGACGGCTGAACCCAAAGACTTGGCTTTGACTGACATGGGCGACTCGATGCGTGACCTAGCGGTCGGTTGATTTGAAGAGCCAGAAATCGAGCGGGACCGTCTTCATCGTCAGATGCGATTCTGGAGGCACCGAAACCGGAATCGCCGAACGCAATTGCTCAGCCAACTGGCGGGTGGTCTCATCGTGACGAAAAAGGGTATCCCCCGACCACTCCGGCGACAGCAACAAGGCCGCACGGGCCGCGGCCAAGGGCTGAGGGTCATTGGAGGGTGGCATGCCCATGGCGTTGGCTAGTGCATGATCGAAGCGCCGCTGCGCCTCCTCAAGCGCACGCCGCAGCAACTCCCCATCATCCGGCCGTCCGATCAGTCGGCGCGCCCGATGAAGACAATCATGGGAGAGGCTTTCGATCAGGATCGGGTCCTTAAGACCCAGTTCCCGCCAATAGGCTTCAATCCGAACAATGAGTTCGGGTGCGGAGTGAACCTCTACTGGGTCCGGGTGCGGGGTCACGGCGTGTTCCACTGGTAGACCCAGGACTCGGTCAGGATATCCTTTCCGGAACGAAGGATCGCGCGAAGCTCGGTCGGGTTTTTCCCCTTTTCAGGCTCCAGTTCGAACATCAATCGCCAGGTACCCAGCTCCTCGTTCTTTCGAACCACCACGTTGGTGAGCTTACCCACCGCACTGACCTCAGCGACCACCTTGGCCTTGGGACTCATCAGCTTCAAGAGGGGGCTGGTGAAGTCGACCACAAACTGGCGCTTGGCTCCTTTGGGATCGACAGCCCCAACGCGGGTCGAAACCACCTTGCCACCACTGGGTGCGGTGAATTCTTGGCTCACAAAATGAAGGCGATAGTCATAGCGAAGGTCCTTGCCTTCCGTGGGGGCTTCCTCGGGGACCCAGAAGGCGACCACGTTGTCGTACTTCTCCGCTTCACTGGGAATTTCAATCAGATAGACGCCACCGGCACCCCAGTCACCGACAGGCTCGACCCAGGCACTCGGACGGCGGTTGTACTGGGCCTCAAGATCCTGGTAGTGGTCAAACTGGCGATCACGGGTCATCAGGCCAAAACCTGAGGGCTTTCGATCCTGGAAGACGCTGATCCTGAGCTGACGCGGATTGTTCAAAGGCCGCCACAGCCACTCGCCGGTATTCTTGCCGATCAAAAGGCCGTCGGAATCATGAATTTCGGGGCGGTAATCATCCATGAAGCGATCCGTGTTCTCACCCCGGAGGAACATGCTGGTCAAAGGCGCAACGCCGAGGCGCTCGACCTTCTTTCGAAAGTAGAGATGACTCTGGACGTCCATGGCAAGGTCAAGACCCGGCCTCAAGACAAAGCGATAGGCGCCTGCAACACTGGGGCTATCCAGAAGAGCGTAAACCACCAGGGTCCCGGCATCGGCCTCGGGCCGCTCGACCCAGAATTCCTTAAAGACCGGAAATTCTTCGGCCTTGGCCAATCCCGTATCGATAGCAAGACCCCGGGCCGAAAGCCCGTAGACCTGCCCGAGTCCAACGGCACGAAAATAGCTTGCGCCCAAAAAGACCGCGATCTCATCGTAGGTCTCATCACGCTTTAGGGGGTAATGGAACCGAAGTCCCGCAAAGCCCAAATCTTCAGGAAGCGGAGCTGGAAAACTGTTCTGGCCGTAATCAAAAAGGTCCGGAGAATAGCCGACTCTTTTGCTTGAACCACTCTCGATCAGATTGACGAGCACGCGATCTTTGAACATGAAGCCGCGGTGGAACGCCTGAATCTGGAACGGCAGGTTCTCGGAACGCCAGATGGCCTTTTCAGGCTTGTAACGAATGTCCCGGTACTGATCAAAGCCCAGTTTTGCGAGAAAATCCGGAAGCCCGCCATCGTCCCGCGCAAAGGATTGCTTGGAAAGCTCCTGCGCCTTGGCTTCAACCCAACTGAAATCAAAGGGCTTGACCACCTCGGTGGCCGCCACCGGGGCTTCCTTGGGGGGCTCGGGTGCAGGAGGCGGAGCGACCTTCCCGGGTGAAGCAAAACTCTCGCCCAGCGAGAGTGCTGCGATAAGAATCAGGGAACCGATCGGGATCAACTGGATGTGGCGTCGTGTCATGAACCGTAGTCGAGGTTGAATCGGGGACGTGGACGGCATCCCCCGCCGAAAAACCCGGTCCATTCTACACCGGGACTTCGAAATCAGCGCAGCCGACCGCGCCCTAAGTTGTGCTTAATGACTCATGTAGCGTTTGGGATATTCAAAGCGGTTGATGCGCCCGACCCCGGGCATGACCGCCGCCCAATCATCGACGGCGAAGATCAAGGACACCAACGCGGCTGTGGGGAGCGGGGTCACAGGCTCCCCCCCCAAAAGCCCCACGGTTTCGGAAATATCCGGGTTGTGACCCAAAAGGCAGACCGACTGAAGGGTCTCGGGCAGGGCATGGATCACGGAGAGAATGCCCGCAACGCCCTGCTCATAAAGGGCTGGGGCAATTCGGATATTTTCCTCGGGATAAGGCAAAGCCCGTGCCACCCGGATCGCGGTCTCCCGGGCCCGAACGGCTGGACTTGAAATCAAAAGATCCGGCGTGAGGCCCCAAGTGGAAAAATGGGACCCCATCAAAGGTGCATCGCGCTCCCCGCGGGCATTCAGGGGACGCTCAAGATCCTTGAGCGCAGGATGATCCCAACTCGACTTCGCATGGCGCATCAAGATCACGGTTTTCATTAGCGCCCCAGTTCCGGCCGACGCTCACGGATCGCCTGGCCGAGCTCATAGACCGCCATCGCATAGTAGGTACTGTGGTTATAGCGGGTGATGACATAGAAATTGGGGTATCCAATCCGGAAGTCATTGCCCTGGAGCGTGCTCAGGACGAGGAAACTCACCTCACCATCCATTCCATTTCGGCCCGCGGGACGGATGCCGTGCGCTGCCAGGTCCTCCAAGGTGTAGCGGGTATCAAAGCCGCTCTTGAGGGAATCAGCCTCAAGACCCATGACACGGGCTTCAGCGACCACAGGTTGCCCGGACTTCCAGCCAAAGGAGGCAAAATAATGGGCAATACTGCCAATGGCATCCTCGGGATCCCATAGATCGACCCGACCATTGCCATCAAAATCAACGGCATACTTTAGAAAGCTACTCGGCATGAACTGCCCGAGCCCCATCGCGCCGGCAAAGGAGCCGACGGGTTTGGAGGGATCCAGCCCCTCCTGGCGCGCCATGATGAGAAGACTTTCCAGTTCGCTTTCAAAATAGGCGGCCCTTCGAGGGTAATCAAAAGCCAGCGTGGTCAAGGCATCAATCACCCGATGGGTTCCGACATTGGCCCCGTAGATGGTCTCGACCCCCATAATTCCGAGGATCACGTCCGGGCTGACACCGTAGGTCTCTTCCGCCCGTCTCAAGGCCTCCTGATGCCGGCTCCCAAATTGGGCCCCCGCCGAGATATGCCGATCATCGAGGAACTTCGCCCGGTAACGGGTCCAGCCTCCGGGCTTTTGCTTAACCGTCGGCTTTTCCTTGTTCATGTACTCGATCGTCCAGGTCTTGCGTTTGGCCTGAGACAGAAGACCGTAAAGATATTCGTGGCTGAAGCCCTGATTTTCGGCCATCCGATCGATGAAGGCCTCAGCCGCCGGATATCCTCGAAAATCACCCGTGAGTTTCTGTGCCCGATACGTCCCACCGGCATCGCCGGTCAGATGCTGTGCAGGACGGGAAGGCTTGGGGGTCACCTCAGGGGCCTTGGGCTTGGGAGACTCAAAGGGTGCACAGGCCGAAAAGAGCGTCAGGGAGCAGGCCAGAAGGGCCACAAAAAGCGGTCGGTGCAGCATCAAAGGATTTCCAGATGAGGGATTCAGTAAGGGAGGAGAAGGCTTAACCTAACAATACTCGCATCATAATCCTTCGATGCCGGCTGAGACAAAATCCGCCAAAAGCGTCTTGACGCGCTGCAAGGAGGGAAGCCCGGGCCGGGCCCCGAGCACTTCGCAGCAGGCCGCACCTGCCACCGACGCCATCCGAAGGATCGCCTCAAAGGGGAGCTCTTGCGAAAGACCGGCCGCATAGGCGCCATGGAAGGCGTCCCCGGCACCGGTTGTATCCACCGCCTGAACATGAGGGGCCATGAGCCTTCCTTCACAGCCATCGCGGCGCCAGATAAGACCCTTGGACCCCAGTGTGATCACGACCACCGGCGCCCGCTCCGAGAGGGCTCTGAGAGCCGCCTGAGGGTCATCTCGCCCCAGCCATTCGCGGGCAAATTTTTCCGAGGCGACCAAATGGTCCACCTGATCCATCAATCGACGCGTTCCGCCATGCAGCGATCCTGCGTCCAGGACCTTGGCTACCTTGCGCGTGAGAAGGGATTGAGAAAGCCCCGGCTCATGACCATCAAAGAGAAGGACCTTGGCATTCATGCCGGAATAGTCCAAAGCATCTTCCGGCTGCGCCTGGGTCTCGCCCTTGTAGTTCACCAGACTACGGGCACCCCCGGGCTTCACCAGGACGGTGGAGAGTGGGGTGGACGAGGAGCCCCGGATGACGCCACGGACATCAATGCCTTCAGCCTTGAGCTCCTGAAGATGGGCCTCACCAAAAACGTCGATCCCAAGGTAACCTGAAAATCCGGTCCGTACGCCCAGTCGTGCTCCCTGAACAGCGGCATTGGCCGCAGGCCCCCCGCCACAGAGCACCAAGCCCTCGGCAAAGAGCTTTTCATCCGGCAGAGGGTGATGGGGAACCGTAAAAACCTGGTCAAACGAGGCGTGACCGACGCAGAGCACATCCAGGGGCGAGGAGGACACGTGAAGCGCCTCAGTCTTCTTCCAGCCCGATGAATTTCCAGACCTTTTCGATCGCCGTGGGCTCGTAGTTGACATCATGTGCCGCCTTCCCCGGAACCCCGTTGGCGTAGTTCAGCTCAAACACGCGGTGGGTATCATCGGCCAACTGCGCCATACCCAGCGTTCGGTAGGCCTGCTCCATGATTTCCAGTGCGACGGGAACCGCCTGAGTCCTTTGATACTTGCGAACCACTTCAGCACCCCGGCGGGCTGCCGCGAGGTAGGCGCCGCGGCGCATGTAGTAGTCGGCGACATGGATCTCATGCATAGCCAGACTGTTGCGCAGCGCAATCATCCGCTTCCGGGAGTCCTCAGCATAGCGGCTGTTCGGGAAACGCTTTACCAGCTCATCGAAGTCCTTGTAGGAATCCTGCGTGGAGCCGGCATCACGCTGCGAGGCATCCGTCGGCATGAAACGGTCAAAAAAGCCGATGCCCCGGTTATAATTGACCAAGCCCTTGAGATAGTAGGGGTAATCGACATACGGGTGGGTCGGGTTGAGCTTGATGAAACGGTCTGCCGCCGCAATCGCCGCATCCGGCTCATCGTTCTTGTAGTAGCAGTAAGCGACGTCAAGCTGGGCTTGGGTAGCGTACTTCCCGAACGGGAATCGCGACTCCAGCTTTTCGTAGGTCTTGGCAGCCTTCTCATAGGCCCCGTCATTCATCAACCCGCGAGCCTCCTTATAGAACTGTTCGGCGGTCCAGCCATCATGATCATCGACCACGACCTCGTCGGAACAGCCCCCCACAAGCAGGGTAAGGCCGGCAAGCAAGGCAAAGAGGATAGGATGGCAGGTGAATCTTGGCATGGAGACGTTGGATACCGGGCATGGACCCCAGCGTCGCAGTATAACGTGATTAAACCAACGGACTGAAGTGGAACCCGAACAGAACCTTAATGCGCTGATTCCGAACGAACTGGCGGGAAAGCGACTCGATCAGGCCTTAAGTCAGCTCTTTCCGGAGTATTCCCGAAACCGAATTCAAGACTGGATCCGGTCGGGTGCCGTGGTGGTTAATGGGCAGACAGCAGAAGCCAAACGCAAACTCTTTGGCGGCGAAGAAATCGTCCTGACCCCGATATTTGAAACGGTCACGCAAGTGGCCCCGGAGGCCATACCCCTGCATATCGTCTATGAGGATGACTCCCTGATTGTGGTCGACAAACCGCAGGGGCTGGTCGTTCATCCGGCGGCTGGGCACCACGACGGGACACTCCAGAATGCGCTTTTGCATTACGCCCCCACGCTCGACAAGGTGCCAAGGTCCGGTATCGTGCACCGGATTGACAAGGACACCAGCGGTCTTTTGATGGTGGCGCGCACCGTTGAAGCTCACAAGCTCCTCGTCGAACAGCTTCAGGCGCATACCGTCCATCGCCAATATCTGGCCCTGGTGCAGGGAACGCTGACCGGCGGGGGAACCATTGACCTTCCCATCGGCCGGCACGGGAGTGACCGCAAGCGCTTTGCAGTTCGCCCCGATGGAAAGTCCGCTGTCACCCACTATCGAATCCACGAGCGATTTGCCGCCCACACACTGGTCGAAGTCCAACTCGAGACCGGCCGCACGCATCAGATCCGCGTCCACATGGCTCATATCGGTCACCCCTTGGTCGGAGATCCGGTCTATGGCGGGCGGGCCCGGCTGCCCCAGGGCGCAAGCCCCGAGCTGATTGCAGCGCTTCAGGGCTTCAAGCGGCAGGCGCTTCATGCGGGAAGCCTCGGCATCGATCATCCTGAATCCGGGGACTACATGGCGTGGGAAAGCCCCTTGCCTTCCGATTTTGAAGCGCTGCTCGAAAGGCTTCGAGAGGGATGATCCGGTGATTCACGCCCTCACCCCAGAATGGCCGGCTCCCCCCGGGGTTCGCGCGCTGAGCACCCTTCGAGGGCCCGGCGGCAGTCAGGGACCTTATCAGGGACTCAACCTTGGCGCCCATGTAGGGGATGATCCCGACCAGGTCCATGAAAACCGTGCGCTGCTCACGCGACATCTTGGGCTTTCGAAACCCCCGGCCTGGCTGGATCAGGTCCACGGGACGACCTGCGTCAAAGCCAACCCCGACGATCTCGAAACCGCAGATGCCAGCTTTACCGATCAGGTCGGCATCGCCTGTATCGTCATGACGGCCGACTGCCTTCCCGTCCTTTTTGCCACCCGAGACGGCCAACGCGTTGCCGCCGCCCATGCCGGCTGGAAGGGGCTTGCGGGCGGCGTCCTTGAGGCCACCCTGGCATCGCTTGGAACCCATGAGGTTCTCGCCTGGCTCGGACCTGCCATCGGCCCACAGGCCTTTGAAGTCGGCCCTGAAGTTCGGGACGCCTTCCTGAATCGACACCCCGATGCGGGCCAGGCGTTTTCCAATCCGCACAAAGACCGCTACCATGCCGATCTTTATGAACTGGCACGTTGCCTTCTGACGCAGGCAGGCGTCCCTGACGATGCCATTTATGGCGGTGGACATTGTACCTACCTTGAATCCGATGCGTTTTTCTCCTACCGGCGTGATCGCACAACCGGCCGCATGGCCAGCCTCATCTGGCGCGAACAAGAATCTCCCTGAATGACCACCCTTCTTCTCATCATCGGCTTTACCCTCATCGGCGGCCTCCTGAGTGTGCTGCTTGCAGCCAGCTTTCTTCTGGTACCGGAAAACCATCACCCCAAGATCCTTCCACACGGAGTCAGTTTTGCGCTCGGCGCCCTCTTGAGCGTGGCCTTCCTTGATCTTCTCCCCGATGCCATGCACCAGGTGGGCCCCGGGCGAGAAGACCTGATCCTTGGGACCGTTCTGGCCGGCATCCTCGGATTTTTCCTGCTTGAAAAGCTTCTGGTCTGGCGGCATTGCCACGCCACCCACTGTGAGACCCATGGCGAAGCCCATTTCCACCAGCCCGCCGGTACCCTGATCGTGATCGGCGATGCCATTCACAACTTTGTCGATGGCATCCTGATCGCCGCAGCCTTCCTGACCGATGTCCAGCTCGGAATCGTGACCAGCCTGGCGGTTGCCGCCCATGAAATCCCTCAGGAAGTCGGCGACTTTGCGATTCTGCTCCAAAGTGGCTACAGCCGGATGCGCGCCCTCGCCTATAACCTTCTTTCTAGCCTTGCCACCATGGTCGGCGGGGTCCTTGCCTATTTTGGGCTTGGCCTGATCCGCGATGAACTCCCCTTCATTCTTGCCATTGCGGCATCCAGCTTTATCTATATTGCCGTGGCAGACCTCATTCCGAGTCTCCACCAGAAGACGACCCTCCGTGCGGCCCTTCAGCAGGTGACACTGATCCTCGCCGGAGTCTGGGTCATCTACGTGGTGCATCACCATGCGGACAGAGTCCCCAGCGCTGAAGATCCCATCGCCCAGGAGTCGACTCGGGTCGGGCATTTTTAAGCATGGCGACGGCACGCTCCTTTCTGGCCCCGGCCCTTGAACGACTGGATGAAGCCCTCTGGGATCTTCCCGGGGTCGATGCTTCAGACCCTGAGGGGATCCGGCGTGAGGCCTTGTCGCTTCTGCCCGATGATCTGGCACAAAAGCTCCATGGGCTTCTCGACACACTCAAAATGCTGGAACATGCCGAAGCACCGGATGCCAGGGCGCTGGGGGAGGCGGTTTTTGCGCTCGGGCAGCTGCATGCCGAAATTGTCGCCTTAAGCCGCGCGCAGGCTGAAATTGAAAGCGCCTGGATCGGAACGGACCGGGTCGATCCTCGCGCCTTGGATGGACAACAACCGGAGCAGATTCGAAAGTTCCTGGCACTCCGGGACCGCCTTTTCCGCCAAGTGGCCGACTTTACCCTGAAGCTACTTCTGGCCCTCTTTGGACTGCTGGTGGTCCTTCTGGTGCTGGGTCTGATCTAGGTCAAGTCGAAAAAAGGGGATTTGTGTTTGACTATCCCCAGCAGAGCCAGATAGAATTCCGGGTTTTCCGAATTTAATCTCCACTGGAGACAGTCATCATGTACGCGGTTATTCATACGGGCGGCAAGCAATACCGGGTTAAGCCGGGCGAACTCCTTAAGGTCGAAACCCTCATCGCCGAGGCCGGCCAGGAAGTCGAGTTCGACAAGGTTCTGCTGGTCCAGACCGATTCCGGCATCAAAGTCGGCAAGCCCTACCTCGAGGGCGGCAAGGTGACCGCCACCGTCACCCAGCACGGCCGTCATCCCAAGGTCAAGATTCTGAAGTTCCGTCGCCGTAAGCATCACATGAAGCAGGCCGGCCATCGCCAGAATTTCACCGAAGTTAAAATCACTGGCATCACCGCCTAAATCCTAACGAGGTCCACCCATGGCTCATAAGAAAGCAGGCGGCAGTTCCAGAAACGGTCGCGATTCCAACGCCCAACGCCTTGGCGTCAAGCGCTACGGCGGTCAGCTGGTTTCTGCTGGCAGCATCATTGTTCGTCAGCGTGGCACCCAGTTCCACGCCGGTGAAAATGTTGGCGTCGGCAAGGATTACACCCTGTTTGCACTGGCCGATGGCCACGTTGCCTTCAAGGTTAAAGGCCCGCAGCGTCGCCGCTACGTCAGCATTGAGGCGGTCGTCGCCGACTGATCGCCCCATCAGGGCGCGATCGGCGCGGACCCCAAAAGCCTCGTCCTCTGACGGGGCTTTTTTATTCTAGAACACCTATGAAATTCGTCGACGAAGCAGATATTCGGGTCGAAGCGGGCGATGGCGGCAATGGCTGCGTCGGCTTTCGCCGCGAAAAATACATCCCGTTTGGGGGGCCCGATGGCGGGGACGGCGGGGATGGCGGCAGCGTCTTCCTGGTCGGCTCCTCCAGCCTGAACACCTTGGTGGATTTTCGCTTCCACGCTGTTTATCGCGCCGAGCGCGGCGAAAACGGCTCCGGCGGCAACTGTACGGGACATGCCGGCAAGGACTGCTACGTCCAGATCCCGATCGGCACCCAGATCACCGATGCCGATACCGGTGAGCTTCTGGGCGACCTGACCGAAGAGGGTCAGACCCTGATGATCGCCCGCGGCGGTTGGCATGGCCTTGGCAACACCCGCTTCAAGAGCAGCACCAATCGGGCTCCACGCCAATCGACCCCGGGAAAGCCCGGGGAACACCGCAATCTTCACCTTGAACTCAAGGTCATTGCAGATGTGGGTCTTTTGGGGCTTCCCAATGCCGGAAAATCCAGCCTGATCCGTGCGATTTCAGCCGCGCGCCCTAAAGTCGCCGACTACCCTTTTACGACCCTTCACCCGAACCTGGGCGTCATTCGCGTTGATGACCAGCGAAGCTTCGTGATGGCCGATATCCCGGGCCTCATCGAGGGGGCCGCCGAAGGTGCTGGACTCGGCATTCAGTTCCTCAAGCATCTTTCACGGACCAGCGTCCTCCTTCACATCCTCGACATCTTCCCCGGTGAAGGCGCGGATGATCCTGTAGAAGCCGCCCGGAAGGTTATTGGAGAGCTTGAAAAGTGGGGTGAAGGCATTGATGAAAAGCCCCGCTGGCTGGTTCTCAACAAAATTGATGCACTGCCCGAAGACGAAGTCGAGAGCCACTGCCAGGCCATCGTCGATGCGCTGGCGTGGGACGGCCCGGTATTTCGTATTTCGGCCCTGGAGGGCAAAGGCCTCAAGCCCCTGACCTACCAGATCATGGATTTTTTGGAAGCACAAAAATCAGACGATGCAGAAGCGGAGTGATTTTTCCGCCGCACGGCGGGTCGTCATCAAGATCGGAAGCGCCCTCCTCACCGGCGGCGGCCGGGGCCTGGATCTTCAGGGAATCAGCGGCTGGGTCAGCCAGATGGCAGCCATTCGAGACCGCGGCATTGAAGTCGTTCTGGTCTCCTCAGGCTCGGTCGCCGAGGGCATGAGCCGACTCGGCTGGACCACGCGCCCCCACGCCCTTCATGAACTTCAGGCGGCCGCCTCCGTGGGGCAGATGGGGCTGGTTCGAGCCTATGAAACCCTCTTCGAACAGCATGGTCGCAAGACCGCGCAGATCCTACTGACCCATGATGACCTCTCCCACCGCGAGCGGTATCTCAATGCCCGCAGCACCCTCTTGACGCTCCTTGAGCTGGGGGTCGTACCAGTCATCAATGAAAACGACACCGTTGCGACTGAGGAAATCCGCTTTGGCGATAACGATACCCTCGGCGCGATGGTTGCAAACCTTCTGGATGCTGATCTTCTGATCATCCTGACCGACCAGAAGGGGCTCTATGAGCGCGATCCCACCGACGACCCAACGGCGCAACTGGTCAGCGAGGCCCGCATTGATGATCCGAGCCTTGGGGCCATGGTGGGCGAAAGCCGAAGCGGCCTGGGTCGTGGCGGCATGATTACCAAGCTTCGGGCTGCACGACTCGCTTCCCGCTCAGGGACGGCCACCGTGATCGTCTCTGGAAAAGAAACCGATGGCATCCCAAGGATCATTGATGGCGAAACCATTGGAACCTTCCTGGTGCCGGATGAATCGCCGCTGGTCGCCCGAAAGCGATGGCTCGCAGGACAGCTCAAAGCCAAGGGCAGCCTGACCATCGACCCGGGGGCCGTCAGGGTCCTCAAAGAATCAGGGAAGAGCCTGCTTCCGATAGGCGTCACCACCGTCCAAGGATCTTTCGACCGCGGCGATCTGGTGATTTGTCTGGATGCAGACGGCGTTGAAGTGGCGCGAGGCCTGGTGAACTATAGCTCAGAAGAAGCGAGCCTTCTGATCGGACAGCCCACCCACAGGATCGAGGAAATCCTCGGCTATGTGGATGAACCCGAGATGATTCATCGCGACAACCTGATTGTCGCTTAGGAAGCGATCCCCGAAGGGATCACCTCCCATCATCGACGTGGTCGAATCAGGCCGTCTTCAGCGCCAGAGCCTTCACGCGAGCGTTCAGGCGGCTCTTGCTGCGAGCAGCTTTGTTCTTGTGGATCAGACCCTTGTTAACCGAAGAGTCAATGATCGGCACGGCAGCTTTGAAAGCAGCCTGAGCCTCTTCAATATTGCCAGACTCAACCGCCAGGATGACCTTCTTGATGAAGGTACGGAGACGGCTGCGAAGGGCAGCGTTATGTGCGCGATGCTTTTCAGACTGAATAGCGCGTTTCTTAGCGGAAGCGATGTTGGCCAAGGCTCAAACCTCAAAAACTGAAGGAATGGATCGAACCAACTATTCTGACGGAGTTTTCAGGTATCGTCAATACAAAAGCCGCCATCATTCGGGTTTTTTCATAGCCCCAGAGGGGTCCGTAGAGTAGAATTCCATTCAATCTCTCATGATGTTCCATTCGCTCTGAACCTTCGACAGCATGTCGACTCCCACACCTGAACCGCAAAAACCCGCACCCCTTCAAGGCCTTCGTCGCCTTGGAGGAATCACGGCTGCCCTGATCACCCTCATCGTGATTGGGCGCGAGACGATCCCTTTTGAAATTCGCGTCAGTCGCTCGCTTGAAAAGACCCAAGGGATTGACCCGGCCACCCCAATCCGGGTGGAAGGTATAGGCCTTGGGACGCGATTAATTGAGGTTCGCCTCCTCGAGGAGAACGGCACCGTTGTCAGAGAAAGCCATGGGCCAGGGCCCTTCGTCAGCCAAGACCTTCGCTTTGGAAAGCACTATCACCTCTGGGTCAAGGCCGAGCGTCCATGGCTCCATCAAACGCAAGAACGGGAGTGGGCGTTTTCAACGCCGGTCCTTCCCCGAATTGAAAGCCCACTCAATCAGCAGCTTGATGCCGAAGGCCGGGTCCATCTCGAGTTTTCTGACCCTGTGGGCGAAATGCGAAGCGCAGGTGCAGTTCCCTTTACAGTGAGCCGGGACGCCGACGGTAAAGGTGCAACTCTCACCGCCAAACCCGGAAGCTACGAACAAGGTCACCACTACACCGCCAACGTTCAGTGGCAGACGCCTGAAGGGGTAGCCCTGCCCGCATTCGAAATCGACATCGGAACGGCCCCGCCACTTCATGCCGAAATCGACATCAAGGGCATGAAAAATCTCGGGATAGCAATGCCGATTGAGATCACCTTCAGTGAACCTGTTCAGGATCGAGAAAAGGCCGCCTCCAGTGTGCGCGTCATCACGGCCTCCGGAGAAACTCTCCCAGGAAAGTGGCTCTGGTACGGAAAACAGCGCCTTCAATATCGACCCGACCCCTACTGGCCGGCGTTCCAGACCCTGGAGGTCCAGCTCCAGCCCGGCCCTGCCCGCAGCATCCAGGGAGGATTTCTGGCCCGACCGATCACCGCCACCTTCTCAACCGGCTCCGATCGCCGGATTGAAGTCTGGCTGGATCGCCAGCGCGTTGAGGTCTTTGAAAATGGGGAGCTCATCAAGACTCTGAAAGCCTCAACCGGAAAGTCAAAAACCCCAACGGTCACCGGCTCTTTTTACATCTACGCCCGCTTCCCGAAAAAGACCATGAAGAGCACAGGGCTTAAGCCAGGTGAAAAGGGCTACTACGAGGTCAAGGATGTCCCTTACGCGCAGTATTTCCACGAAGGCTATGCATTCCATGGGGCTTTCTGGCACAACGCCTTTGGCCAGCCGGCCAGCCATGGCTGCATTAACCTGGCAACACAGGAAAAAAATGCCCGTCAGGGCATTAATGAAGATGCGGGGTGGCTTTACCACTGGGCCTCGCTTGGGGTTCCGGTCACGGTGCACGAAACCAGCCCCCCGAAAAATCCGGCGCCTGTCAGCCCCTAGGATTTCTTGATGTGCCGGATCATTCGCCGGCGCTTTTTCACCTGGCGTTCGGTCAGTGTGTTCCGCTTATCCTTGTAGGGATTTTCGCTGCCCTTGAATTCAACCCTGACCGGCGTGCCGGTAATGTCGAGCGCACTGCGGAACGTATTCACGAGATAGCGCTTGTAACTTCCCGGAATCTCATCCACCTGATTGCCATGAATAACGATGGTCGGGGGATTACTGCCGCCCTGGTGGGCATACTTGAGCTTGATCCGGCGCCCCCGAACGAGCGGCGGCTGATGGGCAGCGAGAGCGTCTTGAAGAATTCGGGTGAGATGCGAGGTCCCCATGCGGGTCATGCCGGCCGCATGCACGTCACCCACGGCGTCAAAAAGATGCCCAACGCCCGTCCCATGCAAGGCCGAGATAAAGAATTTCTCGGCAAAATCCAGGAAGGAAAGCTTGAGATCCAACCGCCGTTTGGTCTCATCTCGCTGGTCCTGGCTCATGCCATCCCATTTGTTGAGACCAATGATGAGTCCGCGCCCGATTTCAAGGACCATCCCCAAAAGGGTCGTGTCCTGATCGGTCACGCCTTCCCGGGCATCGATCAGGAAAATCACCACATGGGCCTTTTCGATCGATTGCATCGCCTTGATCACACTGAACTTTTCGATCGTCTCGGCAATCTTGCCGCGACGACGAATCCCTGCGGTATCGATCAGGGTATAGCGCCTTCCGTGCCGCTCGAAAGGGACCTCGACACTGTCCCGGGTGGTTCCCGGGGCGTCGAAGACCACGACGCGTTCTTCCCCGAGCAAACGATTCACCAGCGTTGATTTGCCGACATTCGGACGACCAACGATTGCGATCCGAATGCCGCCGTCCTCTTCCTCCGCGGCCTCTTCAAGCGGCGGAAGCCTTGACTCGACGACATCGAGTAGCTCACCGATGCCCTGGGCATGGGATGCGGAAATCGCCTGGGGGTCACCCAGACCCAAAGCATGGAATTCAGCCATCGCGATCGTCAGGGACGCCTGATCAATCTTGTTGGCGGCAATGATCAGGGGTTTTCCGGTCCGTCGAAGCTGAACCGCAATCGCTTCATCACCGACCGTCAGGCCGTCACGGGCATCGACCAGAAAGAGGATGACATCAGCTTCCCGAAGGGCGATATCTACCTGCCGCATGGCTTGTTCATCGATCCCGGCCTCGGTTTCGACGATGCCTCCGGTATCGACGACAAAGTACTCGCGCTGACCGCGCCGGACCCGACCGTACTGACGGTCACGCGTCAGCCCCGGATAGTCTGCCACCAGGGCATCACGGGTGCGCGTGAGGTAATTGAAGAGGGTGGATTTGCCGACATTGGGCCGGCCGACCAAGGCAACAACGGGTAACATGATCACTCCACCCTGACGGCGGCCAAAAGGCCATCGGAGGTCTGAACGTAGACCACGTCATCAATGACCAACGGCGTCGCAACGATCGGATCATTGCTGGAGAGATCAAGACGGCCGACCAGGCTGCCGTTATCCGCCCGAAGCAGGTGGAGATAGCCTTCAAAGTCGCCGACAACGAGGTAATCCTTGACCCGTGCCGGAACCGTGAGGCGCCTTTGATGCAGGATATCCTGCTTCCATTGATCCGCCCCGTTGCTAATATCCATGCTCCAGATGTCGCTGTTCGTATCGGTAATAAAAAGGGATTTTCGACTCAACGCGGTTGCGTGACTGGAATAGGCTGTTTTTTGATGCCAGAGGATGGTGCCGTTGCTGATATCGACAGCGCTCAACCCCCCCTGGAATCCCGTGGCATAGGCAACTTCGCCCTGAACCATCGGCTCAGCGTCCAACTCCACCATGCGTTCGACTTCCGAGCGCCCTCGAGGAACTACCGCGGTGGCCTCCCAGACCAGATGACCGTCCTGTACATTCAGTGCAGTCAACTTGCCGGCCCCAAAGCCATCAAGGACCAAGTCCCCATGAACGGTTGGCGATCCCTGACTTCGAATGGAAAGGGGAGGCAAAGTCCTCTCATGAGACCACTTGATGCCGCCATGCCCAAGATCAAATCCCGCCAGCCGGCCATCACTGGTTCGTGCGATCACGGTGTTGTGACTGACCCTCGGGAGAGACATCATTTCGCTGGTTAGCGCTGTTTTCCAGATCAACGCACCATCCGCGAGGCTGATGGCAACCAGCTCAGCATTACTGGTGCCAAACAAAAGCTTGTCGCCCGCCACCACAGGCCCTGAGGCAATCTCAAGACCGGTATCCTTGGACCATTGGGAATCACCACTGGCCCGATCCAGCGCCACAATCGCGCCCTTGTGATCGGCCGCATATACCGTCGTCGCTGTGACCGCCGGCATGAGGTTCAAAATCCGTCCAAGACTTCCTTTGCCAACATGCGTCGTCCAGAGAACCTCCATGTTGACGGTCGGCTCCAACGGCTGGAGCTCCTTGGGAGGCTCTGCGTTATCGCTGCCGCGAATGGTATCGGTGATTGCTCCGGCCAGGTCCTTGAAGGCGTTCAGCTGGGCGCAGCCGCCCAGCAGTAAAAGCGCCAGCAAGGGGGCAAGAAATCGCATCAGCCGGCAGCAGGCAGATCGTGAATTTTAAGATCGAGAAGCGGTGAGCGATTTCCAAGCTCCTTGGCCTTCTGATAGGCCGCGCGGGCTTCCTCGGGACGCTTGGCCGCGATCAAAAGATCACCCCGCACTTCCTCGAGGAGGGCAGAAAACTTACCGGCCGTGGTCTCGGTTCCCTTCAGTAGGGTAAGTCCTGCGTCAGCTTCACCGCGGGCCAGAAGAATGCGGGCAAGACGAAGTCGTGCCAGTTCCTTCAAGGTCTCGTCATGGCCTTGCTTGACCTCTTCTTCAAGACGGAGCTTAGCCGCTTCAAGGTCACCGGCTTCCACCTTGAGCTTGGCGAGCGTGATCCGCGAAAATTCAGCATAGGTCGTCGAGGGATAGCTTTCGATCAACTGCTGCCCCAGCTTGATGGCTTCTTCGGGCTGCTTGGCCGTTATGGCGCGGCCCATTAGATGGTAAGTCAGCGAGGCTTCTTCGCGCTGCGCCTGCTGGTGCGCTTGCCAATACTTCCAGCCCGTGATGATGAGCAAGCCCATGACCACACCGACAAAAAGGGAAGACTTACTTTCCTTCCACCAGCGTTGCAGGGCCTCAAGGCGCTCTTCCTCGGTCAGGTACGTTTCCATCAGGACCTCGTCGTTATCTCTAGAGTCTCAATCAGGGAGGCGACATCCGCCTCCGCCACTTTTTGCTGTTCGGCATCACGCCTTAAGAATTTTACGCCGACCAGACCGTCCCGTGCTTCATCGTCTCCGATGACCAGGCCGATTTCGGCTCCACTGCGATCAGCGCGCTTGAACTGGCTTTTAAATCCGCCGCCCCCAAGGTGGGTCTGAAGGCGCAAGCCCGGGAACCGGTCGCGCAGGCTTTCGGCCAGCCGAACCCCCATCTTTTCGGCAGCCTCGCCAGCCACAATCAGGTAAACATCAGCGGTCGTCATTTCCGAAACCGGGGCGGTTTCGTTCACTAGCTCAATGAGCCGCTCCATGCCGAGCGCAAAGCCAATGGCTGAAGAGCCTTTGCCCCCCAATTGTTCAACAAGTCCATCATAACGCCCACCGGCGCAGACGGTACCCTGAGCGCCCAGCGACTCGGTAATCCATTCAAACACGGTGTTCGAGTAGTAGTCGAGCCCGCGAACCAACCGCGGATTCACCACATAGGGCACACCCTGCAGCTCAAGATCGGCCAGGAGGCGATCAAAATGGGCCTTTGAGGCCTCACCCAGGGCATCAGTCAAGACCGGCGCACCGGCGATCACGGCCTTAAGATCCGGGTTCTTGCTATCGAGTATCCGAAGCGGATTGGTTTCAAGGCGGCGAAGGCTATCCTCATCCAGCTGATCCAGGTGCTGCCTGAAATAAGTCACCAGACTTTTACGATATTCCAAACGCTCACTGGCGGTCCCGAGCGAATTGATCTCAAGGCGCAACTGATCTTCGATACCCAGCGCTCGCCAGAGTCTCCGGCAAAGGAGAATGAGCTCGAGATCGATGTCCGGCCCATCCAGCCCATAGGTTTCAACCCCGAACTGATAGAACTGCCGGTAGCGCCCTTTCTGCGGCCGCTCATGACGGAACATCGGCCCAAGGTACCAAAGCTTCTGTATCTGGTTATGCAGCAGGCCATGCTCGAGACAGGCACGAAGGCAACCCGCCGTCCCTTCCGGACGGAGGGTCAGAGAGTCGCCGTTCCGGTCATCAAAGGTGTACATCTCCTTTTCGACGATATCGGTTACTTCGCCGATGGAACGCTTAAAGAGTTCGGTCTTTTCGACGATCGGAAGCCGAATTTCCTGATAGCCATAGGCCGCCATGACTCGACGCAGCTCCGCTTCGACGCGATGCCAGTGGGGGCTCTGTTCGGGCAGCACATCGTGCATGCCGCGGATGGCCTGAATCTTTTCACTCATGAAGGGATTTCCTTGGGGATATGCCTAACCGGCAGCCTGAAGCCGAATGGTTCGCTTGGTTCTGTCCTTGACCTTGCCCACCAGCTGTCCGCAGGCCGCATCAATGTCATCCCCTCGGGTCTTTCGCGTTGTGGTTACAAGGCCACCCGCCTGGAGAATGTCACTAAAGCGGCGGATCGTATCCGGGCTGGAGCAGCGATAGGACGATCCAGGGAAGGGGTTAAAAGGAATCAGGTTGACCTTAGAGGGCAGCTGACTTAGGACCCTCAGAAGCTGGCGGGCATGGAGCGGAGAATCATTGATGCCATCAAGCATGACGTACTCAATGGTGACCTTTCGGCGCGGGTCTCCGCAAAGATAGGTCTTGCAGGCTGCGATCAATTCTTTGATCGGATATTTCTGATTGATGGGGACCAACTCATTTCGAAGCTCATCGGTCGGCGCATGCAAAGAAACAGCCAGACTGACGTCACAGACTTCGGCGAGCCGCTCAAGCGCGGGAACCACACCAGAGGTGCTCAAGGTGACACGCCGCTTAGAGAGACCATAGGCATGGTCACCCAGCATCAGGGTGATGGCCGAAACCACATTATTGAAATTGAGGAGCGGTTCACCCATCCCCATGAGGACCACATTGGTGATGGCTCCAATCCCAAGCTCGCGCTGGGCCACCCAGAGCTGGCCAATGATTTCGGCGGCCTCAAGATTCCGGTTGAAGCCCTGGCGCGCGGTCGAGCAGAACGAACACTCGAGTGCACAACCGACCTGCGAGGAGATACAAAGCGTTCCCCGGGATTCCTCGGGAATATAGACCGTCTCGATGCGATTGGTCGCATCGGTACTCAGGACCCACTTGATCGTTCCGTCCGAAGAGACCTGCTCATGGACGATTTCCGGCGGCTGAATGACGCAGGCAGACTCCAGCTTGGCCCTGAAAGCCTTGCTGAGATCCGTCATGGCTCCAAAATCATCAACGCCACGCTGGTGGATCCACTGGATCAGCTGCGTGGCGCGGAATGGCTTCTCGTTCTGCTCGACACAGAAGGCCTTCATGGCCTTCGGGTCGAGCCCGAGCAGGTTGATCTTGGCGTCGGGACTAGCGGGTCCGGGCGCAGAGTTCATTAGGCTGGAAGAAGTAGGCAATTTCCTGAGCGGCCGTTTCCGGACCGTCAGAGCCGTGAACGGCATTCTCGTCAATGCTGACGGCAAAGTCCGCACGGATCGTGCCCGGCGCCGCATCCTTCGGGTTGGTCGCACCCATGACATCGCGGTTCTTGGCGATGGCATTTTCGCCTTCAAGCACCTGAACCATGACCGGACCTGAAATCATGAAGCTGACCAGGTCGTTGAAGAAGGGACGCTCCTTGTGGACGGCATAGAAGCCTTCGGCCTTTTCGCGGCTGAGATGGACCATCTTGGCCGCAACAATGCGAAGACCGGCCTTTTCAAAACGGCTGTAGATTTCGCCGATGACATTCTTGGCAACGGCATCCGGCTTGATGATGGAAATGGTACGTTCGATCGCCATGGTAAACCTCGGGTACACGGTCCGACCCTATCCGGGTCGGCCAAAAGAAAACCCGCCTAGAGCGGGACTTAAACCCCAGAATCATACCCGAAAACTCACCTTAAGTTAAGCGAGAAGCCCGGTCAGCCCAGCCAACGACCCACGCCTCTGCAGGGCAATTCAGGCCCTGATTCAAAGGGAAGCCTTAAGGGACACGAAAGTCCTGATAAACTAAATCCACTAAACTAAGTCAATTACGAAGAAACACACGATGCATACCTACAACATCCACGAAGCCAAAACGCATCTCTCCAAACTGGTCGATTTGGCAGCAAAAGGGGAGTCGTTTGTCATCGCCAAAGCGGGCAAGCCCATGGTCAAAGTCATCTCGCTGACCACCCCTGAACCCCATGAAGTCAAAAGATTCGGTTTTATGGCCGAGCAAATTCAAATTCCAGGCGACTTTGATCGAATGGGAGAAGAGGAAATTCTTACTTTGTTTGAGGGTGAGCGGTGAGAGTCCTGCTGGACACCCACCTCCTGCTGTGGGCAGCGAAAGGCCCAGAGGCCTTACCTCCGAAAGCACTTGAAATCATGAGTAACCCCGAGAACGGACTCTCGTTCAGCTTCGCCAGCCTCTGGGAGATCAGCATTAAAAGCGGCCTCGGTCGAAATGACTTCAGGGTCGATGCACGACTGCTTCGCCGGGGTCTCCTGGATAATGGCTATGTCGAGATCCCGATCCTCAGCGAGCACGTGGTCGCCATCAACGACCTACCCCCCATCCACAAGGATCCATTCGATCGCTTACTGGTCTCTCAGGCCACCTGTGAGGGAATCATCCTACTTACCGCAGACCCGCAGGTTGCCGAATATCCCGGCCCCATCCAACGGGTTTGAGAAGGGATTCACGGGGAGCCCTTCGACTCACACACTAAAAATCAGACCGCAAAACTCTCGCCGCAACCACACTCGGCCTTCACGTTGGGATTATCAAAGCGGAACGCTTCGCTGATCCCCTCGCGCCGAAAATCGACCGTGGTTCCCGAAAGGAAATCCACGGAATCGGCGGGGACATAAATTCGAACACCCTGGTCTTCAAAGACCGACTCATCCGAAGGCTCGGCATCCTGGAAGTCGATCACATAGGCATAGCCGGTGCATCCCGACTTCTTGACTCCAAGACGAAGTCCCAGTCCCTTCCCTCTTTTTTCCAACTGGCGACTGATTTGCTGGGCCGCTGTGTCTGTCAAATGAATCGTCATTGCGTGCTCCTGCCCTCTTCGGGGGCTCGACATAGACCCGCAAGGGTCTTGAGAAAAGAATCGATTTCCGGGGCCTCGTTCTCGACCCCGAGGCTCACGCGAATCGCGCCACGGGCCAGATCGGGAGGGACCCCCATCGCCATCAACACGGGGCTGGGCTCATTGCCGCCACTTGCGCAGGCAGAACCCGAAGACAACTGGAAGCCCTCGCGATCCAGCGCCATCACCAAAGCCTCGCCATCCCAGCCCTCGAACGAAAACTGAATCGTGTTGGGAAGCCTTGGACTTTCAGCCGCATGGAGGGTGACCCCCGCCATTTCGGAAAGTCCTTGTTCCAGCCGGTTCCTCAGCGCCCGCATGTGCAGAGCGCGCGTCTCCAGCTCCTTGAGGGCCAGTTCCGCGGCGATGCCGAACCCCACGATCCCTGCCACATTCTCGGTGCCAGGCCTCAGCCCTCGCTCCTGCCCACCGCCCCAGGTGATGGGGGATATCCGGACCTCCGGATCGAGAATCAAGGCCCCAACCCCCTTGGGCCCGCGAATCTTGTGCGCCGAGAGCGTCAGGCTATGGGCACCGGTCGCGGCAAAGTCGAGAGGAATCTTGCCGGCGGCCTGGACCCCATCCACATGCAAAAGTCCGCCTCTGGCCCGAAGCCGCTCACCCAAAGGCCGCGTCTGCTCAAGGACACCCGTTTCATTGTTCGCCAGCATCAGAGCGGCGAGCACAGGTCCCCTCGCAAGAAGATCATCCGGCGGCAAGGAATGATCGCCTCCCGAATGGATCGGCAGATAATCGAGTGGCCACCCCCTGGTCTTGGCCAGATGTTCCATAGGCTCTGCCACCGAAGGGTGTTCGGTTTGCCCCAAGAGGAGTCGGGCTGAGCTAAACCTTTGGGAAAGGCCCCACAAAGCCAAATTGGACGCTTCCGTGCCGCCGGATGTGAAAATCACCTGTTCGGGCCTGACGGCCACCAGGGCTGCCACCTGGTCGCGGGCCCGATCAATCGCGCCACGACTCAGGCGCCCTAATCGGTGCAGCGCCGAGGGATTGCCATAAAAACGGCCCAGATAGGGCAACATGGCCTCAAGGACACGGGCATCCAGCGGCGTTGTGGCGTTGTGATCCAGATAGACCATTCCGCCGACGCGCCTTAAAGACGAACACCCCGCTGGAGGGGCATCTCAAGTGCAGCGCCCAGCACATGCTGGTCCTGACGTTCCGCGACTTCGCGAACAGACGATCGCGTCAGCACATCGTGCAGGGTGATGGAATCGAGGTACTGGCGGATCTGGTCGCTAAGCCCCATCCAAAGGTCATGCGTCAGGCACGGCTGGGCATTCTGACAATTGGCCTGACCGCCACAGCGGGTCGAGTCGATGGTCTCATCTACCGCCGAGATGATTTCGGCAATGCTGATGGATTCGGCTCTCCGGCTCAATTGATAGCCCCCACCGGGTCCCCGGACCCCCTCGACCATCCCGGAGCGGCGAAGCCGCGCAAAAAGCTGTTCCAGATAAGAGAGGGAGATTTCCTGCCGCTTGGCAATGTCTGTCAGGGTGACAGGCTTTTTTTCGCTATGAAACGCGAGGTCCAGCATGGCGGTGACGGCATAGCGGCCCTTGGTGGTTAAGCGCACGGTCGGATTCTCCTCAAGGAATACGGGGTCTTTGGGGCCGAGAGTCACATATCCGATCAAAATAGTCAATTATTCTGACTCCCCCCTTGAGAAGCCCTAAACGCAGGGCATGGTATCCTCGCGCCATCTGGACCTTGAGACCTTTCCCGCATCGCATCATGCCGCCGGCTGCCGCATCCACGCCTCCCGCCACCCATCGCATTTGCGTCTTCCTCGGCGCAAGCCATGGCCGGCGCCCTGCCTATGCGCGAGCAGCAGAAGATCTGGGCCGAAAGCTTGCCTTGCGCGGACTGGGCCTGGTCTATGGCGGCGGCAATGTGGGCCTGATGGGGCAACTGGCTCGGGCAGCGCTTGAGGCCGGGGGGGAAGTCATCGGGGTCATCCCGGAAGCCTTGATGGGCCGCGAAGTTTCGGGCACCCGTATCGAGGATGTGGGCGCAACGCGCCTAGAAATCGTCGACTCCATGCATACGCGTAAAGCCCGGATGGCCGAGCTTGCCGATGGATTCATTGCACTTCCCGGGGGCTACGGCACCTTTGAGGAGCTTTTTGAAATCCTGACTTGGGCCCAACTGGGGTTTCACCGAAAGCCGATCGGAATCCTCAATACCGAAGCTTACTTTGACCCCCTGATCCGCCTGATTGACCACAGCCTGGAAGAGGAATTCATTCGCCCCAAGAACCGGGCACTGGTCATTGATGACACCGATCCTGACCGATTACTCCAAAGACTCCTTGAGACGGCCATTCCCAGGCAGGAGCAGTGGCTTGAGTCCGCCGATACCCTCTAGGCAACCGGAGTCCCCTTCGCTTCATGAGCCAGACGCTCCTTAAATCCTCCGGCCTTGTCAGCAGCCTGACCTTGAGTTCGCGTATCCTCGGCTTTGTCCGAGACCTCGTGATTGCCCAGGTCTTTGGGGCCAGCGCCAGCACTGATGCCTTTTTTGTGGCCTTCAAGATTCCGAACTTCCTTCGGCGGCTTTTTGCCGAAGGCGCCTTTTCTCAGGCTTTTGTGCCTGTCCTCGCCGCGGCCCGGGAGGAAGGCGGGGACGCTCGGGTCAAAGCCCTGATTGATCGGGTCGCCGGCAGCTTTACTCTCCTTCTGGTGCTTCTGACTCTGGCCGGAACCCTCTTAAGCCCGTTTCTGATCCAGATCTTTGCACCCGGATTTAATGCGGTTCAAGATCAAGCCCAGCTTGCGGCGGATCTTTTGCGAATCACCTTTCCCTACCTCATCCTGATCGCCCTGACCGCACTTTCGGGGGGGATACTCAATACCTATGGCCACTTTCTGACCCCGGCCGTGACCCCTGTCCTTCTGAACCTTGCCATGATCTTTGCAAGTCTCACACTAGCTCCCCACTGTGATCAGCCGGTCACTGCGCTGGCGATCGGCGTCTTAATTGGAGGCTTCCTTCAGCTTGCCATCCAGATCCCCCCGCTCTGGCGGCGCGGTCTTCTTCCCCGCCCCAGGCTCGCGCTCCGCCATCCGGATGTTCGTAGGGTCATGACCTTGATGTCGCCGGCCCTTTTGGGCGCCTCCGTGACGCAGGTAAACCTCCTGATCAACACGCTTTTGGCTTCGCTCCTGACCAGCGGCAGCATCTCCTGGCTCTACTATTCCGACCGTTTGCTAGAATTCCCCTTGGGTCTTCTGGGGGTTGCCGTGGGTACCGTCATCCTGCCGCACCTTTCGGAAAACCGTGCCAAAGGAGATGAAAAGGCGTTTTCGCGCACCCTCGACTGGGGGCTTCGGACCCTCCTTTTGATCGGCCTTCCTGCAACCTTGGGCCTCGTCTGCCTTGCCGAACCCTTGATGTACACCCTTTTTCAGCACGATCATTTCAATCCTGAAGACGCCCGAATGGCCGCCCGAAGCCTCATGGCCTATGGCAGCGGACTCCCCGGCTTTCTGGCCATTAAGGTCCTGGTACCTGGCTTCAGTGCACGCGAGGATCTCAGAACCCCGGCCCGCATCGGAATCTATGCCGTCGGCGTTAACCTTGTGGTCAGCGTGGCCTCGACGTTCTGGCTAGCCCCGCCGGGCTGGGGACATGCGGGTCTTGCGCTGGCCGCCTCACTCGCCGCCCTATTCAATGCCGCCCTTCTTTTGGGCATTCTCAAGGCGCGGGATCTGTATCGCCCCGGCAAGGGCAGCGTTCTTTTTCTGGCCCGACTTGTGATGGGTAATGCCATTCTTGGGACTTTTCTGGTGCTCCTGGGCGACACCTTGCCGTTTGAGACCCTCAAAACCTCACAGCGCATGGCGGCTCTCGCCATGCTCATTGGCGGCGGCATGCTCATTTATGGCCTTTCTCTTCTGGCGCTGGGCATTCGTCCTCGTCATTTGCTTGAGCCCGGGCTCGCCTGATCCATGCGTTTAGCACTTGGCCTTCACTCGCCCGAACTGCCCGTCGCAGGATGCGTTGCGACCATCGGCAATTTCGATGGAGTCCACCTCGGGCACCGAAAGGTCATTGAACGTCTGGCGGCAGAAGGTCAGCGGCTTGGTCTTCCGGTTTGCGTAGTGCTGTTTGAGCCCCAACCCCGCGAGTTTTTTGCCCCCGATCAAGCCCCCCCGAGACTGATGCGGCTTCGGGACAAGATCGATCGACTCTCAGAACTTCCAGTCGATCACGTCATGATCCTTCGCTTCAATCGCGCACTGGCCGCAATGTCACCTGAGGCGTTTATTGAAGAAATTCTGATTCATAGCCTCAAGGTCCGTTTCCTGGTCATCGGGGATGACTTTCGCTTCGGCCAAAAACGGGCCGGTGACTATTCGCTTCTGGTGAAAACCGGCCGTGAACGTGGGTTTGAGGTCGCCGACACCCGCACCGTGCTGGCTGGCGGCGAACGCATCAGTAGCACATTGATCCGTGAGGCGCTGCTCAAGGGCGATCTGGATCGGGCCCGCGAACTTCTGGGCAAGCCCTATGAGGTCTGCGGGCGCATCATCCACGGCCAAAAACGGGGGCGGACCTTCGGTTTTCCGACCGCCAACCTCTTGATGCAGCGCAAAAACACTCCAGTCCGAGGCGTGTTTGCCGTTACAATGCGCGGTTTGGGCCCAACGCCGATTCCGGGTGTTGCCAATGTCGGGAGCCGTCCCACCGTGACTGGGGATCCGACCATGCTTCTGGAAACCCACCTCCTCGACTTCAGTGGCGATCTCTATGGACGCCGGGTCGAAGTGGAATTCCACGCACGACTTCGCGATGAACGGCGATTCGATGGCATTCCCGAGCTCAAGGCCCAGATCGAAATGGACATCCAGGCCGCCCGCGACTTCTTTATCGGGCCGTCCGCACCCAGAGCGACACCATGACCGTTGATTACAAAGCCACGCTGAACCTTCCTGCGACCGCATTCCCCATGAAAGGCAATCTGCCGCAACGGGAACCCGAACAACTTGCACGCTGGAACGAACTTCGCATTTACCAAAAGCTCCGGGAAACCCGTCAGGGACGACCCTCTTTTGTGCTGCACGATGGTCCGCCCTATGCCAACGGGGAGATTCACATCGGCCATGCGGTCAACAAGATCCTCAAGGACATCATCGTCAAGAGCAAGGGCTTTGAAGGCTTCAACGCACCTTATGTGCCGGGCTGGGACTGCCACGGCCTCCCCATCGAACTCATGGTCGAGAAAAAGGTGGGAAAAGCCGGCGTCAAGGTCGAACCCGATGCCTTCAGAACGGCCTGCCGTGAGTACGCAAAAAAGCAGGTAGACACTCAGCGTCAGGAATTCATCCGTCTAGGGGTCTTTGGGGATTTTGAAAATCCCTACCTCACCATGGATTTCCAGTTTGAAGCCGACATCGTGCGTGCCCTCGGCCGGATTCATGCCAATGGCCACCTGGTCAAAGGCGCAAAGCCTGTCCACTGGTGTACTGACTGTGGTTCTGCTCTCGCCGAAGCGGAAGTTGAATACGAGAACAAAACCTCCCCGACCATCGATGTCCGCTTCAAGGTCCTGAGTGAAGAGACCCTTTGGACGCGAACCGAGCGCGTGGGCGCAGGCCCTGGGGAAGGGCCGGTATCGATTGTCATCTGGACGACAACACCCTGGACGCTTCCAGCCAACCAGGCCGTCGCCTTGGGTCCCGACGTCGACTACGTCGTCGTCGAATGCCCCGAGCAAAAGGAGCACCTGATCGTCGCCGAGGCCCTTCTTGAAGAGGCCTTGAAGCGCTGGAACATCCTGGATGCCCGGACCGTCGCCCGCACCACAGGCGCCGCCCTTGAAGGTCTCTCGCTCCAGCACCCCTTCTATGACCGGGAAGTTCCGGTCATTGTTGGCGATCACGTCACGCTGGATGCCGGCACCGGCGCCGTCCACACGGCACCCGGCCACGGCCAGGAAGACTATGTGGTCGGTCAGCGCTACCACCTTCCGGTTGAAAACCCGGTCGGCGATGACGGCAAATTCCTCCCTTCGACGGCGCTTTTTGCCGGCGAACATGTGATGAGTGCCAATCCGCACGTCATCGAGGTGTTAAGGCAGCATGGCAATCTCGTCCATGAAGCCCGCATCGAGCACAGCTATCCTCATTGCTGGCGTCACAAGACCCCTGTCATTTTTAGGGCCACTCCGCAGTGGTTTATTGCCATGAACCACAAAGGCCTGCGCGCAAAGGCCTTGGAAGAAATCCAAAAAGTCGACTGGATCCCGGATTGGGGTCAGGCCCGCATCGAGGGCATGGTCGGCAACCGCCCTGACTGGTGCGTTTCACGCCAGCGCAACTGGGGCGTTCCGATTGCCCTTTTTGTCCATCGGGAGACCCAGGAACCGCATCCCGAGAGTCTGGCCCTGATTGAAAAGGTCGCTCAAAGGATCGAACAGCGGGGCATTGACGCCTGGTTTGACCTCGACCCCAAGGAGCTGTTGGGCGATGAGGCAGCGCACTACCGAAAGGTTAAGGACACCCTGGATGTCTGGTTTGATTCTGGCGTTACCCACGCCTGCGTCCTTGATCGCCGGGAGGAACTCGGCTTTCCGGCTGATCTTTACCTTGAAGGCTCCGATCAGCACCGCGGATGGTTCCAGTCTTCGCTGCTCGCCTCCGTCGCGATCCACGGCAAGGCACCCTATCGTTCGGTTCTGACCCACGGCTTCACGGTCGATGCCGAAGGCAAGAAAATGTCAAAGTCGAAGGGCAATGTCGTGGCACCTCAGAAGGTCATGCAGAACCTAGGGGCCGATGTGCTGAGACTTTGGGTTGCCGCCACCGATTACCGGCAGGAAATGCACGTTTCGGATGAAATCCTTAAGCGGACCGCAGATGTTTACCGCCGGCTGCGCAACACCGCGCGCTACCTTCTGGCCAATCTCGAAGGGTTCGATCCCCGCCACGACCTCCTGAAGCCTGAAGCGCTTCTCCCCCTGGATCGCTGGGTCGTTGATCGGGCCCATGCCCTTCAGGAAGAAGTTCAGGAAGCCTACGCAACCTACCAGTTCCACAATGTCTATCAGAAAGTCCATCACTTCTGTTCGGTGGATCTCGGTAGTTTTTACCTGGATGTTCTCAAGGACCGCCAATACACCACACGCATCGACAGTCCCGTGCGCCGATCCGGCCAGACCGCGATGTACCATCTGGCAGAAGCCCTGACCCGTTGGCTTGCCCCGATCCTTTCCTTCACCTCGGAGGAAATCTGGCGCCACCTACCGGGGGACCGCGGTGAATCGGTTTTTCTTGAGACCTGGTACGAAGGCCTTTATTGTCTGGACGATGCGACACCCTATGATGTCGCCTTCTGGGAGGAGATCCTGCGTATTCGCGAGATGATCAGTAAATCGCTTGAGGGCCTTCGAAGCTCCGAGGCGATTGGTTCTTCACTCGACGCCGAGATTGCCCTAAGCGTTAGTCCCGGACTCTATGCCAAGCTCAAGCCGGTCGAAGCCGATCTTCGCTTCATCTTCATTAATTCCGAGACGCAAGTCCTCGAGGACACCGCCCTACCTGAAGGTGAAGTGCGCATAGCGGCCAAGTCCAGTGAGGCGCTCAAGTGCATTCGCTGCTGGCAGCATCGCCCGGATGTCGGCGCTCACGCCGAACATCCCGAGATCTGCGGCCGTTGCGTGGATAATGTGACAGGACCCGGCGAAACCCGGGTATTGGGGTAAGCCGATGTTGGTCTGGCTCTGGCTCTCATTGATCGTCCTGATTCTGGATCAGGTCACCAAACGCATCGTCGACACCACCATGGCACTCCATGAGAGCATTCCCCTGGTCTCGATGTTTCAGCTGACGTACCTTCGCAATCAGGGGGCGGCTTTCAGTTTCCTCTCGGGTGCAGGAGGATGGCAGCGCTGGTTCTTCATCATTCTCGCAATCAGCGCATCCGGCTTCATTTGCTATTGGCTAAAAAGCCTTCCAAGGCAACGGGCCTTTGAGGCGTGCGCTTGGTCGTTGGTCCTCGGAGGGGCTCTCGGGAACCTGATCGATCGAATCCTTTACGGCTACGTGATTGATTTTCTGGACGTCTTCTATGGCGACTGGCACTGGCCAGCCTTCAATGTGGCGGATTCGGCCATCACCGTTGGCGTGGTGATGCTTTTGCTCGACTCCCTGATCAGTCGCCCCGATGCTCGCAAGGCGTGAATTTAAGGGACACATCGAAGGGGCTCCTCATCCAGGACCACCGCCTGGTCGGCGTCCCCTTCATTGAAAGCCCCAATCAAAACGAGCGTCCTGACCCCAAAGACATTCAACTGGTGGTGATCCACGCCATCAGTCTCCCGCCAGGCCAATTTGACACACCCGGTGTGACCCAGCTCTTTACCAATACGCTGGACCCCGAAGAACACCCTTATTACGCAGAAATCGAGGCCCTTCGGGTTTCGGCCCACTTACTGATTCAGCGCTCAGGGGCAATCACCCAGTATGTCGCCTTTGATCGGCGCGCTTGGCATGCCGGCGTTTCTCATTGGCGAGGACGCGACGTCTGCAATGACTTTTCAATTGGGATCGAGGTCGAAGGAACCGAAGATCAGCCTTTTGAGGCCGTTCAGTACACCGTCCTGAATCAGGTTCTGGATGGCCTGATCTTGGAATACCCCCTTCTCTCTCGTGCACGCATTGCAGGCCATGAGGACATTGCGCCCGGAAGAAAGTGGGATCCGGGTCCTTATTTTGACTGGGAAAGGATTGGTCTCGGCCCCCATCGCGCCTGCAAGGGTGAGGAGAAAATGAGATAGCCTCCGAATGCAAAAAACCCGGCTGGCTGGCCGGGTTTATCTGCGGGAAGACATCGACTCAGTCGTCGAATCGATTCTTCATGGCCCGCTCAGTCTCGTCGTCCGGAATACGCGCCACTTCGCGCTCTCCCGGCAGCAGCACAGTCTCGATCAAGACAACTGCCACGGCTGCAACACTCACTGCGCTCAACAACATTTCCATGGTTCACCTCATTATCCGCAACAAGAGACTAACCCTTAGGACCCGGCGTGGTGGTCAAAGTTCCCCGAAGGCCTTGATCAACCGCGAGACTCCCGACGATCTCATCATGCCTTAGAGCTTCAACGGAATGCAACCCGATTCCTGCGCGTGAGTGTGGCAGACTGTTTCACAACTCTCACACACGACCAATCCCATCTGCTGCAAGACCGGCATCAGCCCCTTAACCTGCTCGAGCGAATCCTCATGCCTGAAACCGAACTCCTTGGCCTGATCGCAGGAACCCTGACGACCCTAGCTTTTCTGCCACAGGTCATCAAGACCTTTAAATCCCGTTCGGCGAAGGACATATCTCTCGGGATGTTTCTTCTTTTCAGCGCCGGTGTGGCCCTTTGGCTGGTCTATGGCATTCGGCTCGGCGCAGTCCCGATCATTGCGGCCAATGCAGTCACGCTGATCCTTTCTCTAGCCATACTCGTAATGAAGTTCTGGTTTGGTCGACGCGACGACCGATCATCAAAAAAGGTTTAGCCTCCGGTCTTCTCGAGCTGTTTTGCTTCGTTCCAAAAGGCATCGAGGGTGGTGAGATTTTCCTGATCCAGGCTGGATCCTGATTCGGCCACCCGCCGCTCAATGTGCTGAAAGCGGCGTCGGAACTTCCGGTTCCCGCCGCGGAGACAGGCTTCGGCATCGACCCCAAGATGTCGGGCGACATTGGCCAAGACAAAAAGGACATCGCCCAGCTCTTCGGCCATGTGGTTTTTGTCCTCCAAAAGCATGGCTTCCCTGAGCTCCTCGATTTCTTCCTGCAGCTTGTCGAACACGGGGTCAATTGAAGGCCAGTCAAACCCATGACGGGCGGCGCGTTTTTGAAGCTTTTGCGCCACCATAAGGGCTGGAAGTTCAGGCGGCACATCGCCAAGGACGCTCGGTTCCGGCGTCATTTTTCCGCGCTCGGCCTTTTCCTGAACCTTAGAGGCCTCCCAATAGGCCTGCCGGTCTTCCGAGGTCTCAAATTCAAGGCCGCCAAAAACGTGGGGATGACGGCGTACCAACTTGTCGGCAATCCCTTCGACCACCGCGTCAAAGTCAAAGAGCCCTTCTTCCCGGGCAATCTGGGAATGGAAAACCACTTGAAGAAGGAGGTCCCCAAGCTCTTCCCGCAAATCCTCGCTGTCTCCTGTTTCAGCCGCCTCTGCTACCTCATAAGCTTCTTCAAGGGTATAGGGAACGAGACTCTTAAAATCCTGCTCGAGATCCCAGGGGCATCCACCCTCGGGATCCCTGAGTTGCGCCATAATGTCGAGGAGACGGTTGATCGGTTGTGACACGGATAAATCCTGGAGAGTAGAAATGGCTTGGATCCTAACAAACTGAGCCCCTTCGGGCGATGATGGGCTAAACCACCCCGTGGGGGGTACAAGGATCCAAAAGCCCCTTGATGATGCGCTTTCAAGCCGTTATGTTGGACACATGACATTTCTCTGGTACTGGTCTTTCCTTGCGCTCCCATTGCCCTGGCTGATTCGTTGGCTCCTCCCGGCAAGCCCCGATGGCGGCGGCAGCATTCTTATCAGCCCGA
The DNA here is from genome assembly GCA_041178325.1 of Pseudomonadota bacterium. Lineage (GTDB taxonomy): Bacteria > Pseudomonadota > Gammaproteobacteria > Methylococcales > Methylococcaceae > UBA6136. Next base: position 35,507 of record JBEGVN010000091.1, read on the forward strand.
TGGCGGCCGATTTTTTTGCGCTCCCCACAGCCCGTCCTGGCTATCGCGAACACCAACCCATCCCCTTGCTCCTGATCCTGGCCTGGGTGCTTTTGGTTGCAGCTTCCGCCCGCCCGGTCTGGCAGGGAGAACCGATCGAACAGGCGATAACGGGGCGTGACCTGATGCTGGCTGTCGACCTTTCCGGCAGCATGGAGATTCAGGATTTTGTGCTCGATGGCCATAAGGTGGATCGCCTGACCGCCACCAAAGCCGTGGCCGGTGAGTTCATTGACCGGCGCGTCGGTGATCGCCTTGGGCTGATCCTTTTTGGCGAGAACGCCTATCTTCAGGCGCCGCTCACTTTTGACCGCAAGACCGTCCGAACGCTCCTTGACGAATCCGTCATTGGCCTTGCCGGAGACCGCACCGCCATCGGGGATGCGATTGGACTGGCCATCAAGCGCCTGAGAGACAACCCTGAAGGCCAACGCGTTCTGATTCTCCTGAGCGATGGCGCCAACACCGCGGGCAACATTGCCCCCCTCAAGGCTGCTGAGATTGCCGCTCGCTCGGGCCTTAAGATCTACACCATCGGCATTGGCGCCGATGAAATGGTGGTCCGTGATCTTCTGGGGACGCGGCGCGTCAATCCTTCACAGGATCTTGATGAACCGACGATGCGCGGCATGGCCGAAATGACCCATGGCCGCTATTTCAGGGCGCGCGATGTCCAGCAGATGGAGGATATCTACCGACTTCTGGATGAACTCGAACCCATTGAACGCGACAAACGGTATTATCGACCCGAAAGGGAAATGTACCCTTGGCCCTTGGCCGCAAGCCTTCTGGTGACCCTGGCCTATGCTGCCCTTCGGCGCCGCCGTCTGATGACTGCCTGAGCACAGGCCTTTTAGAGGACCGTCATGGCTTTTCTTCGCCGGATTTCACAGCAGGGACTTTGGACCCTTATGGGCCTCATCTTCTCTCTCACCTCTCCCATCTCGCCTGCCGCGGACAAAGGCTTTGATGCAATTGCCAAGACCTCGCGCAGCATTCAGGCCGAGTGGTCGGAAGTCTTTTACCTAGCGCCTCGATCCGAACACGTCAGTCGATACAAGGGACTCCTTGAGAGGATCCGAGCCCTCAAGGCCACGGCCCCTCAACGGGCGGAACCCCTGATCGTCGAAGCCATCATCCTGTGTACCTACAGTGCAGCAGCCCTGGGTCTGGATACGCTGGAGATGCTGGAAGACTCCCGGGAGCTCCTCAAAAAATCCATCGAGCGGGACCCCAAGGCTCTGGAGGGGGCCGCCTACGTCACCTTGGGAAACCTCTACCGCCGACTTCCCGGGTGGCCGCTGCTCTATGGCGATAAGAAAATTGCGCGGGAAATCCTCACCACCGGTGTCCGGCTCTTCCCCGAGGGCATCGACACCAATTACTTCATGGGCGACATCCTCTTGGAAGAAGGAGACCCCAAGGCTGCGCTGCCTTATCTTGAAAAAGCCGCCCGGGCTGCCATTCGGCCGACACTTCGGGTCTCCGATGAAAAGCTTCACAAGGAAGCTCAGGAAGCGGTCACTCTCGCCCAAAACGGTCAGACCAACCGATCTGAATTTTTCGGCCAATTCACGCCTTCCTTCCGTTAAAAATGCCTTATGGCTCACACTGGTTTGCCTTTTGACACCTTGCCGCCCCCCCTCAAAGCGGACGCCCTGGCACTTTGGAGCCGCTTTGTGGAACAAAGAGGCCCCGAAGACGCCCTGAAGATCCCGCAACGAATTGCCGAATCCATCCCCTTGATCCTTGCGGTCTCCCCCTTCGTTGCCCAGGAAATCACCCGGACGCCATCGCTCCTGAATGTCCTGATCAATCAGGGACTTTTGGAAAAAAGCCGGGCCGAGACAGAGATTTTGGCCTGGCTTAAAGAAGGCTTGGTGAACGTGACCGATGAAGGGGGGCTTCAGAAGGCGCTTCGAAAGATGCGAAGCCTTGAGATGGTTCGGATCGCATGGCGCGATATCGCAGGCTGGGCGCCGATCGAAGAAACCCTCCGGGATCTCTCCCTCCTGGCAGAGGCTGCTGTTGAAACCGCACTCAAGATTCATTTTGATTGGCTGACCGAACGCTTTGGCATCCCCCAGAACCGTGAAGGAGAGCCCCAGAACCTCGTCGTCCTTGGCATGGGAAAACTCGGTGCCCGGGAGCTCAATTACTCCTCGGATATCGATCTTATTCTGGCCTACAGGGATGACGGCGTCCTCACAGATAAAAAAGAAACCAGCTACGCCGAGTTCTATACCCGGCTGGCACGCAATCTGGTCCGGGCACTGGATGAAAAAACCGAGGATGGCTTTGTCTTTCGGGTTGATACCCGGCTTCGCCCGTTTGGCGAATCAGGACCTCTGGTCCTTCACTTTGAGGCGCTCGAACGCTACTACGAGGGGCAGGCCCGGGAATGGGAACGCTATGCCATGATCAAGGCCCGGGCCATTGCGGGAGATCCGCGGGGCGGACCTGAGCTTGAACGCTTTCTCCATCCCTTTGTCTACCGGCGCTATCTCGACTTTCGGGCTTTTGGAGAGCTTCGCGAGCTCAAGCGCATGATCAGCCAGGAACTCGCGCGCAAAGGGGACCACCAGAATGTCAAACTGGGAAAAGGCGGCATTCGGGAGATCGAATTCATCGGGCAAGCCTTTCAGTTAATTCGTGGCGGGTCGGAAAAATCACTCCAGCGCCGCGACATCCTGGGCGTTCTCTCGGCGCTCGGAACCCTGGGTCTCCTTCCCGAGGAGACAGTCACTGAACTCAAGTCCCATTACCGGACCCTTCGCATCATTGAGAATCGGCTGCAGGAATATCGGGATCAGCAGACCCACACCCTTCCCCCATCCGAAGGGCAACAACGAGCCCTCGCGTACGCCTTAGGCTATGACGATTATCCCGCCTTCCTGAGCGCGCTCAGCACACTTCAGTCACGGGTCCACCAGGTCTTTGAAGACGTTATTCGTATTGATGCGGACAGCGGCAAGGCCCCGTTTCCGCTGGATGGCGATGCCGAGGCGCTTTTGTCTTCGCTCCTGTCGCTGGGCATCAAAGATCCCGAAACACTGGTTCCCAAGCTTGAGGGTTTTCGGTCTGCCTCATCGATTCGGCGTCTCTCACCCCGGGGAGCAAGCGAAATCCGAAGACTGCTCCCCGATCTCCTCAAGGAGATCCATACGCTACCCCACCGCCTTGAAACCTTGGATCGCCTATTTAAGGTACTGGAGGCGATTGCCAGCCGTAATGTCTACCTGACCCTGCTTGCGGAAAATCCGGGGGCTCGCACCCGGCTGGTGGCGTTGGTGGGAGCCAGTCCCTGGTTTGCGACAACCCTCGGCCGGCATCCGGTCCTCCTCGATGAACTTCTGGATCCCCGAAGTTTTAGTGCACCCATCACCCGGGAAGCCTTGGAAATCGAGCTCGACCGAAAGCTCGAGAGTCAGGATCCTGAAGATCTGGAAGCCTTCATGATTGCGCTTCGACATTACCGGCAGGTGGTGATTCTTCGGATCGCGGCCGCCGATATCGCAGGGTCGCTTCCCCTACCTGAGGTGAGCAATGCGCTCACGGCACTCGCCGAAACGCTGCTTCAAGCGGCATTGGCTCGAAGCGTTGCCATCACCCGTCAACGTCATGGCAGTCCCGGCGGCCTTCAGGATCCTGCGGCCGGATTTGCCGTGATTGCCTATGGGAAGCTCGGGGGCCTCGAGCTCGGCTACGGATCGGATCTGGACCTGGTCTTTCTCTATGCGGGGGACACCGAGGCGGAGACCGATGGCCCCAAGCCTGTGACTGCTGGTGAATTCTATGCGCGACTGGCACAACGCATTCTCCACATCATGGGCACCAATACCCCCGCCGGCATTCTCTACGAAACCGACCTGAGACTACGACCCTCGGGGAATTCAGGGCTTTTGGTCAGTAGCCTTGAGGCCTTTGAAACCTATCAGATGCAGGAAGCATGGACCTGGGAGCAACAAGCCTTGGTCAAGGCCCGGTTTGTGGCCGGAGATCCTCTTGTGGGTAAAAAATTCAAGGCCATACGGGCCCGATCCCTGGGCCGTCTTCGCGATGCCACCTTGTTGCGCCAGGAAATCGTCGAGATGCGGGGAAAAATGCGTGCGGTTCTCGAAACTCAGGACCCGAACCTCTTTGACCTTAAGCAGGGGGCCGGCGGTATCGTGGATATCGAGTTTCTAGTACAATTTTGGGTTTTGGCGTGGTCAAATGCCCACCCCCGGTTGACCGAATGGACCGATGTCCTGCGGCTTCTGGAGCGCCTTAAAGAGGAACATCTGATTCCCGAGAAAGATCAGGATTTTCTTCAGCAGGCTTACTTCACACTCCGCAACGAAGCCCATCGGGCCCAACTGGATGAGCGCAAGGCGGTGGTTGCCGCTCAGGCGTTCGCGCCTCTACGGGAGAGGATTCAGGCCCTTTGGGCCGCTGTCCTCAAACCTAAAGGCGATTTCGGCAGCATCTGATTCCACATAGCCCCTGCATCCATCCTGATCCCGGAGAATAGATATGTCGATGGACGACAAAGACGGAGTCATCTGGCTCGACGGCGAATGGCTGCCCTGGCGTGAAGCCAAGGTCCACGTCCTGACCCACACCCTACACTATGGTTGCGGCGTCTTCGAGGGGCTTCGGGCCTATCAGACCGAACGCGGTGCTGCCATTTTCAGGCTTCGCGACCACACCGACCGTCTGTTCCGCTCCGCCCACATCATGCGGATGGAAATTCCCTTCGACAAGGACACTCTGGATGAAGCGCATCTGGAGGCCCTGAGACTTAACAACCTCAATAGCGCCTACATTCGTCCGATGTGCTTCTTCGGATCCGAAGCCATGGGACTGCACGCCAAGGGCATCAAGACCCACGTCATGATCGCAGCCTGGTCCTGGGGCAGCTACCTTGGGGAAGAAAACATGGCTCGGGGCATCAAGGTCAGGACCTCGTCCTACACCCGAAACCACGTCAACAGCCAGATGTGCAAAGCCAAGGCGAACGGCAACTATGTCAACTCGATCCTTGCGGTTCGTGAAGCCGTGGAATGCGGATGCGATGAAGCCCTGCTTTTGGATCATGAAGGCTACGTCGCGGAAGGCAGCGGCGAAAACATCTTTATCGTCCGCAAGGGAAAGCTCTACACCCCGGACCTGACCAGCGCCCTTGAAGGCATCACGCGTGAAACGATTTTCACAATCGCTCGCGAGCAGGGTCTTGAAGTCCACGAAAAGCGCATCACGCGCGACGAAGTCTACGTTGCCGATGAAGCCTTCTTCACAGGATCTGCGGCCGAAGTCACCCCGATCCGGGAGCTTGACGGACGGATCATCGGAGCCGGTGGCCGCGGCCCCATCACCGAAAAGCTTCAGAGCCTCTACTTCGATTACGTTTATGGCCGCCGACAGGATCATGCGGATTGGCTGACCTACGCTAAGAAGTAATTATAAAACGCTCTCAACAAGGCCCGGCCCGCCTCAGAGCGTGGCCGGGCTTTTTTGTGACTTGCTCTGAGTCTGGCTTGACCCCGTGACTGTATCCGCATAATTTATACAAATCTAAAGTGCAAACTTAGAATTGCATATGTACCTGCGAGATGCCTCGGAGACCCTCGCCCGATTCTCCAGCGGATTTCCTGTGATCACCCTGACAGGACCTCGGCAATCAGGCAAAACCACGCTGGTCCGCGCCCAGTTCCCTGAAAAGCCCTACGTTTCTCTGGAAAATCCGGACGAGCGCGATTTTGCACTTTGCGATCCCCGCCGCTTTCTGGCTCGTTTTCCTGACGGGGCGATTCTTGACGAGATCCAACGCTGCCCCACCCTTTTTCCATGGCTACAGGGTGTAGTCGACGAGCGCCAACGGATGGGGGAGTTCGTCCTCACCGGCTCATCACAATTTGATCTCATGGCGGGTATCAGCCAGTCTCTGGCAGGACGCGTCGGGCGCGTCGAACTCCTGCCACTCTCACTTCCCGAAATGAATAAAGCGGGATGTCTTCCTGAAAACCTCGATGAACTCTTACTCAATGGGAGCTACCCTGCAATCTACAGCCGGGGACTGAAACCCGCGGATTGGTATGGAAACTATGTCGCAACCTATCTGGAAAGGGATGTCCGTCAAATTCTTCAGATTCGGGATCTCGCCTTGTTTCAGCGCTTTATCAAACTATGCGCTGCACGGTCCGGCCAACTTCTAAATCTGAGTACTCTTGGGGCCGACTGTGGCATCACCGGGGTCACAGCAAGACAATGGATGAATGTACTGGAGGCCAGTTACCTGGTCATACGACTGCAACCCTTTCATCGTAATTACGGAAAACGACTGGTCAAAACACCCAAGCTCTATTTCCTTGATACGGGGCTGGCGGCATGGCTCCTCGGAATTCGCGATATCGAAACCCTCTCTTTGCACCCTCATCGCGGTGCTCTTTTTGAGACCTGGGTGGTTCAAGAGCATATCAAGGCCGCTTCCAATCGAGGGGAGTCCCCCCGCTTGAGTTTCTGGCGAGATAACGTCGGCAATGAAGTAGACCTTCTGGAGGAAACAGGGCTCACCCTCACTCCCACCGAAATCAAATCGGGCGCCACCTTTGCTTCTGACTGGTTCCTTGGCCTCAAACGATTTTCAAGTTTTGCAGGTTCGAACCTTGCGACACCTCGGATCCTCTATGGGGGTGATACCAGTTTCGAACGAGAAGGCTTCCGTGTCGTGGGCTGGCGTGACCTCCACTCCACTTAAAGCCAAGATCCAGGGACAAAAGTTTGGCGATGCCACGAAAGTGGATTACCCTTCAAAAAACGCCTATCCGTGAGCCCACCATGATCAAGCAGACCCCGATACTGAGACTGTTCGCACTCGTCTTTGCTCTTTCAGGCTGTACTAGTCAGCCCTTGCAGGTTCAGAGAGATTTTGATGCCCGTTTCGATTTCAAGGCCATCAAGACCTTTGATTTTTCAGTGGGGACACTGGAGACGGAAGCCGCTAAAACGACCGCTGAGAGGATTCAGCTCAATGCGCTGGTCGATGCAAAGATCAAATCGGAGCTGGAAGCCCGGGGCTACCGACAATCGTCAAACCATCCTGACATAAAGATTGCCTACTCCTTCGGGGAATGGGCCCTCGACAGCCATAAAAAGCCCAATGGAGGCTACGGGGCCGTGAACATTATGTTTCCGGGTGCCCATGGCTCGCTGCTTCCTACCAGTTCTGATGGGAGGGTGCCGCCACCCTCGGAAGACCCCTACACCTCAAAATATGAGGAGGCCAAACTCGAGGTTCTGGCCATTGATCCTGTCTCTGGAAAAATCGTCTGGAATGCCGGCGTCACCGATAAAACCGATTTCGGCTATTTCAGAAGCTCACAGAAGGAGCGAATTGAAAAGGCCGTCTCCTCCATTCTTGAGGGCTTTCCGCCAGGGAGCGGCAAAGCCCCCTGATCGAACTTACCGCCCGAGCGCCTTCAGCATGCGTTCGCCAATCTGGCTCGGGCTTGAAACCACCGCGACACCGGCGGCTTCCAACGCGCGCATCTTGCTGGTTGCGCTGCCCTTACCGGCCGATATGATGGCGCCTGCATGCCCCATGCGCTTCCCCTCGGGAGCGCTGGATCCTGCAATATAGGAAACCACGGGCTTGCGGACGTGGCTTTGGATGTACTCGGCCGCCTCTTCTTCGGCGGTACCGCCGATTTCACCCACCATGACGATGCCCTGAGTGGCAGGATCAGCCTCAAAAAGCGCCAGAACCTCGATGAAATCGAGCCCCTTGATGGGGTCACCACCGATTCCAACACAGGTGGTCTGCCCGAGGTTGACCTCGGTTGTCTGATGGACTGCCTCATAGGTCAGGGTGCCTGAACGCGAGACGATGCCGATTGCGCCCGGTTGATGAATCATTCCCGGCATGATGCCGATTTTGCATTCGCCCGGGGTAATGACGCCCGGGCAATTGGGACCGACCAGACGGGTCTTGCTCCCGGCGAGAGCCGCCCGGACCCTCAGCATGTGATGAATCGGAATGCCTTCGGTGATGCAGACCACCAGCTCAATGCCGGCTTCAGCCGCCTCAAGGATTGCATCTGCCGCAAAAACGGGTGGCACATAGATCATGCTGGCTGTCGCCCCGGTCTCCCTGACGGCTTCACGGACCGTGTTGAAAACAGGAAGACCCAGATGCTCGGATCCCCCCTTGCCGGGCGTGATCCCTCCGACCAGTTGGGTCCCATACTCCAGACACTGACGGGAGTGGAAGGTGGCCTGCTTGCCGGTGATGCCCTGACAGAGGACCTGGGTTTCACGGTGGATCAAAATACTCACTGGGCAACCTCGACGGCTTTAATGGCAGCTTCATCCAGAGTCGCTGCAGGAATGAGGGCAAGCCCCGACTGCGCCAGAAGCGCCCGGCCTTCCTTCGCATTGGTCCCTTCCAAACGCACCACGATCGGAAGCGTAGCGCCTGTCTCCCGGGCCGCCTCAATCACCCCTTCGGCAATCAGATCGCAGCGAACAATGCCTCCGAAGATATTGACCAAAATGGCCCTGACGCGGGGCTCCGAGAGAATCAGCCGGAATGCCGCGGCAACCCGCTCGCGGGTAATGCCCCCGCCGACGTCCAGGAAGTTGGCGGGCTGGCCGCCATGGAGCTTGATGACATCCAAAGTGGCCATCGCCAAACCTGCGCCATTGACCATGCAGCCAATCGACCCATCGAGCGTGACATAGCTCAGATCCAGATCGCGGGCCTTGGCTTCGGTGGGATCTTCCTGGGCCACATCCCGAAGAGCGGCTAAATCGGGATGCAAGGCCAAGGCATTGTCATCGACCACAATCTTGGCATCGAGTGCCATGAGATGTCCCTCGCCATCCATGGCCAGAGGGTTGATCTCAACCTGAAGCAGGTCTTTTTCGACCGCCAGGTGATAAAGCGCCCGCGTCATGTCGCTGAACTGACGGAGAGCAGGTCCTTCAAGACCAATCCCATAGCCCAGGGTCCGAAGGTGATAGCTCTGAAGGCCGGCCGCAGGATGCACCTCTACCGTGATGATTTTTTCAGGGGCTTCATGCGCCACTTCTTCGATATCGGCTCCACCGGAGGCCGAAGCGATCAGCGTCACCCGGGCACGGGTCCGATCAATCAAGGCACAGAGGTAGTACTCGGCGGCAATCGGGCGCACTTCCTCGATAAAGATCCGATGGATGGGAAGCCCCACAGCACCGGTCTGGTTGGTGACCAAGCGCGTTCCCAAAAGCTTTTCTGCCGCCTTGCCGACGGCCTCCACAGAATCACAGAGGAGGACGCCGCCGGCCTTACCCCGCCCGCCGCTGTGAACCTGGGCCTTGACGACCCACCGTTCACCAGGGACCTCTGCCGCAAGGCGGCGCGCCTCCTCGGGCGATACTGCGACCCGGCCCGTCGGCACCGGGACACCGGCCGCGGCCAAAAGGGCCTTGGCCTCAAACTCGTGAACATACATGACGTGATCCTCGATCCTGAGGGTAAAAAATGAGGGGGCCGAAGCCCCCCGGGTGGATCCCAGGGACACGTCACGCGTCCCCTTCATCCCCTTCGATAGTCAGATTGTTACTGATCGTTTAGCGCAAGACAACGATAAAGCCCTGATCACCGCGCTGAACATTCAGCATCAACTCCCGCGCACCCTTGACGGCCTTCTGAAGATCCGCAACGGTTCCCGCAGGTTTCCGGTTGGCCTCATGAATGACATCCCCTGGCTGAAGTCCTGCACGGAAGGCGTAGGAGCCGGTATTCATCTTCTCGATCAGCACCCCTTCAGCAGCCCCTGCGGCGTTGACATCCCGGAACACCACACCGGCCAATTTCGGATTCAGCTCGGTGCCCTCAAGCGCAGTGATGCGGGGCGCAGCGACCTGTGCCGTTCGGGTCAAGGTCTCGCCTTTGTGGATGATCTCAAGCTCAACCTCATCCCCGATCTGCGCCAAACCCACCGCATTCCTGACATCCTGGCTGTTCTTCACCTTGCGGCCATTGACCGCGAGAATGACATCACCGGCTTCGATCTTGGCTTTTTCTGCAGGGGATCCCGGCTGAATGCCGCTGACCACCGCACCCTGGTTCTGCGGAATTTTGAAAGCTTCCGCGAGTTCATGCGTCAGGTCCTGAACCTGAACGCCCACAAGACCCCGCTTGACCGCACCGTGTTCAACCAGGGTATTCATGATGTGCAGCGCCATGTTGGCTGGGATCGCAAAGCCGATTCCAACGTTGCCGCCGTTCGGTGCCAAAATGGCGGTATTGATGCCCACCAGATGACCCTGAAGATCGACCAGAGCACCCCCTGAGTTCCCTGGATTAATGGAGGCATCGGTCTGGATGAAATCCTCATAGCCTTCAATCCCGAGTCCTGAGCGGCCCAAGGCGCTGACGATCCCGGAAGTGACGGTCTGCCCCAATCCGAAGGGATTGCCGACGGCTACCACGAAATCACCCACCTGGACCTGATCGGAATTAGCGATCTGGACTTCCGTGAGGTGGTCTGCCGGTACCTTGATCACCGCAACATCGGACTCCTTGTCGGTCCCGACCAACTTGGCCTTGAGTTTGCGACCATCGGTCAAAGTCACCGTGATTTCATCAGCCTTATCGACCACGTGGTTGTTGGTCAGGATGAAACCGCGTCCTGCATCCACGATGACCCCAGAACCCAGGGACGAACTTTCCCTTTGGCTCGGCATGTTAGGGACACCAAAGAAATGACGAAAGACCGGGTCCCGCATCAAGGGATGCTCGGCTTCAACGATCTTGGTTTTGGTCGAAATGTTGACGACTCCCGGGGTGACCCTCTTGAGCATCGGGGCAAGACTTGGAACCAGCTGCCCATCCACTGCAGAGGGAAGCTCTGCCCGAGGGGGGCCTGAAAAGGAGAGAACCCCCAAAGCGAGGGAAGCCAGAAGGAAGGGGCGGTGCAACATGAAATACCTCTTCAGGATGCAAATAGGGGAGACGCCGGCAGAGCCGTTTGGGCAAAAAGTGGGGCCTTCTGCCGGCGATTTCAAGAGGGCCTTTTTTTAAAGACTCGGACCCACATGACAAAAAATGGCCTTGAGATAATCCGTCTCGGGGATCGCCGGGTGCACTGGATGGTCAGCCCCTTGGCCGCCCTCTGCCAGAATCACCAGATGCCGATCCAGATGCCTTGCGGCCGCGCGAAGAAGGTCCTTCAATCCCTCACGGGGAAGATGATAGGAACAGGATGCCGAGACTAAAAGGCCCCCGGGCGAGAGGACCTGGAGCGCCATTTGATTCAACCGGCGGTAGGCCTCAACTCCCTTGGTGCCATCCTTCCTGCGCTTGATGAAAGCCGGGGGATCCACAATGACCACATCCCAGTGCTGGCGCTCTTCCCGGGCCCGCCGCAGAAATTCAAAGACATCACTGACATGGGTTTCAAAACGCTCAGCCATTCCATTGCGGGCGGCATTCTCGCGGAGAAGGCCCAAAGCTGATTCCGAAACATCAACGGCATCCACAGAGGCCGCACCGGCCATGGCGGCAGGTAAGCCCCAGGCACCGGTATAGGCAAAAAGATCCAGAACCCGTCGATCCTTGCACCAAGGAGCAAGCCGTGCGCGGTTATCCCGATGATCAAAAAACCAGCCGGTCTTCTGGCCTTCCAGAGGATCGATCGCAAAAAGAGCTCCATTTTCCTCAACGAGGGGCGTTTCATCCAGTTCGCCGTACACCACCTCAACGCGCTCGGAGAGTCCTTCAAGGGTACGAAGGCTTGAGGTATTCCGGACCACAATGCATCGCGGCTTGAGGACCTCCTTCAAGGCCCCGATCAGAGCCCCCTCCAGTTGGTCCATGCCCGCCGTATTCGACTGCACCACCAGAAGATCGCCAAACCGATCAACGACCAGTCCCGGGAGACCATCGCTTTCGCCATAGATCAGTCGATAGTGTGGCGTGTCATAGAGTCGATCCCGAAGGGCCAGGGCTCGTTCAATGCGCTGTCTCAAAAATCGGGGACCGATCGATTCCCGGGGGTTACGTGTCAGGAGACGTGCCGCAATGAGTGACTCGGGATTGGCATAAGCGAGACCCATGGGCTCGCCACGGCTGGATTCGATCGCCACCAGAGAACCCGGCTCGATGCCCTTGAGCGGTGTGGCCTGGGTATCGATTTCATTGCTGAACACCCAAAGATGACCGCTTTTCAGCCGTCGCTCCTCATTTTTCCGAAGCCTGAGCGTTGTGGACTTGGTCATGAGGACATCTCCTTGGGGAAAAACAGGCTATTTTACGCAGGATTCATCGTTAATCTCGCGAGAAACCCGGTCCTTCAGGGCGGGGAGGGATAGCGAACTCTCCGATCCGGAGAGCGGTTGTTAGGGTGGTTAGCATAAGCTATAG
>JBEGVN010000092.1:0-23860 GCA_041178325.1 Pseudomonadota bacterium
GCCCCTTCGCCGAAGGACTCCGGAGAAGCGAGAACCGAAAACCGACTTCCCCCAATCAGGGAAGGTCATGCGGCCGAGGATCACGACGATCCGAGGCTGTCATGACAAGGCCGGATTCCAAAGTGCGCCAACTTTTGGAGGCGCAATTGGTTTCAAGAATCTCCGTCTGGCGATCAAGGTCAGGCTTCAGTTACTATCATTAGGGCTGGTATGTTATAAGTTGCAACATTGTCAGAATACGTGGGCGCTCGCTCTGGTCAGTCTGCTTGGCCATTGTGTGTTTTGTGGGTATGTTGTCAGGGAGGATCCATGTTCCACATCCATCGGCCAAGCCGTCGCGTTTGGCTCATCCAGCTGTACCTGCTGATGATTTGGCTCCCATCGATCGCTCTGGCCAACCTTTTCGTGACGGCCGGCAAGCCTGTAGACCTTCGTACCGACCTTGGGCCCTCGAGTAAAAGTATTCGAATGGTTGACGGCGGTACAGAAGTTGAAGAAGTGCGTCGCCTTCCCAAAATTGGTTTTACCAAGATCAAGTTATCGACAGGAGAAACAGGCTGGGTACCCGCTGCGCGGCTCTCTGATCAGGCTCCAGATCCGGGGCAACTCATTTTGGCCAGTCAGAATCTCCTGGGTCTTCCTCCCAAGCAGCTTGAGAAGGAAATTGCGCATACTCAGACCGAGCTCAATATTGTGAGGCAAGCGTCCCTGACAGCAAGGCGTATGCAGGAGGAAAGGGATCAACTCCAGATCACAGCCCGACAGCTACAGGCTGAACTAGAACAGCTCCGATTAGATAAGGCAGCCCTGAATGGCGATCAGAAACAGCTTTGGTTTGCCATGGGTGCCGGTTCGCTTCTGGTCGGCATCATTCTTGGTTTGATCCTTCCTCGCCTGAAGCCAAAGCGTCGGAACGTCTGGGGTTGACTTAGCCCCAGCGAAGGAACAGTTTGTTGTGATCCTTGAGGTTCTCGATGACCTTGCCTGTCCCGCGGGCAACAGCACTGAGTGGATCGTCGGTGACATGTACATCGAGTCCTGTTTCCTCGCTGATCCTCTGCGCCAATCCCTTGAGTAATGCCCCACCTCCGGTGAGGTGAATGCCACGCTCAATGAGATCACTGGTCAATTCAGCGGGTGTGACTTCCAGAACGTTCAAGATGGCCTTGAGTATCGCACCTGCAGCCGGTTCGATGGCCATGCGAACTTCCTCTGGGGTTAAGTCAATGGCTCGTGGCTTTCCTATGGTCAGATCTCTTCCTCGTGCGAGGAAATTTTCGATATCAGGAACTGGCAAAACAGAACCGGCTCGACATTTGATTTCTTCACCGGTCCGATCGCCGACCAGGAAACGTCGTTGAGCCTTGAGGTAGCGAATGACGCAGTCTGTGAGCTCATCGCCGGCGACTTTGATGGTTTCCCCAACCACAATCCCTGAGTTCGAAATGACGGCAACCTGCGTGGTTCCACCACCGATGTCTACGATCATGTGACCCGCGGAATCCTTGACGTTAAGACCCGCACCAATTGCAGCAGCAATGGGCTGGGACAGAAGAAAGACCTTGCGGGCATCCATGTCGGCAATGGCTGCACAAACCGCTCGCTTTTCAACATCGGTTACGCCGTTGGGAAGACTGATAACGACATTCCGGGGGATTTTGTGAGGGCCTACGACCATTCGGATAAAACGTTTCAACATGCCCGAGGTCATATCAAAGTCTGCAATTACCCCATCACGGATGGGCCTGACGGTGCTCAGTTCAGGATGAACCTTGCCCATCATGGCGCGTGATTCTGCCCCCACTGCGATGATTTCTCTTTGAACATGATCAAAGGTCACAATGGATGGCTGATTCAGCAGGACACCTTTTCCCTTGACGAAGATCAGGGTGTTCGCGGTGCCAAGGTCAATTCCAAGGTCAATACGGGGATAGAAATAGCTGAACATTCAGTCCGAGGAGGTGGAGTTAGGGAGGGTTATCCGAACACGCAATGACGAGCGCAATCAATGGGTAGGGCATCGATGAACTCATTTTGCACAAGGGAAACCTGTGGTGCAAGGGAGGAGGTCGCGAAACAATTCATCGTGCTTGGGGTGACCCGATGCGACGGTAGAGGTAGGCAGTCCCCAACACGGCACCTGAGAGCATAAGTAATGCGGCGGCCAGAAACGCAAGTCCCCACCAAAGTGCGTAATCGATAATGCGCTTTGCGGATATCTCCGTAAGTTCGCTCAGTTTTCGAAGTTCTGGCGAATCGCTCTCCGTTGCCAGTCTTTCAAGTAATCCCTGAAGACTTGAGGACATTTTTTCAATTCGCTCCGCCGATGAACCCCAATCCTTGATGCTAAAAGGAGGGCTGTCAGGATGCGCGAGATCATCCTTTTCCATCTGATCGAGAATGCTGCGGTAGGTGACCAAAACATCACGTGTTGCATCGGCCATCTTCGAACCTTCTGAAAAGGTCTGTGCAGAATCCTTTGCAAGCTGATCAAGTCCTTCTTGCTGCTCTTTCAGGCGGGCCATAAAGGATTCCTGTTCCCTGTGAATGATGTCAGGAAGACTTGCAACGGTCAGGCTGAATCTTTCACTGGATTTCGAAATGCCGGCCGCACTATCAATAACGGTAGTCACCTCAGGGAGACGGCTTGTGCGATAGGCAAGGAGCTCCATTTGCCACTCCATCAGTTGAGGGAGCCTTTGAGTTAAAAACAGCGTTCGTTCGCCAAAAAGGCGGGTTTCCGCAAGTTCCCTGGTCGCGGGGTCAAGGGATGCCAGAGGGTCCAGATCCAGCAGGCTGAATACACTGTAAGAGCCATCATTCTCAACAGTTTGGTTGGCCACTTTCAGGATCTGATTCACGGTCGATATGTTGGCCAGTTCCCCCACGTTGTGCTCGGAGGAGGGATGGTTCTGATGCCAGCGATCAATGACTTGGTGGAGCTCATCGATCTGGAGCGGCGTCAAAATTTTGGCTGCGTACTCCTCGAGTTCATGCGTGCGCTCGTCAAGGACCTTGGCCATAGGGATCGCAGAGTCCCCGAACTGAACCGGACGCCAATATTCGTCGATACTCATCCGCATTGATTTGGTATAGATCAGCGTGCTGATGAGGTTGTTAAGCGAATTGGATCCTGTCACCAGGGCAATCATGTCTGAACTCAGCCGGACCTTGGCAAGGACCATGAATTCGCGCTCTACCGGAACGCCCTTCCGTTTCAGTCCCTCCGTTGCCAGAGAGGCCGAAATGATGAAGTTGTCTGCAAATCGCAGCAGGGTTTCCTGGAGACTGACGGGATCATAGGTTCGGTCCCTATCTGTACCGAAGGGAATGGACCGGACCGCTGCAACGGGAAGTTCTGCTGCTTTTTGAATCAAGGTGCACGCGCTCAGCAGAAACACGAGGGCAATAAGGCCTAGAGTACGGGTGGATCGCATGTGCAGTTGAATCTAGCGCTGAGTATAGGGGTTTAGGCCCGTTTGAGGATCAATTCGATCACCAGCTTGCTCCCCAAATAGGCCAGTATCAGGGTTGCAAAACCAGCGAGCGTCCAGCGAATGGCCACAATGCCTCGCCAGCCGAAACGGGCGCGACCAAAAAGAAGTGTCCCGAAGACAAGCCAAGCAATGAGGGCCAGCACGGTCTTATGGACCAGATGCTGAGCGAACATGTTTTCAAGGAATACGAACCCTGAAGCCAGAGATACGGTCAGAAACAATAAGCCCGAGCCGATCAGGCTGAACATCAGGGATTCCATGCTTTCAAGCGAGGGGAGCGATTTAAGGATCCATGCCCTGAAATAGCGGCGGCGAAGGCAGGTGTCCTGGACAAGGAGAAGGAGACCTTGAATGGAGGCGATGCCAAGAAAACTGAACGCGATAAGCGAACTGAGAACGTGGATGGTCATCCCCGGGGAGGAGTGATGCAGGGGCCGTAAAGGTTCCGGGAAGGCTTCCCCGAGCATAAGAATCATCGCCGTCAACGGAAATGTAACTATCCCCAACTGCTCAACGGGACGAAGTGCCGCCGTGATAATAATCAAGACATTCGTGGTCAGCATGACGAGAGACATCGCATGCAGTAGGCTGAAATTAAGATTGGCCCCAAAATCACTGGCTTGGAGCCAAGCGAACCCATGGAGCCCGGTTGCCATGAGCGCCAGTGGAACACAAACCCAGCGTTGAAGCCCCTGAACTCCTTCGCTCGGATGGGCTCTAAGCGATGCAAGCCTGAAGGCGAACGCAAAAAGATATGCGACGATGACGTAAATTGTGAGCGAAAGCGTATCCATTGAATCTCTCCCAGTAGAGCTAGTCTGGCATAATGCGCGCCCTAGATGAAGCAACTGCCCAGGATTGGGCATACCCAGTAAAGGTATTTCCGGATGTTTGACAACCTCACCGAACGACTCACCCTTTCCCTTAAGAAAATCCGTGGCCAGGGGCGCCTCACGGAAGCCAACATTCAGGACACGCTGAGGGAGGTCCGGATGGCCCTTCTGGAGGCTGACGTCGCCTTGCCGGTTGTCAAGGACTTCATCGAACAGGTCAAAACTCGGGCTCTCGGTCAAGATGTCCAAGGAAGCTTGAGTCCGGGCCAGTCGTTCATCAAGATCGTTAATGAAGAACTGATCTCGGTGATGGGTAAGGCCAACGAGAAGCTTAATCTGGCAACCCAGCCACCGGCGGTCATTCTCATGGCAGGACTTCAGGGTGCGGGTAAGACCACGACCGTTGCCAAGCTGGCTAAATACCTCAAAGAGAGCGAGAGGCGTTCTGTGGTTGTGGCGAGTGCTGACGTCTATCGGCCTGCCGCCATAGAGCAGCTGAAAACTCTTGCTGCCGAGGTCGGTGCGGATTTTTTCCCCAGCGAATCGACGCAGGCGCCCCTTGATATTGCAAAAGCTGCCCTTGAATACACGCGGAAACGTTACAAGGATGTTCTGATCCTCGACACCGCCGGACGCCTGCATGTGGACGAAGCCATGATGCATGAAATTCAGGAGCTTCATCGGGAGATCAATCCAATCGAGACCTTGTTTGTCGTTGATGCGATGACAGGTCAGGACGCTGCCAATACGGCAAAATCCTTTGGAGATGCTTTGCCGCTGACCGGCGTTGTCCTGACCAAGACGGATGGCGATGCGCGTGGGGGGGCTGCACTTTCCGTGCGCCACATCACCGGGAAGCCGATCAAGTTCCTTGGGGTGGGCGAAAAAACCACAGCGTTGGAGCGCTTCCATCCGGATCGTATTGCTTCCCGCATCTTGGGCATGGGTGATGTGCTCTCCCTGATCGAAGATGCTGAACGCACTATGGACAAGGCCAAGGCTGAAAAGCTGGTCAAAAAGATCCAGAAGGGTGCTGCCTTCAATATCAATGATTACTACGACCAGCTTCAGCAGCTAAAGAACATGGGCGGCATTACGGCCATGATGGATAAGCTACCTGGCATGGGCACCGTTCCTCAGCAGGTCAGGGAACAGGTGAGTGACGATATTTGGAAACGTCAGATTGTGATTATCGAATCGATGACATTGAAGGAGCGTCGCGACCCTGATCTGATCAACACCTCTCGCAAAGAGCGGATTGCAAAGGGTTCGGGATCGGATGTTCAGGAAGTCAATAAAATGCTCAAGCAGTTTGACCAAATGCAGAAGATGATGAAGAAGTTCAAAAAGGGTAACCTGATGAACACGATGCGAGGAATGGGAGGCAACATTGCCCGAGGAATGAATTTCCGTGGGGCTTAATTGGGGCCGCTTCTAGCGCGGGAGCCGATTCTCTAGTACGACAAACCACGGGCGTCTTTCAGAAGGCTTCAATCGTCCATTGGTGCCCGTGGTAATTGTCGACTTACTGACAGAATTCCGGACATTGCCTCCCAGAGCATCAATCTGGGTTCCTCTGACATCCGTCACGATATCGCAGTGAAGCTTGGTGTGACCCATGAGGACACTGCCCGTATCCATGGCATCATAAACTGGAATGAAGCCTGAATTTCCTCGGGTTGCGCAGATGAGATCGCCGGGTCTTGGGGAATAGTCATTGATTTTGTGTGGTGTGAACGCGGCCATCGCCTGATGATTCCCTGCAAAATAACGGATGTAATTCCAGTGGGCGTCTGAGGGAGGAAACTCTGAGTCGCTCAAACCTGCTGCTTGCATGACCCAACTGATGAATGCCGCTGACCAGGGCTGTTTGCAGTCATAACCATCGAGTCTGGGTTTTCCAACACTCCGCCAGTAGACATTGACGCGGTTCGCGTATGTTTCGCCATCGTCTTCCCATTTGCCCACCAAGGGCATGGACTCATGGCTGTCATCAATGATGACGCTCTGTTTGCCAAAAAAGTCCCACTCCGCTTCGGCGGTTCTCAGGATTTGATCCACACGGCTTCCCTTGCGGGGGCGATCAGTTGATGTTGTCTCTGTGCCGGGCTTGGTGCTTTCAGCCCCGTTATTCGATGTGAGTTTCTTCGAGCTACAGCCATTCAATAGGAACAGGGTGCTCATAGATATCAGGACGAATGTCAATCGATGTGTTTTGATCATCTCAGCGAGAGGGGCGTTGGGTGTTTCTGAACCAAGAGCGATACTGATCCATGCGGGCAGATTGGTCTTGAGGTGCTTGTCGGGAACAGGTCTGGTATTCCTCGGTACCCGGGGTCGCACCCCAGCGACGTTCGGAGCAATCATTGGGGTTGTACCCAATCTCCAGAGCAGCCCGTCGATCAAACAATTCTGCCAGCGTCAGGCTAAAGGTGCCGCCATCACTTCGGAAATAGTTGAAGTGGATTGATTGAATTCGCTCTTGGTGATGATGGGCAACGTCCTCAGCAATGGATTCTGCCGAACCCGGCTCAAGATTGAAGAGTTCTGGGTGATGTCGAATCTGATCGGAAAATTTTGAAACTACATTGAGAGCGATTAAAAGACGCATGTCTCTGGAAGGGCTCGCAAAATCCTCCCAAGGACCTGTGGTCTCGAAGATCGAAGCGCCTGAGGGCATAGAGATTGTAGCGCCACGGTGCTGTCGGGCATAAGTTTCCCCATTCTGGACCGCTGTGACGCGCGTTTGGACCTGTTCAAGAAGAGCGCTTAGTTTGCTCTCATAAGCCTCGATGGGTTTCAAACCCGATGGATTGATTGCGCGTTCCATGGCGGCATAAAAGTCATCCGCTGGAAGGTGCTCTTGTTCCAGTGAAAACGCCCCGGCTGGCGCGCCCATGCTGAGTTGGCTGTTGGTTGCAAGATTGAGACGGCCCTCATTACGAAGAATGGGTCTGAAGGCCTTGAAGCCGGGGCCTGCGCCTGAAGTATCGGCAAAGAGGAAATTGCCTTCCCAGAATCGTTTCCGTGTGACTGAGTTATCTGGCTGTGCATCAGCGGCCAAAAGGATGCCCGGGCGGCCCTCTTTGGCGTCGATCCACTTGGCGATGATCAACGTGTGGCCATAGGGATCGGCGAAGACGGCTCCTGGCCAGAGCGCTTTGCGACTGAGCTCTAGGGGATAAAAATCGGTGGATTCATCGCGAATCGCCGTACGTGCACTGCCTGAATGGACGGTATCAAACAGTTTTCTTGAGAATTGGGTAAATCCTTGGGCGTTAATGTTCTGGCTGGAAAACCGGTCATCAAGAGTGGCACCGTTACAGTGCGGGGGCCGCCCACTGCTTCCGCGATCACAGGCGCGGTAGGCTAAGGGCAAGCCTATTTTCCATGCGAAATAGGCGCGGAGAAAATAGGGGAGGTCGGCACAATCGGGCGTTGCCGGAAGGCGTGCGTCTTCATTGAGGCCCAGGGAGTTATAGAGAAAGTTTCTCCGGGGATCTCTAAGAACCGGCTCAAGAGAGCGAAAGCTGAGCTCCTCCTCCGGAGGACCATCAAAAAGTTGCGAAATCCAACCCGCATAGAACGCCTCCATGGACTGCGTCCATTCGTGGGGATGTTCATTTCTTGCGCTATCTTTTTCAAATGTGCGACAGGTAATCGCATTGTTACCTTTTAACGCAATAACCCTTGACGAGCGCGTGAGCGGGAGTTGAAGTTCGGCGTCCAGTGTGAAGGGGGGGCCATCACCGGAGCGTGTTTGAAGTTCTTTGCTGCCATCCTCTGTTTCCAGGGAAAGGGCGGTCAAAGGGCCTTCGATCGATAGCGCCTTGATCCTGACGGTGTCACCGGGTTCAGGATCGCTGGGTGAAACCTGAATCCAGGCTGCATCAGAGTGGGGGCAGTCGTCTTCAGCTGCAAAGACCCCTTTGTAGCTCAAAATACCCAGGGTGATCAGCAGCAGCGATTTGAGTGATGGGTGCATGGTCGCGTGATCTGTGACTCGGCAGGTGAATCGTGCAATTGAAATTTAGCACAGACTCAATTGGGCGAAGAATGTTAGATTGCAGCCATGTCGGCTCATAGCGAAATTCAGGATCATTTCAGGTTTTGTCCCCAGTGCGGAGAGCGCGATCCATGCATTTTGGGTGGGCGAGAACTCAACTGTCCAAGCTGCGGCTTTCGTTTTTTCTTCAATATCGCTGCGGCAGCGGGCGCCTTCGTTTTTCGCGATTGCAAGCTGGTCCTTTGTGTTCGCGGCAAGGAGCCGGGTCTCGGGAGGTTGGATGTTCCCGGAGGTTTCATCGAGTTTGAGGAAACCCTGGAGCAGGGACTTCGCAGGGAGATTCTGGAGGAATTGGGTGTTGAGGTGGGTGCATTGATCTACCTTACCAGTGCACCCAACGATTATCGCTTCGCGGGAGTACCCTATAAAACGTCCGATGTCTTTTATCGGACCACGGTCTCGTCCGATTCGGTTTTGGTTCCACAGGATGATGTGGCGTCTTATCAGTTATTTGATCCTCTGCGCGTGGATCCCGCAGCTTTTGCTTTCGAGTCCACGCGCCAGGGATATCTGCAGCTAGTCAGAGTCTTGCGCGAGGAAGGCTGGACTTAGTTCAGAGGCAACAAATAATTCCCACACTTGCCGGAAGGATCGGGTTATCGTTTCGGGCTGCTCGCTCAGTAGGCGTTTGAGCTCATCCCGGGACACCCATTTCAGCAGGTCAATTTCCTCTGGGTTAGGCGTTATCGAACCCGTGTATCGGCAGGCAAAAATCTGAACAAATTCCCATCCTGTTAATGCGCAAGCGTCAATGCGGCCGATTGCTTCAAAGGCTTCTGGCCTGTGAATGCTCAGTTCCTCCGAAAGTTCGCGTCGTGCAGCATTCGCGTAGTCCTCGCCAAAATCCACATGACCGGCCGCAGAGGTATCCCAGGCGCCCGGATTCACATCCTTAGACAGGCTTCTCTTCTGAAGGCAGAGATGCCCATGGGAATCGAATACCAGAATATGAACGGCGCGGTGGCGCAGCCCCTCCTGATGTATTTCTCGTCGTGTCTTTGATCCGATCACAACATCATCGGCATCGACAATGGCCAGAAGCTCGTGATCGGTGTTGTAGCGTGTCTCAGGGTCCATCATGTGCGCACGGTGATGGTGGTGATAAGCAAAATAAATGCCTAAATGATTTCAGGAAGGGCGTTCAGGCCTTATAATGGACGGATTTTGCCCAGTCCACCCAATTCAATTCTCTCCCAATGATCGAAAAGCTTCGCAACATCGCCATTATCGCCCACGTCGATCATGGTAAGACCACGCTCGTAGACAAACTTTTGCAGCAGTCCGGCACCTTCGCATCCCACGAAAAGGTTGAAGAACGTGTCATGGACTCCAACGCCCTTGAAAAGGAGCGTGGCATCACGATTCTGGCCAAGAATACGGCGATTGATTGGGGTGATTATCACATCAACATTGTGGACACTCCGGGCCACGCCGATTTCGGTGGTGAAGTGGAGCGGGTCTTGTCCATGGTTGACTCGGTGCTGCTGCTCGTGGATGCGGTGGATGGTCCGATGCCACAAACCCGTTTCGTCACTCAAAAAGCCTTTGCCCTGGGTCTTAAGCCGATCGTTGTGATCAATAAGATTGATCGCCCGGGCGCACGTGCCCATTGGGTGCTGGATCAGACCTTCGATCTTTTCGATCGCCTCGGTGCCACAGAAGAGCAGCTCGACTTCCCGGTGGTCTATGCCTCCGCGCTTAATGGATATGCCGGAGATTCTCCCGATGTCCGCGATGGCAACATGGATTACCTTTTCCAGACGATTGTGGATAAGGTGCATCATCCTAAGGTTGACGTGGAAGGAGGCTTCCAGCTCCAGATCAGTCAGCTCGACTACAACAGTTATGTGGGTGTGATTGGTATCGGTCGTATCCAGCGTGGCACGATTAAGACGAATTCACCGGTTGTCGTGGTGAATCGCGACGGCTCTCAGCGCAATGCGCGAGTATTACAGGTATTTGGTTTTAAGGGGCTTGAACGCGTTGAAGTTCCGCAGGCAAATGCAGGCGATATCATTGCATTCACGGGAATCGATACGCTTGAGATTTCTGACACCCTCTGCTCTCCCGATGCGATTGAGGCACTTCCCCCCCTGACCGTTGATGAGCCGACGGTCAGCATGACCTTCCAGGTCAACAATTCGCCTTTTGCCGGAAAGGAAGGCAAATATGTCACCACGCGACAGATTCGCGAGCGCCTGCAACGCGAGCTGCTCCACAATGTAGCGCTTCGAGTCGAAGACACCCAGGACCCTGACAAATTCAAAGTCTCAGGCCGCGGTGAACTCCATCTCTCAATCCTGATCGAGAACATGCGTCGCGAAGGGTATGAGCTTGGCGTTTCTCGTCCCGAAGTGATTGTCAGAGAGATCGAAGGTGAGCTCTGTGAGCCCTATGAGCAGGTCACCATCGAAGTTGAAGAGGTCAATCAAGGCGCCGTGATGGAAAAGATGGGTGAGCGCAAGGGTGATCTTCTCAATATGGTTCCGGACGGACAGGGTCGCGTGCGTCTTGAGTACATGATTCCATCCCGCGGACTCATCGGGTTCCAAACGGAATTCATGACAGCTACCTCCGGGACCGGACTCCTTTATCACGTGTTTGATCATTATGGTCCCATCAAGAAGGGTGATATCGGTCAAAGAATCAACGGTGTCATGATTTCCATGGTGGCGGGAAAGGCATTGGGCTATGCGCTCTTCAATCTTCAAGAACGCGGTCGGATGTTCATTGAGCATGGCGTTGAAGTCTATGAAGGCATGGTCATTGGGATTCACTCCAGAGACAACGATCTGGTCGTTAATCCGACCAAGGCTAAGCAGCTGACCAATATTCGTGCCGCAGGGACGGATGAAAACATTCTGCTGACCCCACCGATTCGTATGAGTCTTGAACAGGCTTTGGAATTCATCGATGACGATGAGCTGGTTGAGGTAACCCCCAAGACCATCCGTATCCGCAAGAAGCTACTCCTCGAGCACGAACGTAAAAAGGCGAGTCGCAGTTCTGCTAGCGAATAATTGATCCATTCTGCCGCTCAGCCCCATGCTGCTTGAACCTAGAGCACCCTTGGGGCTGAGAGGTATAATCTAGGATCGATCGACAGTCTTTTCCTCGTATTCGGAAATCCCTTATCTGATGTCCAGTTTCGCCAAAGAAATTATCGCCGTTAATCTCGAAGATGAGATGCGGCAGTCCTATCTTGATTACGCGATGAGCGTTATCGTCGGGAGAGCGTTGCCGGATGTCAGGGATGGCCTGAAACCAGTGCATCGGCGCGTCCTTTTCGCGATGCATGAGCTCGGCAACGACTGGAATAAACCCTACAAGAAGTCCGCACGTGTCGTCGGTGATGTCATCGGTAAATATCACCCTCATGGTGATTCAGCGGTCTATGACACGATCGTCCGTATGGCGCAGCCCTTTTCCTTGCGCTATATGCTGGTAGACGGCCAGGGTAACTTCGGTTCAGTGGACGGCGATCCCCCAGCGGCGATGCGATACACCGAAGTGCGCATGTCCAAGATCGCCCATGAGTTGCTGGCGGATCTTGAGAAGGAGACGGTCAACTTTACCCCGAACTACGATGAGTCGGAGCATGAGCCGTCCGTCCTTCCAACACGCGTGCCCAATCTGTTGGTTAATGGTTCGGCAGGCATCGCGGTCGGTATGGCGACGAATATTCCGCCACATAACCTTACCGAAGTGGTGAATGCCTGTATTCATCTGATTGCCAATCCAGAGGCCTCAATTCAGGATCTGATGGAAATCATTCCTGGGCCCGATTTCCCAACAGCCGGCATCATCAATGGGGCTTCGGGTATCCGTGAGGCCTACCTTACGGGTCGTGGTCGTATCTACCTTCGAGCGCAATGTGAATTCGAAGAAGATAACGGGCGCTCCAGTATCATCGTTAATGAGCTTCCTTATCAGGTCAACAAGGCACGCCTGATGGAGAAGATCGCAGAGCTGGCCAAAGAAGGGAAGCTCGAAGGGATTTCTGGTCTGCGCGATGAATCGGACAAAGATGGCATGCGCATGGTAATCGAACTCAAGCGCGGTGAAATGCCTGAGGTTGTGTTGAACAACCTCTATCAGCAAACCGCAATGCAGAATGTGTTCGGTATCAACATGGTTGCCCTGATTGATGGTCGTCCCCGGTGCCTCAATCTTAAGGAAATTCTCGCAGCCTTCATCGACCATCGCAGGGAAGTTGTCACCCGCAGAACACTATTTGATCTGCGTAAGGCCCGCGATAGGGCTCATATCCTGGAAGGTCTTGCTGTTGCTCTGGCGAATATTGATGAGGTCATTGAGCTTATCAAGAAATCTGAAAGTCCACAGGTGGCCAAGGAACGACTTCTCGAACGGCACTGGGCACCTGGCGTCGTGATTGATCTCCTCGAGCGCGCCGAGGATGCGGCCCGCTCCCGTCCTGAGTCGCTGCTTCCGGAATTTGGTCTTGGCCCTGAGGGCTATCGACTTTCGGTGGAGCAGGCTCAGGCAATCCTGGATCTTCGCTTGCACCGTCTGACCGGACTTGAACAAGACAAGATCATTGCAGAGTATCGGGAAATCCTTAAAAAGATTGACGAGTTGCTTGCCATTTTGGGAAGTGATATCCGACTGATGGAAGTGATTCACGATGAATTGATCGTCATCCGTGACCAGTTTGGTGATGCACGTCGTACTCGCATCATCAGTGATTATCTGGATTTATCGCGTGCTGATCTGATCACCGAAGAAGACATGGTCGTTAC
Organism: Pseudomonadota bacterium; assembly: GCA_041178325.1. Classification (GTDB taxonomy): domain Bacteria; phylum Pseudomonadota; class Gammaproteobacteria; order Methylococcales; family Methylococcaceae; genus UBA6136. The sequence goes on from JBEGVN010000092.1 coordinate 13,157, forward strand.
CGTCTCGCACGAGGGTTACGTCAAGTCTCAGCCTCTTTCTACCTATCGATCACAAAGGCGCGGTGGGCGTGGGAAGACGGCGACAACAATGAAGGAAGAGGATTACATCGAGAAGCTGATCGTCGCTAGTACTCACGACACAATTCTCTGCTTCTCCAGTGTCGGCAAGGTTTACTGGCTCAAGGTTTATGAGCTGCCGGTGGCCAGCCGAACCGCGCGTGGTCGACCTTTCATTAACCTTCTGCCATTGGAGGAGAAAGAAAAGATCAACGCTATTCTTCCGATCCGTCAGTTTGATGATGGACACTTCATCTTCATGGCCACAGGTTCCGGTATTGTTAAAAAGGTTGCGTTGAGCGAGTTTGAACGTCCGCGGTCAACCGGAAAGATTGCCATTGATCTCCGACAGGATGATCGTCTGGTGGATGTAGCCGTCACGGATGGCAAGCAAAACGTGATGCTCTTCAGTAACGCGGGTAAATCCGTTTGCTTCAATGAAGAAGATGTTCGCGTCATGGGACGTGGCGCAACGGGTGTTCGCGGAATGACTCTTCATGACGGACAAGAGATTATCGGACTGATCATCGGAACCGAAGGCTCTGTCCTTAACATCACAGAAAATGGCTTCGGCAAAAGGACCCCGATCAGTGATTTCCCTATTCATCGTCGTGGCGGACAGGGTGTCATTGCCATTCAGACCAGCGAAAGAAATGGTGCGGTAGTCGCGGCTGTTCTGGTGGATGATAACGACGAAATCATGCTGATTACGGACGGCGGAACGTTGGTGCGCACTCGCGTTGAGGAAATTCGGGAGCTCGGACGAAATACCCAGGGTGTCACCGTCATCAAGCTTTCTGATGAGGAAAAAGTTGTCGGCGTTGACCGCATCCCGTTCATCGAAGGGCTGGAGGAAGAGGGTACAGAGGACGAATCCACGGGCGAGGATAGTGGTCCTGAACAGCCATGAGGGTCTACAACTTCAGCGCTGGTCCCTCGGCGCTTCCGCTTAAGGTTCTGGAGCGTGCCCGGGATGAAATAGTTGATTTTGGTGGCTGCGGCATGTCCATCATGGAGATGAGCCACCGAAGCGAAACCTATGAGGCGGTAGCGCAACGAGCTGAAGTGCTGCTAAGGAAGCTGTTTGCAGTTCCCAAGAACTACCATGTACTGTTCTTGCAAGGGGGGGCAACTGCCCAGTTTGCTGCAGTCCCGCTTAACATTACCGGCACTCATCGGCGTGCAGCCTATGTGAATACTGGGATCTGGTCAGCCAAGGCCATTGCCGAGGCAGGTCGTTATCTTGATGAAGTCTTGATTGCGGCTTCAACAGAGGCGTCTGGATTTAACCGAGTACCTGAAGCCGGCGAATGGGTTGATACCGGGCCTGTGGACTATGTGCACTACACCGACAACGAAACCATTGGTGGGGTAGAGTTTTCTTCTATTCCTGCCTCGGGCGATGCGCCTCTGGTTTGCGATATGTCCTCCAATATTCTCTCGCGGGTAGTGGATGTCAGCCGGTATGGCCTCATTTATGCCGGTGCGCAAAAAAATATGGGCCCTTCGGGCATCACTGTAGTGATCGTTCGAGAGGACCTTTTGGGTGCAGCCCGACCTGAAACGCCTTCATTCATGAATTATGCGATTCAGGCCAAGAATGGATCGATGCTGAATACCCCACCCACCTACCCGTGGTATCTCCTTGGGCTGGTTCTCGAGTGGCTCGATGAGCAGGGTGGCGTTAAGGCGATGGAGGCCTTGAATTCGAAGAAATCAGCGCTTCTCTATGAGGCACTGGATAACTCGGATTTGTTTTCTAATCCCGTTGCCGTGGGATCTCGCTCGAGAATGAATATCCCTTTTACTCTGTCTCGGCCTGAACTTGAAGCTTTGTTTCTGGAGGAAGCGCGACAAGCTGGACTGGTCAATCTGGAAGGGCATCGATCAGTCGGCGGATTTCGAGCAAGTCTCTATAATGCGATGCCTTACGCAGGGGTTTCGGCCCTGGTTTCTTTCATGAGCGACTTTGAACGTCGCCATGGGTGATGGCTGAAGTGGGTTGACCCGCCATGAATACTCCTGACGATCGCACCATCTTGACTGATATTCGGCGTGAAATAGACGCTATCGATGATCAGTTGCTTTCCCTTTTGAATCAACGCGCCGGCTGTGCGAAAAAGGTCGCTGACATCAAGATGGCCGCAGGTGAGGTTGAATGTTTCCATCGACCGGAACGCGAGGTTGAAGTCCTCCGCCGCATGATGGACGCAAATCCTGGCCCTTTGTCCCGCGAGACGATTGCTCGTTTCTTCCGAGAAGTCATGTCTGAATGTCTGGCCCTTGAAAAGCCACTCGATGTGGGTTTCTTGGGTCCTGAGGGAACTTTTACCCAGCAGGCCGCCTTTCGGCACTTCGGTCATGCCATACACGCAGTACCGTACTCTTCAATTGATGCAATCTTCCGCGCCGTCGAGTCGGGTGCGGTGGTCTATGGTGTCGTTCCTATCGAGAATTCTACGGAAGGGGTGATTACGCACACTCTGGATAGTTTTCTTCAGATGCCCCTGGTGATTGCCGGGGAAGTCAGTCTTCGTATTCATCACAATCTGCTGGGTAAAGGAACAGACATCAAGTCCATCCGCGAAATCTACTCTCACCAGCAATCACTGGCCCAATGCCGACAGTGGCTGGATCGCCATCTCCCCGGGGTTACACGAACGGCAGTTGGAAGTAATGCAGAGGCCGCCCGCCTGGCGAGTCTTGAGCCTGGAACGGCCGCCATCGCAGGCGAAGTTGCTGCGGGTCTCTATGGGTTGGATCTGATGGCCTCAATGATCGAGGACGAATCCAACAACACCACGCGTTTTCTGGTTGTTGGACGGACGCCAGTAGGGCCTACTGGGGGTGATAAAACCTCATTGTTATTGACGATCCCCAATGATCCTGGCGCCCTCTACGCAATTCTTGAGCCTTTTGCCCGTCACGGCATCAGCATGTCCAAGATTGAGTCGAGGCCGTCACGGAAAGATGTGTGGGACTACGTTTTCTTTATCGATGTTGATGGTCATCGGGATGATCCCAAAGTGGCTTTGGCCCTTTCAGAGGTCGCGTCGCGGACAACGCGTCTTAAAGTTCTCGGCTCTTATCCCAAAGCATTGACCTGAGCGATTTGAACCATGGATCCGATCAAACTTGCCGTCACCGGTGTTCAGCAGCTGACACCCTATCTTCCGGGTAAGCCGATTAGCGAGCTTCAGCGCGAGCTCGGTATCGACCACGTCGTGAAGTTGGCCTCAAATGAAAACCCGTTGGGTCCCAGTCCCAGGGCGGTGGCCGCAGTAAAGGCAGCGCTCGATGATCTCCATCTTTACCCGGATGGTGGCGGATTTGCGCTGAAAACCGCGCTGGCCCAGAAATTTAACCTCGACCGCAACGGCATTACCTTGGGCAATGGGTCGAATGATGTGCTTGAGCTCATCGCTCGTGCCTTTTTGGCGCCCGGACTCTCGGCAGTATTCTCAGAGCACGCGTTTGCTGTCTATCCGATTGTGACCCAGGCTGTGGGGGCGACCGCTAAAGTGGCTCGCGCCCACTCAGGTGAATCGGGTCCCCAATATGGGCATGACCTCTCAGCCATGTTGGCAGAGATCGATGCCAGCACTCGAGTTGTCTTTATTGCTAATCCTAATAATCCCACAGGCACACACCTTGCGCGTGATGAACTTGCTGAATTCTTGAGCCGGGTTCCTGCGGATGTGATCGTGGTAATGGACGAGGCTTATTTCGAATATGTGCGCCTCGATGAATATCCCAACGCGATGGAATGGCTCGGGGATTACTCCAATTTGATTGTCTCCAGAACTTTCTCCAAGGCCTATGGATTGGCCGGGTTACGGGTCGGCTATGCGGTCTCGAGCCCCGCGATCGCCGACATCCTCAATCGTGTTCGGCAGCCTTTTAACGTCAATATTCCTGCTCTTGAAGGGGCCTTGGCGGCGCTTCAGGATGATACGCATCTTGAAAAGACCGTTGAGCTCAACATGCGCGGGCTTTCTTTGCTGCGCCACTCCCTTATGGAGCGAGGGTTCGCGGTGATTCCCTCGGTGGGTAACTTCCTGACCTTTGATCTTGGAAAGCCCGCGGCCCCGGTCTATGAGGCACTGCTTCGCAAGGGTGTCATTGTTCGGCCAATTGCTAATTACGGGCTGCCTCGACATCTTAGGGTAACCGTTGGAACCGAGGCTGAAAACGCGGCCTTTTTGAAGGCTTTGGATCAGGTCACCACGGAATGATCAACCGGCTTTGCGTCGTCGGGGTCGGACTGATCGGCGGTTCATTTGCACTGGGGTTAAAGGAGGCCGGACTCGTTAAGCGAGTTGTCGGCGTTGACCGAGATGCCGCAAATCTTGATCTGGCGCTGTTTGCCGGTTTGATTGACGAGGCTGCTGCCTCCCTAGAGGAGGGGGTTCGTGGAGTCGATTGCGTATTTATCGCTGTTCCAGTTGGCGTGATGCCCGACATCTTTCGTCAACTGTCCCCTCTCTGGCAGAATGGTGTGTTGTACACAGACGCGGGCAGCACCAAGTCTGATGTGATCAAGGCGTTGGCAAATGCGCATGGATTCGTTCCTTCAAACTTTGTTGCAGGTCATCCAATTGCTGGAGCCGAGACATCCGGCGCATCGGCAGCGCGTTCAGGCCTTTTTCAAGGCCGTCGAGTCATCTTGACGCCCTTAGCAGACACCGCTGCAGATGCGCTGGCTTTGGCAAAGTCGCTCTGGGAGGCCGTTGGCGCCCGAGTAAGTGAAATGGCGCCTGTTCATCATGATGAGATTCTGGCCGCGACGAGTCATCTGCCCCATGTGCTTTCATTTGCTCTCACTGCCATGTTGGGCCGGCATGATGAACAGCAGGACATCTTTGCTTATGCTGCCGGTGGGCTTAGAGACTTCACGCGGATTGCTGGAAGTGACCCTGCGATGTGGCGAGATATCTGCCTGGCTAACCGGGATCAATTGCTTCCCTTGGTTGAGGAGTATCGTCTGGCCTTGGGGATGGTCTCGAAGATGATCAAGGACGGTGACTCGGATCAGCTGATACAACTTTTTGCCGATGCGCGAATGGCGCGGCAACGTTTCATAGACCAATTGGATAAATAACAATGCATCACAACGAGGTGACCTTTACGGTCCAACCTGGCGGCACGCTCAAAGGCGAAGCCCGCGTCCCAGGCGATAAGTCCATCTCCCATCGTTCAATCATGCTGGGCTCTTTAGCCGAAGGCACCACGAAGGTTACGGGTTTTCTGGAGGCGGAGGACTGCCTTTCGACCATGAAAGCTTTCCAGGCCATGGGTGTTCGCATTGAGCGGACAGACAGCGGCGGTGTGGTGATCGAGGGCGTCGGCTTGCATGGTCTCAAGGCGCCTCATGAAGAGCTTTACCTTGGTAACTCTGGCACTTCGATGCGGCTTTTATCCGGATTGCTTTCAGGCCAGAGTTTTGACTCGACCTTGACCGGCGATCCCTCATTGTCGAAGCGTCCGATGCGCCGCGTAACTGATCCTCTGAAATCCATGGGCGCGCAGATCGATACAACCGATAAAGGTACCTCGCCTCTTCACATCCATGGTGGCAGTGCCCTTAAGGGAATTCACTATGACATGCCGGTGGCTAGCGCACAGGTTAAATCCTGCCTTCTCCTGGCTGGGCTCTACGCCGAAGGAAAGACCTCGGTTCATGAGCCAGCACCGACGCGCGATCATACCGAACGCATGCTTCGTGGCTTTGGCTATGACGTCCAGAGGGAGGGAGACACAATCTCTGTTCAGTCTGGTGGAAAACTGACCGCCATGGACATTGATGTTCCCAGTGATATTTCATCGGCAGCATTCTTTATGGTCGGTGCGTCAATCGCCGAAGGAGCCGATGTCACCTTAAAGCACGTTGGAATGAATCCGACGCGAACCGGTGTGATCGATATTCTTCGTCTGATGGGGGCTAACATCGAGATCGTCTCTGAGCGTGTTGTCGGGGGTGAGCCGGTCGCCGACATTCGTATTCGTCAGTCCCAGCTGAAAGGCATTGATATTCCCGAGGCATTGGTTCCGCTGGCGATTGACGAATTCCCTGTGCTTTTTGTTGCCGCGGCCTGTGCGCAAGGAACGACCCGTCTAACGGGGGCTGAGGAGCTTCGCGTCAAGGAAAGCGATCGGATTCAGGTCATGGCCGATGGTCTCCAAGTTCTGGGGGTTGATGCCACAGCAACGCCAGATGGCATGATTATCCATGGCGGAAAGCCCTTTGGCGGCGGGACTGTCCAATCTCATGGCGATCATCGCATCGCAATGGCATTTTCTATCGCAGGCCTTCGTGCAAGTGGACAGATCACCATTCACGAATGTGCCAACGTCAATACCTCGTTCCCGACCTTTGTCTCTCTGGCAAATGGTCTGGGACTCTCTGTCCGTTCTGATGCATAGGCAAACTGTGTCATCGAATATACCTGTACTCACAATTGATGGGCCCAGTGGGTCCGGCAAAGGAACACTGAGCCGTGCTGTTGCCCGTGAGTTGGGTTGGCATTTTCTTGACAGTGGTGCCATTTATCGTTCGCTGGCTATTGCGGTCCTTCGGGCAGGAATTCCGTTTGAGGAGGAGCAGCGCATCGCTGACCTTGGCCTCGCGATGGATCTTGCCTTCAGTTCCGATGATCCACCCAAGGTTTATCTGGATGAGGAGGATATTGCCGCGGAGATCGGGCTCGAAACTACTGGGAATGCAGCTTCTCGTGTGGCGCAAATTGGTGTGGTGCGCCGGGCTCTGCTCGACAAGCAACATAGCTTCCGTAAAGCACCCGGGTTGGTGGCTGACGGTCGTGATATGGGTACCGTGGTGTTCAAGGATGCTTCGCACAAGGTCTTTTTGACGGCTAGTGCAGAGGTAAGGGCGCTAAGGCGGCTTAAGCAGTTGAAAGACAAGGGGCTGGATGTTAATCTTGCCAGCTTGACTCGGGAAATCGAGGAGCGTGACCGTCGTGATCGTGAGCGTGCAGAAGCACCGCTTGTCATGGCAGAAGGCGCACTCCATATCGATTCATCTGATCTGCCGATACCGGAAGTCATCCGTCGGGTGCTGGATTGGGTCAGGCGGGATGCCTGAAGGCCGTTTCATGGGTTGCCGGCAATTTGCCGGTGGTTTATTCATCTTACACAGTCATCCAACGCCTTGTGCGTGGGGTGCAATTAAATAGTTTTATGACCGAGAGCTTTGCTGAGTTGTTTGAACAGAGCCTGTCTCAGGCTGAAATGCGTCCGGGCAGCATCATTCGTGGAACCGTTGTTGATATCGGTCCGGATGTCGTTGTCGTTAATGCGGGCCTGAAGTCCGAAGGTGTTGTCCCCAAGTGGCAGTTCCTTGATGCGGACGGCACGCTGGAAGTAAGCGTTGGGGATACCGTTGAGTGTACCCTCGAACTTCTCGAAGACGGCCTCGGTGCAACCCTTCTTTCCCGTGACAAGGCGAAGCGTCTCAAGGCGTGGACCGATCTTGAGGAAGCGCATGAGAAGAATGAAACAGTGGTTGGTCGCCTGACCGGTAAGGTTCGTGGCGGATTCACTGTTGCAATTGGCGCTCTGCGTGCGTTCCTTCCGGGCTCACTCGTTGATGTGCGTCCGGTTCGTGACACCGCATACCTTGAAGGTCGTGACCTCGAGTTTAAGGTCATTAAGATCGATCAGAAGCGCAATAACGTCGTGCTTTCACGCCGCGCAGTGGTCGAATCTGAATTCAGTGCTGAAAAGGAAGCGCTGCTCGAAAACCTCAAGGAAGGTGCAATCGTTACCGGTGTGGTCAAGAATCTCACCGATTACGGTGCCTTCATCGATCTCGGTGGCGTCGACGGTCTCCTTCATATCACCGATATGGCATGGAAGCGCGTTCGTCATCCGTCTGAAGCCGTTGAAATCGGTCAGGAAATCCAGGTCAAGGTTCTCAAGTATGACCAAGAGAAGAACCGTGTTTCTCTGGGCCTCAAGCAGCTGGGTGAAGATCCATGGCTGAACATTGCCCGTCGTTATCCTTCAGGCACCCGCCTGTTCGGTAAGGTTTCCAACCTGACCGACTATGGTTGCTTTGTTGAGCTCGAAGAGGGCGTTGAAGGTCTGGTTCACGTCTCTGAAATGGACTGGACCAACAAGAACGTTAATCCGTCCAAGCTGGTTCAGCTGGGTGATGAATGCGAAGTCATGGTCCTTGATATTGATGAAGACCGTCGCCGTATCTCCCTGGGCATGAAGCAGTGCCGCAACAACCCGTGGGATGAGTTTGCTTCAACCCACAACAAGGGTGACAAGATCAGCGGAACCATCAAGTCAATTACTGATTTTGGTGTATTCATTGGTCTGGATGGCAACATCGATGGTCTGGTTCACCTTTCTGACATCTCCTGGAATACTCCGGGTGAAGAAGCAATTCGCAACTACAAGAAGGGTGACGAAGTAGAAACCGTCATTCTTGCGATTGATCCGGAACGCGAGCGTATCTCACTCGGTATCAAGCAGCTGGAACAGGATCCCTTCCAGAACTACCTTGCAACCCATGAAAAGGGCGATCTGGTCCGTGGTATCGTCAAGGAAGTGGATGCGAAGGGTGCCGTCATCACGCTGGCCGACAGCGTCGAAGGTTACCTGCGTGCATCCGAGATCTCACGCGATCGCATTGAAGATGCTCGTAGCCAGATGAACGTTGGCGATGAAGTCGAAGCGAAGTTCATGGGCGTCGACAAGAAGAGCAAGTCCATCACGCTCTCCATAAAGGCGAAGGATCAGGAAGACGAAGCTGAAGCCATGAAGGGTTACACCCAGGCTGCATCCAATGCGATGCCGACCCTCGGTGACATCTTCAAGGAACAGATGGAAAACAAGTAAGCGGTTTAATCGAAGGGGGAAGCAACAACTTCCCCCTTACGTATTCGTCCCATGACAAAGTCAGATCTGATACAAATTCTTACTCTTAAATATCCTCAACTTGCTGCTCGTGATGTTGAGGCCGCCGTGAAGGCCATCGTCGACCATATGGCCGATACCCTTGCTACCGGTGGACGAATTGAAGTGAGAGGATTTGGAAGTTTCTCCGTTCGTTTTCGTGCACCACGAACCGGTCGCAATCCGAAGACGGGAAGTAAGGTTGAACTGACCGCAAAATATGTCCCGCATTTCAAGCCCGGCAAGGATCTCAGAGACAGGGTGAACCCTGATTGATGAAGATCCGTATCGCACGGACTATCAAACCATGCCAGGCTATGCCTGAGCATGGTTTTTTTATGAGATGATCTTGATCGTTTTTTAGATCTGCTCTTCATACGGTATCTGGGAGGCCCAAGCTGGAGTACACCGATATGATTGCGCTCCTGCTTCCCGTCGCAGCGGCTTCCGGTTGGTATGCTGCAAGACGCCGCGAGGAGAAAATCCGTATTGCCGAAGGAAAATCTTCACTGGCTCAGGCATATCGCCGTGGGCTTAATTACCTGCTCGATGAAAAAACCGATCAAGCCATCGAGACGGTTGGTGAGATTCTGGCTCAAGATAGCGAGTCACGAGAAATTCAGATGGCGCTCGGGAATCATTATCGCCGCCGCGGTGATGTCGAGCGAGCCATCGACATCCATTCCAGGTTGCGCAAAGTAACCGATGTAGCCGACTCCGATCGGGCGCGAGCTGACTTCGAATTGGCGCTTGATTTCATGAGCGCAGGTCTCTATGACCGTGCAGAGACGTTGTTTCTTGCCTTGAAAGAAAGCCCAAGCCACGGAAAATCGGCCTTACAGCAGTTGTTGTTGCTCTATCAGCAGCAGAAAGATTGGCACCGTTCAATCGACTGCATCCTGGAACTGCGCCAGACCATGAAGCCCAAGCATGGGGAGACGGCGGCTCACTTTCTTTGCGAGTTGGCGGAAGAGGCGATGTCGCTCCATCGACTCAAGGATGCGCGGGATCTACTGAATCGTGCCCTTGAAGACGATCCGAAAAGTGTTCGCGCCACTCTGGCTAAGGGGCGGCTGGAGTTCAGCAAAGGTGAGTATCGTCAGTCTCTAGATAGTTTTCGGAGCATCGAACGCCAGAATCCTCTTTTCCTCGGGGTCGTTCTTCCCATGATTGGTCTTTGTGCCGAACGCCTGGGGCAGGAGCGTGAGCTTATTGAGTACCTTGATTACCTTTATCACACCTACCGTATCGTAGCAGCTGCGATAGAACGTGCTGATCGTCTGAGCCGTCTGGAAGGCAGTCAATCAGCAATCGACTATCTCCTTCCGATTCTTGAAGAGACGCCTGAGCCTCAGGCGGTCACGCATGCCATTGGTTTTTTAGTTCAGGACACTTTCCTTGGGCCATCAAGGCTGAAGCGACTCTATGACCTTCTCAAGGAGGGCGTTGAAGGAGGGCAGAAGTTTTGTTGTGAGCGCTGTGGCTTCGGTTCTGCCGAACTTTATTGGCGCTGTCCTTCCTGCCGTTATTGGGGCGCAATTCGACCAACGGGTCCCTTCTCCTCGCTGATCTTCATTGAAGCAGAGGACAATCCTCGCTGAGGATATCCCTTTTCTAATATCTTCGCGCTAGGATATGTCCGCCAGGGATTGAGGGCGCTTTTGCCAACCTGGCTTGTCTTTCTTATTCAGGACACTCATCCATGAAAAAAACCGTTCGCAA
>JBEGVN010000093.1:0-11111 GCA_041178325.1 Pseudomonadota bacterium
GCGAGCACGGAATCCGTGAGTACGGACACGCTTGATCTTGCTAGGCTGATAGGTTCTTTTCATGGTGAGAGGCCTTGAACACGGGCTACAAAAGAGGCGGAATGCTAAAGCACGAAGGGACTGTCTGTCAATCGATCAACGTTTTCATGCTGTGAGTTATAGCAAAAGGGCCTCCGGAGTCTTCATTTTTGATCCATCTGAGAAGAGCTCTGCGGGCCAAGGGCGGTTGGGTTATATTATCGTTTCGAGAACGCAGAGCCCCCTCCCATGACAGGTCCATTTCCGATCTTCGGCCGCAAGAGCCCCCACGCCCGATGAGCCTGATTTGGTCCCAATGCATGAGCCGGCTGGAGGGAGAACTTCCACCCCAGCAGTTCAACACCTGGATACGTCCTCTGCAACCGGTGGAAAGTGCCGGGGAGCTCCGTCTTCTGGCCCCCAATAAGTTTGTACTGGACTGGGTCAGGCAACATTTCTTCGCTCGAATTGAAGAAGTTCTTGCGGCTCAGAATCAGCCTGCCCCCACGGTGAGCCTTGAAATCGGGAGCCGTCCGGTAGAGCCACCTCCCGCAAGCAGAGCCGCGGCGTCCGGGCCTTCCACGACAGCAACGAAAGCGCCGCCCGCCCGAAGAGTTCTTGCCAATAACCTCAATCCGAGCTTCACGTTTGACAGCTTTGTCGAAGGGAAATCCAATCAGTTGGCCCGGGCGGCTTCACTACAAGTGGCTCAGAATGTGGGTCGGGCCTATAACCCCTTGTTTATTTATGGGGGCGTGGGTCTTGGGAAGACCCACTTGATGCATGCCATTGGGGATGAAATTCTCAAGCAGAACCCAGGGGCCAACATCGTTTATCTTCATTCCGAGCGGTTTGTTTCGGACATGGTCAAGGCGCTACAGCACAATGCCATTAGTGCGTTCAAGGATTTTTATCGGACCGTGGATGCACTCCTGATCGATGATATCCAGTTTTTTGCCGGTAAGGAGCGCTCCCAGGAGGAGTTTTTCCACACCTTCAATACGCTCCTTGAAAACAAGCATCAGATCATTCTGACCTGCGATAGATACCCCAAGGAAATCAAAGGGCTGGAGGAGAGACTGAAGTCCCGCATCGGCTGGGGTCTCTCGGTCGCCGTGGAACCTCCGGATCTTGAGACCCGCGTGGCCATTCTCATGAGTAAGGCCCAGCAGGCCCATGTCGATCTTCCCGATGAAGTCGCGTTTCTGATTGGTAAACGAATTCGTTCGAACGTGAGAGAACTTGAAGGAGCCCTGCGCCGCGTCATCGCCAACGCCCATTTCACAGGGCAGCCGATTACCCTCGATTTTGCCAAGGAAGCGCTCAAAGACCTCATTGCGCTCCAGGATCGTCTGGTCAACGTGGAGAACATCCAGCGCACGGTGGCCGAGTACTACAAGATTCGCGTCTCTGATCTCCTCTCGCCCAAACGGACCCGTTCGGTCACCCGCCCGCGACAGGCGGCGATGGCCTTAAGCAAGGAACTGACGAATCACAGTCTTCCTGAAATAGGCCAGTTGTTTGGGGGGCGAGACCATACCACCGTCTTGCATGCTTGCCGGAAGGTCCAGGAGATCATGGCCAGCGATGCCAAATTCCTTGAGGATTACAACAATCTGAAGCGGCTTTTGTCCGCTTGAGTCTTTCTGATCGCTACTCACCCAGGATTTCCCCATGAAATTCCAGATTGACCGTGAAACCCTTTTGGCGCCGCTTTCACATTTGATCGGCGTCGTCGAAAAGCGGCAGACCATGCCGATCCTTTCGAATGTCCTGATGCGCCTTGCGGGCGATACCTTGGAAATGACCGCCACGGACACCGAGGTTCAGCTGGTTGCGCGCATCGCAGTAACCATCGGCGAAAGCGGTGAGGTTACGGTTCCGGCGCGAAAGCTCCTCGACATTTTTCGTCTGCTCCCCGATCACAGTCAGGTGAATCTGGGCGCCAAGGGGGATCGCCTGATCGTTCAAGCGGGTAGCAGCCGGTTCAGCCTGACTACGCTTCCGGTAGAAAGTTATCCTGCCTTTGATATGGGGCAAACCGACCTTGAAGTCACGCTTCCAGCGGTAACGCTCAGGACCGCACTGGAGAAGACCCTGTTTGCGATTGCGCAGCAAGATGTGCGCTACTACCTCAAGGGTCTCTTGCTCGATCTTGAAGGGGTAACGCTTCGCACCGTGGCTTCTGATGGACATCGACTTGCGGTGTTTCAGGAAACATTGGCCGAGGGCTTTGTCGCTAACCGACAGATCATTGTTCCCCGCAAAGGGGTTCTTGAACTATACCGCCTTTTGAGTGATGCGGCAGAAGAGGTCACCCTTCAGATTTCACCCAACACCCTTCGGGCCAACATCGGCAGCTTGAGTTTTTCCACCAAGCTGATTGATGGTCGTTATCCCGATTATCGGCGGGTGCTTCCGCAAGAATGTGCAACCACCATAGTGGTTGAGCGGGATCTGCTGCGAGCGGCTTTGGGGCGCGTTGGGCTTATGACCAATGAAAAACAAAAAAGCATCACCCTTGAAGCCTCAGCCAATGGGGACATGATTCTGACCAGCCAAAGTGCGGATCAGGATGATGCAGAAGAGCGTCTTAGCGTCACAGCGGAGGGCGGTGCGGTGTCGGTGGGATTCAATTCAGCCTACCTTATTGAGGCTATCAGTCACGTCTCGGGGAGCGAGCTTCGGCTTTCGTTTACCCCGGCAGGCAATAGCTGTTTGGTCGAAGATCCCGATGATCCGCGGTATCGGTGCGTGGTCATGCCCATGAGGCTCTGATTGACGTGGACCGAGCCCTGACCTTGGGCCGGGTTCCTGGAGGGTCTGCTTGAGCCTCATTCAGCTCGATGTGGAGGGGCTTCGGAATCTGGATCCCCTGCGCCTTGAACCTGAGCCGGGCATCAATTTCATCGTGGGTCCAAATGCCAGTGGCAAGACCTCGCTGCTGGAGGCGATCTACCTTCTTGGGCGTGGACGCTCGTTTCGGACCAGCCAGGCCGGTCAAATGGTTCGTTTTGGATCCAGTGCCCTGACGGTCGCGGGGCGTGTTCTCACCCCGGAGGGCGAACGTCAGATTCTTGGGCTCAAAATGGCGAGGGGGCGCCGTGAGATCCACGTTGGTGGTCGTTCGGTTCAGTCCAGTGCCTTCCTCATGAAGGCCTTTCCACTTCTGGTGATCCAACCCTCGGGGATTGCTCTTCTGGAGGGCTCTCCAAAGCTTCGACGCAACTTCCTCGATTTCGGGGTCTTTCATGATGATCCTGCGTTTCTGGATTATTGGCGCCGCTACATGCGGGCCCTGAATCACCGAAATAGCCTTCTGAGACGCGGTAATACCCGCGAATTGGCTCCTTGGACCCATGAAATGGCCCGCTACGGTATAATGCTGCATCAGGCGCGGTGCGGTTATCTTGAACGATTGATGCCGTATTTCCGCGAGATAGGGGGGCGTTTTTTTGGGGCCTCACCGTTTGAGCTCAAGGTGCAGCCCGGTTGGGATCTGGGTCGTTCTCTGGAGGCTATTCTGGACAGTGACGTGGCGTCAGATCTTCGCCATGGCCACACCCAGTCGGGTCCTCACCGGGGAGACTTTGCCATCCTGATGGGTCAGAAGCCGGTGCGGGGGTATGTATCCCGTGGCCAAATGAAGCTTCTGGTCTATGCCCTGCTGTTGGCACAATCACGGCTGATGGAAGAACGGATGGGTTCTTGCGGCTGTGTCCTCATCGACGATGTGGCGGCCGAGCTCGACAGACCCAATCGTCATACTCTTTTGGACCTGCTTCAGGGCCGTTCAACCCAGTTTTTCATTACGGCGACGGCCTTAGAAACCGCGCCTATGACGGAAAGCCTGAAGGCTGCCGTTTTCCAAATCGAACAAGGTCGCTTAATACAATCCGTGGCACCATGACGAACATTCCCAATCCAAACGAATACGACAGCAGTTCGATCAAGGTACTCAAGGGCCTTGACGCAGTTCGCAAGCGGCCCGGCATGTACATCGGCGATACCGACGATGGTACAGGCTTGCACCACATGGTCTTCGAAGTGGTCGATAATGCCATCGATGAAGCCTTGGCGGGACACTGCCGAAACATTGGCGTTACGATCCATCTGGATGAATCCATCACCGTTTCCGATGACGGTCGCGGCATCCCGGTCGATATCCACCCGGAAGAGGGCCGCTCCGCTGCCGAAGTCATCATGACCGTCCTTCATGCCGGCGGTAAGTTTGATGACAATTCCTACAAGGTTTCAGGGGGCCTTCACGGGGTGGGTGTTTCCGTGGTGAACGCCCTGTCCGAGTTGCTCCATCTTGAAATCCACCGCAGCGGTTCGCTTTACCGTCAAGAGTATGTCCATGGTGAACCCCAGGCACCACTCGCGCGGGTCGGTGAAACCAACCGAACCGGAACCACGGTTCATTTCAAGCCCAGCGCGGGGACCTTCACCAATATCGAATTCCACTACGAGATCCTGGCCAAGCGTTTGAGGGAGCTTTCGTTCCTGAATTCAGGGGTTGCCATAACGCTGCGTGATGAGCGTCATGACAAATCAGATCATTTCGAATTCGAGGGCGGAATCCGCGCCTTTGTGGAATATCTCAACAAGAACAAGACGCCGCTCTTTGAGAAAGTTTTCTACTTCATCGCGGAAAAGGATGGCCTGACCGTCGAGGCTGCCTTGCAGTGGAATGACTCTTATCAGGAGAACATCTACTGTTTCACCAACAACATTCCCCAGCGTGATGGGGGTACCCATCTCGCCGGTTTCCGCGGGGCGTTGACCCGAACGCTGAACCAGTACATTGATGATCAGGGCCTTCTGAAAAAGCAGAAGGTGGATACCGCGGGGGATGATGCGCGTGAGGGTCTGACGGCCATCCTCTCGGTCAAGGTTCCCGATCCCAAGTTCTCCTCACAAACCAAGGACAAACTGGTGTCCTCAGAGGTCAAGCCCGTCGTTGAGGCGGCCATGACCGAAAAATTCCAGGAATTCATGCTGGAAAATCCCTCCGTTGCCAAGACCATCGCCAACAAGATGATCGAAGCAGCTCGGGCCCGCGAAGCGGCCCGTAAGGCCAGGGAAATGACCCGTCGCAAGACAGCACTGGATATCGCAGGCCTCCCTGGGAAACTGGCGGATTGTCAGGAAAAGGATCCGGCCCTCTCCGAACTTTTCATTGTGGAAGGGGACTCAGCAGGCGGATCCGCCAAGCAGGGACGGGATCGTCGCACGCAAGCCATCCTTCCGCTCAAGGGCAAGATTCTCAATGTCGAGCGCGCCCGCTTCGATCGCATGATTTCATCGGATGAGGTCGGCACACTGATTACGGCCATGGGGTGTGGAATTGGGCGGGACGATTACGATCCCAACAAGCTGCGCTATCACCGCATCATCATCATGACCGATGCCGATGTCGACGGGTCTCATATTCGTACGCTCCTTTTGACCTTCTTTTACCGTCAAATGCCCGAGCTGATTGAACGGGGTCACATCTATATCGCACAGCCGCCGCTCTACAAGGTGAAGAAGGGAAAACAGGAGCAGTACGTTAAGGACGACCTTGAGCTCAATAACTATCTGTTGCAGCTGGCCCTTGAGAAGACGCGCTTCCATGCTGATCCTGAATCCCCAGCGATTCAGGGGCAGGGGCTTGAGACGCTCTGCCGCGAATACCTGGCGGTACGACAGATCGTTCAGCGTCTGGGGCATCGCTATGATGAAGGCTTGCTGGATGGCTTGACCGATGTCTCACCCATCGAGGTTCAGGATCTCATCGATCCAGCGCGGGTCCAGCTTTGGCTAGATGCTCTCGCCCGAAGGCTTGCGCAGGCTGATCGCGGCGCACGCTTTGAGTTCGTTCCGAGCTTTGGGGCAACGCCGGATGATTTCCGTCTCGCCGTCAGCAAACGCTTGCACGGCGTTTATAAGCACTTTGAGCTCGGTTCCGGATTCTTTGGTTCGGGTGATTACCGTCGCCTTGCTGCCTTTTCACGGATGATAGATGGCCTTTTTGGTGAAGACTCATTTGTTGCGGCCGATGAGCGACGGGAGCGTGTTGGGAATTTCCGTGACGCGTTTGAATGGATGATGTCAGAGGCGCGCCGCGGTCAGCATATTCAGCGCTATAAAGGCTTGGGTGAGATGAACCCTGAGCAGCTCTTTGAGACCACGCTGGATTCCAATACCCGCCGACTGCTTCAGGTCAAAATTGAGGATGCCATCTCGGCTGATGAGATTTTTACGACCCTGATGGGCGATCAGGTCGAGCCGAGGCGCGACTTTATTGAGCGGAATGCGCTCGAGGTCTCGAACCTCGATATCTAGGGATAGGCTTCGGGATCCCGCTCATCTCGGGGTCCTGGCTCCCTCTGTCTGGGGTCATTTCCGTCATGTCTGAGCACATCCTGTTTCTCACCGGAAAGCTCGCCGAAAAGCAGCTGCGTCGAACGCTTGATGAGATGCGGCCTGATTTCGACTACACCGTCCATGTACTCGGCGTGACCGTGGCAGCGCTAATGACGGCAGACATGATCGGTCGGCGGCTCACCGAAACCTTTGGCGCGGATCGTGTGCTGGTTCCCGGTCGCTGCCGCGGAGATCTTGATGCCTTATCCGCGCTCCTTGGGATTCCTGTGACCCGGGGGCCAGAGGAACTGCATGACCTTCCTGAGTTTTTTGGTCGTGCGGCAAGAAAACCCGACCTAAGTCTCCACGACCTTCACATTTTTGGTGAAATCGTAGAAGCCCCCCAGCTGAGCGTCGACGGAATTGTCGCGCGTGCTCGACGTTATCAGCGCGAAGGCGCGGATGTCATTGATCTGGGCTGTCTGCCGGCGACGCCTTTTCCTCACCTTGAAGACGCCGTTCGTGCGCTTAAAGCTGAGGGTTTTTTGGTTAGCGTAGACTCCCTTGAAGATGAAGATCTTCTTCGAGGGGGACGGGCAGGTGCGGATTTTCTCTTAAGTCTTTCTGAGAACAGTCTTTGGATTGCCGAGGAGGTCGACTCCACCCCGATTCTGATTCCTTCACGGCACGGTGATCTTGTCGCACTGGATCGGGTTATTGATCGGTTTTCAGCTACGGGCCGCGAATTTGTCGTTGATCCCATTCTTGATCCGATTCACTTTGGTTTCACCGAGTCTTTGGTCCGCTATCACACGGTTCGGTCGCGCTATCCCGACATCGAGATGATGATGGGGGTGGGGAATCTGACCGAGCTCACCCATGCGGATACCGCCGGGATCAATGCCCTTTTATTGGGCATCTGCTCGGAGCTCGGTATTCGTCAGATTCTGGCGACGCAGGTCAGCCGTCATGCGCGGCGCGCCATACGGGAAGCCGATGTTGCTCGAAGGATCATGTACGCCGCCCGTGAAGCCAATCGTTTACCCAAGCACATCGACGACAGCCTGATGGCGCTTCATGAGCGCAATCCCTTCCCCTTGTCGCACGATGACATTCTGGAGCTTCAATCCGCCATTCGTGATCCAAGCTACCGCATCCTTTCGGGTGAACGCGGTCTCTATGTATTTAACCGGGATGGCCTTTTGGAAGCCGATGAGCCTTTTGCCTTTTTTCCGCAACTTGGAGTCGAGGAGGATGGGGGGCATGCATTTTATCTGGGTGTGGAGATCGCCCGGGCTGAAATTGCCCAGAAGCTCGGCAAGCGCTACACGCAGGATCAACCGCTGGATTGGGGCTGTGCCGTTGAGGTTCCCGCATCGCCGCTCGTAAATCCCCATGATTACAAACCTGCGGGAACGACCTTGGCTCCCCGCGAAAAAGTTTCACGTGAAACCATGGCTGATTCCAAGGAGCCCTCCAAGTGATTCGCGAGATCATACTGACTACGGTCTCAAAGGAAGGAGAGCCGCACATTGCTCCTATGGGCGTCCATGTTCTCGACAATGAACGATATCTCATCATGCCTTTCAGGCCATCGAGGACACTCGATAATCTTTTGGCGACTGAGTCGGCCGTCATCAATCACTGTGAGGATGTTCGCGTTTTCGCCGGGTGTCTTACCGGGCGTCGAAACTGGCCCTTGCTTCCTGCAACCCAGATTCAGGGCATGCGTCTGGCGGACACCTTAGGACATGCAGAGTTGCGCCTGGATCACTTTGAAGATGATCCCGTGCGCGCCAAATTCTATTGTCGAGCAGTGCATGAGGCCGTCCATGCTCCCTTTAAGGGATATAACCGGGCGCAAGTGGCGGTCCTTGAGGCGGCCATTTTGGTGAGTCGACTGGATCGGCTCCCTCGTGAACGAATTCTCTCGGAAATCGAATACCTCACCATCGCCATTGAAAAAACGGCAGGACCCAAGGAAAAGGAAGCATGGGATTGGCTCATGGAGCGGGTGCATAAACATCTTGGGGGTGCGGCATGACCCAAATGTTGGCCAGCGTTACCTCACTTGAGGAGGCTTTTGCATTGTTGCCCCTCGCCATCGATATTCTGGATCTTAAAAATCCAGCACGGGGAGCCTTGGGCGCACTGGATCTTCTGGACGTTCGGGTTATCGTTGAGGCCCTTCCTGATCAGCGTATTAGCGCAACCGTCGGGGATCTTCCGATGGTGCCCGAGGTGATCCGGGCTGCCGTTGAAGCGATGGCCGGGCTCGGCGTTGACTATGTCAAGGTTGGTTTTTTTGATTCCGGCGATTGGCAGCCTGTCCTTGATCAGCTCAAACCTGTCGCGGATCGTGGAGTGAAGCTGGTGGCGGTGCTTTTTGGCGATCAGTCATTTTCGCTGAGCGCCCTTCCTGCCTTTGAGCGCAGTGGATTTCACGGCATCATGGTAGACACCGCAGAGAAAACCGGCGGAGGGATCCTTGCATACCGATCACTTTCCTGGCTTCAAGCATTTGTGGGTGAATGCCAGGCCTTGGGCTTCCTGACCGGTTTGGCCGGCTCTTTGTCCTTGGAAGATATTCCGAAGCTGAAACCCTTGGGTGCAGATTACCTTGGCTTTCGCGGTGCCCTGTGTGCTGAGAGTCGAACAGGTGCCTTGGATCTGACATGTGCTTCCCGGGTTCGCGCTGCGATGTCTGTGCCCGAATGACCATCTTTAGGAGATTTTCGATGTGCTATTCCCTGCTGCGCCCTCTTCTTTTTAAGCTGGATCCAGAAACGGCACATCATGTGTCTCTATCGGGTCTTTCACTGCTTGCCCATCTGGGCCCCTTGAATCCGCTCAAGGCGAAGTTTGCGGGAAATCCCCGTGAGGTGATGGGGATCCTTTTCCCCAATCCGGTGGGTTTGGCAGCGGGCCTTGATAAGGACGGGATCTGCATTGATGGCTTGGGCGCTTTAGGTTTTGGCTTTCTTGAAATTGGAACCGTCACACCCCGGGCGCAACCCGGAAATCCAAGGCCCCGACTTTTCCGTATCCCGGAGGCTGAGGCCATCATCAATCGGATGGGTTTTAATAATCACGGCGCCGATGCCTTGGTGTCCAACGTTCGTGCGGCGAAATACACCGGTGTGTTGGGGATCAATATCGGCAAGAACAAAGATACGCCGGTTGAAGAGGCCCTTGAGGATTATCGTATTGGGCTCCAAAAGGTCTATGGCGATGCGTCCTATGTGACGGTCAATATTTCATCGCCGAATACACCCGGCCTTCGCAGCCTTCAGTCGGGTTCTCATCTTGAGGGATTGATTCAGGGGCTTATGGCTGAACGAGAAAAGCTCGCGGTGCAGCATGGTAAAGTCGTTCCCATTGCGGTCAAGATTGCACCGGATCTTGAGCCTACTGAAATTGAGTCGATAGCGGGCTGCCTTGTGAGTTTCGGTGTGGATGCGGTCATTGCCACTAATACCACCTCGTCTCGAGAAGGGGTCCGACAGTGGCCTCATGGGGATGAGACCGGTGGATTGAGTGGTCGGCCGGTTTCTGAGGCCTCAACCCAGGTTGTGGCCGCACTCTCGCGTCATTTGGGGGGCCGCATTCCCATCATTGCTTGTGGCGGAATTTTTTCTCTCGAAGATGCAGCGAGAAAACTGGATGCGGGTGCTTCCTTGATCCAGATTTATTCGGGGTTCATTTATCGTGGACCTCATCTTGTACAGGAGCTGGTTTCGGGTCTTCGCTGAGCTTCAACAAGGTTCAAGCTTTTCTGGAAAGAGCATGATGGCGTCATCGAGATTTCCCGTATCCCGATACAGTAGAGGGCTTTCCTTAGGCCGACGCACCTTACCCTGAATCACTTTTCCGACCACAATCTGGTGATCGCCGGCGGGATAGTCATGGATGACACGACACTCCAACTGTGCGATCGCGCTCTCAAGCAGGGGGCAACCCGTTGTGCCCCTTGACCAACTGAGCGCCTTCAGCCGATCTCCAGGTGCTGCCATTTTCTCTGCCAGATCCGCACGATCCATTCCAATGACGTTGATTGAAAACGACCCGCTCTGATTGATAAGGTCATATGACCGATGGACAGGGTTAATGCTCAAGGCGACCAGCACGGGGTCAAAGGAGACGGGCATGACCCAGCTCGCGGTAAAAATCCGGTCCTCGCCGATATCATGGACCCCAATCCCATAGATGCCGGTACTCAGCGTTTTGATTAATTCGGCAATTTCAGCCTGTAACATGGCGGACCTCCCTCACGGTGCCCAGACTTTTATAATGTCAGGCATCCCCTTGGTTTCACGTGGAACATTTTCAATGTCTCAGTTTACGCACTTCGATGAAGCCGGTCAGGCACATATGGTTAACGTAGGGGATAAATCCGTCACGCAGCGAACAGCGGTTGCAGAAGGCACAATCCGGATGAGGGCGGAAACCTTGCGGTTGATTCAGGCCGGCGGCCATAAAAAAGGCGATGTACTCTCGATTGCCCGGATTGCAGGGATCATGGCCAGCAAGAAAACGGCAGAGCTGATCCCCTTGTGTCACCCCCTAATGCTGACGCACGTGGGGATTGAGCTGGTCCCTCTGCCTGAGCTTCCTGGAGTGCAATGTCGGGCCACCGTCAGCACGGAAGGACAGACGGGGGTGGAGATGGAGGCCTTGACGGCAGTCCAGATCACCTTGTTGACCATTTATGACATGTGCAAGGCTGTGGATCGCGGAATGAT
>JBEGVN010000094.1:0-22261 GCA_041178325.1 Pseudomonadota bacterium
TATGTCGATTTGACACATTGAGTCGGATCGATTCTCGCCATGATCTCAATCTTCCTCGACATCAAGGACAATCAGGCGGGTCAGTTCATCATAGATTTCATCCGTTTCGAGATTGACATCAATCTCAGCCAAGAGCAGCCAATCATGGGCGGTTTCTGGTTGATCGACGGCCTCCATGGCATCAAGATTTGGGAGCAACAAACTCCAGGTCAGCTCATGGAACTCGGTCCCATCATCTAAACCGGCCTCACAGACTTCAGGGGATAACTTGAAGTTGATGAAGTAGTGGGGGGTGTCGTCCACTGGCTCTTCCCAGAGCCCTTCAAACTGGACGCAGTCCACGATTTTTCGGGATTTTACGGCCGCAGTGAGATTACCCAGGAGGAGACTGGGCTCATCAATTCCCCCAGCATTGCGCAAAAGCGCGCTCAAGGTGATTTCGAGGAGAAACTCTTCAAGCTTGCCTTCATTCATCTCGATTTGCCTCGGGGCCCCGGTTTATCGATGGTCCGGGTGGACCGTCCGGCGCTGATCATACGCGCAAAAAACGACAACTTGGAGACGTTTCTTTGCGAAGAGCCCGGTGAATTGACCGAGCGTGCTAGCGCCTCAGGGGGTGAAATCTTAATCGATCCGACGGACAAATTCTGCGGTGGGCCGGCGGACCTTGGGGAGGTTAACAAGCCAGTCCTTATCGGCTTCGCGGTAGCCCAGAGGAAGCATCAGGACGCTTCGAAGGTGCTGTGAGCGAAGATCCAGAATTTCATCGAGCGCATCAGGATCGAACCCCTCCATTGGCGTGGTGTCAACGCCCTCGAAAGCAGCCTGCATGCTGGCAGTGGTCATCGCAATGTAGCACTGCCGGGCAGCGTGCTGGAAGTTGATTTCAGCACCCCGGGGGGGATAGCCCGTGAGGAGTTGCTGACGATAGGCCTCCCACCCTTCGTTTTTAAAGCCGCGAATCTCGTTGGTGAGATCAAACATCATGTTGATGCGCTCTGGGGTGTAGTCATCCCAGGCAGCAAAAACCAGAAGGTGCGAACTGTCGGTTACCATGCCCTGATTCCAGGCGATGGCCCGAATCCTCTCACGCAAAGGACGGTTGGTAATGACCAGCACTTCGAAGGGCTGAAGGCCGCTAGAAGTTGGAGCAAGGCGCGCTGCTTCGACAATACGGTCGACGGTGTCTTCGGCGACCTCCTTTGAAGGATCCATTTTCTTGCAGGCGTAACGCCAGTTCAGTCGTTCCATCAGGTCCATGGGGGTCTCCGTTGAGGGCATCTAAACCCCACATGATATCCATCCGGGATGACGGTTCCCACCCCACCCCGCCCTGACCGAATGTGAATTCGTCGATGTCGAGGAAGCCTGGATTCAAAGATTCTGGCGACATCTGCGAATTTGAAGCATCCGGCCGGATTTTGATGGCGGCCTTCCTCTTTTTCTGTACCCCCTGAAATCTTCTCAAAAGGTTTCGACAAAAGGGGCCGGCCCCGAGGGGCCGGCGTTCATGGAGGGGTGATCATGAGGGTCCGGCACAGATCAAAGAGTGCCGACCTCAGCTCCCGCAGATCAGCAATGCTGATCGAGGGGCCAAAGACCCGATCGACATTGAGTGCAAGACCGATGCCGTGGGCGACTATCCCCGAGGCCCTGATCTGTTGAAGGATCGATATCGCGGCTTCGAGATCATCCGGAATCCCGTCAGTCAGGCAAAGAAGGACTTTGCGCTGGCAGGTGGTCCCGAGGAGTTCCGACGCTGCGTAAAGCAGGGCCTCGGCGAGAGGCGTACTCCCATCAAGATCGGAACCCAGATGGTTCCTGAGTTCGTTGAGTCGTCTTCCATGGGGGAGGACCCGAAAAACCCGGGTGGATTCACCCCAAGCTCCCGGAAAGGCCGTGATGGCCGGATTCACACCCGGGATGGCTTCGAGCGCCATGGTCAGCGCAAGAGTCGCTTCCCAGGCTAGATCAATCCTTCGTGCAGGTCCTCCCTCAGGCCGTATGACCAGGGCCGACATGGACGGGGATCGGTCCAGCAAAAGATGGACCGCCGTATCGGGCTGAAGCCTCCGGCTCTGCCGGAGGAATATTCTGGCATCTAGCACACCCGATCGAGCAAGCCGAGCCCCATCGATCACCAGCCCATGACTGCCATGCCGATCACGTCGCTCAACGCTGGCCTGAACCAGACTTACGAGCGATGATCTGAGAGGGAGTGACTCCTTTCGGACCTTCTCTAAAAGCATCTGGCTTTGAGCGCCAAGGGCCGGAGGATCATCTGCGACCGGGAGCGTGGGTCCCGGAAGACTTTCAGATCCCCGATCGAGGAGGCTTCTTGCGCTGGCGAAAAGATCCTCGACCAAATCTTCTAAGGGTGTTTCTTCCCAATTCCAAGGGACCTCACCCTCAAGATTCGCCAGAGACTCATCGCCCTCACTTCCGGATGAGCGCGGCGAGTCCACCAAGGATGCCGCTGGAATCGCCGCCTGCCTTGAGGGACCCGGAGCCTTTCCCGGCGTTGATGAGGTCTTGAATAGAACCAGAAGACGATCCACGAGGCTCAGGGCCTCACCTGTGCTGTCCAGTCGCTCAACCTCCTCAAGAAGGCCATCGACTCTTCCCATCAAGGCTGAGCCGATCACCGCTTGAAGCTGGCTTCGCGCCTGAATGGCAAGAGTGTTCAGCACCTTCTGGCCCAGTATTCGGGACCGAAGGTCCAAAAGGCAATGAGCCTGAAGGAGGGCTCCAGGATGCGCTGTCGGAGGAGGGAGTTTGAATCCGCCTTCCTCAAGGACGCGTCCGACGGTGGTTTCAAGTGATCTTCGGGTGCCTGGATAGAGCTGTCTTAGACATTTCTCGATCCGGATGTCCTCGATTACATTCAGCAGAGATAGTCGGAGGGGGTGGGTTCCTGACAATCGGAACACGTCAAAATCCGTCCAGCGAATGTGCGCCGCCTCATGTGCAAGAAAGCCCCAGGCGACATCCCGGTAGTCGGCGCTTTCATCTGTAAGTGCCGGCAGCTGAATGACATCACCATTGGTCCGGGCCCGATCACCGTGAATCTCGACGCGAATGCCAAGCCGACGCCCGAGGGCTGCGGCAACGATCGGGTAGGCGTGTTGCAGGGGTTGTTTCATAAGCTCCTCGATGTCCAACAAAAATAAAAAGCGCCGCCCCTGACGGGGCGACACCAGGGGATCAGAACCAGAAGGAACCCCTTGAAGAGGGACCCTCGGGGTCTGACGTGCTTCTCACCAGGCCTGGTGCATTGCTACACCAAAGATCGTCTGGAGCCTCAGCTGCAAGGGCAGGGGTCAGGTGACCCTGAAAGCCAGATTCCAGAGCCACCTTTTCACCCGGGCGGTGATCGGACTGACTCAGTCGCAGGGCCATGGCTTCAAGCTCCCGAAGGTAACTTCCCCGAATTTCCCCACGGAGGGGCAATCGATCGAGGAGTTCATCGAGCTCATCCACCCAGCCCGAAAGAGAGGCATCCACAAAGGCAAGACCTTTGAGCTTGTCTCTTATCCTTCGAAGCGGCGCGACGACCCTTCGGGTGACGGCTTTTTTTCCGGTCAGGGACTCGGTGGCAAAGGTCCGGGCGTCAACGGCGATTTCGCCCATCAGAATCTCGGGAATGGACTTGAGCTTGCGCTCGAGGCTTTCATCCCGATCCTCTGCTGGCCTTAACCTGAAGACGACGTAATCAAAGGCCAAAAGCGCTGCGACCTTGGACACCGGATCCACGGAACGCCAGATGACGTCCTTGAAATCAGGATGCAGGTTGGTCCAGTCAAGGATGGCCTGGTCATAACGGGACAAAAAGTCGAAGCGGGCGGCTTCAAACTTCTGCCGGATGAGGTCGAGCTTTGGAGTGACAGCATCCAGTCGCGATTCAGGAATGGCATAGCCTCCGATAAATCGTGTGCCGACTTTCTGGCAGCAACGTTCGCCTTCCTTTTTCAGTCGGGCAAACACCTGGATATCTCTGGGGTCGGCAATCCGCTTGGATCCCAGAGAGGCAAGATCCCGGGGTGGCAAACGGCTGCCATTACCGAGGATCAGGTCTTCGGGGCGCAATTGCTTGCGCCCTGACCAGAGTGTGGCCTCAATCTTGATGATGGCCAGTTGGTCGAGGATCAGATGTGATTCATGCATGGCATGGCTCCTTAAAAATAATGGGGCCATGACTGTCCCTGGGGGACAACAGAGCCCCAGGGGTGGAGAAAAAAAGCGATCAGGGTGTCGGGAGAATGGGTATGGCACTCTCCCATCGATCCCCGAAGACATCGGCAGCGATGCGATGGATGGCGGTTCGTTCCTCAGCTTCTGCCCGAAGCGTCAGAGCCCGATCCAGCGCATAAGCCAGCGTGTGGGGAGCACCGCGAAAAGTGAGCGCAAGCTCAGCCCATCGTAAAAGCCCCCGGGTGGACAAGGTCACTCCGAGCATCCCGCCGACACTGTCGTGACCGATGAACAGAAGACGGATTTCGCCCGCAACCCGAATCATTCCATCACGAATGTCGGAGGACAGTTCCGGCACCTTGAGCGCGAGCATCATGGCTTCAACTTCAGGATCCGGATAACCGATCTCGATGAGCCGGAAGCGGTCCAGAAAGGCGATGTTCTGACGAAGAACGCCTTGATAAAGCCCCGTCCGATCACCCGAGCCACGACTGTTAGCCGTTGCGATCAGACGAAATGCCGGGTGAGGGTGGATCACTTCACCCCCATTTTGGGGAATCACCAGTGGCTGCCCTTCAAGACAGTCGTTCAATCCCGAAAGCTCGGCGGGCTCAAGAAGGTCAATCTCATTGAGAATCAGAAGATGGCCTTCATGTAGGGCCGTTGCCAGCGGACCGTGGACGAACTGCATGCTCCCCTCGGACAGCGTGAACTGTCCGATCAGAGCCTGAAGCTCGAGCCGGCCATGGCAGGTAACTGACTGGACGGGCCAATGAAGCCTTGCCGCCACCTGAGTGATTAGCGAGGTCTTTCCCGAGCCTGTAGGTCCTGTGATGTAGAGCCCATCCCCATGGCTTTGTGCGAGAAACGCAAGGACATCGCGCAAGGGTTCACGTCGAAAGACATAATCCCTGCGCGCAGGAATGAGGGGGTGCGTGCCATCGGCAAAACCGGGAACCGTCAGATGATCCGGTGCGGCAATGCCGAAGGTTTCGGCCAGAGAAAAAGCATGGTGCATGACTGTCTCCATAAAAAAACCGGGAGACGCCGCCCCGGCGGGGCGTCGATTCCCGGCCGGGTAGGGGTGGATCACGAAGATGCCTTCGTGAAGGAACGACCGGTCGTCTCGTCTCCGGTCCGGCACCTCAGGGCACCGTCATCCCTCAAGGATGAAACGCCTGCGTTTGCAGGATGCGTGACGTCACGGACGTCGGCATCGGGCGGCCCCCCAGATCCTGTGCGGTGGGGCATGAAGAAACCAATTAGGATGAGACGGCACCCGAAGGCGCCGTCGGTTAAGGTCTAGAAAGGCGGGTCTGGAAAATCCAGGAAACCATCGTCGGCGGTGGGTTCACCCGGGGTGGGTGAGGCCGCCGTGGCCTGATCTTTTCCTTTGGGTGCACGCTCCAGCAGGGTCAGGCTGCTTCCGACCAGCTCGGTGGTCGAAATCTCGATGCCTTCCTTGTTTTTCCAACGCCGGGTCCGAAGACGGCCGTCGACATAGGCGAGCGATCCTTTCTTGAGGTATTCCCCGGCAATTTCCGCCTGGCGTCCAAAAAGGACAACGCGGTGCCACTCCGTGTGTTCCTTCTTTTTTCCGGACGCAAGGTCCTTGAAGGCATCGGTAGTGGCCAAAGCCAGGTTGGCAATGGCCTTGCCTTCCTGGGTGTAGCGGACATCCGGGTCGCGCCCGAGTCGTCCGATGAGTTCTGCCCGATTCAACATGATCATGACTCCACCCGCCGCACGCGGGACAAAAGGAGAAAAACTTCCCGTGGTGCGGTCAGGGGAAGGATCGAGGGAGAACCCATAAGAACCCTTGCGGGATCATGGGAATCCCGCGATGGGTGGTTGCCACAGGGGTCTGAGGCATGGATTGGCTGCGTACCTTGAAGGCGCCCAGCTGGCCTTTCACCTTAAGCCGAAGGGCGTAAGGTCAAGAAAATCGTTACAGCCAGCGTACTGGCATACGATGGATGATGATTGAAGCATGCACGCCATGGGTCCGCGTCAGTCCCGCTCAAGATGGCGAAACCGGGCATCATGCGGTGGTTTTCCGTTGTTCCATCTCGCTTTGCCCGCCATAATTCGAAACATGCAAAATCGACCTATCCTGATCCTTCTGCTGCTTCTTGTCTGGTTTGCAGCAGTTCCTGCGCGGGCACTCGCCACGGCTTTACCTGCGGCCGATACCTCAAGTCCTAAAAGTACGCTCTTTGGATTCATCGCCGCTTCGGATGACCGATACAACGCGCTCCTCGGGCCTGAGGGTCTGGTCACGACCTATCTTCAATCGTCACGTCTCTTTCTCGACAGGGCATCCACTCGAATTCACATGGCGCGGGTCTACAAGTCCCGAAAGCTGACGGCCAAGTATCTGGATCTCAGTCACATTCCGGTCGCGATTCTCGAACAGCAATCCTGGCGTCTGACGATCCAGCTCAAGGAAATTCTTGATCGCTTGCCGTTACCGTCAGCAGTTGATGTCCCTGATGCCGAGGCCATGCAGGGGCGGACTTTCAAGAAATGGAAACTTCCGGATTCCGATATCACCATTGCCCTCGTAGAGTCAGGGCCGCGGGCGGGTGAGTATCTTTTCACGCCGGAAACGGTGGATCAGGTGCCTTTCCTGTATGAAGCCATCAAGGATGAGCCTCGACGCAGCGGGACTTCAGCGCACATGTACGACTTTCTGTTCATGAAGCCGACAGGGGTTGCGCTCGTGACAGCCCGAGTGATTCCATCCCGCTGGTTTCTCGAGGGTGATCCATGGACGAATCGCCCCGTCTGGGGTGAGCCCCTCTGGCGCTGGATGGCGCTTTTGATCCTCTTGGGGACGATGGGTGGCATTTGCTGGGGCGCATTCCGCCTGAGTGATAAATTTTCCGGACGCAAATCCCCAACAAACGTTCCTTGGGTATTCTTGCCCTCGCTCTCCCTCATCATCATGATTCCCAGTGTCGTGTACATTCTTGACGTTGTTCTTGAAGTCACGCCGCGGCTCTATTCCCATCTGACCGAGGCGCTCTGGGGCTTTGACTACATCGCGCTTACGACGCTGGTCTGGAGTGGTTTTCGTTGGCTGACCGAATGGGTCATAAAGCTCGAGCGCATTAAAACGGACAGTACCGACAGCCAGTTGATTCGACTGGGAAGTCGACTTTTGGCGCTGGCTATCGCCATCGCCATCCTGATCGAAGGCGCCAGCCGGATCGGTCTTCCGTCCTATTCCATCATGGCGGGGCTCGGCATTGGCGGCCTTGCGGTGGCTTTGGCCGGACAGCAGGCACTGGCCAATCTTTTGGGATCGCTCATCATCATGTTTGAGAAGCCATTTCGGATTGGACACATCATCAAGACCGGTTCCATTGAAGGTCAGGTTGAGAATATCGGGTTCAGAACGACACAACTCCGGACCGGCGATGGCACCACCCTGATTGTGCCCAGCAGTGAAATCATTCGGACACCGATCGAAAACCTGACCCTTCGAAAGCATTGGCGGGTCAAAAAGAGCATCAAGATAGGGCTCTTGACCTCACTGGAAACGCTCTCACACTTCAAGCTTGGGATTGAAGCCTTGCTAAAAGAGAACCCGAACGTTAATGAAAAAAGCATTCGCGTTTCACTGGCAGAGATTCTGCCGGAGGGGCTTGAGATTCGGATTGAATTTTCGCAGGAAGCCAAAAATAGTGCGGAGCAGCTGCGGCAGGCCGATGTCATCCTCATGCAAATTCTCGATCTGGCTCGAGCTTCGGGGATTCGGTTTGATCCGCAGGATCATTCAGCGACTCCAGGTCGCGCATGATTCACGGGTAGGACATTACCCCTTTTAAGCATTACAACTTCCGCATTTTGAAAGGGCTCACTTCTCTCCTGTGAAGCTAGTCTCAGGGTTTCCCAATGACAACGGAGTCCCTTCCATGGCGAGCAGCAAACCAAGACCCTACAGTCGACCCGTCCTTGAGCGAAGCCTGTCGCTTCGAAGCGAGCAAGCACAACGTATCATGGCCCGTGAGGGGGATCGTGTCTTGCGGTCGCTGCATGCTATCGCGGTAGTTTTCAGGGCGACCCTGCCGGTGGCGATCGCCGACCGCATCGAGGCGGAATCCGGTGCTCTGATCGAGGAAGGGGCCCAGGCCCTTGCCAGCGAGATCGCCCGCGTTTCCGCACTCCGGGAGACCGAGGGAGTCACACTCATTCCCAACTATAGCCATCCCGGGGAGGTAAAAATCCGTATCCTCTGCCCGAGAGCCTTGGATTTTCTCGCAATGATCGAAGGCCTTGATGAACTGATGGTGCTGATTGACAGCCTCTGGCTGTCCGGGCTTTTGACCAACCGGCATCGGTCCGAGGCGGCCTACCAATGGCAGCAGCGTATCCTTCGGATTGCAAGGCGGATTGCGGCCATTGAAACGGCGGTTCGATCCC
This sequence comes from Pseudomonadota bacterium, assembly GCA_041178325.1. Taxonomy (GTDB): domain Bacteria; phylum Pseudomonadota; class Gammaproteobacteria; order Methylococcales; family Methylococcaceae; genus UBA6136. The sequence continues at coordinate 8,620 of JBEGVN010000094.1, forward strand.
GGGTGGTTGCAGAATCGGATCCCCTGGTTCCATCTCTGGATGAGATGGAATCCACGCGCATCGCCGAAAGCGAATCCCTTTCCGAGGTCGTGGAGGCGATGGAATCTTCCCCGCTATCCGGTTGAAAGCACCCTGACGCGGGCAGGGCAGGGGTTCTGAGTGGTATCCTCATTGGTTTGAGACGTGATTTCCTGACCCCTTGGCCTCTGATTTGAAACGACCCTGCTATGCACTCTGGATCCTCCTCATCCTCAATGGATGTACAGGGGGACTCCTTACCACCGTGGGTCCCGACTACGTAAAGCCTGAAACCCAGGCGGCCAAGTCCTGGCAATCCGAGCAGCCGGACATCCCCGAGACCCGAGCAGCCATGCCGGCGGACCTTCGCGACTGGTGGCTCCAATTCAAAGACCCCGAACTCTTTCGTTTCCTGACTGAAGCTCAAAGGGTCAGCGCCTCGGTTGCCGATGCCCGGGCACGGATTGAATCAGCGCGTGCAGAGATGGTTATGGCGATGGCCAACGGACTGCCACGGCTTGATACGCAGGTCGACATGCTGAAATCCCGCTCGACCTTCGGCGGGCCCCCGTTTGACTGGACGCGATATCAGGCCGGCCTCCAGGCCAACTGGGAAATTGATCTTTTTGGCGGGATTTCGCGTCATCGCGAAGCGGCGGAGGGTAATCTCGCCTCAAGGCACAGTGCCTGGCATGACGCCCGTGTGGCACTTGCGGTCGAGGTGGCCAATGCCTACATCGACTTTCGGTATTGTCAGGCCCTGATCCTGATCGCGGAAAAAGACGTGGTGTCCCGCCGAGAGTCAGCCCGCCTTGTTGATCTTGCCGGCGTTGCAGGGCTTCGCCCCCCGGCCGATATGGCGCTCGCCAAGGCATCTCATGCCGATGCTGAAGAAAACCTTGTGCGCCAACAGGGCCTTTGCGAACGTTCGATCAAGGGGCTGGTGGCACTGACCGGCATGACAGAAGTCGAGGTCCGTTATCGGTTGACGCAAAAACCCGAATCGCTTGCCCGACTTCCCGTGCCGCCCCCTTTCAGGCTCAAGGGGCTTCCTGCCGAGACCTTGCTGCAGCGCCCGGATGTTGCTGCGGCCGAAGAACAGGTGGCTGAAGCCAGTGCGCGTATTGGGGTCGAAGAGGCCAAGCGTTATCCGCGCTTGAGTCTGACCGGCAACATCACGCCCCAGATCCAGACGGTTAGTGGGCTGAGTGCATTGAGCCCCTATGCAGCGGGCGCGAGTGCCGCCAGCACCTATTTTGCAAACACCTGGTCCTTTGGCCCGACGTTGACGATGCCCATCTTTGATGCCGGCAAAAGACTTGCGGATGTCGAGGCGGCGCGCATTCAGTTCGAGGCGGCGAAGACCCGTTTTCAGTCGACGGTTCGTACGGCAGTCAAGGAAGTCGAGGTGGCGCTGGTGCGACTCAAGACGGCGGAAGAACGGCTCCCGAGAGCACGGGAAGCCTTGATGGGCTATGAAAAGAACTTTACGGCAACCGATCATCTCTATCGGGCCGGCTTTGGCAATCTTCTCGAACTGGAGCAGGCGAGGCGGCAAACCCTGGTGGCCCGCAGAACGCTTGCTGATCTGGAGCAGGAACAGGTTTCGGCGTGGGTGGCTCTTTATCGTGCAGCAGGCGGGGGATGGCAGGATCCGGAGGGCGTGGCGCCGGCCATCCCCGTTCGCGAGGATCCCAGAAATCCTGTGACCGGCCAAAAGGCAGAGGACTATAAACCGTGAACGACTGGATTCGGCAAACATCGGGCCGCATGCGCCTTGGGATTATCGCGGGGCTGATCCTCATGATGGGATACTTTTTCCGATCCGGTGAGACGCCGGCTCCTCAGGTCAGTTCCAAGGCGGCTCTCACCATCGAGTGGATCGCTCCTGTCGTGTCTACCCTTCCGATCACGCTCGCAGCCAACGGTTCGATCAGCGCCTGGCAGGAGGCCGTCATCAGCGCCGAACTTTCAGGGATTCGGCTGGTGGAAATTCAGGCACAGGTCGGGGATCGGGTGAAGAAGGGCCAAGTGCTCGCGCTCTTTGACCGGGAACGGGTGGCATCCGATCTGGAAAACAGCGAGGCGGTCCTGGCCGAAGCGGAAGCGACGCTCCAGGAGGCGCGCGACAATGCCCGAAGAGTCCGCCAGATCATTGATGAAGGTGCCCTAAGCGCCCTTCAGGCCGGACAATACCTGACCGGAGAAAAGACGGCTGAAGCCCGGATGCGGGCGGCCAAAGCACAGGTTGAAATCCAGAAGCTCAGAATGCGGCATACGCAGGTTCTGGCCAATGACGATGGCATTGTGATCCAGCGCTCGGCCGTTCTTGGCGGCGTAACGCTGGAGGGGCAGGAACTGTTTCGGCTAATAAGACAGCAGCGCCTGGAATGGCGCGCCGAAGTCACCGCGACCGAACTTCCGAGAATCCGGATTGGAACGAAGGTCACTCTTCGTGTACCTGATGTCGGGACGCTGGAGGGGGTGGTTCGCATGGTCGGGCCCGGGCTCGATCCTTCAAGCCGTTTCGGCATCATTTACGTCGACCTCCCCGGGGCGGCGGATCGCGGCTTTAAGCCCGGAATGTATGGCCATGGCGATTTCAGCGTCGGATCGGCCGAGGGGCTGACGATTCCCAGAACGGCAATTACGCTTCGCGATGGCTTTAGCTATGCCTTCAAGGTCGTTGAGGCCAAAGACGGGATGGCGAGGGTCGAAGAGGTCAAGCTCGAATTGGGACGGACGGATGGTGATGCCATCGAAGTCGTTCAGGGTATAGCGCCCGAAGATCATCTCGTTCGTGCCGGTGGCGCCTTCCTCGCGGACGGGGATCGGGTCAGGATCAGCGAATGAATATCTCGGCAGGCTGCATCCGGACACCCCTTCCGGCGATCATGCTGTTCGTGCTGTTGACTCTCGGCGGGATCTACTGCTTCAAGATGATGAAGATCCAGAATTTTCCGGATCTTGATTTCCCGACGGTCAGCATCATGGCGAGTCTCCCTGGGGCCTCCCCACCGCAACTTGAGACGGAAGTTGCCCGAAAACTTGAAAATGCGGTAGCGACGCTCCAAAAGCTCAAGCATACGACAACCCAGATTCAGGACGGCAGCGTCATTGTCACGCTGGAGTTTCGGCTTGAAAAACCGCTGGATGAGGCCCTGGATGACACCCGCTCGGCCGTCTCAAAGATCCGGGCGGATCTTCCGAGTGACCTTCGCGATCCTGTGGTCACCAAGCTGGATGTTGTGGCAGCGCCAATCCTGGCCTATACCATCGACTCCAAGGATCGTGATGAGGAGTCACTGTCCTGGCTGGTGGATGATGTCATTGTCAGGAAGCTCCTGGCCGTGCCGGGTGTTGGCGCCGTCACGCGAGTGGGCGGCGGCAATCGCGAGATCGCGATACGTCTTGATCCTCTGAAACTTCAGTCCTTGGGACTGAGTGCGGCGGATGTCTCGCGGCAGCTCCGCCTCACGCAAAGAGAGGGCGCGGGTGGACGCGCGGAACTGGGTGGGGGGGAACAACCCGTCAGGACGCTCGCCAACCTCTCGAGCGCCAGTGAATTCAGGTCTTTGCCGATTGTAATTCCGGATGGGCGGAGGATTGAGCTCGATCAGCTGGCTGAGATCCGCGATACCGTGGCAAGCCATCGGCAGCTCGCGCTTCTCAATGGCGAAGAGGTCGTCGGTTTCGAGGTCAGCCGAAGCCGCGGAGCGAGCGAGATTGAAGTCGGCGCCGGTGTTCGAAGGGTTCTCGATGAGATCCAGGCAAAGGATCCTGATTTGGTGCTGACTGAGGCGTTCAATTTTGTGCAACCCGTTCAGGAAGAGTTCAACGCCTCGATGGCGCTGCTATATGAAGGTGCGGCGCTGGCGGTTCTGGTGGTCTGGCTTTTTCTTCGGGATGTCAGGGCAACCTTCGTCTCCGCGGTGGCTTTGCCCTTGTCGGCCATCCCGACTTTCATCGGCATGTATGCCTTTGATTTCAGCCTGAATGTTGTCTCGCTTCTGGCATTGTCCCTGGTGGTCGGTATTCTGGTGGATGATGCGATTGTCGAGGTCGAGAATATTGTTCGCCATCTGCGGATGGGGAAATCGCCCTACGACGCGGCCATGGAAGCGGCTGATGAAATTGGCCTTGCGGTGGTTGCAACCACTTTTGCTCTGATCTCGGTCTTCCTGCCTACGGCCTTCATGAGCGGCATTGTGGGCCGTTTTTTCAAGCAGTTCGGCTGGACTGCCGCTCTGGCTGTTTTCGCTTCCCTCGTCGTTGCCCGCATGTTGACGCCGATGATGGCGGCCTATCTTCTTAAACCGAGCTCTCCCGAGGAAGAGATCCCGGGATGGGTAATGCCAAGATACCTTAATGTCGTTCGCTACTGCCTCCGGCACCGCTGGGCGACCCTTGCGGGAACCGGGCTTTTTTTTATCGGCTCCCTGATGCTGATCCCGCTTCTCCCGCAAGGCTTCATTCCGGCAGATGACAATCCACAGACGCAGGTCTTTGTGGAGCTTCCCCCAGGGTCTACATTGACCCAAACTCACGCCAGCGCCGAGCGTGCTCGGGAGCTATTGAGGGATATTCCTGAAATCCGGAACGTTTACACGACCATTGGCGGCGGGGCTGCGGGTAGTGATCCCATGGGCGGACAGGCGGAGGCGGAGGTCCGTAAAGCCACCCTGACCATTACGCTGGCCAACCGCAGTGAGCGATCGGTCCGAAAACAGGTGATCGAGAAGGCGATTCGCTCCCGTCTTGAGCATCTTCCAGGGGTAAGGACCAAAGTCGGGCTTGGGGGCTCTGGGGAAAAATACATCCTGACCCTGAGCGGCGATGATGCAAAGCAGCTTTCTGACGTGGCCCGGAACGTTGAACGGGAGCTTCGAACAATAGATGGGGTCGGAAGTGTTGCCTCCAGTGCGGCTCTGACACGGCCTGAGATTGCGGTCCATCCCGATTTTGATACGGCCGCGGATTTAGGTGTGACGGCCGCCGCCATCTCGGAAACCTTGAGAATTGCGACCCTGGGCGATTACGACTGGTCTTTGCCGAAGCTCAATCTTGCCCGTCGTCAGATTCCGGTCATGGTGCGACTGGATGAGTCCGGGCGTAACGATCTGGATATTTTGGCCCGGCTTCCGGTGCCATCCACCAAGCCGGGGGTGGGCTCGGTACTCTTGGGGCAAGTCGCCAAGCTGGAGCTCTCCAGTGGACCCCAGGTCATTCGTCGTTACGATCGGGTCAGGAACATCAATTTTGAGATTGAGCTCTCTGGCTTGCCCCTTGGGGAGGTCACCGAGGCCGTGGCGCAGCTCCCCAGTCTTCGTTCCCTTCCGCCGGGCATCCAAAGGGTGGATGTCGGAGATGCCGAGATGATGGCGGAACTCTTTGGAAGCTTTGGTCTTGCGATGCTTACGGGAGTCCTTTGCATCTTTGTTGTCTTGGTCCTTCTGTTCAAGGACCTCATTCAGCCGGTGAGTATTCTCGCTGCCCTTCCAACGGCTTTCGGCGGCGGCTTCGTGGCGCTTCTGCTCGCAGGAAAGGCTTTCTCCATGCCCTCTCTGATCGGCCTCGTCATGTTGATGGGGATTGCCGTCAAGAATTCGATCCTGTTGGTCGAATATGCGATTGTTGCCCGACGGGATCACGGCATGGACCGATTCTCTGCGCTCGTGGATGCCTGCAGCAAAAGAGCGCGTCCCGTGGTCATGACGACCATTGCCATGGGGGCAGGGATGTTGCCCATTGCCCTGGGACTGGGAGAAGCCGATACCTCTTTTCGAAGCCCAATGGCCTTTGCAGTGCTCGGAGGCCTCGTGACCTCGACGGTCCTGAGCCTGATCGTCATCCCGCCGGTCTTTACCATCCTGGATGACAGCAAATTGATCTTCGCTGCACTGATCCGTCAATTGACCCGGATCGGGTTCAAGCGTCACTGATTCCCGGCCTTGCCCCTGGGCTTTCCCTGGATGGAAAAAAGCAAAAAAAAACCGCGCGAGCAAAGCTCAAGCGCGGCTGAAGAGGAGTCAAAAAATAAGCACCTTCAGGGTTAGATTAATGATCTCCTCTCATAAGATCCAATCAATATTTCATATGGCTAATAGAAGAAATACTTATGGATGGTTGAGGTAAACCGTTGCCGGAAAGAAGGGCCCCTCTTCGGGTGACCAAAGGGCCCTCCTGTCGAAACTTATTCGATAACCAGGCGGGTGTTCCGTGCGCTCGCTTTGGGTAAGGTCAGGCTCAAGACTCCGTCCTGATATCGGGCCTTCGCGGTGGACTGATCGATCTCTGCCGGGAGCTTGAAGGCCCTTGTCACGGTGCCCGTGTAACGTTCGCTATGAAGGGTTTTGCTATCTTCGATCTTGCGATCTTCGGGGCGGAACGTTGCAGTCAGGGTCACCTTGTTCCCATCAATGCTGACGTCGATGTCTTCACGGCGAACGCCGGGGATATCCGCGTGAACAATGTAGTCTGGACCTGACTCCTGAACATCGAGACGGATCTGGTCGGGATTCTGGACGCGATCTCCATGCACTGGCCGAACAAAATAGCTGGCAGGAACATCCTTGAAAATGTCGTCCAAGAGGGTGCGTGCAAGTACTGCGCTCATATAGGTCTCCTTGAATTTTGAGAGCAGGGCTCTGCTCCCTTTACGAGACCGATGTGGGGCGGCTCAAAGACAAATCAAGAGGGGCAAGAGAAATCTCAGGTTTCCTGATCAAGTCGCGCTAGTCTTGTCCGCATACAAGTTTCAAAGCCAATTTCTTGTCGGCACTCGCATCAGGTCCATCAATGGAGAGCCACTGGTTGTCGAGTGGATAACTGATGGGTTTCTGGGTTGCCGATTTTTTGAACGTATGGATGATGGTCACACTCGCATCACGAAAGAAACGGTGATCGCAGTCATAATCGACGACCATGGTGGTCTGAACCCGTGATGCATCGGTAAAGGTCGTGGTGTCCTGCGTCTTGGTGTGGACGATCATCCCGTCGATACCCGTCCTTTCAACCGAAACGATGCGGACCATGGATTCATCCGTCACCTCCCGGATCACATGGGGCGCTTCGCTGATTTTTTGGGATTTACTGACGGTACGTTGCTCGGCCGAAAGCGGCGTCTGGCTTGCACATCCTAAGGTGAGGGAGAGAAGGGGGAGGGTGACCAGCGCGCGGAGATTCATGGGTGGTTCCGGTAGTTTGGGAAAGTTGGCTTTTGACCTGAATCTTACGTCAGGGACGCCATGAAATGCGAGTGGGCCGAATCACTCCCACCGCGATTCCGAGCGCTATACTCCAGAGTGCTAAAGCCCCTCATCCCTGATCGAGTCTTCAATGAGAAAAATTCCAGCGATTGTCACTTTGCTGACGCTTCTCCTGTCGTCATTTGATGCCGCAGCGCATCTGCTACAAGGCGAAGCTCTGGGTGTGGTTGATGGCTTTCTTCACCCCATGAACGGTCTGGATCATTTGCTTGCCATGTGCGGGATCGGCTTTTGGTTCGGAAGTCAGGCAAAGGCTTATTCGTCTCGCATGCTCGTTCTCCTTCTGCCCAGTGTCGGAGCGGGAGCACTCCTTGCCGTTTTGCCTTCCTCTCCGTATTGGCTTGAGCCGAGCCTTGCCAGTTCGGTGATTCTCTTGGGTCTCCTGATCGCCGGATGGTTTCCCCGATTCCTGGGCTATGGTCTTTCCATTGCCGCGGGCCTTCTGCATGGCTACGCCCATGGAGTTGAAATTCCGGCAACCGTCGGTGCCCTGGACTATGGTCTCGGGTTCATGACGGCCACGGCCGCGCTGCAGGCCGCAGGTTGGTTCCTGGGATCCAGGGTGGCCAACGCCCCCTGGGCCACCCGGCTCTGTGGTGCCCTGATGGTGACTGCGGGCGCTAGAATCCTTCTGGGATAAGGCATCACATCTGATCCTCGGACAGGCCTTTTTCAGCGGGTATCACCCAGCGGTTAAAATTTTCCGCCTCTGGATGATCTGGATCCCTTGAGATTTTCTGCCCTCACACCCACATCTGCACTGTGTGCACTCCCCCCCTGAGTCTTTCAACTGAAATTCCCGAATGAATCTACGCCCTATTTTTCTTCTCTCTGGCCTGGTACTGACCGCCTGTGTCAGTAATCCTATAACCGGTCGTCAACAGGCCATGGTGGTGAGCGACGAACAGGCCGCTGCTGAATCCGCCCAGTCCTATTCCCAACTCATCGGGGAGGCCAGCAAGAGTCAGACCTTGGATGACGATCCCGCCCAACTGGCTCGAATAAAGGCCATTACCAACCCGCTCATTCGAGAGGCGATTGCACTACGACCCAATACGGGAGGCTGGAATTGGGAAGTGCATGTTTTGAAGTCGGACGAGGTCAATGCTTGGTGCATGGCCGGTGGCAAGATGGCGGTCTACACAGGACTCCTGTCCAAGATTAACCCCAGTGATGATGAGATTGCAGCGGTCATGGGGCATGAGATTTCCCACGCGTTGCTCTCGCATCAAGCAGAAAAACTGTCGCGAAATCGGATGCAGCAAGTGGGAGTCTCGGCCGGCGTTTTGGCTGGAACACTCTTCGGTGTGAACCTTTCTGGCCTCGCACCGATTGCCAACTCCGTCGCTGATGTGGGGCTACAGCTTCCCAACAGCAGAGAGGCCGAGACTGAAGCGGATACGGTCGGACTGAAACTTGCGGCCCAAGCGGGGTATAACCCGGAAGCCGCTGTGAGCCTGTGGAGCAAGATGCTTCAAGTCGAGGGTGCTAGTGCCCCGGAATGGCTGAGCACGCATCCTGACACCCGTTCACGCCTATCGCATGTCAAGGAAGAAGCAAAGAAGCTGATGCCTCTCTATGAGGATGCGCTGAAAAAACGTCAGGCGTTGAATTAGATTGGTGACAATTGGATCAACAGTTTTCGGGTGACGCTAATTTCTCGGAAGCCTAAACCCTTGGGCGATTCCCTCTTCAATGGTCGAGAAACACCGGACGGGTTTTGTCCGACTGTAATTCGGATCTTCCGGTCGATGGAGGATCCCGGACTTTGAGAGTTTGATCGGTGTATCATCAGGACATGCCGCAACAGGGGTTGACGTACTCTGAGATCCGAACGCGGACTCCTTGGGCGGTCTTTCTGTTGCGATGCCCGGTCGGTGGCCCATATAGGTTTCGTATGCCTGCACCCAATCCGTCGCGATCGCCTTCTGAGCTTCTTCCAGAGAAATCTTTCCATCGCAAACCAGAGCGTGCAGCGTGTTTTCAAGCTCGTCCTTGACGTGCGCGTTTAATGGTTGGGTAAGAAAGGATTCCGGCCAAAGATTCTGAATGGCGTTGGATCCCCCAAGTTCCAGACTGATCAGATGGTCGACCTCAAATTCACCCGGGGCGCGAGTCATGATGCCGTAAAGGCGATAAGCCAGTTCCTTGGTTTCCCGCGACACATTTCGTACCCGCTTGGAATAACCGGGGACACAGATTTCATCGGGATCGGTCGACAAGATGGCCCCGGGAGTCAGCCTTGGATCAGGCCGGATGGGTGATTCTGCATGGCAGATCGGGCTCAACAACAAAAGAAGAACCCCGCGTATCAGGGTGCAGTGGAAGGCGGATTTGATGATGCGCATTGTTTATCGTTAATCTGATTCCAAAGGTCCATGCTAGAGGCCCCTCAAGAAAATCCCAAATCGACTATGGCAAATACTATCCTTCAATCCACGGTTCGTTGCCCTTGCTGTGGCCACGAGGAACTTGAAACTATGCCAACAGATGCCTGCCAGTTTTTTTACGAGTGCGAGGGGTGTGGGGCGTTATTAAGGCCGCTTACCGGTGATTGTTGCGTCTTTTGCTCCTATGGATCGGTGAAGTGTCCGCCAGTTCAGGAAGAAAAGGGGTGCTGTTCGGGATAACTTTCCGGCCCTGACGCTTCACTTTAGCCTTGACGCCAAATACTCGACCCAGTGGTGGACATCGCCCGTTTCATCAAGATGAAGCATACAACCGATATTGGCCGTCAGCGCGATCGCGGTTTCAGACGTACCAAGGCCGAGCGCTTTTCGCTTCTGGATGCGCAAAGTATTTGCGGTATCCGGATTTAAAAGGGGATGAATACCTCCGGCACCGCAACAGATATGGGAGGAGGGTGCTTCCGTCAGGTTAAAACCCAGCGCTTGAAAAAGTGCCGCCAGACGACCCCGAAGACGAAGTCCATGCTGAAAGGTGCAAGGCTCATGGAGCCTGAGGGGGCCCCCCGGGGGGGGCAAGACGGTCATGATTTGTTTGAGCTCTTCCACATGTCTTTCGAGTATCTCCAGGGGATCCAGGAGCCATGGAAGAATCTGCTCGGCTTTTTGCTCCCATGCGGTGTCACCCTTCAACACGGTTCGGTAGTCCTTTAGCATCAGGCCACAGGCTGAACTGCTCATGATGATAAAAGGATGGGGCTCTTCGGCCGGGTTGAGGTAAGGCGCGAGGGCATTCAATGTCTTTCTGGCCTGGGCCTTTGCGCTCTGTATTTCACTCAGGTGATAGCCGAGGGCCCCACAACAATCGGCTTTCGTGATCCGGATCACCTGATACGCGAGTCTGGCCAGAATCGTTGCAAGAGCATCGTCGATTCCGGGGGCCACTGCCCGCTGAACACAGCCACCAATGATGAGGACCTTTCGTCCTGTTCCATGGGCTTTAGCGTCTGATGGCATTCCCTGACGCGGAACCTTAAGGTAGGCGGCAAAAGACCGCGGAAAAAGGAACCTCAATCTGCGTCCTGCCTTGAATGCGAGGCTCAGCCATTCAGGGTGATTCATGGCCCGAGTCAGGACAAGTCGGGGTAGCCGTGAGATGAGGCTCCTGGGTTTCGTCGCCTCGAGCCATTGACGTCCTCCGTCAATGATGTGGCGATATTCCACCCCACTGGGGCAGGTGGTCTCACAGGCAAGGCAGGTTAGGCAGTGATCGAAGTGCGAACGGGTCTTTTCAGTCACCGACGGGTGATCCAGCATGGAGCGAACCAGTGCGATCCGCCCTCGAGGGCCTTCGAGTTCGAGACCTGTTGCAAGATAGGTCGGGCAGGTGGCGTTGCAAAATCCACAGTGCACACACCGTGAAATCAGATCATTCAGGTCCTGTGAGGGCTTTATGGCGCCTAAGCTATCCATCTGGATTCCCTGAGAAAATTCCATGGGGGTCAAATACAGACTTGACGCCTGACTGAATGCGGGATCGGACCGATTCCGATTGAAAGGCTGAATTCGAAAGCCTTGCCGCGCAATAACGCTGATCAAAGGGCGTCGCCCAGCCCTTCGATTCGCTCAGAAGTTCGTTGATTGAAGGGACATCGCCTTTCCCCAGCCACCAGCGTAATCCGCCATCCCACTCCATGACGGTCATGCCCTCGAGTGGCAGAGGAGGGGTAGAAGGGGGCAAGGCGATCCGCCAGAGGCTTGAAGTCTCGCTTTCAGCCTTGCTGAGGGCAGGATGGGGCTGCGTTTTAAGGCTGCGCCACAGTGTATCGGCTTCCTCAGGGTCGATCTTTTTCATCGGCATGTCTTTGCAAATCGCAATGACGGCCTCATGAACAGCGGCACCCCCCCCTTCCAGTCTGACCCAGAGCCGTCCTGATTGGGACCCCATAAAAAGGCTGCCACTGAGAGGCCAGGGTCGAGAGCGGGCAAGACGCAACCATCGCAAGGCTTCGGCTTGGTCCATATCCATGGCCAGGGTCAGACAAGAGACCGGCTTGGGTAACACCTTCAAGGTGACTTCGAGCAAGAGCCCGAGTTGACCCCAGGAGCCGGCAAAAAGACGGGAGACGTCATAGCCGGCAACATTCTTGATGACCGTTCCGCCAAAATGGAGATTTCGGCCTTGCCCATCCAGAACACGAACTCCCAGAAGATGATCCCTAAGTGGCCCTGAAAGCATTCTGCGGGGACCTGCAAAGCCCGCAGCCACCATGCCGCCTATGGTGCCTCCGTCGTTCCAGCAAGGGGGTTCAAAACAGAGATGCTGGCCTTTGCGATTCAAGGTTTCTTCGACCTCCACTAGAGGCGTTCCGGCGCGTACCGTGATAAACAATTCTTCAGGCTCATAGGTGATGATGCCCTGATAGGCTCGCGTATCGATGATTTCACTGGCCGATGGGAAGGAGAGGAAATCACGGGTGCCCTGGCCACGGATCCGCAGGGAGGTTCCTTTTGCACAGGCCTCTTTGATGGCTTCGGTATAGAAGTGCCTCAGCGAATCCATCAGAACTGCTCCAGCCCTGACGCTCGAATCGAATGAGCGTCCATCCTTTTTCGTCCATGCTCCACGCAGCGACGAAGCGTAGGTATTCCCTTGTCGGGGTTCAGAATCTGAAGCGGGTCGAAAACAGCCTTGAGGGCATGAAAAACATCCCTTTCTTCGTCCGAGAACTGAACACACAGGCTGTCCAGTTTCTCAACGCCGACCCCATGTTCGCCGGTGACTGTCCCCCCGAGCGCGATGCACTTTTCGAGGATGGCATTGCCGAAGGCTTCAGCGCGCGCCCATTCGCCCGGAATCTTGCCGTCAAAGAGGATCAGGGGATGCATGTTGCCGTCCCCGGCATGGAACACATTCATGCAGCGCAGCCCATGCTGGCGTTCCAGCATCGAAATATGGGCAAGCAGCGGGGCCATCTGACGCCTTGGGACCGTTCCATCCATGCAATAGTATTCGGGTGCAACCCGACCTGCGGCCGGGAAGGCATTTTTCCGCCCGCTCCATATTCTTTGACGTTCGGCTTCGGAGGTCGAGACCACGATGGAACGAACCCCCGCGCCTCCAAGGACCTGTCGTATCCGTTCCATTTCTTCGAGGACTTCGGTTTCTGTCCCATCCGATTCAACAAGAAGGAGCGCAGCGGCCTCGGTGTCATAACCTGCGTGAATGAAATCCTCCACGGCGCGGGTCGCCGCCTGATCCATCATCTCAAGGCCCGCGGGGATGATCCCGGCTGAAATGATGGCAGCGACCGCATTTGCACAGGCCTCAATGCTGTCGAAGCTGGCCATGGCGACCTTGGCGCACGCAGGTTTTGGAATGAGGCGGACCGTCACCTCGGTCACGATCAGCAACATGCCTTCGCTGCCAATAATCAGGGGTAAAAGATCAAGGCCTGGGGCATCTGGGGATTCCCCGCCGACTTCAATGATCTCCCCGCTTGAAAGCACGCCACGGATTTTTAGGACATTGTGGAGCGTCAACCCATACTTGAGGCAGTGTACCCCCCCTGAGTTTTCGCTGACATTTCCGCCAATGCTGCAGGCAATCTGTGATGAGGGATCCGGGGCATAAAAAAGCCCATGAGGGGATGCGGCTTCACTGATAGCGAGATTGCGAACCCCAGGCTCAAGGGTTGCCGTTCCAGCCTCAGGATCCAGGTCAATGATGCGATTCAGGCGAGCCAAGGAGACAACAAGGCCCCCTGCGATGGGCCTTACGCCGCCGGCAAGACCAGTTCCAGCTCCCCTAGGCACAATGGGAACGTTGAGTTGCTTGCAGAGTTCCACGATCGCAACGACCTGATCCTCCCGTTCAGGAAGGACCACAACGTCAGGAACGGAACGATAGGCGGTCAGGGCATCACTGGCATAAGTGACGGTTTCTTCGGG
>JBEGVN010000095.1:0-16274 GCA_041178325.1 Pseudomonadota bacterium
TGAGCCTCTGGATTAATATCCGCAAGATAATCCTCGGCAACGCTCAGTCGTTGCTCAATTTTCCGGCGAGCAAAAGATACAGGTGCAGGTGCGATAAGAAGGTTTACAACGACTGATGCGGCTACCGGAATTGCGACAAAGAGCCATGCATAGAGGAGGCCCCGAACTGCAGCTTCACCAACGGGAGCAGAGCCTAGAAGATCAAGGCTATATCCTGTAATGAGTGCGAGAGTTGCTGCAATCGGCTTCAGTTTGCTCGCAGATCCGAGGAAAAGTAGAGCTATCGATAGCCCAACCATGCTGATGACTCTCCAAAACGGGGAATCAATCACCCAGGTGGCCATGAAGAGAATTCCACCAATCACAATAGTGATTAACGCGATCATGATGAGCTGAGTCAGAATGCTGGTGACGCGGTCTGGCTTGTTCATGAAAAAAACCAGATAGGCCGTCAAGGCCGGTTCCGGTGTCTGGAAGTACATCACGAGGTAAGTGGTTAAAGCCGCCGCGATAGCCAATCGCAAGGCAAATTCGCCTCGTTCAATTGAGGGTAAGCAAAGGAGCTGAAGAGCCGTCATGGGGCGTTTTAAATTCTTCAGTTTTTACAGGCGCTACCACTATTGATCTGCACGACTGCGCTTGCACCTAGGCGCATCAGCTCTTCCGGGGGTTCATCGAGACGGATCCGAACAGGAAAGCGTTGGGCCACTCGCACCCAGTTCAGTGACTTTTCTACCCAGGGAACGGATCTTGGTACGTTGATTCGATCAGTATCCATGACGCCCCAACCGATGCCATCAACGATGCCTCGAATGGATTGGTTTCGATCAATCATGGTGTAAACCGTTGCGCAATCACCTTCCCGAATGGATGGAAGATCGGATTCCCGAAAATTGGCAACAGCGTGCCATTCTTCAGTAGAAATGAGCGTGAAAAGACTTTGGGATGGAGCGATCATTTCTCCTTCGCGAATAGAAAGTCCGACGATTCGGCCATCCTGAGATGCATAAACTTCAGTGTCTCTGAGCGCTTTCTGAGTTATGGCAAGTGCGGCTTCAGCAGCTTTAACCGCAGCTAGAGCGCCGTTGTCGTTCCCAATGTTGAACTCAGCCGCAGCCCGTTGACTCTTCGCCTGTTCCAGGGTGGTAGCAGCGTCCCTTTGACTGGTTTGGGCTTGATCGAACTCTTGGGCGGGAACGTAGGCTTTTCCTGCAAGGGGTTTCAATCGTTCCGTTGTCCTCTGCGATAGTTCATAGTTTGTTGTCGCACGTTTTTGTTGATCTGCGGCAATTTTCGCGCTCAGCATTTCGGATGCAACGACTCGACGCCTTGTATCCAGCGCGGCCAATGCCATATCAAGATTTGCCTGGGCTTGTTTTGCGGCTAGTTCATAAGTCTCTGGATCCAGCCTAAAAAGGAGTTCGCCTTTTTTCACCTTGGCGTTTTCTTCAACCTTAAGCTCCAGTAATCGACCACTGACGGTCGATGCAATATGCACAACCTCTGCATCGATCGATGCATCGTCCGATGTCGGATGTCGTGACATATGGCGGGCGATGAAAAGCCCCAAAAGCAGAACTGATCCAATGATGAGTAGGGATATGGTCTTCGGTTTTGTCATGGTTGAGGATGACGGTCAAATGAGCCAAAGCACGGCAGCCAGCCCAAACCCCAGCGAACTGCAGAGCAGAAGTTGGAATGGAAGCACATTCTCCATTTGGGTCTTGATCATTACGACGCGAGCAATGATCGACAGAAGCACGCCTAAGACTCCGTATAGAAGCCAATCAGGAAAATAGGCCCCAAATAGTTCAAGAGTGGGCGCACCCTCAGTGACACACGATGTCATGAAAAGAAGCGCAACGGCTAAGAAGGCTATTCGCATTGAATCTTTAACGACTATATCGATTGATCAGAGCCTCAACCGGGGATTATGCACAATCAAGCATGGTTTCGTTCAACCTTTGAGATGAAATCGCAGTGACAATTCGAAGAGCATGATTTCGATGATGAAAAACTCTCTCGGTTTAGCCTTGCCGATTATGAAAAGAATGGAGTGAATTTACTCTCAATCGGCTAAAACGAGTGTTCGTTAAACAGTGACCATGTCACCTGAATTAGAAGATGACGATCAGATCCGTTGAAAAAGTGAACTGATAATCCAGCATGTCTCCCGCAGAATTCATAAACATGTTTGCGGATGAAAAGTCATAACGTGCATTCGGTCTTACCGTGATCCAGCGAAGTGGCTTGTAGTTAAGCCCCGCTGTCAGCGCATAGTAGTTGGCGCCGTGATTCTGATAAGCCGCTATGCGGTTGGGATTGCACGCAAAGGAATAGCCAGAACTGATATCACCCGGAACCCTTAGGTTGTATGCCGCATCGCAACGATCTGGCCCGGCGACTGCAAATCCATCCTGATCGCGAAACCATTCTGCTCGAACCCCCACCCCGAGGTTTTCTCTCAAGTCATAGATCAGGAACTGATTGATGCCGTACCACTGAGCATCCTTCTGTCCGGAGGATGTCTGCACGTTATTGGCGAAGGCATGATCGTGTTGGATTACGTAATGGAGTGTTTGATCAAACCAGTTGGCCTTGCCAACAAGACTGAAGATGGCCCAGGTGTTGTTATCGCGGCCTCCTGTGGGACCAGCGGTTGCGTTCAGGTTGATTGAATACGTGTTGTCATCACTATTCCAGGTCGCTCCACCAATGAAATCCCAACTGGTGAGATTGGTATTGAAGTTGCCATCCCAGCCCCCGGTTGCACTGCCGGTGACGGTTCCAAGGATGCCCGACCAATTTTCGTTAAACGAATAACTTCCGAGAAATCCTGTGTGTGTGAAGGGTTCTCCATATTGCATGGTATAGGCATGGGTATAGAAAAAGTTATCTGGTGACGTGACGACTTCGTATCCAATGGGGGTATAGAAATGGCCAGCCTTTACGGCGAGCCCATTACCGACAGGTAGGTTCACCTCAACATAGGCCTGAGGTAGCGCCAACGCATAAAAACGCTGATTCCAGCCGGTCAGGTGAAGATCGTAATTCCCTCTATTTTCAGCAAATCCGCTACGAGGGTTCAGGGCAGGGGAGCCATAGGCCTGAATAAAAATTGAGTCCGTTCCATAGTTGATGTCAAAACGGCCACCAAGATCAAATTCGTTTCCACTCAGGGTAATGCTTCGTTCCAGATATCCGTAGAACTGGTTGACCTGAAGTTCACCTGCACGATCGCCAAAGGTCACAAGACCGTTGAACTTATCTGCGGGCGAGTTTGCATTGGCGGTAACGCCTACATTCAACCAGCCGCCCCAGCGAATGCCATAGTCGAAGAGCGGCTGGTGAGATTTTGATCCGAGGGCGAAGTCCACAAGTCCGGAGGTTTCCTCGATTTCGTCGGCCCTTAGAGGGCCCATCCATGCAAGTAAGAAAAAACAAAGGCAAAGCTGATAAACAATGAAGCTTGGCACACGTGATTCGGCATTCATAGCAATCAGAGGAGGGGACTGTTTGGCTGGATCGTATCGAGTCGTGATTATATCGAAACGATACAGAAATCCTGAGGGAATCTGAGTTTCACATCAAGGGGATATTTGATCCTGCCTCAATTGATCAGCCACTTCTTTATTGATCGCAGCGCATGAATTGCTCCCTGCGACGACTTCATTGTCCATTTTAGAAGTCCGATCGGACTGATCCGGCCGACACGATTCATCCAAGCTCAAAGGAACAACCATCTGGGAAAGTTCGGTAATTCTGGCTCAGCAAAGGCATTACTTCGCGTTTGACTGGGAGAGTGACTGCCACTGATCTGGCTTAGGAGGAGAGGGATCAACTTTTGGAATCAGGGCTATTTTGTTTCGATGCGAAACGGTGTATGTTTCGATCCGAAACAACCTGGACTTGGGTTCGGTGCTCTGGCTTTGAGGTCTATATGAAGCGTTATCTAAAGCAACTACTTTTTTTCGCGTTTACTGCCATAGCGCTATGGACTTCAGCCTTCGCGAGACCGGTAGAAGTGAAGGCGGATGAGATTCGACAGTGTAAGTCTCTCGGCCAGGTCACCGGTTCATCGGGTTACGGCAAAAATCCTAGTTGGGAACCTATTGCCAAAACTTACGCGGCCATAAGAGCTGAAAAGCTGGGCGCTACGCATCTGGTCCTTGTTTCAAAGCATCAAATTGGATCCTTCAATGGGGAAGTCGTCCTCGAGGCTTTCAATTGCAATGGAAAGGGTGAGTAAAGTGGCCAGTCGATCCAAGACCAACAGGATCGATCTGATATTCCTTGGCTTTCTGAGGTTCTCGGTTCAGGTTCTCTTTATTCTTCCTGCGCAATTGATTCATGGTGTAGGACACGCAATAGCCTTATTTGCGGTCACTGGTAAGCAGGATTACCTCAGCCTTGAAGTGCTGCTTGAGTCCCGTCTCTGGTCTGATCTTCTGAAGGAGACTTGGCCCACCTCTGCTGGCCCTGTGATTCCGGCGCCGACCCTCACCAGGATGGCCACACGATGCGTTTCCCTCGGTGGAATCCTGGCGAATGTAAGTTCCATTGGCGTTGCCCTTTCATTCCTGTCATCACTCAACGTTGATGTCGATTCAGGCATCGATGATCTTCTGGTTGCCTTGTGGCTCACCTTGTTTATGGGGTCATCATTTTTTGCGTGCCTGTCTTTACCTGATTGGCAGGGTGCCTTGTCGGGGGAAACACCTTATTGGGCCTGTGGCCCTGCATTTGCAGTTCGACGTGGATTAGGCGCTGCCCAAGAGAGACCGCCGGCCTCCGATCGACTTCTGGGACTTACCGAAATATTGGCACGAGAGGCGTCAACTCGCGGAGGCCAGTCAGGCGGATTTTCGGTGATGACCCAGCGGAAAGGTGCCCCCTCGATCATTTTTGACAAAGTGGTTAAGGGTAAGCGTGATGACATCGTTCGTATTTTGATGGGCCGTCTTAGAAGCCTTCTCGGGAAAGCTGTGCGCGAGCAATATCGGGCACCGCCAAGCTTCGAAGCCGTTCTCTTACACCTTCGCTATGCAACCGGGGGCGCTACACATTGGCACAACGCGCAACCCCATTGGTTTGAACATTTCGAAAGTATGGTTCATCACAGGGTCACTGGGGGCCAGCTTGAAATGCGCATTGGTGAGGTCTTCAACATGATTGCTCACAATGGGGACATGGATGGCGTCTACCTCGAGGTGACGATTGATGGCCAAATCGTTCGGCATTATTTCACCCAGCGTGAGGCGCGCGCATTCCTGACTCAGGCCATGCCATGGACTTCTTCTGAAGGGAATTCCGATTCTCGCAGTGTCGCTGAGTGGGTTGACTTTCACTTGACGCAGGGACTGACCTACAAGTCTCTGCGATATGCATGGTTTACCTCCGCGCTCGATTTCAATCGAGATATCGCCAAAGGACGATCTTCAGACGGAGAACTCTTCGAATGGGCTGAGAAGCTGGATCAGACCATGATTCTGATCCGAAAGGAATTCGAACATGAAGGGACTGTGCTCAACGCGCTGAATGAGTTGCCTGAATCCGCTCGGAACGCACTCAGGCGTGTCCTTGAGGAAACCGTCGGATCTCATTTGGCGGTGGATGCCCTTGATCGGTTTGTCCGTAGTTTCGAACAGGCGTTTCTCAATCAAGACCTCGCATGGGTGATGCGCCGGGCCTCAAGAGACATGGTAGGGGAGTTTGCGCTGATGGTCTGCACGACACTTGAGTCGTGCATGGGCGTTTTTTGTCTGACGCAGGCATTTTCTCTGGGTTACAACCAAACCCTTGAAGAGATTTTTGGTAGTGCTGAACCCATGGGTGTCACCAGTGCACTCCAGCAAGGCGAGGCTGATGATGCATCAATCCAGATTTATTTAAAGGATGGGCAATATGCCTTAATTGAATTTGAGTCGAATCGGGAAGATGGACCTATCCGCATCTTCGATCAGGCATCACCTGACGATGATTTGAGAGCCCAGCCACAGGTTGCAGTTAAAGCGAGCCTTCCAAATGTTGGAGAGATTACTACGGATTCGGACTGGTTTCCTGTCAATGCCAATCCGCGGATTCAGCGGGCAAGGCCTTATTCCCAAGTCAATGCCATCCAGAAGGATCTTTCAGAAATCCCGTATGTTCTGACACGTGTTCGCCAATCCTTTGAGCAGGGGGGTGAAAACATGGCGACCATGGCGCGTTTTTCAGCCGTTCTATTCGGCAATCTTCTGGATCCAGACCGTGAGCACCTTGCCCATGATCTGGTCCTCTTCGGTGTCGATTTTAATCAGGACCTGCTTCAGGAATTCACACTCGCTCTTAAAGCCATACTTCCTGGGCTAAGGATTCGGGCTGAAAATTCCGGGAATGTCCTGAAGGAAATGAAACGCTCCAAGAGAGAAGGAACCGGTACCTATGGACGAAGGACGGTATTTCTTGGGGTGAGTAATTCCGCACAGACACAGTCGACATTGGCGGTCGTGAGGAAAGCGCGTGAACTGGTGGGCCAGGAACGCTGTTTTGTGTTGACGCAGACGTTTCTCAATTCGATGAGCGAGGCGTTAGGTCAGAGCTACCATCCGGAAGCGCCGCTCCTTCCCAACACCTTTGTCAATTTGAGCGACTACTCGCCCGATGGATCCACAGGGAGACGTCGGGCGGAAGCGGCAACTCTGGTAGTGGCAGCAACGCAGGCTGTGCTGACTGAAATTTTGCTCCAACTCACCGAAGGGGCCATTCACGCCTTTGAAGAAGTCGACCCAGGGATTCTTGGGCGTGCGTCCAACGATTTCAGGCTTCGATCTGATCTCAATGAGACCGACATTGAAGCTTTCAGAGATTTTCAGACTGCTATTTACGAGGTCGAAATCCCCAATCGAGTGGGATACAACTCAGCAGGAGAGCCGATTCATTCGCCGGACCTGGCTACGATTGATCGTGAGGCAATTGACCGTGCGGAAAACCAGGTTGAATTTGTCAGGGCCTATGCTTTTTTTGCGGCCTATATTTTCATTGCGACTGTATTGGGTCTTCCCGTTTTTGCCGTCATTTTGTCGCCCATGGTCTTTATCCCTGGCGTCGGCATCCTTTCCCATGTTTTGGATACGGCGCTGTTCCTGACAGCACTGTGGCTGATTCATTTGGGGATCAGAAAGTGGCAAGGGCGACCTTTGCTGGAGCGAATCGGCGCGAGGGCCGAGGTCTACATTGACCGCCGCTACATTGCCCGAATCATTGAGCGATACAACGCAACATTGTTTTCCAATGCTCCGGGATTCATTACGCCATTCTTTTACTGGGCAGATACCGTGCAGGATGCACTGCATCGATACGGAATTCGAGCACACCGTGGGGTTGTCACCATTCATCGGACGCCGGATGAACGCATGGGTATGGAAGAAGCTAACAATGCCGCTGAAGAGAACATGGTCTACGCCCAACTGGGGGGTATTCGGTTTAACGGAGGTGAACCCCAGTCTCGAGACAAGGTGAGGAAAGGGTCTCGCTACGAAGATGCAAGTCACCCCTTCCAAACGGTGCTTTCTGACAGCCTTTCAGGGCTCAGAGCCAAATATGACGGAAAGCTTTCTCCTGAAGTTATGCGCTTGATCAACCGACGACTGATTGATCTGGCTGATGGACTGGTGACTGAATTTCAGATTGGGTTCTACCGGAAAGAAATCGTCAATCAATCCATCTGGTCGGTTATTCGATGGATTCCCGGCATTCAGCGGATTTACGAAATTTTGATCGCCAATGACATCGATCTCAAAAATCTGGCCGGCGATGCCGATACCGCCAATCAAGCGCAGATTCAGTCCACAAAGCATCCTGTTTCCCCCATGGACATTCATGGCAACACCATGAATCCACGCTGTACATTCAGCGCGATGAGAACGGAAACGCAGCCGGAGGACAAGCCCTTTGCTGTGCTTGCCTTCACGGAAGATGGGCTGACTATTCATCTCAACCAGTCGGCATTTTTTGGCTCTGGCCGAAATCTTGGGAGAGAAATGCGGCTTCGACGCGGGCGGAGAGGGGAGTCAGCACCCTGGGTAGGTGGCAGTTCCGCTGAGGGTATCCGTCTTTTGGGATTCATCCAGCGTAGGGGGGGGCGAGAGTTATTTGTCATTCAGGCCCCTGAAATTGATCTTGAACTTCTTCTTCCCATTGGAGAGTTGACTGAGGAGCAACGACATTACATCGAAACCGGAGGCCAGACCTCGGTAATGGTCGAGGCTGCCTGAAGTCATGTGAAGCTCAAAAGAACAAGAAAAAAAACTGAGACGAGGGGAGGATGAAATGATGATCATCGCCATCATTGCACTGATTACAGGCATTCTGATTCACATCGGACTGCATCGAAGAATTCAGGCCAAAGGGGGTGGAATCGTTCGAGTCTACAGAACGACTTTGATGACGCTGGTTCTCGTGATTCTTGTTGCTGCCGTAGCGGGAGCATCTATTCCAGAAATTGTTTTATTGGTGGCATATTGCCTTGGACTAAGCCATTTCGTAGTTGCGGCACTGGCTGGACGTTTCTGGGGCAAAGTCGGAAATGGCACACTGGGGGTGCTTTACCTTTTTCTTGGTGGATACCTTTATTCGATGGGCCAGTTGCCCTATGGGGATGCGCCCTTCAGGCAAATTTCTAACAACCAGCCTATTCCTTTTGTCAGAGATGCCTATCCTCAGGAGTGGATCACCGGGCTACCTTTGGGTCCAAAGCCTGAGCAAGTCAGCGAGACATTAACAATCCCCGCGGCCATCCAGAAAATGAGGAGCTCAAATCCAGAAGGGCTCGATCCGACGACGATGCAATGGAGCGATCTTGAGAGCGTTCTTGAACTGGATTCCCATGTTCGACAAAGCCTCCAGGCACTGAAACAGCATCAGGAGCGTGAGCTCAGTGAAATGTTGTCCGGCCTGAATGAAAGCTCGGTGCATGGGACGGAAATGCGGCGTAATGCCATCAGCCGTGAAAATGTCGAGGATTTGCTTCGAGATGGCGCCATATCCAAAGCACGCTACCAGACGTTTCTTGAGACCTGGTCTCTCGCGGATCGTGACGAAAAGGCATTTAGAGCCCGGCAGTCACAAGAACGTTTCCAGCGTTTGTTGGAATTGCTGGAAGACAAGGATGTGACTGAAAGCCATCGTGTCGAACTGATTCGTTTCATGATCCAGCGCTTTCGCCAGGATGTCCGCCTCATTCAGCCTTTGATCCGACTCTATGATTCGCTGGATTCGGACTACCCGAGGCAAAGACGTTTGAATCAAGAAGTTCTTGCGCTCTATCTGCAGCGAAGGGAGGCGCTACTCGAAGGATTTGGAGCTATCGGTAATCCCTGTCTTCAGCCGCTGATTGATTACCGAAGAAAGACCATTTCGGACATCCACTATTCCCAGGCGGCGCTGGATCAATTTTTGAATGTTCGGTTCGGAATTCATGTACGGCCACTCTATGAAGTAGCAGAACCTGTGGCGATAAGAAATTTTATCAACCGGGATAAATATCCTCACCTCGGAAAGCTTTCAGGGGCTGCCTATGACCAGGACTATCTTCGTCGCAATCTGATTCGAATCGCTGCCGAAAACCAGCTTCCCGGAGTGAATGATGCGCCCATGGCACAGGGCGCAGAGAGTATTGCGCAAATCCGCGACCTATTGGCTAGTGGAAGACGAGAGGCGGTTGACCATCTGGTGGTTCACCCTGACCCAGCGGTCAGATCGACTCTGGCGTGGGTTTTGGCAGAGAAAAAGGACCCTGCCACGGTTCCTTGGGTATTTGAGTTGATGGCGGATGTCCATCCGGAGGTCAGGCGGATGGCCGCCATCGCTTCGGGGAATTTCAGACTCCACGACAGCCAAAGTGCCAGAGATCCCAAGTTTCGTGAAATTGTCCGGATGTTGGTGAATTTCAGGACCAACTCAGACGCCTATTCGCGTGCTTTTGCTCTTTCAAGCCTGGTCAACGTGGTCGACCGACAAAAGGCGCTTTATGTCATCGATCTCGTTTTGAACGATGGAACGTCAGGACACTCACTTCTCGGTGAAAGCGCACCATCCTGGACCAATGAAAGTGAGCGCGAGGCGGTTCATGGTCTCATTGCGATTCTGTCTTCAACCCCAGATGAGGTTTACGTCAAGACTCATGCTTTGAAAGTCTTGATGGCCATGGATAGCCCAGATTCTCTCGGGATCCTGATGCATTACCTACGAAAAATCTATCAGGATACAGGGGCTCGTCCGAGTATGTTGCGTTACATCGTCCCGCACATGACGCTCCCTCAGGAGGCGGAAAACACTGAAGACGTCATTATCGATTTTGCAAGGCGATACCGCGATGATCCTGATCCCTTGCAGCAACCGCTCAAGGTGCTTCGAGCGAATCTCAGTGACTTCTACAACCACTATCAAAGCGCTCCGTTTTTTCAGGCTTTGAGCTTTCTGGAGGCATTTGATCCTGACGAGTATCGCGAATATCTCAATGAAACGAAGGAGCATCTCCTCCTGATGCGTGTCATTGAATATGCTCGCGCTACTTGGGGATTCTGGTTAGTACTTTGGCCTTTTTCGGTCCTGATCCTGCTGGGGCTGCAATATGGGCTAGGACTATTTCTATCGATTGGTGGCGGTGCCCATCGACCTACTCCCAATCGACACGCCAACCCGGCTGCGGATATCCGAAATAGGCACCAGGCTCCTGCCGCCGCGATAGTTCCGGTCAAGATCAATCGTACGCACGGATGACAGTCAGCCATGGCACAAATTCTAATGATGCTGAGGCTGCATCCGAAAACACTCTCGTGGGGTTACCTGCTGCTTTTCCTCCTATCAGGGTGCAGCCATAAAATTGGTCCTGACTTCGTGGAGCCTCAAGTCACGACATCCTCGGATTGGTTGAATGCAGGCAAGACCGGAATCAAGAAGGGGCCGGTACGAAATTGGTGGACCCTTTTTAAGGATCCGACACTCAATCGGCTGATTGACAGAGCCTATAAAAACAACCTTGGCGTCCAGACGGCTGCGCTCAGGATCATGGAGGCGCGGGCAAAACTGGGTATTGCCCGAAGTTTCCTATTTCCGCAGTTCGGGGAGCTTCGTGCGGATGGACTCTATGAACGGCTCAGCGAACAGTCTCCTTATGAACAGGACCTCAAGGACTACAGCTTTCCTTACTATCAGACAGGATTCGATACCGCCTGGGAAATCGATATTTGGGGAAAGTTTCGGCGCGGTATAGAGGCTTCTGCTGCCAAGCTGGCTGCTGAAACACTGGAGTACGACGACGTTCTGGTGAGTCTGACCGCGGAAGTTGCATCTGCCTACATTCAGATTCGTACTTTCGAGGAACGGCTGAGAATTGCGAGGGAAAACGCAGATCTCCAAAAAAGAACCTTTCTAATTACGGAGTCGCAATTTCGAAATGGGATCAACACCGAGCTGGATATGCAGCAGGCCAATGCACTTCTTCAGAAGACTTTGGCTGAAATCACGCATATCGAAACAGGCTTGAGACAGACCCGTAATGCATTATGTCAGCTATTGGGGCTTCCTCCGAGTGATCTTGAGCGCGAGCTTGCGGATTCAATAGGGATTCCCGTGATCAGCACGTCCGATGACTTCGGGATTCCAGCGGATATTCTTCGGCGTCGACCGGATGTTCGAAAAGCAGCTTTCGAGGCGGCCGCAGAAAGCGCGCATATCGGCATTGCAAAAAGCGAACTCCTACCCAGTCTGACCCTCGTGGGCTCCGTTGGTTTTGCTTCTGGACAAGTTGATGCGGTTGATGCGCTGAATGCGATCAGCCCCTCAGGATTGGCGGGAAAATTTGGGCCCACGATTCGTTGGCCGATTCTGCAGTTCGGAAGGCTCAAGAATAATGTCCGGGCTCAGGATGCCAAGTTTCAGTCAACCTTAACTAAATACAGAAATACGGTTCTTCACGCACTTCGGGAAGTGGAGGATGGGCTGATTGATTATCGGCAGTCAATTCAGCGTGTGGCGCGTCTCAAGGAGGGTGTTGCTTCTTCGCGAAGGGCGGCTGACCTCGCAATCATCCAATATCAAAACGGCCTTGAGGATTACACCCGGGTACTGAATTCGGAACTCTTTCTGGTCGAACAGCAAGACATGTTGATTGCCAGTGAGGGAGACATCGCAAAGAGCCTGATTCTGGTCTACAAGGCACTGGGCGGAGGCTGGGAAATTCGGGATGGCAAGCCCTTGGTCCCTGAGGAAACCGTGAAGCTCATGAAGGAGCGCACGGATTGGGGCGATATTCTGGATGAACCGCCACAGGAATTGTTTCGACATCAAGAGACCCCGACCGATCCTGATCCAAAACCTGTGTTTGAGGGAGTTTTGTGAATCAGATCATTGCCGTGATCCCCAGAGAGTCTCTCGAGGCCGTCAGATCGGCATTGCTGGCGCTTGATGTGGGTGGTGTGACTTTGAGCGAAATCTTTGAGCCGGGTCGCAGTATCGCATCCAGTGATGAATGGTGGGGTCTTGAGCCGGATGGAATGCTCCGAATAGAGGTGATTTCGCTGCCTGAGAACGTGGAGGAAATGGTTCATGCAATTACAGCTTGGGTCAGAGAAACCGCAAGCAGGCCTCGTGGAATGATTTTTGTGGCGCAGCTTGAAGGTGTCATTCGCATTCGGACGAAGGAGACCGGTCCCGCAGCCGTTCGTTGACTCTGGGTTAGCGGCTATCGGAAAAGTGATAGGCCTGACTTTGGTGAGAGGTAAGATCCAACCCCTCCGTCTCCTCATCAGGCGTTACCCTAATACCGATTGTTTTATCGAGAAGGGTGAGTATTCCATGGCTTAATGTCGCAGACCAAATCACGACGGATGTGATGGCGATCAGCTGAATGCCGAATTGAGTAAAAAGATCTTGTCCCATTGGAAGCCCTTGGCCACTCAGGCTAGGCGAGGCAAGGAGCGCCGTCAGTAAGGAGCCTGCAATGCCGGATAATCCATGAACAGCGAAAACATCCAGCGCATCATCAATTTCAAGCCGATGTTTGATCCATCGAATGGCGGGAATACCCATACAACCTGCAACGATGCCGGTCATGAATGCGCCTGTGGGTGTCAGGTATCCGGCGCCAGATGAAATGATGCCGAGGCCCGCTATCAGGCCAGTTGCAATTCCCAGCAAAGTGGGCTTCCCAAGCCGGTACCATTCGACTCCCATCCATGTCAGGGAGGCGATGGTCCCGGCGATATGCGTGTTGAGCATGGCAAGCCCGGCTGACCCATTGGTGGCCAGCTCATGCCCCGGTGCAAAGCCGTGCCAGCCCACCCAGATCATCCCAGTGCCTGTCGCGCAGAGAGTCAAGTTATGCGGGGGAGTTAGGCTACTTGGAAATCCTCGGCGGGGGCCGAGCATCCAGGCACCGGTCAAGGCCCCAACGCCCGATGCGGCATGGATCACGAGACCACCCGAAAAATCGAGAACACCGATTTGCTGTAACCATCCGCCTCCCCAGATCCAGTGAACAATTGGGATATAGATCAGGAGCGACCAAAGTGAGGCAAAGAGGAGGAGTGCGGGGAGTTTAATTCTCTCAACCAGGCTACCGACGATCAAGGTGGGTGCAAAAATGGCAAAAGCCAGCTGATACATTGTGAAAACTGATTCGGGAACCTCTTGAGTCGCGTTTCCAATGGATAAGCCGCCTAGAAACAGTCGTGAAAGGCCTCCAATGAAAGGCGAGAGGTCCCCTCCGGACGTGAAAGCTAAAGAGTATCCCAGGGCGAGCCAAAGCATAGAAACCACTGCCGCGATCGCAAAGCATGGAAACATCGCGGACAGAGCATTTCGGGTTCGAACTAGACCGCCATAAAAAAGTGCAAGGCCAGGAACCGTCAGAAAGAGGAGGAGTCCGGTAGCAGACAGGACCCATGCGGTTGCGGCTGGGTCGATGTCATCTGCAAGAGCAGCAATGGGAAAGATACCAAGGTATAGGAGGGACAGTTTTCCGGCCCAGGAATGCGCAACAAGGCGTAAATATTCCATTGTCTTCCCCTGAGCGCGAATGAAGGGTTGCAGATCTGAAAAGATCGGCCCCCGGATACCTTGGTATCAGCGTTTCAAAAAACCCGCAAAAGGCGGACCGGTGAACCGATAAGTACTGTTTTAATGGTATCGAGAGAAAACATATTATTCAACTGGAAACAGTCTCATCTGGCTCCCCTTGTCGGATGATCCAATCGAGAGGGATTTCCAAGGATCTGCCAGATCTGGGCATGCGTGACGACACCCAATAGTCGTCGCCGCTCATCGACGACGGGCACATGATGGAAATGGCCCTCAGCGAGGATGGCCGCTACCTGATCTATGGATGCTGATTTATGAACGGTCACAACGGGCGTCGTCATGATCTGACCCACCACACTGGCCTCCTCATTTAAGGCCTCTTTTGATACCCATGCGCGTATGCGTTTGGCGAGGGGCGAGAGATTATGGGTTGGCGTCAGATAAGGAATGACATCGTTTCGGGTGACTATCCCTTCGACATGCATAAAGGCATCAATGATCACCACACAGCCGTTCGATGACCGATGAAGTGCTTGCCAGAGTGCTTCAATTGAATCGCCATATCGAAGGGTTTCTGTCTTGCCCAAGGAAAGGGATGAAATGAGATGGCTGGATAGAAAACGTGTCTGGGCGCTCAAATCCGCCGCTTGATAGATGAGCCATAAGTCATCGTCTGTTACGTCGAGATAGGTTCCTGAATTGATCAGGGCTTGCCGGATGTCTTCGGGCGTGATAGTGGCCGGAGGAATCAGATGGTCACTGACTGCAACTGGTCCGGCCCAAGGTGCGGGATAGACTGATTTAGATCTGAGAAGGTTATTGATAACCAGGCCCAGGATCAGGATGACGCCCGCATTAATTGCGACAGGGGTTAGGACATAGCCATAGCCAAGATCCCAGATAGCGGGTCCTCCAATCACAGCGGAAAGTGCTGTGGCGCCACCAGGGGGGTGGAGGCAATGTGTCAGGTGCATGGCGACGATGGATAGACCGACGGCTACGGCCGCTGCATATGGCAGTGTTATGAGCTGGTGGGCCGCAACTCCGATGGTGGCGGAGATGATGTGGCCGCCGAGAATAGCCCAAGGTTGAACCAGAGTGCTGTGAGGTGTAGCAAAAAGCAGGACCGCTGTTGCCCCCATAGAGGAGACCAGGACGGCACTTCCTCCGGTGAGGTTCACCCCGTAATAGAAGCCCAGAATGACAAAAGCCAGCGATGCGAGGCCTCCAGCCAACCACTTTTCTGCGAAGGGTACTGGCGGTTGCCTGATGGCGAATAAGTGCAAGATTCGGTGCATCGTTGAAACTCGTTGCATGAGCGTCAGACAGAACTTTGGCTATCAAATGGATCGGCATGAATCTCATTCATGGCAGCATCCGCCAAAAATGCTTGCATTTGCGCGGCTCGGACCATGCCGGGGTTTCCGCACAGGAAAACGCGCCAACCTTTGAGGCTGGGATGGGTCCCTAGCGCGACGTCGGATGCACGGCCCCTGAGGATATGAGGCGGCAAAGCCATGTGAGGGTCTGAAACGCAGGCCTGATACTGTACCTGGGGATGCTGTGCCATCAGCACATTAAGTTCATCTTCCAGATAAAGACCCTGAACCGTTCGCGCGCCATGGAAGAGATTTATGGGCCCCTGATGTCCTTGTTGTAACGCATCCCGCAGTATTCCATAGAGGGGGGCAAGGCCGGATCCAGTAGCGATCATCAACAATGATTGTTCGGGATCCCCAGGAAGGTAGAAGCATTCCCCCATGGGTTCGCTGATGTTGATCTCATCGCCAATCGAAAGTCCGTGATGAACCCATCGACTCACCTTTCCTTGTGGATATTCCCTGACATGAAGCGTAAGCATCGAATCCATGCCGTAGACGCTGGCGAGCGAATAGGATCGTGCAATTCCCTCGGGATTAAATAGGCGAATGAACTGCCCGGCCCGGTATCTAAAGTCGCATAGCGGCTTTAGCGTGACTTCGATAATTTCCGGGTTGAGCCGGCGAAGAT
Source organism: Pseudomonadota bacterium (assembly GCA_041178325.1). Taxonomy (GTDB): domain Bacteria; phylum Pseudomonadota; class Gammaproteobacteria; order Methylococcales; family Methylococcaceae; genus UBA6136. The sequence goes on from JBEGVN010000095.1 coordinate 16,072, forward strand.
TTTCAACCGTTCCCTTGATTACCACAGTTTCCGAACGGGGAAGGGCAGCCTTCATTCCCTCTGTCGGGATACATTGGCAGGCCAGGAACAACTGAAGAATCTTTTGAGATTCCCTAAGGCCTTTTTGCGCGTTGGCGGAAATGACACCCTCGGTGCATTTCAGGAGACAACTCTGGCAGGATCCCGACTTGCAGCCATGTGGA
>JBEGVN010000096.1:0-39334 GCA_041178325.1 Pseudomonadota bacterium
GCTCGACACCGGCCAGATCACCGATTTCAAGTGTCATGGTTTTGACCTTTGAAAATGGCGTATCGAGGGCAGATGATTCGATGATCCGGAGAATTTCTTCGGCAAGGCTGACTTCGTGCAAGGCGCATCTCCCGACCGGGTCTCAGAGCGAGGATACACCGAAGAAATGCATCGATGCACACCGACCCCGAGGCTTTGAGTCAGTGCGTCTGACTATGCTGTGACCGCTGGCCTAAAGTCCACTCGTAATTTCCCTTGCAATTACCTACCAAAATGCTAGGTTATAGGTGCTGGCCGGCAGACCTCTAGGAGGGACTCGATCTCCCCCACCTCTTTCGAGCCCCAACCCATCCCCTCGAGATTTTTGTGGGCCAGCACCCTCTCATTTATCCCCGCAACTTGGGTCAAACTCCCTGCATGAGGGGATTTAGTTATTCGCAGACTCCTTTTCACTATGTAGCCTGAGTGATAAAACGATTCTGTGCGATCATTTACAGTGGTGTGTCAGAAAATAAGGGGATCAGAGACCTTATATCCTGGACCTCACTTGTCCTTCCTGCGTAATCTCATAGAATATGTAGCTCAATACATAACGAACCATTGTTCCGAAAGAAAAACGTGGTGGTGGCTTCGTTTTTTTCTTCGGGGGAATTCTCATGCGACATCTCGTTTTTTGGGTTCTTTTCTTCTCTTTCATCAAAACTGGGACGGCACATGCGGGGAGTGTTCAGGTTGCGGTTGCGGCAAATTTTGCGGGTGCTTTGGATTTAATCGGTAAGGATTTTGAACAAGAGACCGGTCACAGGCTCGTCATGGCTTCTGGTGCAACCGGAAAGTTTTATGCCCAAATCAAGTCCGGTGCACCTTTTGAGGTTTTTCTTTCGGCTGATACGGCAACCCCTCGGAAACTCGAGGAGGAAGGCCTGGTCGTTCCCGGATCACGTTTTACCTATGCCATAGGTCGTTTGGTGCTTTGGAGCAGCAAGCCCAACTATGTCGACCGTGAAGGCAAAATTCTCACAGGCGGCAATTTTGATCACCTCAGCATGGCCAATCCCAAGACAGCGCCCTATGGTGCAGCTGCCATGGAGATCCTCAAGAAACGAGGGGTGGATGCTGCCTTAGCACCTAAATTGGTTCAGGGTGAGAATATTGCTCAGGCCCATCAGTTTGTGGTTTCCGGGAATGCTCAACTGGGGTTCGTCGCGCTCTCCCAGGTATACAAGAATGGTCAGCTCACTTCAGGCTCTGCATGGTTCATTCCTGATACGGAATACCAACCGATCAGGCAGGATGTGGTCATGTTGAGAACTGCAGAGGGAAACCCTGCAGCGACAGCGCTTTTGGCTTACCTTAAAAGCCCCGCGGCGCTTAATGTGATGGCCTCTTTAGGATACCGACACGAGTGAGGTTCGGGATTTGGACGTACCTGCACTCCTAACCTCCGATGATTTGGTGGCTTTGGCTCTGACCGCAAAGCTTGCGATCACTGTCACCCTGATCTTGATGGTACTTGGTGTGCCATGCGCCTGGTGGTTAGCTCGGACGCGTTGTCGCTGGAAGGGTGGCATTGAAGCGCTAATCGCCTTGCCCCTCTTTCTTCCGCCATCTGTGCTTGGGTTTTATCTTTTGCTTTCCATGGGGCCCCACGGTCCCATTGGGCACCTTACTCAATGGCTCGGAATGGGCTATCTTCCATTTACCTTCGGGGGTTTGGTCGTCACCTCGATCATTTATTCGTTGCCCTTTGTCGTTCAGCCTTTACAGTCGACCTTTAAGGGAATTAATCCACGCCTGATCGAAGCGGCGGCAACACTGGGTGCCAGCCCATGGGACGCTTTTGTGACGATCGTTCTGCCTTTGTCGCGATCGGGCCTGATGACGGCAGCGGTTTTGGGTTTTGCGCATACCGTTGGTGAATTTGGCATTGTGCTAATGATCGGTGGCAACATCCCTGGCCAGACCCGCATGGCTTCGGTCCAGATTTATGATCATGTCGAGGCAATGGAGTATGTGCATGCCCATTGGCTGTCTGGAATCATGCTGCTCTTTTCTTTTCTGGTCCTGTTGGCCCTGTACACCTTAAACGCTGATCGCCGGGATCTATGGGGGCGTTCGTGATGGCCAATCGATCGGTGATAAGGGTTGATCTGACCCGAGATTTTGACACCTTTCGTTTGAAACTTGATCTCACGCTTCCTGGTCAGGGAGTCAGCATTCTTTTCGGTTCATCAGGCTGCGGAAAAACAACACTCCTCAGGGGGATCGCGGGCCTCGATCCTGAAATGCGGGGGTTGGTTTCTGTCAATGGTGAGGTTTGGCTCGACACGCGATTATCTTATCGATTACCTACCTGCCGTCGGGCTATCGGCTTTGTTTTCCAGGATGCTGCGCTCTTTCCTCATCTGAGGGTCAGGGAAAATCTGGCTTACGGAATGCAGCGAGCGGCAGGGCGGCAAGAGGGCCCAGGGTTCAAGCATGTGTTGGAGCTTCTGGATTTGGAGCCGCTTCTTGAACGATTCCCGGAAAAGTTATCTGGCGGTGAAATGCAGAGAGTCGGCATTGCCCGCGCTCTTCTCTCTCAGCCGAAGCTCCTTTTGATGGATGAGCCTTTGGCCTCCCTGGATGCGACGATCAAACGTGAGTTTTTACCGTATCTTGAGCGTCTGCATCAGGAATTACAGATCCCCGTGATTTATGTCACGCATGCGCCTGATGAGGTTTTGAGGCTGGCCGATTTTGTTGCACTACTTGATCAAGGTGGTCTTATTGCATCTGGATCATTGGAAGAGATGCTTCCGGTCCTCGCCATGAAACCCGGATTTGGCGATGGCGCGGGGACCGTTGTGCCTGCCCGGATTGAGGCACATTACCCTAAAGATGGTGTATCCGAACTTCGCTTCAGGGGAGGGCGCCTTTGGGTGCCGCTCCTGTCTATGAGTGAGGGGGCTCATGTGCGTTGCCGGATCTTTCCAAGCGATGTTAGCCTCTCGGTTCAGTCGCCGGTACTGTCGAGTGTCCTCAATGTTCTTCCTGTGACGGTCGACTCTGTGTCGGAAGTTGAGGACAGTGCACGGGTAATTGTTCGCTTGAATCTCAATGGCACGGTTCTTCTTGCCTCGGTAACCCGAAAGTCTTCACGAGAACTTGATCTTCGTCCGGGGCAAGCGCTTTACGCCCAGATCAAGGCCACCACGCTCGCGAAATAATGCCTGGAGATCCCATGGTCCCTGCCACCCAGAAACAAAGAACTGACGAACCGGCGGAGTTGGTCTCCGCTTTGCGCGAATTCAAGATCTTGGATGCAACCTTTTCAATTGGTGGTCTTCAAGACCGGCTGTTTGTGTTGCTGTCGGCGATCGATGACCTTGGATCCCTGGTGGCCGCGGCCAAGCAGGCAGGGCTGAGTTACAAGGGCGCCTGGGACATGATCGAACGTGCCAGCCTTTTATCCCCAAGACCCCTCATTGAACGTAATCCCGGAGGAGGGAGTGACCGCGGAACACGTCTAACAGAGACCGGGCGTGGCTTGCTTGATATTCATCGCAGGCTTGAAGTCAAAAAAATCGGCTTATTGGAGGAACTGAATCGGGAGCTGTCCAATGATCCAATTTTGCTTCAGTGGTATCGGCGGCTCATCCTCCAGTCGAGCGCACGCAATCAATGGCGAGCGGAGGTATTAAGCATCAAGACAGGAGTGGTCAGGAGCGAGGTTGCTGTTCGTTTGCCATGGGGTGCTGTGATCATTGCCATCGTAAGTCGCGAGCTGATAAATCGCATGCGGCTTGATTTTGGCACGCCCGTGATTGCGCTTGTCAAGGCGTCCATGGTGCACCTGATTTCGGGGGCAGAGGGTTTTGAGGTCTCTGCCGAAAATCATTTTGATGGACAGATATCGGAGATCGTCAAAGATCAGGTTTCTGCAGAGATTACCGTGGGTTTGTCGTCAGGTGATCGGGTGGTGACGACGGTTTCCGCTGAGGAAAGCGCAAGGATGGGTGTCAAGGAGGGGGAACGGGTGACGGTTTTTTTTGATGCAGAGGCAGTTGTTCTAGCGACGTTGCCGTCCTCTAAAGAAACGAGGTAGGTCATACGATGAGAGATGCGGAAAACATGAAGTCTAGCGCGAGGAATCAGTGGAGTGGAAAGGTCATCCGGGTCCATCTGGGGGCTGTAACAGCTGAAGTTATTGTCATGCTGCAAGGTTCAACCGAGATTGTGGCCACGATGACCGTCGACTCTGCAAAACGTTTGGGGCTTGAAAATGGTAAGGAAGTCATTGCCCTAGTGAACGCATCCATGGTCATCATAGCGCTGGATTTTGAGGGGTATGCCCTCTCAGCGCGAAATCAACTTTCCGGTGAAATATCCTCAGTCCATACAGGCTTGGTCACGGCTGACATTACCATCAGGCTTTCGCAGGGCGAGACTGTGACTGCAGCGGTTACGACCGAAAGTTGCCAGACCCTTGGTCTGAAGGTCGGAATGCCTGCCATCGCCCTTTTTAAGGCAGGCTCCGTCGTGCTTGCAACTCGCCGTTGAGCGGAGTGTGACCATTGCAGTTCACTCACAGAGGCGTATCCTGAAGGAACAAATTCACATACTCAGGTCAAGAAAAACATGAAAGGTGACAAAGAAATTATCAAGCACTTGAACCGGGTTCTGCTTAACGAGCTGACGGCCATCAACCAGTATTTTCTGCACGCGAGGATGTTTAAGAACTGGGGTTTCCAAAAGCTCAATGAAAAGGAATACCACGAGTCCATTGATGAGATGAAGCATGCGGACATGGTCATCGAACGGATACTTTTTCTTGAGGGTCTGCCGAACCTCCAGGACATTGGCCGACTCCGGATAGGAGAAAATGTTGAGGAGTGCCTCAAGGCTGACCTTGCCCTCGAGTTGGACGCAATTCCCTGTCTCAAACAGGGAATTATTGACGCTGAAAAATTGGGTGACTTTGTCAGTCGCGACCTGTTTCAGAGGATTCTCGACAGCGAGGAGGAACATGTGGACTGGCTTGAAACTCAGATCGGGCTTATTGAAAAGGTCGGTTTGCAAAACTATCTGCAGTCATCGATTTAACGCGCTGTATTTCAACCATTCTGATTGAACGCGAAAGCCTTTCTCTCTTGGGAAAGGCTTTTCTCCCCTTCATTTTTGCCCAATGGCAGACCCCATCGCACCGATCCAGTGCATACCCTGGTCGGGCCCGCGCTCGGGAATCAATCATCCCTTGTAGTTGACTAAGAAGTAGCCCCCCGATCGTTGAAGCCGCTGTAATGGGCAATTGAACTCGTTTCATTAACGCCAGCTTGCCTTCCTCAAAGGATATGCGGGGGTAAGGCGTGACTTAAGGTCAGGGAAAGTTCCCCTTCACCCATGGTTTTGCCGTGGATCCTGTGTGGCAAGGGCTTTAAAAATGCACCGATGGCACTATCCATGCAGTGAAATGTTCGAGGGGCGCAAAGTCACAGAGGAGGCGCCTCTTGGCTGGACCAGTGATAACGCAAGGTAAGCTGAATTTTTGGATGCATTCGAATCGTTGGGCACCGATAGGTGGCCGTATGTGTGGAAAAAATGCGTCTCAACGGAGTTTGAAGTTCAACCTTGTCTTAGCAAGGGTTCCAGTGAAAGGAATCGGGATATTGATTACGGTCAAAGACCAAGTCCCACCGAATTAATTTCTGAAAGACGCATAGACGCCATGCAAATGCTCTTCAATGATTTGGATCAAGCCTTCATCTGCACCATGGAGTTGCGGCCCGCATCACTTCGTGACTATTCATCGGCTGATTCCCCGGAACTTCATCGAGTTGAGCAAGATGGCCATGACTTAAGAGCGAGGCATGCGAATGCAAATCTCGAATTACTGCACGAAAGGCTCATGTACATGGCTAGAGAGGAACGTTATCCAGAGGCCTTGGTCATCATTCATAAAATACTGGATTTAGTCACACAGGAGCTCGGCATAAGCCGCGATGCAACCAAGCTCAACAAGAGCCATGTTGGTCATGCCGTGATGAAATCCATGACGCTGTTTCGATTTCACTTGCAACTGATCAAGACAGAGGCGTTTCTCCAGAGCCAAATCGGAAATCTCGAAGCGGCGAAAGTTTCACTCGAAAAGGTTCTGGAATTCGATGGAAGCAACCGGCTGGGTGCCCGCGAGTTACTTGATTCACTCCCCAAGCACTTGAACAGCTAAAGGCCTTTTTCGCTTGTGACAAAAGCGCGAAAGCCCTCAAGGTTTTTCAGTCATGCTAATCTCATTCCTAGGTCTGATTGCTGATTCGCGCAGGGCTTCCAGCCCGTACGATTGCCTTATCTGAATTCGGCAGGACTTGATTGACGCCGGATCCGAGGTTCCTTTGAAAATCCTATTCCTTGTTTTGATGCTGGTTTCATTCCCCAGCGGAGCTGCTTTCGAGCACCCCCTTGCTGCATTGGATACCTCTAGCCCTCGAAGTCTTCTCTACGGCTATCTCACTACGACCACTGAGATCTACCGAAGAGGCACGGAGGTGATCCTGGGCTACAGTCGCTCAGGACGCCTCTTTATGACGGCTGATGAGCGAGAGGTGCTATACCGGGTTAAGGACGAGGCTTTTAAGCTGATTCCCGCTTTCGATCTTTCCGCTTTTCCTTCCATTACGCGCCTAGAATCGTCGCGGCGGTTGATGGTTCAGCTCAAGGAGGTTCTGGATCGGGTGGAGCTTCCCCCTATGAGCGAGGTTCCGGATGCAAAAACCATGAAGGAGCAAGGGAAGACCCGTTGGCAGATTCCAGGCACCGAAATAGCGATCCAGCAAATTGAGTCAGGACCGCGGAAGGGCGAATATATTTTTGCCCCCGATTCGATCGAGCGTCTTCCTGAGATGTTTGAGGTCGCAAGTGAGCTTCCCTACGTCAATACGTCCACGGAAAACTGGTATCTCAAACAGATCCAATATCCCCTTGGGCCGATGTTTGCCCTCGGCAAGGTGATCCCATCGCGGTGGATTCTCAATGAGGCCACGATAGCGTCCTCCAAAATCACGTTTCTCGAACAGCCCCTTTGGCGGTGGCTCGGCATATTATTCCTTGGGCTGATGGTGGGAACCATCGCGCGGGCACTTTTCCGTCTCAGTGTTCGTTTGCAGCAAACTTATCCCGATCCTCTCGGCTATCTCACCTTGATTCGCCCCCTGACGGTCACGGTCTTGACCGCCATCAGTTCACGCTTTCTGGCTGATATCTTGCGCATATCCGACGCGGTATTTCTCACTTTGATCCCGTCGCTTTGGGGCATGTTCTTTATCGCCTTGTCCTGGCTTTTCTGGAACCTTGGCGATGTTATGGCAGAGGCCATCATCGCATCGGAACACATGATCAAGGGGAGTATTAATAGTCAGCTGACGCGGTTCATGATGCGCTTAATCACCTTATCCATGGTGGTTGCCACCCTCGTTTTCGGGGGGCAGAGTCTGGGACTCCCGGCCTACTCGATTATCGCCAGTGTGGGCGTCGGCGGTTTGGCGGTCGCCCTGGCGGCCCAGCACACGCTGGCGAATCTCTTGGCGTCGCTCATCATCATGTTTGAAAAACCTTTCGTGATTGGAAGTCGTGTCAAGGTTACCGGTCAAGGGGGGACCGTGATGTCAGTCGGGTTTCGCAGCACCCAAATTGTGACGGACGCGGGCACAACCATATCAATTCCCAATGACAAGGTCATCAGTGGCCCCATCGAGGCGGACAATGCGAGACCGCAAAATCATGTCTCAGCCACCTTGAGCGTCCCATCAAGAACGCCGGTTTCGATCATTCGAAACTTCCTGAGACTGGCCAGAGAGCATCTTAAGGCTGCGGACATGGTGGAAACGTCCTCCATCAATCTCGGGGTTTCCGGGCTTCAGGGCGATAAGGTCGAGATCCTGATTGAATTCATTCTGACCGGACCCTTTGGCGAGCGGGTGGCTGAAAGAAAGAACCATCTACTGCTTGAGCTCCTGGAGATCGGTGATCAAAGTGGGATCGTGGGTAGTGGTGACGCCGTCGCTCATAAAAATTGATGTCTTGCTCTCAGGATTGAGCAAAACGCCACGGGTCCGCAGTACTCTTTCCATCTTTTTCGGGACAAAGCTTTTTTCTTCAACCCTTGCGCCTCTTAAGATCACCAGCATGTCCAAACCCACAGCATTCCATTTCTTCTGCCGATTACTTCGGTCTGCCGTGACCTTGATGTTCGGTGTGGTTATTTTCATGCAATCGCAGAGTGCCCATGCCGTCATCCGATCCGACTCGATTCTTGAAACCGCAGATACCTCAAGTCCTCGCGCCACGCTGAATGGCTTCTTGGTCGTCATGAGTGAGCGCTATGAGGCGACAATGGGGCCCCAGGGTGTGTTGCAGAGCTACCTCAGATCCGGGCGTCTTTTTCCCTCCAATCATGACATCAAGGAAACCCTGGCCATGGTCGAAAGGGATCGTGCGATGTCCGCAAAGTTTCTTGACCTCAGCGAAATTCCGGAGGCCATTACAGAACAAAGTGCCTGGCGACTGACGCTCCAACTGATGGAAATCTTCCAGCAGATTCCGATGCCGCAGATGAGTGAAGTACCGGATGCCAACATGATGCAAGGCCAGGCTTTCAAGCGGTGGACAGTCCCAGGGACCGAGATCCGAATTGGTCTTGTTGAATCAGGGCCGAGGTCCGGGCAGTACCTCTTTACCAAGGAAACGGTCGCCCAAATCCCGCTCTTCTTTGAGCGCATTCGCAAGGTCAATAGTGCTGAACAACCGCATGAATACATGTTCGATCAGGTCTTTAACGTACCCACGGGATTGGCCACCTATCTGGCTTATGTGGTCCCTCCGCGCTGGCTTCTTGGCATTCCACCACAACTGAATGAGACCTTCTTCGGTGAGCCCATTTGGCGCTGGATTTCCTTGCTGATCCTTTTTGCTTCGGTAGGTTGGCTTTTATGGAAAAGTATTCGACTGGCTCGAAAAGGCATCCATCATAAGGGGGTCGCTGGCGCAGCCTGGCGTATCTTGCCTGCTGTCACCCTCGTTTTTATGGTGCCTATTCTTTGCTTTATTCTTGGGGAGGTTCTTCGGGTCACTCCTCATCTTTTCGGACGCATTACGCTGACCCTCTGGGGGCTTTTTTACTTGGCCCTGACATGGGTTGTCTGGGGTATTGGGGAAATCATTGCCGAATGGATCATCGGGCTTGAGCGCATTCAAACCGATAGCACCGACAGCCAGCTGGTTCGGCTGACAGGTCGCCTGGTCTCGATGGCATTTGGCGTCGCCATTCTGATCGAGGGGGCCAATCGAATTGGTCTTCCCTCGTATTCGATCATCGCCGGACTTGGCGTTGGCGGTCTTGCAGTGGCTTTAGCCGGACAGCAGGCGCTTGGGAATCTCCTCGGCTCTTTGATCATCATGTTTGAAAAACCCTTTCGGATCGGACACAAGATAAAAACCGGCGGAATCGAAGGCACTGTGGAGAATATTGGTTTTCGGACGGCCAAACTACGCACCTCGGACGGAGCACTCCTGATTGCGCCGAGCAGCGAGCTCATTCGTTATTCCATTGAGAATATGACGCTGAGGGACTCCTGGCGGATCAAGAAGACGCTTTATTTCAGTCTGGAAAGTGCGATCGAGGAGGTGAGAGGATTCAAGGAGGATGCTCAGGCACTTCTCATGGATGACTTTGATGTTCTGGAACTGAACCAAAGGGTTGCCCTGACTGAGATCGGGCCCCATGGCTATGAGGTTCTTATCGATTTTGTACTTGGAACTTCGGAGTATGACAAGCAACTAAATGCGTGTGATCGTATTCTCTCAGGGTTAGCTGCGGTTGCAGAAAAACGGAAGCTCCGTTTTCGGCACTCCACTGACTAGAATCCGGCCCATCTGCTATATGATGGGCGCTGGCGATGGAAATCGGTGAAGCATTGACGACATCCTCCAAGTGGCATCAAGACCGCGTGAGCACAAATTAATGAATAATGTTCCGGCATCGGAAACTCCTCTCTTTCAAATCATCTACGAGAGCAAGGCGACACGGTCTTTTTCCGAAGCGGAAGTCGAGGCCCTGTTGGCTGCGTCAAGAACCTCTAATAGCAGAAAAGGCATTACAGGGATCCTGCTTTACCGGAATGGTACCTTTACCCAGGTACTGGAAGGTGAGGAATCTGCGATTCGGGCGCTGCTCGAAAAAATACAGCGTGATCCCAGACATCAAAACCTTTCGGTGAGGCTGGAGCAAACCATTGTGAGCCGCAGTTTCCCCAATTGGTCCATGGCGTACTCCCGGAGAGATCTCTCGGAGTTCATGCATCGTTGATCGCCTTCGAGAAGTCAGTGTTGCAGGTCAAAGATGACTTGGTGTGGTATGGGGCTCTAGTATTTGTCCCTAAAGCCACCACTCAATTGCATTGAGACGGGATGCAACACCTACCGTTCAGTCACATCCCTTTCTCTGATTGAGGATTACTATCCTTATGACGCTCTCTTCAGACTCCAGGAAACTTCGGCGCCTCTTTTTCCCGTATGGCTTGATGATCTTGATCATGGTCATCGCTGGCTGGTGTCTGAGGTTCTATACCTACGAGAACCATGGCGAGAAACTCCAGGAGATCCTGGAGTCGGTGCCGACTGAAGGGGTACGCGACCCGGGAAGTACAATCCACGTGGGCATGACGGTCGAAAACATCTACAACTTTGATGAGGGTCTACAGACGTTTGATTCCGATGGTTGGGTCTGGATCATCTGGTCGCCTGAGGTTGAAAGGAAAATGAAGGAACGGGGGATGAGTGCCCAAGATCTCTTTTTTTTCTTTAACGGCGTGGATGATTATGACTTCTCGCTGGTTCCAGATACCCTCGCTCCCCTGGGGATGCCGGATGGCCGGTATTATCAAAAATACCGTTACTCGGGGCATTTTTTCGTCAGCAATCTCAATTTCAGGCTTTATCCATTTCAAACCGTAAACTTGCCGTTGATCTTCGAGTTGAAGAATACCCCGCTCTTGGGGGAGAAAAGACCGCTGCAGTTGATGCTCGATCAGGATCATTCGGGGGTTGGCTCCTACATCGATGTGGGGGGTTACGTCAGGGAGGGCTACTCCTTCATGAGCTATCTTCATCGTTACCGGAGTTCCCATGGCGAGCCGGGCTTGATCGATGGTGTGAAACGACTTTTTCAGGCCAGAATGGAGATTACCTATCAGAAGTCCCTCATGGCTTCGGCCATCAGGCTCTTTCTGCCATTATTCGTGGTCATGCTATTGTTGCTGCTCTCGCCCCTGATCCCCCCGACGGGCTGGGACGTGAGGTTGGCCATTCCGCCAACGACCCTCCTGACCATGATTTTTTTGCAGCAGAGCTACGAGGACTGGATACCCGAACTTCCTTACTTCACCTTCATGGATTGTGTCTACAACGTCTGTTATCTGGACAGCCTCTTGCTGTTTGGGGTCTATCTCTGGAGTAGCATCAAATATCATTTGACGTCCGAGAAGGATCGACAGAGGGCCATTAATCAGATCATGGCGATTGATCGTTATGCTCTCGGCGCTCTCATCTTGTTGTCGATTTTTTCGCTATGGGTCAATTGGCGTGCCATGTCTCTTCCCTGGCACTGAGTCAGCTTTGCCCGATTTGACCTATGAAGAGTGACTTCTCCAATGCACCCACAGCCAACTAAAGATCGGACCCGAGGAGTCATCATCTTCTATGGGGTATTCATCCTTCTTTTGACGGTCTTTGCCGTCTCCTGGCGCATCTACAACGCAAAGCACCCGGCTAAGACCTATCAAGAGCAATTGATCCCTCAGGTGGTCACAAATCCCGTCTCGGGAAAAGGCCCTATCGAAGTCGGTCTGCTGATCAACAACATCTACAATTTTGAAGCCAGCCAGAAGACCTTTGATGCAGATGGCTGGGTATGGCTCAAATGGTCTCAGGAAATAGAGCAGGCCATGAGAAAGCGCCACCTGCAGCCGCAGGATATTTTCTATTTCTTTAACCAAGTGAATGGATTTGACGCCCTACTGATCCCGGCCAATCAGGTGCCTAAGCGCACGCCCAACGGGGGCTACTACGCCAAGTTTCAATTCTCCGGACACTTTTTTGCAAATCAACTGGATTTTAGAAAATTCCCGTTTCAGACCTTGAAGTTTCCCATCGCGCTGGAACTTCGACCGATGAGTTATCTGGGGCTCGATTCCACACCAGAGATCAGTATCGATTATGAAAATTCAGGTTTAGGCGCCTATGTCGATATCGGGGGCTACAAGACGAAGGGCTTTACCCTGGCGCCCTTCACCCATGTCTATGAGAGTTCCCTCGGGGATCCTGATCTTGGCAAGGAGCCGCGACGTGTGTCACAGGCGCGTCTTGAAATATCCTATGAAAAAGCCGCTGTAGCCACCGTGCTTAAAATTGTTTTGCCACTGCTTGCCGTGATGGCGTTGTCTTTGCTTTCGCCCTCAATTTCTGCAGCGGGCTGGGATGTCAGAGTCGGGATCCCACCGACGGCGCTCTTGAGTCTGATCTTTCTTCAGCAGACTTATCAGACGTGGCTACCGGAACTGCCTTACATTACTTTTCTGGATACCGTCTACAACGTCTGCTATGTCGCAAATCTGGTTCTTTTTGCACTTTTTCTCTGGAGTACCAATTCCTACAGCCAATGTTCAGATGAAGAAAGACCCGCAGTGGTTGAACGCATTGACAAGTTGGACAGTTTTTTTCAGAAGGGTCTGTTGCTGGTCATCATCATCGCCGTCACGCTCAACTGGAACCTGATGGGTGTTGGTCACTAAAACGCGACGATTCATTCCCCTGGTGAGCGTGATCCCTCTTGTTGAGGAGGGTGCGCTCAGAGGAATCGTGACATCCATAAGCCTGATATCTGAGGAACTTTAAATGCGCTTCAAGCTGACGCTCGAGGGGCAGCTCAGGTTTTCCATTGCGCTGATTCTTCTGGCGATTGTCATTCTAGGCTGTCTTTGGTCTGTCCAGGACGCCAAAAAAAATGTGCGAGAGGAGGCCGATGCAAGCGTCCGACTGGCTCTCACCCTGATTGATGCCTCGCGCCTAACTGGGAATATTGAGCCGAACCGCGTTCACGCCTGGATCAATGAGATCAGGGCACTTGAGAAAATTCGCCATCTCCGTATTGTTGCCAGTTCCTTCGATGACCCCGCCTCCCTCGAAGGAGAGAGGGATACCTTGTTGCATGATGGCGCCGTGCCGGAGTGGTTCGAACGTGCGGTCATGGCCGCTCCGATTCTTGCGACCCGTGAGCTTTCTCTGGGATCCGATAAGACTTTGCATATCCAAATTGAATCACGTGCGGCCGATGAAATCCGTGAGGCGTGGGTCCAGACGCGCGGGTTTATGGTCCTTTTGGCCATTTTTGCCGTTGCGGTATACCTCTCTGTGCATTTCATCGCCGGCCGGGCGCTGCGTCCTGTCAGTCGCATTCTTCAGGGACTTCATCAGATCGAAATAGGGGATTACGATACCCCCCTCCGGACTCCAGACCTGCCTGAACTGCAGCGTATTGTAGAGAGCATCAATCAGCTGGCATCAACCCTGAGAGAGGCTCGGAATGACAATCGGGCATTGACCCGTCACTCACTGGCTATTCAAGAAGAAGAGCGCCGGACACTCGCTAAGGAGATGCATGATGAGGTCGGACAAAATCTGACGGCGATCAAGATGATGAGTGCAATGATTCCGGATTGTGCTGAGAGGCGGGAGCATGCGGTGCGGGAAATCCAGCGCCTGTGCGATAACCTTTTTGGTGTTGTGCGTTCCATGATTCATCGTTTAAGACCCATGATGCTTGAGGATTTGGGTCTCAAGGCTGCCCTTGAGGATCTTGCGGATCATTGGCGTTTGATCGCTCCTGATATCGAGATCTCCATCTATTGTCATGCTTCACTTGAGCGGCAGACCGGAGAAAGTGGTCTTGAGATTTATCGCATCGTTCAGGAGGCCTTGACCAACATCGTCCGTCACTCTGGGGCCAGTCAATCGGAGGTCAGCATTCGACCCCAAGACCCTCATCATCTTCTTTTGATCGTCAGAGACAACGGCCGGGGTCTAATCCTGGACGGTACCCGACGGGGATTCGGGCTTTTGGGCATGCGGGAGCGGGTAGCAAGCCTTGAAGGAACTTTTCAGCTGATTTCGCAGCCTGGGCAGGGGTTTGAGATCCGGATCATTCTTCCCGTCGGGGAAAGCCAGCATGGGTAAGGATGCCATCAAGGTCATGCTGGTTGATGACCATGCGGTTGTCCGCGCTGGGTATCGCATGCTTCTCGAGATGAAGGGCGGATATTCGGTCATCTGTGAAGTTGAAACAGGAGAGGCGGCCATTGCAGACTATCTGGAGGCCCAGCCTCATATTGTCATCATGGATCTCAATCTTCCGGGGGCGAGTGGCATCGAAGCCACACGAAAGATTCTGGCGTTGGATGCCAAGGCCAAAATTCTGATTTTCAGCATTCACGCGGAAGCCATTTATCTCGCGAGGGCCTTTGAGGCAGGTGCCTTGGGTTACCTGTGTAAGAGCAGTTCTCCTGACCAGATGATCGAGGCGGTGGATACCATTTTGCGAAATGACCGTTACCATGACCCGAATGTGCCTTTTGCCAGTCCGAGGAGCTTTAAAGGGGCTTTGGACCCTCTTCTGTTACTTTCAGCCCGGGAGTTCGAAATCTTCCAGTGGCTTGGACGGGGCTATGCATCACGAGAAATCAGCGAAGTGCTGACCGTTAGCCCTAAAACAGTCTCCAATTCGTTGGTGATCATCAAGGAAAAGCTGGCGGTTGCCTCAACTGCGGAACTGGTCAAGATTGCATCTCGGCTTTCGGATGATCCCACGAGGGTATAGATTGGTCGATGGTCATTAGAGTTCGGGAATTATTCCCTAGCGTCCTTCCTCTTCTATCAATAAATTAATCGGTTGATTGCCAAGATGGTTCAACCGCATGCGACATCGTTATTTGTCTGAAGCACTCATCAGAGGCCTTTTTTTCGGTGCTTCTTTATTCATTCTGTCCTCCGCAGAGGCTGAAACTGTAAGAGATAGCCAAACAGTGCTGCCTCGAAAGAGTGAGATGGATTTTCCGAGCAATGAGCAAGACCATCCTGAGATCGTCAGTGAGCGGCTGGTTGAACGAGAGAAACTCAGGAAACCTATTGACGGTGATGTCATCGAACTCGATGAAGTCCACGTAGTGGGGGTAACACCTTTGAGTGCTCCTGAAACGGGGGTTTCAATCTACAAGATCCCCTCTCCCATTCAGAGCGTCACTTCAGACGAGCTGGACGAGACCCAAGCCTGGACATTACCCGACTACATGCGCAGATATATGGGAAGCGTCTCGGTGAATGACGCTCAGAATAATCCCATGCAACCCGATGTTCAATTTCGAGGTTTTTCTGCATCGCCATTACTGGGTGTTCCCCAAGGTCTCTCCGTCTATTTGAACGGCGTTCGAATGAATGAAATCTTTGGTGATACGGTGAACTGGAACCTTATTTCTGAAGGAGCCATAGAGCGCATGGATCTGCATTCGGGCTCGAATGCGGTTTATGGTTTGAACAGCCTTGGCGGTGCGATTTCCATGAAGACCAAGACTGGTTTCTCATCTCCCGGACATAAGGCCGAGGTCTATGGCGGTTCCTGGGGCCGAAACATTGAAGAAGTCAGCTCGGGTTGGAATGACGGAACATTCGGTTATTACATCGACCTTCGAAATTTTGGTGAAAATGGTTGGCGTCAATACTCACCCACAAGCGTGATGCAGGGCCTTGGAACCTTTAGCTGGCGGGGTGAAAAATCAGATATCGACCTCACTCTGGCAGGAAATGGTAGCAGTATGACGGGTAATGGCACCGTCCCGATACAGCTTTATGACGCCCAGCGCAATAGCATATTTACCCACCCGGACAACACAGGCACTCAAATGTTTTTGTCCTCGTTGCAGGGTACAACTTGGGTTACAGACAAGATTGAGGTTTCCGGTACGGCTTATTTTCGCCAGACGCTCGTACCGACCTTCAACGGTGACAATTCAGATGCCGTGGCTTGTTCGGATCCCAAGCTGATGGGATACCTTTGCCAGGAAGAGGGAGAGGAACTTGAGCCCATCATTGATACGAATGGAAAACTCGTAAAAGAGACAAAATACAATAGTACTGCCACGCAGAACACCAGTCAGACAAATATGAGGACAGGTGGTGCAAGCATTCAAGGTGCCTTTATGAATGACCTTTTCGGTTTCGAAAATCGGTTCACCGGAGGAGCCAGTTTTGACGAGGGTAACACGACCTATAGTGCTAATTCGGAGCTTGGCTATCTGACGTCTTCACGGGGCACGGTCGGTAGCGGAACCTACATTGATGAAGCTTTGGTAAGGCTCAACACGAATACGACCTACTATGGCATTTATTTCACGGATACCTTTAACGTCAACGAACAGCTTTCACTGACAGCCGCTGGTCGATACAACCAGGCTCGCGTGAATCTTTACGATCAGGCCGGCACTGAGCTCAACGGGAATCACAACTATCAAAGATTCAATCCCTCCGGTGGTTTAACTTACGCCTTCACCGAGGAGTTCATGGTCTATGCTAGCTATAACGAGGCCAATCGTGCGCCAACGGCCGTCGAGTTGGCTTGTTCCAATCCATTGCGTCCCTGTCGAGTTCCCAATGCGTTTCTTTCTGACCCCCCCTTGGAACAGGTGGTAGCTAAGACTGCCGAAGTTGGATTTCGTGGCAATGTAAAGAAGTTTTACGGAGGGGACTTTGACTGGAGCGCTGGATACTTCAATACAACTAGCGATAATGACATTCTGTTTATTAACAGTGGCAATATTGCTGGTCAGGGGTATTTTTCAAATGTCGGACAGACCCTTCGTCAGGGGCTAGAGCTTAATCTAAATGCCGGCTATGACCCAGTTCGCTTTGGTCTGAATTACATGTATCTTGATGCAACCTATCAGTCGCCGTTTATAGCTAACAGTCCGAATAATCCCTATGCAAACGATCTCGGGCAGACCTTTGTTTCTGCCGGAAAGTCACTTCCTGGAGTTCCTCAAAATGTTCTCAAGCTATATGCCGACTGGGCAGTTTTTGAAGGATTTACATTTAGTACGAATATGAATTATCAGAGCTGCCAGTATTTTCGAGGGGATGAGGCTAATCAGAATCCGCCAGTTCCAAGTTTCATAATATTTAATCTGCTCGCGGAATATCAGTACAACAAGAACCTTTCGGTATTTGGGCGGGTAGACAACCTCTTTAGCAAGAGCTACGGTACGTTCGGTAATTTTGGCGATGCTTCTGGAACTCTGGGCCCAGCGTTCGATAACCCAAGGTTTATAGGGCCGGCTGCGCCCACTGGGGGCTGGGCGGGATTCAGGATTTCCTTCTAGGATCCTGTGCTCAGCGGGTAGCATTCAAGAGCCAGGGTTCGGCTGTTCGACGACGTTGGCCCGCGGGCTTTCTCTGTTAGAACGATATCGATGGACATCTACATTGTCGTGATGATATTTGTTTTTCCTTGAGCCATGTCGCGGGTGAAACGGTAAAAGTGATAATGACAAGCCATTTCGACGACATAGTCGAAATAGCGCATCGGATAGGGGCGCTCTTTTGCATAGCGTAAAAGTTGGCGCAGGTAGAACCAGCGAAGACCATCATCCGAGGCATGACGAAAAAGTCGACCAAATAGGCCTGCCGTAAACAGCAGTGACATTACAAGGTATCGCAGCTGTGTCATCTTCGGAATGTTCGGGACCCGGACATCCTCGGCGTGTTGATAGAAACGTCGGGAAACATAGAGATCGTTCAACCGCTGAAAATAGGTTTCGGGTGAGTAGATCTCTTCAATCAATCCAAGGTATCCCTCAGCCAGATCTTCTCTCGACATTTGGAGCGGGATCACATTGGTTCCAAAATCCGGAGGATCCTTGAGGTCCAGCCGGTTTTCGCGTTGCAGCCTCTCATGCAATGGGGTTTTGGGAATCGCAGACAGGAGCCCTACCATCGCTTGGGTGATCGCCGACTTTTCAATGAAACGGCGCTGAATCTCAAAGATATTTTTCGGGTCTGAATCAAAGCCCACAATCAGGCCGCACGTCACCTTGATCCCAAAAGATTGAATCTTGTGAATCTGCCCCAGGAGAAAGTCTTCACCACTGAGTTCCACCGCCTCTTTAGCCTCCGTTCGCGATGCCCGCTGGATATTCTGCATCTTCCGGGTTTCCCGAAGGGAATCACTGTTGGGTGTTTCAATCCCGACGAATACGGTCCGGATGTTGGCTCTTACGAATAATTCAAGCAGTTCATCATCATCAGCAAGGTTGATTGATGCCTCGGTGTGAAGGGCCACGAGATAGCGTTTGGTCTTTTGCCATTCGGCGATGGCTTCAAGAATCGGAACCAGCGCCTTTCGGTTGCCGATGACGTTGTCATCTACAAGGAAGACCGCCATGATGCCGGCCTGATACCAGGCTTCCAGCTCTTCAATCACCTGTTCTGGGGACTTGACCCTCGGGGTACGCCCAAAGGTGACGATGATGTCGCAGAACTCACAAAGGAAAGGACAGCCTCGGGACATCTGTATGCTGCCCTGGAGGTAACGGTCGATTTTCAATAGATCCAGCCTCTGGGCCGGAAGCTTTTTCATATCGGTCCGCTGAGTCTGCTCATAGCGCTTTTGATACTGACCTGCTGCCCATTCTTCAAGGAAAAGGGGCCAGGTCTCATCCGCTTCGCCAACAAAAATCACGTCCGCCAGTCCCTCAAGATCATTTTCCTGAACGGTGATCCAGGGGCCTCCCACCACGAGAAAAACGCCACGAGACTTAAGGTCGCGGGCGATCTCGCGCATCCTCTCCCGCTGAACGATCATTCCGGTTAGTCCCACGATATCGGCCGACTCAATGACGGCATAATCGAGTGATTCGACCGCTTCATCCATCAAGATGACTTCGTGCGTTTCCGGTGTCAGGGCGGCCAGGAGCGGCAGGGCGGAGGTGGGTGTGACCGCCTCGCGACCAAAAATCTTTAGGGAATGATTGAAGTTCCAGTAACTGGTCTTGAACTCCGGGTTGATCAGGACGATACGGGCCATGGGGTTACTCGGTAGCGCTTTGGTTCTGAATCTTTCGAAGGGCCTGTTCAAATCGCCGGTTGCGATCGGGCGAGGCATCCCAGCCAGTCACCAGTCGGGCAACGCCGGTTTTTGGATGAAAATGAAACTGCCATCCCTGGTTATGTAGTGCCTGGGTTACGGCATCTGAAAATCGCACAAAGACCATGTTGGATTGCCTCGGGCAATAGGGAGCATAGCCGCATTTCAAGAGTGTAGCCTCAAGATCAGCTGCCATTGCATTGGCATTTGCGGCGTGTCTGGTCCAGGCATCAGCCGTCAAAAGTCCAACCCAGGGGGCAGTCAGCATGCGATATTTCGCAGGAACCTGGCCCGCCTGTTTCAGGCGATGCGAAAAGCCCTCGGCCAGCTTTCGGTTGAAGAAGACAACGGCATCGGCAAGGCCGCCTCCTATCTTCGTGCCGCCGAGCGTCAGGACATCGACGCCGACTTTTGCGCTGATCCGGGCAGGGGAAACCTTTGTGGCTGCGGCTGCCTGAAGCAATCGCGCACCATCCATATGAATATGTAGCCCCGCCTCCTTTGCAGCGGCAATCAAGCTAGCCAAGTCCCCCTCTGAATAGAGGGTTCCACGCTCGGTCGATTGAGTCAGGCTCAATACGCTGGGAGGCTGAAACCTCAGATCATTGGGTTGCGAGAGTGCAGCTTTAAGCTCCATGAGTTCGATGCGAGCATCCTCGGTTTGAGAAATGGCTTTGAGCCCCGCCCCTTGCCCAAAAAAACCGGGAGCGCCACATTCATCAAGAAGGATATGCGACAGGCCATGGCATAGAATCGAATGGTAGGGCCGAGTCAAATGGGCCAGACTCAAGCTGTTCCCGGCGGTTCCTGAGGTAACGAAAAATACCTCGGCAGCGCAGTCGAAAAGACGCTGTATTTCACTTCGAGCTCTTTCCGTCCAGGCATCGGTGCCATAGGGAGAGCTGGAACCGTGGTTGGCCGCGACAAGGGCGTCCAGAGCCTCAGGGCAGAGCCCGGACCAATTGTCGCTGGCAAAAGAGCAATCAACGGAGCCGTCCATGGCCATCAGGTTCGAGAATTAGCGATGCCTGACGTTTTGGGATGCGATACCGATCTGTCTTCTTCGTCGTCTCCGAGTCGACGAGGTCTAGGAATCATGAGGCGAGTGACCTGACGATTACGAATCCAGATGACAAGGCGGCTCGCAAAAAGAAGACCAATGATCAAGCCATAAAATAAGGGGTCCGCCAGATTCCCCTTGAGCTGCATGACGTAGTGCAGAATGCTGGCCACTGCGGCGACATAAATCCAGCGATGCAGCTTTTTCCAGTTTTTCCCAAGGAGTTTCTTGCCCTGCTTGGGTGAACTCAAGGCCAGCAGCAACAGGATGAAGATTGCCAGGAGCCCGGGCCACAGATAGGGGGTTTCAATCAGATCCTGACCGATCGTCGGCCAGATCAGGGCATGGTCGATGGAGAGATACCCATAAACATGGAGCGCCGCATAAAAAAAGCTGGTGAGCCCAAAAAGCTGACGAAAAGGGGCGACCCCTCGCCAGGATGTCACGACCTGCAGCGGGGTGATTACAAGCGTCAGGCATAAAAACCTGAGGGCCCAGATCCCGGTAAAAAGATGAAAGGCCTCGACAGGGTTGGGTCCTAGCGCATCCAGCTGGATCAGGACCCAAAGATAAATGCCGGGTAGAACGCTGAGAAAAAGACAAAAATTCCAGAGGTTAGAGAGCCAGGTGACGAGCGAGGCCATGATTGGGGAGGTGATGCCCCAAGCTAAAGGATCAAGCCGTGCCTTTTTCTTCCGAAGGACGGATTGGAACTCAATTAGAAAAGGAATGGCCCGATTAAATTGCATCAGTAGTACCGCTTCAAGTCGAGGCCGGAATAAAGGGATGCGACCTGGTCTTCGTAACCGTTAAAAAGAAGGGTCCTCATGCGCGGCTCATGAAGGGTACTTGCAAGGGGTCGTTCCGTTGCCTGGCTCCAGCGAGGGTGGGGTACCTCGGGATTCACGTTGGCATAGAAACCATATTCATCAGGTGCCTGCTGATTCCAGGTCGTTACCGGTTGTTGCGTCAGCAACTCCATCCGAACAATGGCCTTGATGCTCTTAAAACCGTATTTCCAGGGAACGACCAGACGAAGTGGTGCGCCGTTTTGGGCTGGCAAGGGTTTGCCATACAGTCCGGTCGCTAGAAGCGTCAGTGGATGCATTGCCTCATCCAGCCTCAACCCTTCCCGATAAGGCCAATCCAGCAGTTTACGGCTCTTCTGATTGGGCATAATCTCCGGCGCCATGATTGCGGTGAACCCAACGAATTTGGCTGAAGCGAGGGGGGCGGCAGCCAGAAGAAGATCCTTAAGCGGAATGCCTCTCCAGGGGAGAACCGCTGACCAGCCTTCAACACAACGAAAGCGGTAAATTCGCTCGGTCGGTGAAAAACGTTTGATCAAATCATCGATGGTGAGTTTCAAGGGGTGCTCAACCTGACCTGTGATTTCCAAGGTCCAAGGTTCGGTTTTGAGTGCGCGCGCAAGTTCCACGGGCTCTGATTTATCAAACGAAAACTCGTAGTAATTGTTGTAGTGGGTTATCGCGAATTCGGGTGTCGTACGAACGGTTGAGTTATCAGAAGTCGGACTGACTCCAGCGACAGCCACTGGTGCCGAACTCAAGAGCGCTCCTGTGCCCATCAATTTCAAAAGGCGGCGTCTATCCGCCCAGATTTCGGGGTCTGTGACCATCCGTTCCGTAAGGCCCTGCAAAATCTTCATGGCTGATTGAATCTCAGGGCCGGAGTGATACGGTGAAAAGCCGCATCAGACGTTGAGCATTTCGGTGAGTTTCTTGATTTCCTGATCGGCATTGACCTTGTAGGTCACGTCGTATTGAACACCAAGGTAGTAAAGTAATTCACCCTTGTTGTCGAACAGTGGAGTAACAGCCAGGTGGTTGTGAAATAAGGTGCCGTCTTTTTTATAATTTCGAAGGGTCACCGAAACGGGTTCATGTTTTTTGATCCCTTCACGAAGCCGGGCAACTTCCGGCTGACCCTTGTCTTGTCCTTGAAGGAAACGGCAGTTCTTGCCGATGATGTCTTCAGGGCCATAGCCAGTAAGGTCGGAAAACGCCTTGTTGGCATAAACGATGGGGCAATCTTCCTGATCGGGGTCCGCGAGTGTGACGCCGTTCACACAATGATCGAGGATGGCAGTCAGTACCTGAGGGATCAGTCCGGTATCTTTTCTCAAAATAAGGGGCATGGTGTCGGTCTCCCGTAGAGTTTTTATAGTTGGTTTAGGCAGGTTCGAGAAGAGAGGTCAGCGTGATGACGGTCGTCTCGACACCTTCACTGATGGCGGACCGCAGCAACTTCACGAAAGGGCGCATAAAAAGCTCAACTTCCAGAAGTTCAAAGCGGAATGTCACATTGGTCTCTGATGGACCTACCGACTCCAGGCGATATATTTGCTTGTAAGGCATATCAATTCCCTGAAAAGAGAAAAGATCGCTTTTCTCAAATTCAAGTACTTCGAATGTCGAGGTCACCGGCTCCTCGTTTTCCAAACGGACCTGACGTACCCGACTGCCTTTTTTCAGGGGAACGCCGTCGAGCGGTTCCAGTTCGACGACATCGGTCATCCAGCGCTGATAGTTTTCGTGAAAGTTATCAGCGATGAATTCAAAGACCTTGGTTTGATCTTGATGGACAGTTGCCGTCATCTCGGCTGCTATGGGCTCAGAAAGGCTTGGCTTGAGTTTCAGTTCCATGCGTCTATGGCTCTCTGTGGCTGTTCAGAGACAGGGGGTGGTTGGGCCCATGCGCTCATGTAGATTGAAGTAAATGCTTAAATTCAAACGCCATCACGTTATTTACGTCCGGCGTTAGGGATAAGTTTCAGAACGCGCCGAAAATGCTTTTCGGTCAAAAGTCCAAGGCACATCAACTGAATGAAGTTCTCGGCTACGATGACTTCAAGTCCTATCTTCTGAGGGATTACCTCCAGTCGAGTCCCGAAAATACGATCCCAAAAGGAAAAGACAATGCCGTAATTGCTGTCATGTTCCCCACGCAGGGCTGAGTGGTGAGCCCGATGCAGAGAGGGCGTAATCAGAAGATTGGAGATCTTGTCTTCCCTGGGAATCTCTGTGTTCGAATGATGGAAAAGGATGAATACCAGCTGAATCGCTTCCATCGCCAGAACAATGTAAGCATTAACGCCAATCGTGACCACAAAAAGACACTTGTAGGGGATTTCGATCATCAGATCGATCACGTGGAATCGAAAACCGGTGGTGACATTGAATGCCTTGTCGCTGTGATGAACCTTGTGGAATCGCCAAAGAAATTCATTGTGATGACTCACAACATGCCAAAGGTAGATGCTCAGGTCATAGATCAGAAACGTCAGAGCCCATTTTGCCGGGCCTTCTTCCATGCCATGAAGAAACCCATGGCCCGAAAATTCTTGAGCAACGAAAAAGAGGGAGGTTCCCCGGATAAGGGTTAGAACCACATTGTTAAAGAAAAAAGCGGTCAGATTGGTGTAGACCGATTCCTTGCTCGTAGTTTTCGCGAACGCAACTTTGGGCCGTTTTTTCTCAAGCGCCAGCAGGACGAAAAATGAGAGAAATGCGATCGTAATGAATATGTTGCTGATCAGTTCAGCGAGTGCTTGGGTCGTCATTTATCACCTTTTAATTGTTCTTTGACGTTCATGGTGACACGTCCCAGAAGGGGAAGCTCTACCCCCGCGGGCTTGTGCGACTTCTTTAACTACGACCGTGATCCTCGCTTAAAGTTCGGACGGTCTTTGATGATTTCGGCAGCGATCTGAGCAAAACTGAACACTGTCCCAATTCTTGGACCATGACTTTCGCCAGACCATATCGCGATTGCAGGTCTTGCAAATCTTGCGAGGGAGGGTGGATTTATTCCCCTTGAATCCATCTTTCGAGGCTCTTTTTCCTCTGCTCATGGCGAAATTAACAACCGATTAATTCAACAACGCATCTTTTTGTCTGTCAGACCCTAAGTCAGTTCACAAATTCCTTAGCCTGGATACATTGCCGCATGAGAAACCTGATTCTGGTTTTGGGCGATCAGCTCAATCTCGACGCCTCAGCTTTCGATGACTTTGATCCTTTGTTGGATAAAGTCTGGATGGCAGAGGTCAGGGAAGAGTCCACGCATGTCTGGTCCAGTCAGCCAAGAATCGCTGTATTTCTATCGGCCATGCGCCATTTTAGGGAGCGGGTTGAATCGAAGGGCTGGCCCATTGCATATCGCGAGCTGGATGATCCCCAAAACCTTGGAACACTGGCGCTTGAGCTCGATTCCAGCATTCATCGTCTTTCACCCAGCCGGCTCATCATGACGGCACCCGGTGACTGGCGCGTTCTGCAGGAGATCAAGGCGGTTGCACGCCAGCATGAACTTAGCCTTGAAATCCGGGATGACCGCAGCTTTTTTTCAACCGTTCGCGACTTTGCCGAGTTTTCAAAAGGTCGGCGACACGTTCGGATGGAGTACTGGTATCGGGCCCTTCGAAAGCAGCATGACATCCTGATGGATCACGGCAAGCCGGTGGGGGGGCAATGGAATTTTGATGCCGACAACCGCCAAAGCTTTGGGAAAGAAGGCCCCAAGGATCTTCCAAGGCCCATCGTCTTTTCACCCGATGCCTTGACACAAGAAGTGCTCTCGCTGGTTGAAAGGCACTTTTCGGATCACCCAGGATCCCTCGAAGCTTTTAGTTGGCCGCTGTCACCCGAGGAGGCACACCAGGCGCTCGCCGATTTTTTGAGTCATCGACTAGCCCTTTTTGGGCCCTATGAGGATGCGATGTGGCAGGGAGAGCCTTGCCTTTATCACTCCCAGCTCTCGATGGCGATGAATCTGAAGCTCCTGTCCGCACCCGTGGTCGTCGCTGCAGTTGAAGCGCACTATCGGGTGGGAGCCATCTCTCTGGCGTCAGCCGAGGGGTTTATTCGGCAGGTACTGGGCTGGCGTGAATATGTCAGGGGAATTTACTGGACTCAAATGCCGGCCTATCAGCATCTCAATGCCCTGGAGGCCAGGGAGGATCTTCCCGCATTCTTCTGGACCGGCGAGACCTCCATGAACTGCCTTTCCGAATGCCTGCGCCAAAGTCTTTCCCTCGGCTACGCCCATCACATCCAAAGGCTCATGGTGATCGGCTTGTATGCCCTTCTTTATGGAGTGAAGCCCGGAGCCATTCACGAGTGGTTTCTTGCCGCCTATGTGGATGCCGTCGAGTGGGTCGAGCTCCCCAATACGCTTGGAATGGGACAATTTGGCGACGGTGGCTACATGGCCAGCAAACCCTATGTCGCGAGCGGACAATACATTCGCCGAATGAGCAACTATTGTCAGGCCTGTCCTTATGACCCCACAGTTCGGGTCGGTGAAAAGGCCTGTCCCTATACAACCCTTTATTGGGATTTCCTGATTCGGCATCACGATAGGCTGGTCTCCAACCCCAGAATGGGCATGCAATTTAAAAATCTGGCCGCTATCTCTCCTTCGCTCAAGGAAGAAATCGAAATCCAGGCACGCCAGCACCGTGCGCTGATTTCGAAGGGAGGGAGGGACCAAGAGGCCTAGGGCTTTTTGTCTTTTTCTGTTGAAACTCTTGTTGGGGCTTGAGGTCTCAGTTTCAAGATTGAAATGATGCGAGGAAAGATCATGAAAACCGAAATTTCACTCATAAACGAAACGCAAACCCTCGCCCCAAGACACTTGTTGAATAATCCGGTTGCGGACTCATGGCAAACCCGTCTAGCTTTGCCTGTAGCTGCTGAACGGCCTGAAACGGAGCAACAAGATCCGCTGGATCTTGTGGGGCATACGCTCAATGGCAGACCCATATACCGAGCCTGGCAACTCGCGCTTCTTCTGGGTATTTCCCCTGCTGTTCTCTCCAGCTCCCTTGGAACTATTCCAACGAACCTTCGTCCCTTTGAAATTCTGGATGAAGATCACGAAGCAATTGCCGGGCGATCTGCCGTTGGGGTTGTGGCGATATCAAGAGGTAATGGCTTGGAACAAAAATCTCGCCCAATGACGGCAGTGGGTGATCTTAGGCGCCTTGCGGTTCTGGCCAGAACGACCGAATCATTCGGTCTTACAGAAATATCGGATGAGCGATGGAATCAGCTGATCGGGACCTTTAAGGAATTTTAGTTCTGTCCAAGCATCCGTAAATATCCCTAGAATGGGCATTACGCACTGCATCCTTGTATGCTGCGCTACGGAGTTAATTCCATTCATGTCCGTCAGGGATGACGAGACTTCATTAGAGGAGAGCAGATGAAATCCTTACTCTTAGGACTGTGTCTCGCCGTTCTGGCGGGTTGCTACAGCTATTCAGGGAATGTCGGAGTCATCCGGCCCGGTTTTGGCGGCTATGGTGGCGGTTGGGGGCATTACGGAGGTGGCTGGGGCCATACCAATGTAGCTGTGGTCAATAATCGTGGTTTCTACCACCCTGGAAGATGGTGATCTATGAAGCGTTTAATT
Organism: Pseudomonadota bacterium; assembly: GCA_041178325.1. Lineage (GTDB taxonomy): Bacteria > Pseudomonadota > Gammaproteobacteria > Methylococcales > Methylococcaceae > UBA6136. Next base: position 26,715 of record JBEGVN010000096.1, read on the forward strand.
CCCCTGATGATGATGGTTTCAGGTTCCGTGCTCGCGATTGACGACAATGAAGTGATCCAGAAGCTGAGTCCTGCTTGGGCGAGCCTCGAACAAAAGGCGGTTACGCTGGTGGGTCCTGATTACCAGAAGCAAATGGTTGATGCCGCGTTTGCGAGTGTTGCCGTTTCGGCGTGTCCTGGACTGGAGTACAACGCTTCTGAAGTTGATAAGCGATTTGCAAAGCTGGTCAACGACAAAGGTGGAAAGACCGTTGAGGAGCAGCAGACTTTCTCGATCAAGGCCTCAACCCTCTATGGAGCTTACCTCGGGCTCCTGATCGCCGAGAGCCATCTCGATACTCCGACCTTCTGCAAGTATGTTGACAAGGCCAAGGCCGGAAAGGAAGGCCCCAAGGTATTCTGGACTCAAAAATAAGTCGAGTTATCTTGAGTGAGCGGCATTTATAACGCCTTATTCCAAACGAGTCAGGGGGCCTCTTGCGGCCCCCTGACTCGTTGATCCATCCCAAAACGCCGAGCGATCTTTAAAGCATCGCCCGATGGTGGGAAAAGATTTATTTTCCGTCGTTTGGAATCAAATCGATGATCGTGTGGCGGTTTTCCGCCCGGCCTTCCTTGGTCGAGTTGTCGGCAGTCGGAGAATATTGTCCATGGCCTACAGTCGTCATCCTTGAGGGATCAACGCCCTTTTTCTGGAGATAGTTGACCACATCGGCCGCTCTCGCTGCTGCTAGTTCCCAGTTGTTCTTGAATTTCCCTTTGGAATGCGCGCCATAGGCGACGTCGTCGGTATAGCCATCGACCTCGATGCGGTGATCAGAGGCCTTCTGCAGGGTTGGAACGATCTCATCTAGAACTTTCTGGCCTTGTGGGGTCAGCTGGGAATGCCCTGAGGCATAAAGGCTCCGCTCTTCGATGGTGATGCGAAGGCGGTCCTTCATCTCCGTTGTCTTGAAATCACCGGGCTTACTTTCAGACTGGATCTCCTGATTCCACTGATGTTCGTTGTCGCGGTTTTTTTGCGCGGCGCAACCAGAAAACAGGACAGCAGAGACAAGGGCGAAGGTGGCGTAATGACGCATGATGGCTCTCTTTATTGTTAAACCAGATGGGTTTGCGGTTCAAGGCAACGTCCAGCACTGGGTCAGGTCATGATGTCCTTTACTCACCGGCAACCTACGAAACGCAAAGGCGGGGTAAGTTTTGCTCAAAATTGTGAGAGATGAAAGCCCATACTTCGTTTTTCTCACCGCAAGAGACCCGAGTGCCGGCTGCCGGGATCGAGGGATTTCCATACATGTTTGTGTTATTGAGCGGATCCAGATTACCTGTAAATTGCATATTCACATTTTCTTCGCCCTTAGCCCTGCCTGGTAAAAGGCTTTCAATGGCCCTTAGATAAGAGATGGTCGGCGTGACAACGGCACACTACTGGAGCGCAATTGTTCGAAAGATCCGAAGACAGGCCGGTTTGAGTCAGAGTGGGCTGGCTGATCTTCTTGGAACGGATCAACCCACAGTCTCCCGGTGGGAGCGACGATTATTTGTTCCGTCGTTGGCCTTTCAGATTCTGATTGAATCCAGGGCACGAGATCTAGGCATCGCAACCCTTCAGGACGTCGCAGCGATTGTGACGCACAGCCCTTTTCCCATGATTTTGGTCTCCAAGAGCATGATGGTGATTGCCGCATCAGTCTCCAGCGGCTTTAGTGTCGGTCTGACTACGCTGGAACAGACACCAGAAGATGAGCAATCCTTTCTGAGGACGTTTTCTGAGGATGTGGCGGCCAGTGGCTTCTGGGAGCAGCGGGTCGATAAACTGGATTATGAGTTTTGCTTGGGTGATGAGCGGCGTAAGGCAGTTTTGGTTCCGGTCGTGATGCAGGGTGACGTATTCGCTCTGGTTCAGAAGGCCTAGACAATCCATAAGGAGAGGCGGCAATGAAGAGCGTTATGGTCATTTTGCTCTTATGGGGATTCAGCGGGTTGGCCGCGGCGGCTGGTTGGGATGCAAGGACGACTCGAACCAATACCGCGGTAACAGATGCCGATATCCAGCAGGCGGTATCCTCCGGTATCAACACCGCATTTACGGAGGCTTTCCCGATTAAGGCCTTTGGTATTCATGTTCTGATTGATCGGCATGTCTCGGACCGCTTCAATGGCGAAGCGATTTATCTTTCGCTCGGTCTATGCCCACGACTTCCCAATGGGGACTATGCGCTTTCTGTGGGAAGTTATACGGATCTTCTGTTTCTTCCGCCGAATACGCCCCCCGATATCCAGAGAAAGGAAGTCATCAAGATGCTTCAAGTGATGGTGGCCGGTTTTTCCAGTGGCATGGTCCAGAATAGAAGTCGTTTTGTCGCTGTACCTTCGGTCAAAAAGCGCTAGGACCACTCGATTGCTTCATGGAGGGGTGAACCATGCCCACAAAAATCGCAGGGAATCATCGCCTTTTTTTCACTGTGCTCCTGATTCCACTCATGCTGGCTTCGACCGGCGTTGTCGCGGATCTTGTATCCCAGAGTGCCCCTTCGAGCTCGAAGCCATCGCCCTCGGTTTTGGCCGATCTTCCCTCCTTATCGAGAAGCACACAGGAGTTGCTTGGTCGGGTCAATGCCCATCTTTCGGATGCACAAACGGTACTGGCTGATCGATCAATATTCGATCTTCAGGAAAAGATCACCTCGAAAGTCAACCAAACATCGCAGGCGCGGCGGTTCAGCGAGGCTGATCTTGCCCTTCTGATGGACATGGATGCTGAACTTTCATCCCACACACTTCAGCTCAACCAATTCATCGAAAAGTATCAGTCAGCGACCCGAAAATTTGATGCCGATAGTTTTGAGATTGATACCGAACTTGCAGGTTGGAAGGCGTTGGAAGGGGCGGCCAAGGCGCGTGAAGTTCCCATGGAAGTTTTTGCTCTCATGACAAATGCGCAGCGCTTGCTGTCTGAGGGGGCACAGCGGATTCATCCGGTCAGAAACAACATTCTCGTCCTGCTGACCAAGGCCATCGAATCCCGTTCAGTTCTGGATCATCTGGAAGCGGAAATTGGCTCTCGAAGGCAAGCCATAGGCCGCGAACTTCTGGATGAGGATCGCGAACCCCTTTGGGCACTTTCGGGACCGAACAAGACACGGTTTCAAAATGCCTTGAAAGCCTTTGGAACCTGGACGCATGCCATCAGCCAACATCTTTCGATTTATGCCGTAGAGCTGATTCTTATGGCTATGGTGCTCGGCGTTTTGAGCTGGTTTCTTGGCGAACAGGGTCAAAAGTTGCTCTCGAAGGAGGTCGCCTTTTCTAGCATGGCGCAGGGTGCCATAGGGATCTCGGATCAGCGCATCTGGTTAGCCCTTTTAACCATCCTTCTTGGTTTGAATCTGGGGCCCAAGGGTCCGATCGCCTTTTATGATGGCATTTGGCTATTGATTTTGGTTCCGGTGACGGTGTTGGCGCACACGCTGGATAGATCGTTTCGTTGGCTGACGATCTACGCATTGGCACTTGCCCTGGTCCCATTTCCATTTCGAACGATTCTTGAACCCATGCCCTGGGTCGATCGTTGGCTTTTGAATCTTCAGGCGACCCTCGTGGGATCCGCTCTTCTCTATGATTTTTTCAGAAAGCGAGAGGGCTGGCCATTCAGGTTTAAAAAGCCTCACGTGTCTTTTTTTGTGCTGGGCCTTTCCGCGCTGCTGTTGATCGGGATTTTCGCAAACATGATGGGCCGGACGGGCTTAGCCAAGGAAGTCATTGATGGCTTGATCGCCTCCTTGGGATTTCTTTTGGTCTACACCGTTTCGAAGGATGTGGCCTTTCTGTATGTGGCCGGCCTGATTCAATCACCATTCGGAAAACTCCTTCGGACCGCATCCTCAGATCCTCGTACTCTTCTTTATGGGGCTCACCGGGCTCTCCTGGCAGTGACTTTTTTGATGGTGATTTGGGGCTCTTTGAGTGCGTTCAGGCTTGATGCATCGGCCAAAGCCTGGGTTCAGGCAGTCTGGGAGAGTTCATTGCATTTGGGGGCAACTGAAATTCCCTTAAAGGCGATTCTGACGGCCTTGGGGGTTACCGGCGTCACGCTGGTTTCACTCAGGTTGACCCGTTTTGTTCTTGAGCGCGAGCTTCTTCCTCGGTTCCGACTGGCGGCCGGTGTCCCCTTTGCGATCACTACGCTTTCGCAATATGCGGTAGCGCTTTTGGGCTTTGTGCTTGCGATGAGCTCGCTTGGGATTGATCTGAGCAAGATCTCTATCCTCGCGGGTGCGGTGGGTGTTGGTGTAGGGTTTGGCCTTCAGAACATTTTTAATAACTTCATCTCAGGACTGATTCTCTTATTCGAACGACCGATTCATGTTGGCGACATCATCGAGGTCGGAAATCTGAGGGGAACAGTCACGCGCATCGGTATTCGCTCCAGCACCATTCGAACGCCGATGGGTGCGGAAGTCTTGATGCCGAATGGTGATCTCATTGCCAAAGAGGTCATCAACTGGACGCTGAGTGATCGGCGGCGGCGCCTTGAAATCAATGTCAGTGCCGCCTACGGGACCCCAACCCCCAAGGTGCTTGAACTTCTCATCGAAATTGCGGCCTCGAGCGAGGAGGTTCTCGCAGATCCGGCACCCTTGGCGGTCTTTACGAACTTTGGCGAGTCCTCACTCGACTTTGTGCTCTATGCGTGGGTTGAGCGATATGAGGACACGGTCCTGATTGCCAGTCATCTTCGACAAAGGGTCAATGAGCGGTTCCTGCAGGAAGGGATTGTGATTCCCTTCCCGCAACGAGATGTTCATTTCACCTCGACAACGGGAATCAACATCGGATGAAAAGCCCCTGCTTGTTCAATCTTTGGAGGATAGTCATTTTTCTGGCTAGTTTTTTTCTCGTCGGCTGTGGCCCCAGGATTAACTATGTCTTCACACCGCCCCCTTCGCCGGAGGGGATGGTCTGTATCAGCCAGTGCGCCAACAGCCAGCAGATGTGTTGGAGCAGTAATCAGAACGGCTATCAACAGTGCATTAATAATCGGAATTGGGCGATGCAAAATTACTATCAATGCCGCAATAATGCGCAGAATCAGGAAGCCAGGAACAGTTGCATGATGCCTCCGGCCTGCTATGCGCCCAATAATTACTACTGTGAAGAGGGATATCGGGCCTGTTACCAGGCATGCGGCGGCAGCGTTCAGGCCTTTGAGGTTCCCAATCCGTGAGCGTGAGACTCACAGAGCCAAAATGGCGTTTGTTCCTGACCGGGCTTTTGCTTACCTGTCTTTTCCTTTGCGGTTGCGCGGGTTCGCAACGCCCGGGTTCTGAAACGGTTTCCGTTCAAGCCTATCGGAGCCAGGGGGAGTCTGCCTCGGGTTCCTCAAAGCCTCGGCCGACTGCCTTGGAACTTGAGGCACGACTCATGGGTTTTGCCGATCGCTATCTTTCCAAGGCGGCAGAGGCTACCGATACCTATCAGCATCTGGTTCACACCAAAGCAGCCCGGGAGCTGGGTCTTGCGACGTTTATTTTTCCAGGGCTAACCGTCATTGGCATTGCAGCCGGGGGCGAGCCGGGGTCGGATCTTCTGGATATGGTGGTTTTCGCCACCCTGCAGAGAGAATCACTGGAAAAGGGCTGGGCGCGGGAAGTGCTCGGAGAGAGAGCGGATAACCTGATTAAAACCCAACAGCAATTGGAAGTTCAGATCTGGGCGATTGCAGGTGATGTCCTCTCCGCGGATCAGCTCGCTCGTCTAAAAGAAGCCATACGACGATGGCGAGAGGCTAATCCGAATCAACGCTATGTTTCCAACGTCAAGTTCGATGATGTTGCGATGGAGCGAGGGGCAGGGCAGGGTGCCAAGGCTCTTCAGGATGAATCGGTCGGATTGCTTGCACCCCTCGATGCTGCGGTGCGGGAAGGCGAAGAAATTCGCCTGATGGCACGACGAAGCATGTACATTATTCAGCGCATGCCTCCACTTTTGATGGCACAGGCTCGGTTCGTCCTCCACGAGGAGGTGTCTCCGGAGCAAATCGATGGCCTGTTGAAGGATGTCTCAGGGTTCAGGGTGACGCTGGATGAAGCGCAAAAAACGCTGGCACATATGCCCGGCTTGATTGGAAAAGAGCGGGAAGCACTCTTTAGTGATCTCGATAAGCTGTCACCAGTCCTCGATAAAAGTCACACACTGACTCAGGATGTCCGCGATGCGCTTGAAACCTTCCACCAAATTGAGCTCCAGTATCCGTCTTCGGGTGCCGTGATCAACGAGACGCTGAAGCAATACCGGGAGCTTGCGGAAGTCATGGATCGCTCTCCGCCCTCGGATATTAGGCCCAAGATCGAACTCCTGCATGAATTGGGTCATATCGGCGAAGAGCTCAATCAACTGGCTTCGTTCATCCGCTCCGAAGATCAAAAGAAGCTTCAGGATTTCTGGGGCGATTTCTTAAATGCCGTTCTTATCCGGGCGATGGCCTTTGCCCTCTTTGTGTTTGGGCTGGTGGTCCTCTATCGGCGAATCCTCACAGGCCCTCAGGGAGGGGCACCGCGATGAAGAAAAATCTGATGGTGTTCGTGGTTTTAGGGTTGCTTTCAGGATGCGGAGGGTACAACAGCTATCCGGGGATGCCAGGTGGCGGATATGGGTATGGTTATCCGCCACCCGTCAATTATGGCTATGGATATGGTTACACCCCATATCCTGGGCCTGCCTATGGCTACTATCCGGGTCCTGTCTACTACGGTAGGCCCTATGGAGGGTATGGTGGTTATGGCTACTCGGATCATGCGCCAAGGCCGCCAATCAGTAACAACCAAAAGGCGCTCAATTTCATCTACGACCACCGGAATCAAATACAGCGGCTGCCACCACAGCAGCAACAGCAAATTCTGAGGCAGGCTGAAAAATTGGGTCAGCAGAATAACCACCATCCCCGAAATCATCCCCACTGATAGGGACTGCAAGCAGCCAGGCATGCACAATTGTGTAATAGACGTGATGCCTCCGATTAGGGATTATGCACAGCTATTTATTCACTCAGTAGTCGTATTTTTGGTGTTTTTGACTATCGCTTGGTGAGACTTTAGGCCTTGCCTTTTTTGGTTCGCAATCCGTTGATGAGAAAAAAATGAAGAAAACGATTCTGTTTTTTGTCCTAGCGGTGGTCTCCTCCATGAGCTTAGCAGCAGGGGCGGGAAAAACCATCAAGGGTTCCGTAAGCACTCCTGAGGCTGGTGTCATCTGTGACAAGAAGGCAAATTTCTGTGCAGATTCGACCGGCATCTCCGTGGCGCTGACCAAGATGTATCTGGGGGATAAGGCCGAAAAGAAGTTGATGGACATGGGTGCATTCGATATGAGCGAATTTGTCCTGACCAATGGCGTTCGCTGCGATACCAAGACCCAGAAGTGCACGGTCAGCAAGATCAATCAGACCGTTGATGCGGCGCATACCAAAGCCCTGTTCGGGAAGTAAGAGGTCTTCCTCTTGATGTGCCAGAAACTTTTGATGACAGCGTTAAGGATTTCAGTCGGGGTTCTAGCCCTGGGGCTTTCAGCTCCAGCCTTTGCGGCTGGCTTTGATCAGAACCTCGCTCTTCAGGGGGTGTCCTTTCATGTCACGTGTCCCAATGAGGGCTCGATCAATGTATTGCGGATCGAATCCCAGGGGCTCAAGAAGGTCAATACGGTCATCTCGAAAGAGATCGAAGGGACGGTTTCAGGGGCCGAAGTTGGAGACCTCAATACTGATGGCTCACCCGAGATTTATGTCTACGTGACCTCCGCTGGAAGTGGATCATACGGTTCTCTTGTGGCCTATGCCGCTAATCGGAAAAAGTCATTGTCGGAAATCTATCTGCCCCCCATTCAGGATAATGCCAAGGCCTCAAAAGGCTACATGGGGCATGATGAATTCGCGGTTATCGAGAGCTCACTGTCCAGAAGGTTTCCCCTCTACAAGGAGGGCGATACCAATGGCAAGCCTTCCGCTGGCATGCGGCAGATCCAGTACAAGCTCAAGGCGGGTGAGGCGGGTTGGATTCTCAAGGTTCAGCGAATCGATGAGTTCTAGCGTTCTCCCTGTCCCAGGTTCCTTGGATATGAGAAGACATGTTTCTCATCGACCTGATTATGCTCTTTGGATTCGGTTCTTCCTGGCCGCGCTCCCCTATGGCATGGTCGCCCTTGCCCAAGCTGAAACCGTTCAAGTCGACACCCAGAAAAAGCCTGAAGCAGCTTCGATGGAGATGCCCCATTCCCGGGAAGACCCTCCAAAACCCGCGCTTTCGCCAGATGAAACCCGTGTCGAAGTCGAGTTGCCTCAATCAGGCATCAAGGTTTTAAAAGGCAAAATCAGGGGGCATCAAGCGAGCGTCTTTGCTTTGGCGGTTCGGCAGGGCCAGCAATTGAAGGTGACCTTCGAATCCCACAGCAATTCCGCATTCTTTAATGTGGTGGATGATTCGGATACCAGCGGGGCAGCCCTCTTTGTAGGGCAAAACACGACATCGAGATCTACCATAATTCCTGTCACCAAAGATGGCAGATATCTCCTTCAGCCTTACCTTGTTCGATCAGTTGCTCGTAGGGGAAGGCAGGTCGACTATGTTTTAAGGATCGAGCTTCATTAGGCTTCAAAAAATGCAAGATAAAAAACATCAACTAGGCTCTGAAATTAGTTGAGATATCTGATTCGAGGGTGATTAAGGGTTCTTTGCCAAGAAGGGAGACCCCGGGGATAGGGCTTCCGCAACCACCGGCGGTTCTCGGTAAGAAAAAGGTTAAGTAATGCAAAAAAATATCTATCACACCGGGTTACAGAATTTGGCTCGGCCTGCTCGAATGGGTGTATTTCTGAGCCTTTTGGGGATACTGCTTTTCTCTCTGATGGGTGTGGAGGCATGGGCAAAACCTGGCAATGGCAATGGCAAAGGGAACAGTATTTCCAGTTGCAGCGCCAGTGCAGGTGGCGATGGGCAAGTTGTAGTTACCGTTGATCACGGTCCTGCGATCAAATCCTTTTATGTCTCGGGCACGCCTGCATTACCCTCGGGTCAGCTGCCGTCATGTTCGGGTAGTGGCTCTTTCTGCACGATTTACAATCTTGTTCCGGGTCAGAGTTATCAGTTTTTTGCATCGGGGACCAACCCAGGTGGGCAACAGGGTGCCCAAGGCCTCCCGTGTGGGTCAGCCAAAGGAGGAGGCAGTACGCCTCCGGTGCCTCCGACCGGTATCAGTTCGGTTCCTGGCAATCAGCAGCTCGTGGTGGGGTGGACTCCTCCTTCAGGTACCGTCTCGGGTTACAAGGTTTGCGTTACAACCAGTCCATCATCCAGTTGCAACTCGGGCTGCCTTTCCATCGCGGGCTCATGCGCTGTAAATCCGGGTGCGGTGAATCAATGTTCGGTCACCGGGCTTTCGAATGGCATTCCCTACTACGTTTCTATAGCCGCTCAAAATGGGGGGGGCTATGGGGCGTGCTCTTCCTCCTCAGGGCCCTTTATCCCTCAGGGAGTGCCGGATGCTCCAACGATCACCGGAATCACCCCATCGGATGGAACGCTCCACATTCAATGGACCAAGCCGAACACCAACGGTACGCCGATTACCGGCTATTTCATGGAGTATGGTTCCAGTGTGAATGGACCCTGGAGCGAGGCACCGGGGGGCTGTGTGTCAAGCCAAATCACTCTAAGTGAGCCGCTTACCTGTGATGCGACTTCTTTAGTTAACGGGCAGACCTATTATTTCCGCGTGTCTGCACGGATCGCCGGAAATCAACTCGGGCTTTTGTCCAATGTCGAGCAAGGCGTTCCGAAAGGTCTGACCCCGACGGCAAACCCGGATCAATATTCGATGTCTCAGGGTGGAACGCTCGATACATCGGCGGCTAATGGCGCAAATCAGAATAGCGTGAGGGACAACGATAAGAATGTCGCCCAAGTCGCATTACTGAGTGGAACAGGGCCCTCACACGCACAAAGTTTTTCCTTTACCGCTGGTGGGGGATTTATCTACACCCCGGATCCGTCATTTAGTGGGACAGATAGTTTCCTTTATATCGGTAGCAACGGTAACGAGCTAACTGCAGCCACAAAAGTGACGATTACGGTGAGCCCGACCAATTTGCCTCCAGTGTCCAATGATGATACCTACAAGGTCTCTTCGGGTAATACGCTCAGCGTGACGAATTCCGGCGGGGTTCTTAAAAATGATGCGGATCCTGAGCATCATTCAATTACAGCGAGCCTTGTAACTTTCAAACCTAATGGAGCGTCTAGTGGTCCATTTAACGGCACCCTGAAGAGCTTGGATCCTCTGGGAGGGTTCGTCTATGTACCCAATCCAGGCTTTGAAGGTGCTGATACTTTTAGTTACAAGGCCAGTGACGGTCAGCTTTCGGGTAACACGGCGATTGTGACCATCATCGTTCGGCATACTAATCTCGCGCCAGTCGCTAACCCGATTGGTTGGTCAACGGCGCAGGATGTTCCTTTAAAGATTCCTGGCCCCGGGGTTCTCTCAAATGACACGGATCCTGAAAAAGATGCGTTGACGGCCATCCTTGCAACTAAAACCACGCATGGATCCATAACGCTCTCATCTTCCGGGGGATTCAAATACATTCCAGACCCTGGATACTCTGGGTCAGATAGCTTCACCTATGTGGCGAGCGACGGTTCATTATCCTCATCGCCAGCGACGGTTAACATCAGGGTCAATGCGGTCGTTACCAATAAGGCCCCGCTGGGTGTGCCAGATATTTTCTATATGGCACAAGGACAAACATTGAGTGTGACACGAGCAGGCGGAGTTCTTGCCAATGATGTCGACCCTGAAAATGACCCCCTCAGCCGAACAATCGCCACGCAGTCGATTCATGGCACTTTCAGTCCTGTCGATGCTGGAGGGTTTACCTACATTCCGAATCCAGCATTCAGCGGAGTCGATACCTTTACCTACAATTTGAGCGATGGGCAGCATACGGTCGGTCCCATTACGGCGAAATTGATCGTCCTTCCGATCAATCAAAAGCCACAGGCCAATCCAGATGCCTGGAGTCTCTCACAAGATAGCCAGATTTATGTGGATCCCTTGAAGGGAGTACTTATCAACGATGTGGATCCGCAGGGCAGCACGCTAAAGGCTATTCTTCTGAGTCAGCCCAACAACGGTCTTTTAAATCCCATCGATGGCGGCGGTTTTACGTATATCCCGAAGCCCGGATATGCGGGTCAGGATAGCTTTACCTACAAGGTGACGAATGGGGTGCTTGAAAGTTCACCCACGACGGTTTATCTCAATGTGAATGCCGTTCCCACCAAAACGACAGCGCCGCCACCTGTTGCTAATCCCGATTACTGGATTGTCGAAAAAAATCAGGTGCTGGATGTGCCAGATCGCGGTCTATTGATCAATGACTTTGCGCCACAAGGGATTCCGCTGTTTGCGACTCCGTTTACGCAGCCCGCGCATGGCACGTTGACCATGTTAGGTGGGGGGGGCTTCACCTATACCCCGGATATGGACTTTTCTGGCCAGGACTTTTTTTATTACACCGCCATTGGAGGTGGTGTGGGGAGTTCACCGGCCTTGGTGAAAATTACCGTCAACGAGAGCGTTGTGGCGCCTAAACCGCCAACACCTGCAAAAATAAAGCTTCCTGGGGGCACGAAGGTTATTGTGCCGCCTGCCACCAGTCAGAATCCTGTAACGACTGCAGGCAAGCCACTTCCGACGAAGCCATCCCCGGGTCCTGGTCGTATCATCATCGTAACGCCGCCATCCAATGGGTCTGCTTCGGTGACGCCGGATGGTGGCTATATCTACACGCCCAATCCAGGATATGGTGGATCGGATAGCTTCACTATCGCAACCAGCAGTGGAGGTAGCGTAAGTGCTCCGTCACCGGTCTCGATTGAGGTTAATTCACCCGCGAACGATCGGCCGCCTGTCGCACTACCCCGAACCTATCGGGGTGTATCAGGAAGTCCAGTCATCTTTAGTAATGCCGCCGGTCTTTTGCAATCTGCACGTGATCCCGATGGCGATTTTCTCAAAGCCATCATCGTGACCTACCCCCAGCATGGGTATCTTGATCTTCAGCAGAATGGGGAATTTGCGTACTACCCGGACCCAGGGTTTGCCGGAATCGATACCTTCACCTGGAAGGCGAGCGATGGGCTCTTGGACAGTAACGTTGTGACCGACAAACTCATCTGCACGCGCTGCAGTCGAAGAGAATAAGTGGGAGCTCCATGATGAAGAAGTACGGTTTATTCCTTACGATCGTGGGTAGCTTTGGGGCATCAGTCGCCTTGGCCGATTTTGGTGATTCGATTCCGCCAACGACCGACTGGACGGGTTTTTATGCCGGTGTGAACCTTGGCGTGATCTTCAACGCTTCTCGTCTTCAGGCCTCGAACAGCAACTTCATTCGCTCTGGGTATCGGGAAAACATCGATTACGACAGCGTGCTTCCGGGGCTTCAGTTGGGCTACAACTACCAGACGCAGAAGGGTTGGGTCTTCGGTGTTGAAGGCGACTTCACCTATCCCGATGCCAATGGCCAGTTCACCTATGGAAGTCACCGCCAGGCAGGCGTCT
>JBEGVN010000097.1:0-24922 GCA_041178325.1 Pseudomonadota bacterium
CGCTGGTCGCAAAAGGTTTACGTGCTGTCGTTACTAGTTCATTGCCAGCTGTATTTGTCAGGGATCCCGCGCGCACACCCGATGCTGCAAGGACCTTCAACAGAGTACCGGGCCCCAAAAAAGCGGGTGTTTTAGCGCTTGCGGAAAATTGCGTAACGTCAGCATTTACACTTTCCACTCCTAACAGAGGAATCAGCGCCGCCGAGGATGCTACGCCTTTTAAGAAACTTCTTCTTTTTAGGCCTTCCGAACCGGAGTTATCAGTATTTTTACCCTGATCTTCAACATCATCAGTGCTTTTACTTGCCATAACTCATCTCTTAATTTTCTTGTTATTGGTTGAATGGAAAGGTCAAGGCGGCATAGGTGAAAGTATAGCTTATCAACTCGTGATATCGGTTTTGAAGGGACTACGAGTGAATCCCACTTTTCAGGAGGATGGAGCAATACGCGATGGTTCCTTTCGCACGAAGCAATCCCTCTATATTGGTAAGGCCGCTGCCTAACTTATCAATAATTGATAAGTTAGGCTTTTCGGCGATGAACATGCCTTCAAGTTACCCCATCGGCGATCACTTTGAACAATTCATCCTAAGCAGATCGATGAGGGGCATTATGCCAGTGCCAGCGAGGTCGTTCGTGAAGCATTCCACTTCTTAGAACGCCGAGAACGGATGCGGGAAATCGAACTGGAAGAGTTCCGATCAAAGAAACGTGAGGGGATCGAAAGCCCCGCCATAGCTTCAGAAGAGGTATTCCAAAGACTCGACGCTAAATATCAGTCCATGATCGACAAGTCCTGAGCCATACGATGTGTTTTTTCCAGAAAGGCCGATTCTTTTCTTCTTCTCTTCATGTCAAGATGTTCGGGATTTTGGCAATAAAAACACAATAACAAGAGAAGCTATCATGCAGAGACCGTCAAGCAAAAATATCGGCATCGCCAGCTTGGTGATGGGATTAGCCCTTAGCACCACGGCCAGCGCCAAAAATCTGTAATGTCTAACCTTAGATGGGACAGGCGCTAATGATGCCATCGCCATTCTGAGCATCAATACATTGGGAGAGGCCCGTGGTGCCTTGTGCTACATGGATTTAGCAAGCACGACCACATTGGAGAAATGCCATGTGGTCACAGGCACAGCAACCGGAAAGAATCCGGTCAGGATCGGAGTCCAAGGGGTCGACCTAGCTGATGGCCATGGTGGAACCTTGAGCGCCAAGGCAACCCACCAGCCTTTAAGTGCCGGTTTCAGTGGATCTCAACTCCAAAGTACGCAAGGGGCATTCACCTATACCCCTACCTCTACAGAATCATCCGGCAGCGTTGGTGCGCCGGACGCCGGCACTGGTGTGGTGACATCGAGCGCAGACCCAGAAGGAGACCCACTTGTATACAGTGCTTCTCCCCGCAGTGTTGCTGCGGCATCCTCCCAAACTGTGGTTGTGACGAACAGCGTCAGCGGGCCAGTAACCGCGGTGCGTTGCACAGCCAACAAACTTAAGGGAAGCAGGGATGTTCAAATCATGACCAAAACACCCGTGATCGGCACCTACATTGCCCCGGCAGATGGAGTGGTCGACGGCATATTATTTCCATAATGAAACGCCTAAGGACAAGCGCATCTTGTCTGGATAAAAGTGACTGCGCCTTGCTGATCGCAACCGAGGCATAAGTCACTAAGACCAGTAATCATGACCGCCACAACGAACTTAGAAATTCAGCGTGGGGAGATTGAGTGCAGGGTAATCCCCCCCTTTGTGGCGTAAGCCAAAAGTAGAGGTTATCCGGTTGAGGATCTTAATTATCCTTGGGAGTGCGAAGACTACTTGAAGTGGGTCAGCGCAGAGATGGGAATCCAAAGAGTTAGGGGTGAATCAGCGAGTTGATCAAACTCAAACCGCTCATAAAATTGTTTGGCGGTGTCATTTTTTGCATTAACGATCACTCCCACCATTCCGATCTCATCGGATAGATCTAGACACCGAGTCAAGGCGTTAGCCAGAAGCAACTCTCCAATGCCTTGCCTTTGAAATCTGATGTCCACAGCCAGTTGTGCCAAACGAGCTACATGTAATGGAAAGTTGGGGAATTTTGTTTGATGAATGGCAGGCAAATGATCTTTGCGGATGGCTGCCATGGCCAAACTATAGAATCCCAGAATCGTCGTTCCGTTAACGGCGACATAGGTTCGACTGACTCGCGTTGAAGCATGCTGACGTGCAAAGCGGTTCAGATAATCGTCTAATTCTCGAATGCCACAAGAAAACCCCCGCCGGTCATGACGGGAATCAAGAACTTCAATGGCATCTACTAGATGAGCGCTCACTGATTCGTTGTTTCAATCCATTTTTGGTGACGTGACATCGCCTCAGCCAACCGCGGTCTCGGTTTCTCTGAGTTTTCGAGCGCATTGAAGAATGATGTCCAGTCAGTCGCCGTCAAAGATATCAACTCGGCCTCATTTAAAACTTGCTTCGCACGATCCTGTGCAGCCCCCAACAAGAAGGCGCTGACAGAGAGACCCGCCGTAGACGCAGCCCTGACAATCAATTCTTTTATCTCCGGAGAAGTTCGAAGATCAATACGCTCATTGGTTGTTGTAGTTGGAGGCATACATTTCCCATAAATGATTCTGTACGGATATTGTACGGACACGCAGGCACACATGCAAAGCGTTCGATCCGGGTGCATCTTATATCCGGACGAGTTTGGAACGTTCTCGAACGTCTCATGACACCCCTCGCCTACCGAAGAAATCTGGGGGCAACTTTAGGGGCAACATTTTTGATGGCGTTTTTAAGCCATTGATTTGAGAGCAGTTGAACGTCCGTTTGATTGACGCCACCTCGGCTGACGTGGTCAAGGCATCACGAACGGACAGAGTGAGGCCGCCTCAGTTTTCGAGATGCCTGAGGTCGCGGTAAAAGTTCTCATGCGGTCCGAGCATCAACAGCTTGATAGTCTGTGGGTCTAGAACGCGATAGGCGAGCAGGCACAGTTGGTTGATCATCTTGAACTTGTATACCTGGACACCGGACAGATCGCCAACCTTGGCTTCGCCAATTTCAGGGGCGCTGGCGATTGCACGTACCGCCTCATCAAGTTCCGCCTTTTGCTGGCGATGCAGCTTTTTGACAGTGCGCTCGAAGGTCGGGGTGACGAGTAGACGCATCAGTCGAACTGGAACTCGCCCACGGGCGCTTCCTGATCAGCAATCAGGATGTCGCGGATGACGCTGAACGGCAGATCCGGGTTCTCAGCAGCGATCTTGCCGATCTGTGACCAGTATTCGATTTGCTTGGGTACCGAGCGATGCTCGATGTTGCCGTAATGCTTGGCGGTTTCGACCAAGGCTTCGGGCAATTTGACGTTGACGGCCATAGCTATCTCCTTTGGTTGGCTCCATTTTAGACCTCGACGGACCAAAAAGGAACCTTTGACTCCAGTTGCCAACGGACCATATCTTGACGCGGACCATGATCCGCTAAGAAACAGATAAAGACGTTTATCAAATCACCCTGATCTCAAGGGATGGCTCGTATATCTCTGTGGGCATCCTGACATGGCTAGACGGACCCAAATGCAAACATTTCTGGCCAATGCCGCCTTAAGCGACATCCATATGGATCCCTTTGAGACTCAACTTCAATTGTCCGCCTCGGCCGAGCCAAACATCCAAACCCTGAGAAACCCATTGCCAACATATTATTAAACCATCAGAAATCGGTTTTTTGCCTTACATCGCCGGGTGTGGTCGTCATAATATATCCATGAATAAAGGTGCTTATAAGCCAAACAAATAGACTATTAATAATATCAACATGGAGCATAGCCGAAAGGGCCTGAGATTTCTTGATTTTTCTATGATCGGTTGCCGGATAGCTGACCATAAATCCCTTATCCACAAAGGCTGAGCCAATATCCTTATAGGGTCGATAAAAGGTTTTATTGATTGAATAGTTATAAATAAATTCAGCGCGCTCAAATGGGCCTGCGTTTGGTATTTCAGGTGGGCGCATGCCAACCCCAAGGTATGAGAAAGTCATTATTAACAATCTTCTTATATTGTTTTTTGGCAACCAATGCACCAGCGGCATAAAGAAATGCTGCTCCATGAAAGTGAATTGAGGACGAAACACATGAAAGCTTTTGCTTCCAGGTGCAGAAACCCGTCTGATCTCGCTAGACATGCTTGAGAGATCACTCACATGTTCCAGAACCTCTTGCGAGAATATAAATTTAAACATCCCATCCGGATATGGAATAGGCTTATTTTCTTCACAAGAGAGCAAGAGACTCTCCCCATCAAAACCATGCTCCCTTAAAAGATTTTTCCCTTCCACGATTGCTTTTTTATCAATATCCACTCCATAGGATTGGTAGCCCAGAAGCCGCAAAGCCAGAATCGCTCTCCCCGACCCACAACCGTAATCAAGAATAATTAGTTTATCAGGTGAAATATTACTCTCCTGTTCGAATTCTTTTATTTTATTAAATATCTCAGGGTTAATCTCTAACAATTCCACATTCATCTCACTACTCCGGCAGTTAATTGATTCCCAGAAATTGAGATTTATCTTCATAATAAATTAAGTCGACTACATGAGCCTGAGCTGATAAATAACAGATCTATAGAGCCACCAGAAAAAGCCCTCTCTATCTCGGCACATCCTTAGATTAATGTACGTGTTTATATATAAAATTGTAATTTTGGCTTGACTTTATCCTTATTGCAATTTGTAGATCTACATATTCAATGACAAGGGAAGCCACTCAGATGGATAGCTGTCTCACTGATCAATAAAAATCAATAAGAATTACCTACTATCAGAGCAACAGGGGAAATAGATCAGAATGAAGGGCGCATGGAGGAGAACATAAAGAGGAAGCCAGATGGCCTATGTCTGCCTATCACCTGAAAAAATGAAAATAGAAACAAGCACACAAAAAAATGAAACCATAGAGGTAATGCGTTACATCGCCGCCTTATCAGTTGTATTTGTTCACATACCAACAGTCAAGTCGGGGCATTTTGGTGTGGATATTTTCTTCGTAATCAGTGGATTTGTGATGATGCTATCGACAAATAAATCCTCTCATCAATTCTTCTTAAAACGAGTGATCAGAATCGCCCCCACTTATTATTTTTTTACTATCACGACATTCATCGTAGCCCTCTTATTTCCAAGACTATTAGACAATACAACAGCCAACTATGAGCACCTCATAAAATCATTGCTTTTCATTCCTTTTGACAAAAATGGCGCAGGACATCGACCAATCCTCTACCTTGGCTGGACTCTAAACTATGAAATATACTTCTATCTCCTATTCTCATTTGGCCTAGCTCTTTCAAGAGAATATAGAGGAGTTCTGACATCGATTTTCTTGCTGCTTTTCTTCATGCTATTCAATGCCTCATCACAGCTCCCACAAGCAGCCTACGGTAGCACCATGGTATTTGAGTTTGTGCTAGGGATTATTTTGTACACCATAGTTGAAAAGAGGGATTTCAAAAAAACATGCATCCTTTTTTTTATTTTATTTTTTGGGCTAATAGAAAAAAATATAGAATACACAAATAGACTGTTTGTTTTTGGATTTCCCGCGGCCTTGGCCTCCGCTTTAATGCTATTTATTTTCAAGGATTTCAAATTTCCACGAATCCTAGTCCTGCTTGGCGGAGCAAGTTACTCACTCTACCTGACCCATCCATATGTTATTCAGGTTTTTGAGAAATTAACCTCGTGGTTCAATGAAGGACTCATTAAATCCACTATTGCTCTCCTCTTGAGCCTTATTATTACAAACGGAGTAGCATTAATCGTATACAGTTTTCTTGAAGAGCCCACCAGAAAGTTCTTAAGAATGAAGTTACTGACTGCAGGATAATCAAATACAAAAGCCAAATTAATTTAAAAACAGGCCGCTTCAGCCACCTCGCGGCGTTATTCATGGCTCTTTAGGTAGACCTATTTTTAATTTGATTATCTCAAATAAGATCCCTTTGCTTATATCGCGGGAAACATGAATTCACTATACCTCCCCGCGGTGATATTCCTCTTGGTTTCGACTGTCTGTCGTAAGTGGTTCTACAGATTCCAAAGACTTCAGCTTACGCCTGAAATACCTGTGACGACGGCGTCTTTACCTTTATTCACTCCCCTTCCTCAGAGAGATAAGAGGAGAGGGTTATTTGGCATCTCAACCGTCTTTTCGTGATTGCATCAAATTGAAACAGATGATCAGAGTAGCGAGCCACTATGTGTGAACACCCTTATACCGTCTTAGTCACCGGTGGAGCAGGATTCATCGGATCCCACGCCTGTATTGCCCTTCAAGAGGCCGGCCATCATGTCGTGATCTATGACAATCTCTCCACCAGTCACCCCCTTGTGATTGAACGGATCGGGGAAATTACGGGGCGGGTTCCAATCTTCGTTCAAGGCGACATCCAAGATCGTGCGCGACTCGAGGCTACGCTTGCTGCCTGTCACTGCAATGCAGTTATGCATTTCGCTGGTCTGAAATCTGTCAGCGAGTCCGTAGATCAACCTCTCACCTATTACGAAAATAATGTGATGGGCAGTCTGGTTTTACTTCAAGCCATGGCCTCCATTGGGGTTCGAACCCTGGTTTTTAGCTCATCCGCTACGGTCTATGGCATCCCGCAGGAATTACCGCTAAAAGAAGATCACCCCCTCTCCGCAACAACGCCTTATGGGCGCACCAAAATCATTGTTGAGGAAATGCTCAGGGAGCACTTCAACACCTGTCCGGATTGGCGTATTGCGATCTTGCGCTATTTCAATCCGGTGGGCGCCCATGAAAGTGGGCTGATAGGAGAGGACCCTCAAGGAAAACCTAACAATCTGATGCCCTTGATTTCTCAGGTCGCCTCAGGAAAACGCCCACATCTCAATGTGTGGGGCAATGACTACCCGACCCCCGATGGGACCGGTATTCGAGATTACATCCACGTACTTGATCTTGTCCAAGGGCATGTTTCAGCCCTGAATCATCTCAATGACCCCCAGTGCATCGAAGTCAATCTTGGAACCGGACGCGGCCATAGCGTCCTTGAAATGGTTAGGGCGTTCGAGCGCATTTCAGGCCAAACAATTCCCTTGGAGAGGGCCCCCAGACGAGATGGGGATGTTTCCAGCTGCTATGCAGATACTCAGCGTGCCTTGGACCTTCTTGATTGGCGGGCGCAACGCGATATCGATGAGATGTGTCGAGATGCCTGGAATTGGCAAGTTAGTAACCCCTATGGATACTCAAAAAAAGATGAGCACAGCGTCGCCCAGCTCTTGGCGGGGGAAGCCTGTGCCCCAGATTCACTGGTGGAGTTCATCACACCCGAACGGGCTTCATCCCCTCTAGGCTTTCAATCGGTTTAGAAGGAAGTGTAAATATGCCTGGTCTCCCCCTCCCCGCCCTATCGAGCCATGTATCCGCGCACAAATCCAGTGGTGCTTGGATTGGCATTCTGATGGGTACTTGTGTTGGTGCGTTGATCGGTTTTTTACCTCGCCCCGAACTCGTGATCCTTCCATTATTAGGCATTTTGGGGTTCTTTTTTTCCAGTCTGAACCTCCATCTAGGCCTCGGGTTATTAGTCTTCGTAAGCTATTTAAGGCTGTCAGACACACTCGTCCATTTCCACAATATTCCCTCGATTGCCTCACCGTTGATCTTGTACTTCCTCATGCTCACGGTTTTTAGATGGATTGGTGCAAAAGACAAACCCCAGGGGCTTATGCTCCCGATCAGTCTTATGCTGGGTTACCTTGGAGCCTGCCTGACCTCACTTCTCTCCGCGAGAGCCCCAGTGGTGACGTTGTTAGCCATTGGAGAACTTTTAAAGGATCTGATCTTTGCGATCACCCTGATGCTGATGTACCAGATTGACCCCAAAAACAGTCTGAAAACTAGCCTCTGGGCTTTGATGTTGGCGGGACTTCTGATGGGCGGAATCGCTACTTATCAGTATCTCACCCAAAGTTTTACTAGCGATTTTGGGGGCTTTGGTCAGGCCGCAAAACAGCACCTCACTGGAATGGTTCAATCCTTCCGGATTAGCGGCACCATCGGGGATCCTAACTTTTTTGCTCAGATTCTCTTAGTCGTTGTTCCCCTTGCACTCGACCGCATGATTCATGAAAGGAGATGGAGTCTTCGCGGCCTGGCCTCTTTGGTTTTCTTTACGACAAGCTCCAGCATTCTCTTCACCTATTCTCGGGGCGCGCTTGTCGGGCTTTTCTGGATGCTGATGTTAACTCTGCGTCAACATCGTCCCCCAAAAGGCATCATGATTGCCGCGGTAACCTTTTCTCTGATCTCCATGGGGTTTCTTCCCGAGCATTATCTTGACCGCCTGACCGCCCTTTATGATGCCGCCGGCTCGTCCAGTGGACCTGTCGTGGAAGACTCCTTGCAAGGCCGAATCAGTGAGCTTTACTCCGGGCTTCTGATGTTCATTGATCACCCTTTATTTGGGGTGGGGTTGGGCAACTATCCGGTTGACTATCAGGACTATGCACAGAAACTGGGTATTGAGTCACGCCACAGCGAACGGCACGCCCACAATATGTTTCTCGAGTGGATTGCAGAAACGGGACTCTTTGGCGGACTGATCCTTTTTGCCCTCATCAAGGAGATGTTCAAAAGACTGAAATTAAGACATGTGGATCTTCTAAGGCAGGGCGACACCGACAGCGCTCGGATGTTGGACGCATTTCGCCTCGGGCTTTGGGGGTATTTCATTGCCTCCCTCTTCCTTCATGCGGCGTTCCCCCGCTATTTCTGGCTATTTTCGGCGCTCGCCATGGCGATCCCCGGCCCCCTAATCGTTGCCAAGTTTCCGCTTCAGCTCAAGGCAGGTCTGTTCGGGCAGCCCCAGTCCAAACCATGAGCACTCAAAAAATTCACCGTTCCGCGATACTCGGATCATTTCTCAATTACATATCCTTTGTGCTCAACAAAGGGACGACATTCGTTTCCACGATTGTCCTGACACGACTTTTAACTCCGGATGATTTTGGCTTGATGGCCCTGGGACTTTTCCTAACCTACCTCGAAGGTCTCGGGGACTTTGGGGTGGGAGCCGCCTACATTTATCAGGTGGATGCAGATCCCGTGACCGAGGATCGAAGAGCGAGCACGGCTTTCTACTTCAATCTGGTCTGGGCCAGTTTTTTGTCGATTCTGGCTTACCTTGCCGCACCCCATGTCGCGCTTTTTTTTCATGACCCTCGACTCGAACCTGTATTTAAGGTTATGGGTCTCATTTTCGTCCTGACCAGCCTTGGCAATTTGCATGAGGCTCGACTAAGAAAGAACCTTCAGTTTCAACGACGCTTTATTGCCGAGGTTCTCAAAAGCCTGGCCAAAGCCGGTGTAGCGATTACGTTGGCTTTGAATGGCTTGGGCGTCTGGAGTCTGGTTTACGGACAACTGGCCGGTTGCGTCGTTGCCACTTTGAGCTATTGGAACTTGAGTCGTTGGTGCCCCCGCTGGGAGTTTGATCCTGCGCTGTGCCGATCACTCTTGGGCTATGGCGGACAAATCACTCTTATGCTGCTGATGGGTGCATTCATTCAGAATCTTGACTACCTTCTGGTTGGACAGGCGCAAAGTGCCGAACAACTGGGCCTCTATACGATGGCCTTTCGCCTTCCCGAATTGGTCATCCTCAATATTTGTTGCGTGATCAGTCCTGCGCTGTTTCCGACCTATGCGCGACTTCAAGGTGACCTCAAGGCCCTGCAGGCGACGTTTCTGAATAGTACGCGGTATATCGCGTTGATCTGTTTTCCTCTCGGGGTCGGCACGGTGCTGATCACGGAGGATTTTGTTCGCCTCTGCTTCACCGAACGATGGTTACCGATTATCCCGGTCATGCAAGTGCTGGCGATTTATGCCACGGTCTTCACTATCGGGTTCAATGCAGGCGACATCTACAAGGCCCTTGGCCGGCCAAAGATCTCCAACAAACTCTCGCTACTGAACCTTGCACTTGCCATTCCAGCTTTATGGTTTGCGGTTCAGTTCGATATTTTGACGGTGGCCTGGGCACAGGTAGCCGTCACCGGATTCATCTCTTTCCTGCGGCTGCTCATTACCGCCAGATTCCTCAAGCTTCCCTTTGGTTCGATTGCCAAAGCGCTGACCGCACCGACCCTTGCCGTCCTGACAATGGCAGCCAGCCTTGCACCGCTTCTAACCTTATCGATGGCCCCAGCCCTGCGTCTGCCCCTGATCGTCATGAGTGGTGCTCTGGCCTATAGCCTTGCCCTCATGCTCTTTCAGCGACAACTCATTCGAGAGACCTTAATTACCCTTCGAGCTTTCAAGCAAGGTGGCTAGTGATATTTCTTTATTGCGATAAGCGGACCGCGGGCCCGCCTCTTGGACCTTCCACTGATCGAGATCAAACGATGCTTCATGTGATTCATATCATCGACGACCTCAGAGTAGGAGGCGCACAACGCCTTTTGCTCACATTTACGGAGGAGGCTTCGTCCCACGGGGTTTGCACCACGATCATCACCCTTCAAAATGATTTGAACTCCCCGATTGCGCGACAACTAGAAGTGGCGGGTGCCTGTGTGTTGGCCTGCCCTACGATCGGCAAACACCGTTTAGTGGACAGTCGACGCTTTCTGAATCTGATTCAGCTTCTCAAAACCAGTCGGGGTCACATCGTCCATACCCACCTGACTTACTCAAATATCCTCGGAACCCTCGCGGCACGCATAATCGGCATGCCGGTGATCAATTCGCTTCATGGTCTGATCACAGAGCAAGCCGCCCGAGACCTCAAAATCAGTCTCGAACTTAAAGTGCTCGATCATTTCTCCTCTCGGGTAGTTGCCGTTGGAGGAAAAGTTGCTGAATGTCACCAGCGATACCTCCCTCATCAAGCGATCTCAAATGTCCCCAATGCCATTCATGCCATACCCCCAATCACCCGTGAGGAGAGGGAATGGGTTCGAAAAGACATCATGGGCGATGCCCATGCAACGCTAATCATGTCCCTTGGGCGACTGACCGAGGAAAAGGGCTACCCCGACCTGTTGAGGGCATTTAAAAAGATTCGATCAGAACGGCCTGAGTGTGCTCTGGCTATCGTCGGAGATGGCAGCGGCCCTTTTGCAGCGGTCGTTCGCGCCGAACTAAAACGGTTGGAGCTTGAGGATCATGCCTTTCTCATTCCATCCAGAGATGCGGTCCATGCGCTTTTAGGTGCAGCGGACCTCTACGTATGCTCCTCCCACAGCGAAGGACTTCCTATAGCTCTTCTCGAAGCGATGTCGGCTGGCGTCCCCGTGATTGCAACTGCCGTCGGGTCCATTCCGGAAGTGGTCAATCAGAACAACGGAATACTGATTCCGAGCGAAAACGTAGATGCACTGGCAGATGCAATGCTTGAGATACTTTCAAAACCAAAAATCGCAGCATTTAAAGCACTTGAGGCAAAAAGAACGATCGCTGAAACCTTTGATGCGGACGTCTGGTTCAAGAAACTGCTGGCGATCTATGGCGAGACTCACCTCGCCTGATCCAACTTATTTTCTCGATCCTCAACTAAACGTTCTATGGCTGCAAGATGAAGAGGCTCGCGTTTTGCCATGGACCAGGTCGTTGATTGCCCATTGAAAAGATAACGTTTCAAGCCCATCAAGGCCGCAAGATTACTGTCTACGAGAAAGGTGGGAAGATAGAAAAGTGCGCCAATCTTTCCCTTGAGAGGATGGACTCGCCCCCAAAAAGCCATGACATAGAAGAAAATCTGGCCTATGAGAAACCCCAAACTGTATGGCCAAGCCAGAGAGAGCATCGGAGATTGGGGATTCTCGAAGGCACCCAACGAAAGTACCGCGATAGCATTGGTCAGAAGCGCAGTTAGCATGGCTAAGGGCACTAGGGGACGGAAGATCTTATGCGAGATAATTTCCCAGACGAGCAGCGGACGTTTAAAGGGGAGCCATTGATGCGCAGAGGCAATGGCCTGATAGCGTCCCGCAATAATGCGTGCTCGTCTTGCGATCTCGTCGCTAGCACTCCCTGAGACCTGTTCGTAAGACTTGGCCTCGGGCGCATACCGGATCTGATATCCCCGGTGTATGAGGCCCATCGCCAGGGCAAAATCATCGTTGATGATCGTTGCAGGGGGAGGGATAAAAAGAGCCCGTCGCAAGGCCAAGATTTCTCCGCAAACCCCTGTACAGCAGCCCAACCGAGACTCTCTTTCTTTGATAAAGCTCTCATAGCGCCAGTAAAGCCCTTCAGACTGGCCTAATGGGCTGTCCCCTTTGAGGATCCGTTTGGCGCCGCTGACAGCGCCTACTGAAGGCTCATCAAAAGCCCGAATCAGCTGTCGCAATGTATCCGTCGCATAGATGTTGTTGGCATCTGAAAAAACGACGATCTCTCCTGTGGAATGCGTCATCGCTCGATTGATGGCCGCCATTTTCCCCTGCCGTTCCGGACGAAAGCATAAGACAACACGCGGATCACTGAAGGACTCAACAATCGACACCGTGGCGTCATCTGAACCATCTGCGGCGACCAGAATTTGAAGCCGGTCGGGGGGATAATCGAGTTTGAGGCTGTTCTCAATCTTGGCCGAAATACTCTCGGCCTCGTTGTAGGCTGCGATGAGCAATGTCACGGGAGGGCATTCACCGACCCTATGATAGACCCGCCGAGGAATCAGAGCGGTCACCCCCCACAAGACCAAGGGATAGAGAAAATAGGTGTAGATAATGAGGAAAATGCTAGACCAAAAAATAAGACCAATCATGGGATGTGCTCGCTGATGGAATGAACAGAGGTTCGATGCATAGTTAGGGTCTAGGCGGAAGACGTTCTCATCAATGCTTAATCCCCTCTGCAGGATGAATCATCGCGTTATCATCCAAGGCCCTCACCTTTCGAAAACGTAACCACCGCTCAAAAATTGTGGGCCAAAAATCAAGGACCTCTCGCCATGCATACGCCGGAAGATGCCTCGGATGGAGTAAAGAGACTTTCTTCCAAAAGGCGCCAAGGTGACGCATTGGATTGGGGTAAGGCAAAACCACCGATGCATGACCCCTTGTGAAAGGGATTATTTCCGAGGAGGCTAGCCCCAGGATGGCAAACCCCAGTCCAATAAAATCAACACCGAAATAACGGGAAATCCCAACGCTCCCCCAAAACCTCGGATTGCACTCGATGATCAGATATCTTTCTTGCCGCTGATCCCATCGCACATCGAAATTACCCACCCCGTGATAACCTGTGTCCGTAATGATTTTTTGAATCATTCCCAGCAGCCCCTCATCACTGATGAAGTGCAGGCTTCCAGACTCTCTTCGGTGCAGTGTCGAGGCCTTGATAACACCGTGGTCAGCAATGAACCCAAACACGAGATCAAACCCTTCGATAAATTCTTGAAGGATGAAACGCTGGCGCGGGTCCATTGCAGCCTGATAGGCCTTAAAATTCTCGGGGGAATAGAGGATCTGAACACCCATCGAATGCCCCGCACACGTGGGCTTTATGACGAGCGGATAGGGCCAGCTTTTACTGTCAGGATCCATGGCCTCAAGTCTTTTGGTCGCAGGGACCGAAACCTCAAAGAGCTGCATGAGTTCGCTAAAGCGGCCCTTGTCGTTTAAGTTTCGGAAGGTCGCGGCATCCGGAACAGGAAAGCATTTGACCCTGAGACGTTCCTTAAAAAGCGAAAGGAAATAGGTTCCCCACAGCCCTGCAGGAACAATGACGTCTATATTCCAGCGCTCACAATAGGCATTGATGGTGTCGATCGCCGGGTCAATTGTGTCCGGTAAAAAATCAGACACTACGAAATGCGATGCGTCCTTACAAAAACGGGAACGACGGGCAAATCCCAGGGATGGCCAGATCGAAAAAAGATGACATTCGATGGGCCATTCTGAGCCCAAGCCCAGACAGCGCATCAGGGTCAGGGCAATACCATCGCTGGAGGAAAGCAATAGGACTTTCATCGAATCAAGGTGCAAATCGGTCTTAGAACCAGCGGGCCAACCAGTTGGGAAGATGGTGCCGACGTTTGTTCAGGACCACGCCAAGGAGATTGCCGCCGGTGCCGATAATTTCATCGCACATCCTCCGGGAGGTCTTCCATTGCGTGCGTTCCGCCTCAATGACCAGCACAACCCCATCCGCATGCTGCGCCCATTCGAGTCCCATAGGGTCAACCGAGAGCGGCGGAGTAACCAGAAGAACGTAGTCGTAACCCTCACGAAACTGCGCAATATCTGAATGCAGAGCATCTCTCGCAGGCTTTGTGCCTATGGCATGAATTTCCTGCCGGTGAAAAGCCTCCGGTTCAGCCTGTTGCTGAATGGCCTGAGACCGCTTATCGAACCGTGCCTCCATGACCAAAACGGATCGCCCAAGAACCCCTCCGCAGAGATCACCAAGTCCCGCTGCAATCGTTGAGGCCCCCTCACCGGGGAGTCCACTTAAGAGCACGATCAATTTACCCCGTGGCTTCTCGACCATAGCCTCGATACACTGGTACAAAGGGATCAGCTGGGACTGCTGCGAAAGTTTCAGCATCATGGTTTCACCCGCGTCATGTCCGTGGTTTTGTCTCAGGAACCAAGGAGAGCCATCCCGGCTTTCTCCTCAAAATCAATCGTCGCCAGTACTGGAAGGCCAAGTCGTTTCTCGCAAACACCCGGTGTGGTCAGCACTTGGCTGTTCAACTCTCTCCAAAGGGCCATCCCAACGCCTGCAAGCAACCCCAACAGGATGCCCAGAGCGAGATTGAGGCTCTTGATGGGTCGAATGGGCTTAACGGGAGGCGTGGCCGGCTGGATGATGCTGATATTGCTGACCTTGCTGATATCCATCTCATCCGAAAGCCTGAGCGCCTCGAGTTTGTTGCGATAGGCGTGATAGTTCTCCTGAAGGACGGTGACATGCCGTTCCTGATCATGGAATTCGCGTTCTGAAACCAACATCGACTTGAGATGCTCGCTGACCACGCTGAGCTGCCTGCCTAGAATAGTTACCCGCTCACTCTGTGATTCAATTTCGGCGCGAGTCAGTATCAGATTTTTCTGAAGCTCTTGGAAAATTTCATTGGCGCCGACCACGACAAGTGATTTCGGTGTGCGCTTTTCATCCGAGATGAACTGCTCAACCAAAGCAATCTCATGACGGACCGACACTAAAAGCCGATTGTCATCGCTCAAAGTCCGGGCGTACTCCCGCTCCTTTAACTGAAGGGTCAGCAATTGTTCCTTGGCCTTGTCGACAATGTCATTGCCTGTCGTTCCGGTTTCTGTCCTGATTTTGGCATCCCGGCTGGTATGTCCAGACTCCTCGACCAAAATGCTCAACCTCCCGCGCAACCCTGCCAACTGATTCTCGGCATCCTGGAGATCCGACTTCAATTCGCCTTGCTGCTTGAGAAGAATCGAGCGCTGTTCATCGATGGCAAAAAGCGAATGACGGGCTCGAAAGGTTTTGAATTCATCCTCAGCGATCGCAAGATCCGATTCATACTCGCTGACCTTGGCCTCAAGAAACGCCGTTGCGGCCTGATCGCCAAACATCTGAAGGTGTTTTTCCCGATAAAGATCAATCAAAAGGTTCACAGTCCTCGCGGCGACCAGTGGATCCTCGTGGCGAAAAGAGACCTTGATGATGTCCATGTCTTTGCCACCCTTGATTGAGAGCTCCTCTCGAAAGAGCTTTTCAGCGACCTTAACGATTGGTTTGTTCTTTGGGGGACTCTTAGCCAGGGCGGGATAAAGCGTTGGGATACCTATCTTTATAATCGCCTTCTCAAGAAGGTCGCTACTGGAAAGTATCTCTATTTCATTATTTATAATACCTTCGCGGTTAAGGTAGTTAACCGGGTCCTTTTCATCAGTTACCGCAGGCACATATACATATTCACGACCAAACTTCACCAATACCGTTGCCTGACTCTCATAGGTCGGCGCAACCAAATAGGTCAGGGCAATCACAGTTGCCAGAGTGGAGACAAAGGTTATCTTCAAGATCCTAATGTGCTTGAAGATGATGGGCAAAAGGTCCGACAGGGGTGAACTCATAACCAAATCGCCCTCAAGATGTTTATCCAATACCCTTAATGAACCACTCATATCTCACAAATCGCCACGGCTAAAATAAAAATAGCAAATGGCTTATTAAATTCAGAGAGCTGAGAGGTTATGTGTGCAACAAATGCTAACAAAGCGATCGCACAACTCCATAGGTATTAATAACTAGGGATGCCTGGGAAGCTCCTGGCCACGCTCCCTGATTCCATCTCGAAAGCTAATCCCCTGTTCTTGAACTTCGTCACACATCGCGTCACTTGCCGCATGCATATTCCACGCACCCTCTATCGACTCTCCCCCATCGCACGATCAGCGACAGGCATGAGCAGAGTTATCTAGGCGCGAATGCGAATAGCCTTCTGATCCAGCACCGACCTAGAGTGGCATCCAGATGCACCGCGCCTAGGCGTGATGCCTTCCCTCTCGACTCAAAAGTTCACTTCGCGCGACTCCAATTACTTTCCGCCTACACACCACAGCGCGGTAAGACGTCGCGCAACACACCTTTTTTTACCGAGGCATTCCTCATGAATCAGAAATTCGAACACCATCTCAAACATGATCCCTCACCCCCTGCTTCCCCCACATGGTTGGAATTAGCGAAACAATGCTTCTCAATACTTGCATTGTGGGTTGTTGTCATGAATCCAGGTTTTGCCGACTGGACCTATCCAACGGCTACCTCCCAGCTTGCATGGTTCTATAAACCTCCCCTCGACGGGACCACCCCGGCCCAGCTCACCGCCAATTTCCAAAACTTCATCCTGACGCAAAAGGATGAGAGTTATCGAGATCAACTCAGGGCTGCTGGGGCCACCGCACCCATGTTTCAGTACGTTCGATCCGACGCCATTCATAACCCGTGCAAAGGCACCTGCCCCTGTGCCACACAACCCTACGGCAATCAGGTGGCGTGGAATATTGGCGATTACTGCACCATCAAGACCTCGCATCCCGACTGGTTCCTTCGAGATACGCAAGGAAACATCGTGGAAGGAGCCGATGGCTCTCAGATTTACAGCTACATGGATCCTGCGAATGCCGAATGGCAGCAATTCTTCTTAGCGCGAGTCAAATCGTCCCAGGAGACCAAGGGCTGGGATGGGCTTTTTCTGGATAACGTCCAGGCAGGGCTTGGGCAATTTCAGGCCAACAACGTCGTCCTTCAAAAATATACAGATGACGTTAGCTTTCGTATGGCCGTTCAGGGATTTCTTAAGTCGATCTACACCCCCTATTTTCAACCCCAGAACCGTCCCCTCGAGGGCAACATCACCTCTCTCCCTTGGCTTACCGCAACGGTGGCTTGGTTTGATCTGGTTACCTATATGGATGGCGCGATGGAGGAAGCTTTTGCCATGGGATGGCGCTCAGGGGAGTGGCTCTCAATGGCGGAATGGGGAGACCAGCTCAACCGTCTTGAGCTCACTCAACAACTTGGGAAAAGAATCATCGCCGTCTCGCAAGATAGCCAGGACGCCCTCGTTCGACAGAACTTCGGCTTTGGATCCTATCTTCTGATTGCTAACGGTAAGTCCTCTTTCCGCTATACCGGAATTGAAAGCGGTCAATACGAAGAAGCCTGGATCTACCCCAATTATAAGGAGGCGGCCGCGCTCGGTGCCCCCAAGGGTCCCCGCTACATCGATATTCCCAATAATGCCTGGCGCCGTGACTTTGACAATGGGTACGTTCAGGTTTACCCGGTCAACCATATCGCAAATATTGTCTTTACGACGCCCATCCCGCCGACCCCCACCACGACCCCCGTTCATGTCTCAGGCCTCAAGATTTGGTACACGGACACCTATCAGGTATCGACGGAGGTCAGAATCAAAAACGCAACGAACGGCTACCCACCAGCAAACACCAGTGTGTCACTCAGCACTAAGCTTCCGAACGGAACCACAGCAGTCAGCATTGCGGTTGCCGATCAATGGGGCATTGCCAATTTCACCGTTAAATCCACCTCGAAAGGCACTTACACGAGCACCGTAACCAACATTTCTGGAACGAATGTGAGTTATGACTCGGCAAAGAATGTCGCTACTTCAATCTCCAAAACCATCCGGTAAAAGCAAAGTCTTCATAGATGCCCCCCGAGGGCGAGGCATGGCGTAACTGTCCTGCTCCACCCTCATTCACAGTTTTTTGGGCATCGAGCACTTGTTTTTCATCTGAATATGAAGCCGGCTTGCTTCCCGTCTTGATCGTTCCTGCGAAAGACTCCATGCGGCATCACGGGGAGAAATCCAAGGCCTACGGTCTTGAGATCCACAACCCATGGCCATTGTGCTGACTTACTCTTCAGAACCAAAAATCCTTCACTTCATTCATTGAGGTCAGATCCCCAATGCGACATCTCTCTATCGACTTATGTCTTCTGCAACGCGTGTGTCTGATGACACTTCTCCTGGGGTGCTTGGGCCTTTATCCGGATCATATCAGCGCGTTCGCACAAGCGACCAATACAACAGCCAGCGCCGCCGACTCACCGCTTGAGTTAGCCTGGTTTTATAAGCCCCCCACAGATGGAACACCGATCACAACCCTCGCTTCCGAGGCCAATCGATTCATCCTGACCATGAACGATGAGGGCGTTCGCGATCAGTTAAAGAGCCTCAATATTGAAACGCCGATCCTTCAATACGTTCGTTTCGATGCTATCGAGGATCCCTGTCAAAAAAAGTGTCCTTGCACCAAGCCGCCATGGAATAACCAGGCCGCATGGAAGGCAGGGGATTTCTGTACCATCCAATCCAATCACCCGGATTGGTTCCTCAAAACACAAGGCGGAAATCTCATTGAGTCATGGAGCGCTAACCAGCGTCACGTCTGGATGGATCCCGGAAGTCAGGGCTGGCGGGATTTCTGGCTTTCCCGAGTCAAGGAAGCTCAGGAAAGCAGGGACTGGGAAGGCGTCTTTCTGGATAACGTTCAGGCGAGTCTAGGGCCCTTCGAAAAAGACCAGATCATTCTCGGAAAATACCGTGATGATGTGAGCTTTCAGAATGCCGTCAAGGGATTCCTTGACTACATTCAGAAAGCCTACTTCATTCCGCAGAGACGACCACTCGAAGGCAACATCATTTTTCTGCCCTGGCAGCAGCCCAAAGCCACTTGGATGTCGTTCATCTCAAGCATGAATGGCGGAATGCTCGAAGATTTTGCCGTGGGCTGGGTTTCTGGGTCATATAAAACAAGCTCGCAGTGGCTGACCCAAATTGAAACCGTTGAAGATTCCCAGAACATGGGCAAACGTGTCACCTTGGTCGCACAGGGTGATCACTATGATTATGATCGGCAGGCTTTTGCACTAGCGAGCTATCTGCTTGCAAACCAAGGGTCTGCCAGCTATCGCTACAGTGATAGTCAGGGGGAGTACGAACATTTCTGGTGGTACGACAGCTTTACACAGGCCCGAAGGCTGGGCAAACCCACCACGGATCGCTATCAGAATGCCAATGGCTCATGGGTAAGAGAGTTTGAGTTCGGTCAGGTAATCGTCGACCCCGTCAATCACCGATCCAACATCACTCTCCAAAGCGTCAGCCCTGAGGGGAAAACCCCCCTCCACATAAGTGCACTGAAGATTTGGTATACCGATGCCTATCAGGTAAGCACCGAGGTCAGAGTGAAGAATGCGACTAATGGTTATCCCCCGCCCTATACGCAGGTTGCACTGAGCACCCGACTTCCCAATGGCAGCATATCGCTCAGCATCGGTACCGTCGATGAGTATGGCATTGTGAGTTTTTCTTTGAAGTCTCCTTTGAAAGGGACTTATACAAGCACTGTCACCAATGTCAAAGGCCCCAATGTGCGTTTTGAAACGGGCCCGCTCGTCTCGAACGCAGTGAGCAAGACCATTGACTAAGGGAAAGGGGAAATGAGCCTCCCGTTTCCCCTTTCCCTTTTTTATCTTTTTGTTCATTCATCGCCCCCTGCCCCGCGTTGCCTTTGCATCCCTCTAGGGACTTATCCCGATATTCAGGTAACCCACCGTCAATTAACCTGAAAGTGGCCTCACCCTTTTTCTCCGGGATGTCCCTCCTGGGGGTGACCAGACTCATGCTTGTGACCTGCACGCTCAGGCCCATCAACGCGAAAAGGGGGGCCATTTTCTTGCCTGCCAGTTCGGCGGGCCGAACTAATTGTTGATACTCCAGGAGAGGTGATCCTCGATGCACAGGCTGAGCTACCGCTCTTTTGGATCTCAAGGCTCGCCAAAGCGGTGCGCGGTTCCTTCAATCATTTCGCTCTTGGTTTGGAGCCTCTATCTAATAGCTCCGGCTCTTCTTGCAAATCCCCCAACGCTTGAATCCAAGATTGTGCTTTCCCCCTTGGAGCTGAGCTGGTTTTACAAGCCCCCAACGGATGGCACCACCACAGAGACCCTCGCCACTCAGGTCAAACACTTCATCCTGACGCGAAATGACGAAAACTTAAGAGATCAGTTACGGTCATCTCACGTCACTACTCCGATCCTTCAATATGTCCGTTTTGATGCCATAGAGGATCCCTGTAATGGCAAGTGTCCCTGTGAGGAGCAACCCTGGAAAAACCAAGTCGCCTGGGAGTCTGGCGATTTCTGCGACATTCAATCCAAACACCCGGATTGGTTTTTGAGGAGCAAGGCAGGCAACCTGATATCCGTTCAATTGGGAGATCAACGCCACGTGTGGATGGATCCTGGCAATTCGGGCTGGCGGGATTTCTGGTTGGCCCGCGTCAAGACATCTCAGAAGAAATGGGGGTGGGATGGGGTCTTTCTGGACAACGTGCAGGCCAGCCTTGGCCAATTTACGAAGGACAAGATCACGGTTCTAAACTATCCCGATGACCCCACTTTCCAGACCGCGGTCAAAGGCTTTCTCGAACACATTCGAAACACCTATTTCATCCCGGAGAAACACCCGCTAGAAGGCAACATCATCTTTCTCCCCTGGGGACAGGAAAGAAAAGTCTGGGAGGCGTATATCTCCCTTATGGATGGCGCCATGCTGGAGGATTTTGCTGTGGGCTGGCGGTCAGGGGCCTTCAAAAGTTCTCAGCAGTGGTTGAGCCAAATCGAAACCCTGGAGGATTCCCAGAAAAAAGGCAAGCATGTCACTCTCGTAGCGCAGGGAGCTCAAGTGGACCTTGAGCGCCAATCCTTCGCGCTTGCCAGTTATCTCCTGGCCAATAGAGGATTAGCGAGTTTTCGTTATAGCGACGGCAATGGCCAATACAACCAGTTCTGGGATTATGAAAGTTACTCCAAGGCCCGTGCGCTCGGGAAACCGCTCAAGGAGCGCCAACCGCAGGACCAGGGCGCTTGGAGACGGGACTTTGAGAACGGCTACGTGACCGTCAATCCGGAGCATCATGAGGGCCAGATCGTCTTGGTGCCCGGTTCAGGATCGACGGTCCATGGAAATAACCCATAACCTGAATCTCCTCTTTTTTGCATCGATGAGTCGCCTCATTGCCCCCTCAAGAGGGGCTCTGGTGACTGTACAAAAAATCACTGACTCCGGCGCTGAAAACCTTCCACTCAAGGAAGAATCCGCGTGATCACCTAGGCCCTTCTACAGATTGTGGCAGAGCGTCGCAGATCTCAAAAATATCCTACAGAGACCTACCGATATGCCCACGCAGATTCGATAGGCACCGATCCCTATCGATCCGCCACTCATCACTACGCCCAGGTGATTCCATTGAATGCCATTGAAAAAAAACTCATCAAATTGGTCACGCTTTTATCGTTGCTTTTTATCTTTGACTACTGGCGAATGGGTCATGATGGCATGGCATCGACGGTACCCCCCTTGTTCTCTCCAGTGGGTATTTTGGCCTGCCTGATCCCGATTACCTTTCGGCTAGATTGGAACTTCAGCTATCGCCTCTTTGGTGGGGTGATCGGATTTTCATCGCTCGCCGTGGGTTGGATGGACCCATCCATGCAACCACCGCTCAGTCAGCAAAATTTGAGTTTCACACTCATCCAAACTCTCTTGATCGTCGGTGTGGCTTTCGTAGCACAAAAACTTGCCATGGAGCTCAGAGCCCTGTTCATGGGAACTGGCCATGACCTTAGAGTGGCCTGCAGTAACGAAGTTAAGACACTAACCGAAAGCCAAAACGAGATCCAACGGGAGATTTCAAGAGCCCGCCGATATAAACGTCCTCTCGCTCTTATCGCCTTCGAGCCCTCTGGGACCCAGGACGAATTCTTTGAAAGCTATCTAGCACCTATTCATCCCATCCTCTTTCGTGGCTTCGTCATGAAAAACATGGCCGATTACCTAAAGTCCGAATCCCGACACTCCGACCTTGTCATGGAGGATCCTGCCAACCGACGTGTCCTTTGCCTTTGCTGGGATGCAGGTCGGCAAGAGGTTGATCAGGCTCTGAAACGTCTTTCAGATCTTGTTTCAGACCATATGAATTTGCCTGTTTACGGTGGCTATGCAGTCTTTCCAGATGATGCCGTGACCTTTGATCAACTGATCGCCTCTGCTTACCGTGACCTTGAAATGAATCGGACACATTCGACCGCTCCTGCCTTGGCTGCACAGCCATGGACCATGGGAAGGCACTTTGAATAGCCCCAAGAACCTGAAATTGAACCGGGATGCACAAGGCGCTCATCCTGCACACCATTTCACGCCCGCACCAGGGAGCACCACTGTCATGACTCAGCTTCTTCACCCTACCGTAAAACTTCAACAGACCCGACACTCAGCCGCCGGATTTCTTAAATCCTGTCTGCTGCTTTTCTTTTGTTTTGTCCCAATGGGGCTCATTGGCCAGACAGCTGCCAATCCGATTACGGATGAGAACGCCTTGGTCGGTCAAGCCACGGGCTGGGCTGACTGGGACGCAACCAATCGTTTGGTGGAAGCCTATGCCAGCGAGGTCAGTCTAGTGCCCGGAGCCACCCTGCACCTTCATGTCAGCACCAAGCCTTCAGCAAGCTATCGTGTGGAGATCTTCCGCATCGGCTGGTATGGCGGAGACGGAGCCCGGCTTATGGGGTGCATACCTAGTTGCCAAAGCGCCAATCCCACGCTCGGAATGACTCAACCCATGCCGGTCGCCAATCCCGGCACAGGCCTACTTGATGCCAACTGGCCCGTCACGGATAACATCCCGACAGGGCCCAATTGGGTCAGTGGATACTACGTTGCGAAAGTGCGCCTGATGGGAAGCACAAGTGGCGTAGCCACTGTTCCATTCGTTGTCCTTCCCTCTGCCACACAAAGCAAGACAGCACTAATCCAGGTTCCGGTGAATACCTGGCAGGCCTACAACAACTGGGGCGGTAAAAGCCTCTACGACAACAACAGCACCGGGGGACGAGCATACAAAGTGTCCTTCAATCGCCCCTACGCCAGAACCAACTGGAGCCTTTTCGACTATGAAGTCCAAATGGTCCGATTCCTCGAGCGGGAAGGCTATGACGTTGCCTATCAAACCGACTGGGACACCCACAGCAACTCTGGCAGCATTCAAGGCTACCGACTCCTGATGCCCATCGGACATGACGAGTACTGGACCAAGGAAATGCGAGATAGCTTTGATGCTGCTCGCGATGGTGGCACAAACTTAGCATTTTTTGGTTCCAACATCGCCTACTGGCAGATGCGTTATGAGGATGCCGGCCGGACCCTCGTCGAATACAAGAATAAGGCGCTGGACCCAGAGCCTTTGGAAAATCTTAAAACAGATGAGTTCCGACTGTTAAATCCTCCCCGGCCCGAATGCCAACTGATGGGGATCCAATATAACGAGTCCAACTGGGCCATCACGGGTGCCTCCTTTTATCGCGATTTCGCGATCAATAATGTCTCGATCAGTGACCCCTGGTTTCTGGGGACCGGCTTTGCCCCGGGTGATACGCTGGGACTTTCGGTCGGCTACGAATGGGACTCCCTATCCCCCGGTTGCAATGCGCCTTTGGCAAGGGTCTTCTTCCAATACGAGGGGGGCTCACCCAGCGAAACGGCACATACCACACGCTATGTCGCGCCCTCTGGTGCCAGGGTATTTGCATCTGGATCGATGAACTGGACATGGCTCCTTGATGACTGGTTCAGGACCGCCGATCCCTCGGGTCACAAGTTAGACAAAAGAGTGCAGCAATTCACCCGCAATGTCCTGTCTGATCTTTTGCTGCCCAAATCTCTGAGCAAGTATCCACCGGTGGCCATGATCGGCACCGATCTTGTCGATCCCTTTGTCGGGCTCACCGCAACTCTGACCGACCAATCTTCGGATCAAGATGGCTCGATTGTCGCAAGAGCTTG
This sequence comes from Pseudomonadota bacterium, assembly GCA_041178325.1. Taxonomy (GTDB): domain Bacteria; phylum Pseudomonadota; class Gammaproteobacteria; order Methylococcales; family Methylococcaceae; genus UBA6136. The sequence continues at coordinate 24,408 of JBEGVN010000097.1, forward strand.
GGATCTCAATGGCGATGGTGTTTTCAATGAGGGATCGGCGGCATCCGTCCAATTGGCCTTTCCACAAGCCGGGTCGTATACCATCTCTCTTCGGGTGACTGATGATTCAGGGCTTTCAGAAACCGTTCAAAAACGTTTTGTCGCCCTATCGACGGGTATCCCGACAGGGAATGTCATCCTCAACCCCTCATTTGAGAACGGAAATACCGGTTGGGCAAGCTGGCAAGGCACCTTGACGCCCATAAGCTCCGCCTCAGCGGTGAACGGGACACAAGCGGTCCATGTGAACTACCCGATAGCACAAAGCTACCCCTCTTTCACCTTGACCAACCAGGGGAACGCTATCAATGCGACCGTCGGCGGGCACACCTATGTGGGAAATGCCTGGGTCAGAGCGGGTAGCGCTACATCCGTCGGAAAGATCGTGACACTCAAGATTCGCGAATCCACCCCGACGGGGACCGTGGTCTCGGATACCGCAGGAACCCCGGTCATCTTGGCCAGCGCGACCAGCT
>JBEGVN010000098.1:0-35354 GCA_041178325.1 Pseudomonadota bacterium
ATCCGTAATCTCTAACGTTCGAATGAAGGGGCGTTACCTGAGGGTCGAGGCATAATCCGATACGGCCGCAATTTCTTCGTCGCTCATGTGTTTGGCAACCTGACGCATGACGGCATTGGTGTCGTTGGCGCGTTCGCCATTTTTGAAGTCATGCAGTGTTTTTTCAAGATAAGCGGCATATTGGCCATGCAATGATGGAAAACCTGCGGAGGGGTTGCCCTTGCCCTTCGGGCCATGGCAGCCCGAACAGGCGGGAACGCCCGTGGCCTGATTTCCAGCTTTGTAGAGGTTCTCGCCTGCTTTATTCGGCGCCGCCTCCTCAGGGGTGATCTTTTTGCTTGCATAGAAGGCAGCTAGATCCAGGACATCCTCGTCGGTCAGGGGCTCGGCCATGGCGTTCATGGTGGGTTCAACCCGTTTCTGGGAACGAAAGTCATAAAGCTGCTTGATCAGGTAGTTGCCATGCTGACCAGCGAGCTTGGGGAAGATGGGGGCAGCTGCATTGCCATCGTCTCCGTGACAGCCGGCACAGAGGCCTGCCTTTTCTTCACCGGCTTCCGGGTTGCCGGCAGCCAGAGACAGGGAAGCCGAACCCAACAAAGCGATGGTGGCCAGGCACTTCATGATGCTCATTCCTGATTCCTCAGTATTCTTGTTTGATTGCAGGGGTATCGGCGAGGCTATCGTGAATTGGAGGTAGACTCTACGCCGAGAGGCGGGTCCCCCGCCGAGTCGCAAAAGTATACAAGATTGTCCCCCGGCTAGAACCCGGGGTGTGGTGCCAACCTTCGAGGTCCTTTGTGTTGAATCCTCTTTATCATCAGGCCCAGTTCCTGACCAGTGCGCCACGGGTGGAAAATGCCCCACCCGATGAGGGCGCCGAAGTGGCCTTTGCAGGTCGGTCGAATGCAGGAAAATCCAGCGCCATTAATACCCTGACCCAACAGAGGAATCTGGCTCGAGTCAGCAAGACGCCAGGGCGCACGCAGTTGCTCAATTTCTTCGATCTGGATGGGACCCGGCGCATCGTCGACCTCCCCGGTTATGGCTACGCCAAGGTTCCGGAAGCAATCCAAAAATCTTGGGGGGCCATGATTGAGGGTTTTCTCAGCCGAAGGCAATCCCTGAAGGGCGTTTTCCTGATCATGGATATCCGTCACCCGCTCACCGATTTTGACCTTCGGATGATCGATTGGTGTGAGCACTTTGGTCTTCCAGTGCATGTGACCTTGACCAAGGCCGACAAGCTCAGCCGGGGCGGGGCGCTTGATACCCGCCAACGCGTGATCAATGCGCTGAAGCAGCGAACAGGTGCGCCCGTCAGCGTGGCGGTATTTTCTGCCTTGAAACATCAGGGAATCGAAGAGGCGCACCGCGTTCTCGATCAGTGGTTTGAGCTCAACATGGAGTAAGCCGACTGCCCGTCCCAGGGAACTATCGGGGGGGCGAACTGACGAACAAGGCGTGCGCTGGCCGGGGTGACGAATTCCTTTGGAGACTCGTTAAAAAGATTTACCCTTAACCATGGTGGGTGCGCAGTCAGAGGGTTTATGATGGCTGAGCACTTTTTGGCTCCATATGATCCTTGTGGTCGCGTGTGGCCTAAACTGCAAACCTCAGGGTTTGCTCGGGCTTTCTGTCTTTTAGATTCGCGGCATTGATTAAACAGGGCCCGAAAGGCCTCCGGAGTAAGACCATGTCCATGACCCCCAAAGTCCCGCCTTACCGTATGGAGAATGCCGAAGGGCTCTCAATCGAAATCAACCGGAACGGGACGATCCGGCGCTTTGCCCACAAGGACATCGTTATTAATCTGTTTCCGGGCAACGAGGTTGAAGCGGCCCCGGCAAACCTTTTCCTTCGGTGTGTGGGAGAGCCTTATCGGGTAACGCCCTTGCTGGGACCGAATAGCCCCAGCCGCTTTGGAATGCACGAGGGTCACTTTCTTGTCGAGGGCGAATTTGAGGGGCTTCGATACCAGGCCAGGCTGGTTCTGGCGGAAGATCGGCCAGCTTGGTGTTGGCAAATCCAGCTTGAAAACCGCGGCTTGGATCCGATCGAATATGATCTGATTTACGCGCAGGACCTCGCGATTGCGCCCTATGGGGCCATCCGGCTCAATGAGTACTACGTCAGCCAGTACATTGATCACGAGCCACTTAGCCATCCGGGTAAGGGCTTTGTCGTTGCCAGCCGACAAAACCAGGCGGTGGGTGGGCGTTATCCCTGGTGCTTGATGGGTTCCTTGCGTCACGCGCAAAGTTATTCAACAGATGCACTCCAGATCCATGGGCTGGATACCCGTCGGGATCTTCCCCCACCGGCTCTGAGCGAGGGATTGCCCGGCGTCCTCTTGCAGCATGAGCACGCCTTGGTGGGCCTTCAGGATCAGGTGACCTGTCTAGCCCCAGGTCAGGGTGCCAGCGCTGGATTCTATGGCTGGATTGAGCTTGACCATCCCGAAGCGACCTCGCCGGCGGATCTGGGGATTGTGGATGAGGCCGTGGGCCTTTTTGAGACCCTTCCCCCGGTTCCGAGCCTGTCGATGGAGGGACTACCCCCAAGATCCCTGTTTGATGTGGCGCCGACTTTGGTCGCAAAATCGCTCGATCAGGGCGTTCTTGACCAGCTTTTTGGCGCCGAACGCCGCGAGGCCGAATATGGCGATGAGGGCTTGCTCTCATTTTTTACGGGTCGAAGGACCCATGTTGTCCTCAAGGCCAAAGAGGAGGCTGTACTCAGGCCCCATGGTCATATTCTGAGGACCGGTGGCCTCTTTCAGACAGAGGAAACAGTTCTGACTTCGACGACCTACATGAATGGTGTGTTCCACTCGATGGTCACCCAAGGTCATGTCAGCATCAATCGGTTTCTCTCAACCACGCACAGCTATCTCGGCCTTTTTAAGTCCCACGGGTTAAGGGTATTCGTTGATGCCGGCCAAGGTTGGTCTCGGCTTGGGTTGCCTTCGGCATACAGCATGGCCCCGGAGGCTTGCCGCTGGGTTTACCAACATCAGGCAGGACTGATCGAAGTCGTGAGCCGGGCCTCGACTGAAAGTCATACCCTGACCCTGGAAGTGAAGGTACTCGACGGCTCTCCGGTCCGTTGTCTTTTTAGTCACCATGTCGCAATGAACGGCGATGATGGCTCACAACCGCTACCGGCGGTTTACGAGCGTCAGGGCGACGGGATTCGTGTAGGGGCATTGCCTGAGAGTGAAGTCGGTCGGCGTTTTCCGAAAGGCAGCTTTAAGATTAATCCATTCCCTGGAACCCGTTTTGAAACGATCACGGATGATGCATTTCTCTTTCCTGATGGGGTCTCCCGAAGCGAGCCGTTTATCTGTGTGGTGACGGCGGCCTCGCGTCAAATCGGACTTCAGATTGAAGGAGACCTCATAGAGACCCATGATCCGGTCCGAATGCCGGATGCTGATAGCTACTGGAGGGCAGCGACGGCGGGCCTCAGTGTTCCACCCGAAAGTTCGGCCACCCTCCTCAAAATGGCCGAGATCCTTCCTTGGTTTGCACATAACGCCTTGATTCACTTCCTTGCTCCCCGAGGGCTGGAGCAGTATTCGGGCGGGGGCTGGGGAACCCGTGATGTGGCTCAAGGGCCCGTCGAATACCTCCTGGCAATCGGGCAGTTTGAACCGATTCGGGCGCTGCTTCTGGAATTGTTCCGAAACCAGAACCCTGATGGTGACTGGCCGCAGTGGTTTATGTACCTCCATCGCGAGCGCAATATTCGTCCCAATGACTCGCACGGGGACATTATTTTCTGGCCACTTCTGGCAACTGCCCAGTATCTCGAAGCCACTGGCGATCAGTCCTTCCTCAAGGAGCGTGTGCCTTTCTTTAACGCGGACGTTGCCAAGGAAGAATCACTCCCAATTTATGACCATCTGACTCGGGCCTTGGGACTGATCGGCGAGCGATTGATTCCTGGAACGCGGCTCGAGGCCTATGGGCATGGAGACTGGAATGATTCGCTGCAGCCTGCAGATCCTTCGTTGCGTGACCATCTCTGCAGCTCATGGACAGTGACCCTTCACTATCAGGTGCTCATCAGCCTGGCTTCTGCGCTTGGGGGGGTGGGTGAATCCGTGCTCGGCGGTCTTCTTGAGACAGAGGCAAAAGAGGTGCTGGCTGATTTCAGAAAGCATCTTTTGGTCGACGGCGTCATTCCGGGTTACGTCAACTTTGAAGATCCTAAGGCGGTGGCTTACCTTTTGCACCCCTTGGATCACAAGACCGGTCTGCGTTACAGCCTGCTTCCAATGATCCATGCCGTGATCAACCACATGCTGACGCCTGAGGAGGCAAAAAATCACTTTGATCTGATCGATGCCCACCTCAAGGGGCCTGATGGGGCTCGCTTGTTTGATCGGCCGATGGTCTATCGAGGGGGGCCCATGCGAATCTTCCAGCGTGCCGAAACCGCGACCTACTTCGGCCGTGAGATTGGTTTGATGTACACGCATGCTCATCTTCGCTATGCCGAGGCCCTCTGGCAGTTTGGTAACGCGGAGGCCTTTTTTGAAGCGCTCTCCAAGGCCATCCCGATCGGGATCAAAGATCTGGTAAAAACCGCAGCACTGCGTCAGGCAAATTGCTATTTCTCCAGCTCCGATGCCACATTCCGTGACCGCTACCAAGCGTATGAGGAATATGACCTCATTCGTGAAGGTGAGGTCACTTTAGAGGGGGGCTGGCGTGTGTACTCCAGTGGTGCCGGCATTGCCTCAGGGCTTATTCTGAGGGCACTGTTTGGCCTCCGTGTGACCCGTGAGGGGATCTGCATTGATCCATTGATTCCTGAGGCGCTTCAGGGGCTGCGCATTGAGCTTGACCTGAATGGCCATCGCTTCGATGTGAGATACCACCGGGGGTCCCACGGGGTTGGGCCTACAGCACTGACCTTGAATGGTTCGCCTTTGCGTTTTGACCGCCTCGATAATCCTTACCGCCTCGGCGGCGTCAGGGTAGATGCTGCTCTGTGGGGCGAAGGGCTGGTTGCAGGAGTGAATCGACTGGACATTGAACTCGGCTGAGTTCTAGGGGATGGATCGATGAGGGCCGCGCTGAACCCAACCGGATCGGCGCGGCCCTTTTTTGATTGTTCCTAATGGTTGGAGCGGTCCGGCATCTTCTCCCTGACCAGCGATTCCAGGCAATCAATAAATCTCGGATGGCTGTTCGAGCTTGGGACCAACTGAATGGTCTCACCGCCCAGACGGGTAAAGAGGTCCTGGTACTCGACCCCGATTTCGATCAGCGTTTCAAGGCAATCTGCAACAAATGCCGGACTGAAGACCAGCAGTCGCTTGGCGCCGCGCTCCGCCCATGATTTGATCACGCCGTCTGAGAAAGGCTCGATCCATTTGCCGTTAAGGCGGGACTGGAAACAGGTCGTGTAACGATCTTCGGCAAGGCCCAGTCGGGACGCCAATCGTCTCGTGGTTTCGTAACAGGCCGCCTTGTAGCAAAACTGATTTTCCTGATCGAACTGATGCTCACAGTCCCGATCACTGCAAAGTCCCTGGGTATAAACTTTGTCAACCTGTCGTTCAGGCAGACCGTGGTAGGAAAAAAGGACGTGATCGTAGCTTTCAAGCGCGAATCCTTCGGCCATGGCGCAGGCGGCATCGATATATCCCGGGTGATCAAAAAACTGATTGACGATGCTGATCTCGGGAATGACCCACCATTTTTGGATGATCTTAAGGGCGCGCTCGATTGCGGAACCAGAGGACGCGCTTGCATATTGGGGGAACAGCGGAATGATCACAATCCGGGTGTAATTGGCCAGGCGCATTCTTTCCAGTGCCTCATCCAGAGACGGTTCGCGGTAGCGCATGGCCATTTCGATGGTGACCGGTTCATCTTGGAATCGGGTCGCCAAGGCTTCCTGAGTCGCCTGAGTATGGGTCAGGAGTGGCGATGATCCGCCGCCAAGGGCCCAGAGCTCACGGTAGATCTTGGCAGATTTGGGTGATCGAAATGGCACGATGATCCCATTGACCAGTATCTTCCGTACCAACCAGGGTAGGTCAATCACCCGTGGGTCGTTGAGGAACTCACCGAGATAACGGGCTACGTCCAGGGTGGAAGGGCTGTCGGGAGTTCCGAGCTGGATCAGGAGAACGCCGGTTTTCTGTTGCATGAATAAGAGGTACGCTTGGTTGTCAGTGAGGCACGAGTGCCTTGATGTTCAGGCCGATTCTAGCAAAGCCCTCCGGGCTGGGGGCGTCCTCATCGGGTTTCTCAAGGGCGTGGAGAATAGACATTGGAAAATCGATCGCACGAACCAGGGGCTGAACGTGAAATTCTCGAGTCCATGCTGGGTTTTGCCGGCTTCCATCCCCGAGGAGAACCAACGGGCAAGGAGGGTCTTCTCAAAATCACACAGAGTCAACGCCCGGATGGTTCAGGTTACATGACGCTGACTTTCATCTTGGATGCCGAGGGGCGGGAGCTTCGGGCAAGGCAACTGCCGCTCTTGGACGAAGCGGGCCTAAGGGCTGCCCTAGGGCCGCGTTTCGAGATGCTCATGGACCTTCCGCTCCGTGGGCGAGCCCCGGAATCCAGTCACTGGATCGAGGAAATAGATCTCTTCTTCCGCCCTTTGGATCCTTTCCCCATCCCTTTTGTATCCGAGGTTCTTTTGCCTGTTTTGGAGCAGCAGTTGGCGCTCGAATTTGAGGCTTTGAGTGACTGGGTTTCGCATCCGGCACTTCTCGCGGCAACGCACCCGCGTTCGTTATTGAAACGCTGCTTGCGCTGGCTTCGGCTAGCCTAGACGGAAGGCAGAGATTTCAGAACGCAGTTCGTCAATTGCCGCTTCAAGTCGGTGAGTTGCGGCGCGGGTTTCTTCGAGGGAGTGCGCTGAAACCCTGACGCTCTCCGTCAGATTCACCATCGAATCACGGATTTGTCGGGCACCGGCAGACTGGGAGCGCATTCCCTCGTGAACCGCTTCAAATTGCGGCAGCAGATCCTGAACCAGCTGAATGATCGTGCCAAATCGCTCACCAATGAGATGGGTGTCTGAGACGCTTCGGTTGACCTGTTCGGAAAATTTGTCCATTTCCATTACGCCGCCACTCACCGAGTCTTGCATCTCGCGGATCATTCGCTCGATATCAAGGGTGGCCACGGCGGTTTGATCGGCCAGTCGACGAATTTCCCGGGCCAGAACCGCAAATCCGACGCCATATTCACCGGCCTTCTCGGCCTCGATCGAGGCATTGAGTGAGAGCAAGTTGGTCTGATCAGCAATCTTGGTGATCGTGGTCGTAACGGAGCCGATGATGTTGGTTTTCTGGCTGATTTGACCCAGGCGATCGGAAATTGAGTGGGTGGCATCTGCAAGGCTGTGCATGGTGGTTTGCATTGTGCCGATGGCATTTTGCCCGGAGTTGGCAAGTTCCTGCGTATGGTCTGTCACCGTGCTGATGCGCGTCATGCGCTGCAGCAACTCCTCGGAAGTTGCAGAGATTTCCTTGGTGGCCGCAGCAATTTCAGTCGTGGTCGAGCCCAGATTCTTGACCTCATCGCTCTGAGTTTGGGTCATGGCGCTCAGGCTATTGGCGGTTGAGACCAGATCAATAGTGGATCGCTGGACTTGGCTGATCAGCGAGTTAAGGTCATTGACCATCTTACCCAGTGCGTTAAGCAGTTTGCTGGTCTCATCCGTGCCAAAGGCCGAAAGATCTCCTGAAAGATCCCCCGCTGCTACCCGCTCGGCGGCCTGGACGGCCGTACGGATCGGGCCTGAAATGGACCGGGCTACCATGAGGGCTATCAGAAGGATCGGGGTGATGATGGCTGCGACTGCGCCAAACAGCGCCATGCGCTGATCGCCAACCATGTCGGTGGCCTCCGCGTAATTTTGTTCGATGGCGATGCCCCAGCGGAAAGAAGGAACATAAATCCAGGATGCGAGAACATCATTTTTCAGGACGCTACGCACCCTGCCGCCGCCAAGGTTGCCAATCACGGCATTCTGGATATCGCTGCCATAGGGTGCGCCGACGCCGACGGTGACTTTAAATGCCGCGTCTGGACGTCCACGGATGGGTGCCACAACATGAATCAGCTCACCCCTCAGGGCACCAACGATGACATTTCCGGTTCTTCCAAGTCCCGTGTAATTGGTGAGGATGTCGAGAATTTCCTTGTCATTGATCTGCAGGATGACCAACCCTGCCTTGGTGCCGTCTTCCCGGATGATGGGCGCGGAAACGAATCCTTGGGGCAGTTCGCTTCCGGGATAGACGTCAAAATCGGAGATATCCGGTTCGAGAAGGGTCAAGGAGCGCTTGACCAGTTGTCCAAGCGGACTTTCCCGGAGGGGGCCATTGACCAGGCTGCTACCCAGATCAAATCGATTACTGCTGTGATAGAGGACGTTACCCTTGGGGCAAACGACAATGACATCCTGGAATCCGAGGTTGGAGGCAAACAAGCTGGTCACTCGCCCCATGACCTCGTTTTCTTCGCTGCGTTCCTTTTCGGTCGCTTTTGGATTGGCAAGCGTCATGGCGGCATTTCCAATCCGCCCGATGCGTCCGATCATGGCGGCGCTCCGCGTTCGATCGTACGCCAGAATTTCCAAAGAGCTGGCCTTGTCCCGCGCCACCATGCCCAGTTTCTCGAGGACGTCTTCCTGAAGGGCGCGATTTGAAACGCGGTCGATGGCAACGCTGATGATCAGCATCGGAACCAGCAGCAAGATGCTGAACCAGAAGACCAGGCGCGTGGCGAGCGTTCGATGTTGGATCCCACGTTCAAGCGAGGGCCATCGGATCATGGCTGCTCCTCTGGCGATTGCATCGTACGCCGATTAATCCAGTGATGGTCCCAGCTGTTATAGAGTCCAGAAAGGAAGTTATCCCATTCGCTGATGGACCGTGACCCGGGATAGGGAATGGGCCGAATAGCATGATCGGCTGACCAGACGATTCGGATGGTCTGGTTGCCTTCGATTTGTCCGATATTGAAAGACCGCCAAGTGTGGCGGGTCGAGGGATCTACGGTAATGATGCCTTCCGGGGCATCGAGGTTAATGCCCAAAAGGGCATGGTTGACCTCATCGGGATCCACGGTGCCTGTGCGCTCCACGGCGCGTGCCCAGAGCAGTGTGCTGAAATAGGCAGTTTCCATGACGTCGCTGACCACTCGAGCGTCGCCATATTTTCGGCGGAAGCGTTCGACGAATCCCTGATTGGTCGGGCGGCTGATCGATTGAAAATAGCCCCATGCGGCGTAATGCCCGTTCATATCGGCGCCAGGCAGCCCCTGAATTTCAGTCTCGGCAATAGAGAAGGAGATGATCGGAATTTGCCGCGAAGTAAGACCTGCGGTTCGGAACTCATGATAGAGGACGGGGTTGGAGTCACCGACGACTGTGCTGAGCACCACATCGGGTTGGCTGGCCTTGATCGCCGCAACCGACTCTCGAGCATCCAAACTTCCGAAGGGAAGATAGCTCTCACCGACGACCGTGCCGCCCAGGGCGCGAATCTGGTCGCGAACGATGGCATTCACAGCATGGGGCCAGATGTAGTCGGATCCGAGAAGAAAGAAACGGGTTCCAATATTCTCATACGCCCAGTTGACGGCCGGAAGAACCTGCTGATTGGGGGCCGCCCCGGTGTAAATGATGTTTGGGGAGCGCTCTAAGCCCTCGTAGGCCATCGGATAGATCATCAGGGCGTTGTGGCGCTCAATGATTGGCCGGACACTTTTTCGGCAGGCGGAAGTCCAGCAACCGATGATGGCGCTTACCTTGTCCTTGTCGAGGAGTTGCTCGGTTTTACGCATTGCGCTCTCGGCGTGCGAACCGGTGTCCGCCACGGCCGCTTCCAAGGGTCTTCCAAGGACACCCCCGTCCTGATTAATTTCTTCGATCGCGAGGAGTTCGGCCTCAACCATCGGGCCTTCACTAACGGCCATGGGCCCCGAAAGCGCATGCAGCAGGCCGATCTTCACCGGAGTCTGCGGATGGCTATACCGCCAGCCGAAAAAGAGGGAAGTGGCCACTACTACTGCCACGGACAGCCCTGATAGTATCGGGTTTCCCCTCAGCCAGGCCCCTATGCTCGCGGGTAGGCTGGTGGACTTCATCAGTTATAGGGCGTCTTGGACGGAGGGAACAATGACGAACAGCTTGCTGAAGCCACTGATCTCGAAAACATCCATCAGCGTGGCATTGAGACCCGCCAGTTTCACGCGACCGCCATTGGGTTCAAGTCGTTTGGCAACCAAAAGGATCACCCGAAGGCCTGCGCTGCTGATGAAGTTGACCTGACTCAAGTCCATGACCATCTGCTTCTCACCCTTCTCAATCCATTCAAGGCACTCGGTTTCGAGGTCTTTAGCGCAGCTGGCATCAATGCGTCCGCCGAGGGTCAGGATCAGGGATGTGGATTTTTTTTCTGTATTGATTGTGAGCATGGCTGTGGTTCCGTTTTGCAATAGAGGCGACTTTAGTCAATGACCGGAAGGAAGGAGGTATTTTCTGGGTCTGTGGCCCAAAGGTCACCCGATTCGAGGTCAAACCACCAACCGTGAAGTTGAAGCTTCCCCTGTGCCATGCGGTCTGCGATCCATGGATAGGTTTTGAGGTTCGACAAGGACCCACGAATTGCGGCCCGCTCCGTGAGGTTTTGGTATTGGGTGAGAGTCTCTATATCGACTTTCCCGTTGTTCTCGGGGTGCAGGGTTTTGCCCTCAGGATCGAGGAGGTATCTGGAACAGCCATCCAGCGCAACAGAGACCCAGGTCTCGATGAAGTCACTCTCCATGCCTTGCCCTGTAAGACCCGAGAGGAGGGCTTTGATGCCTCCGCAACAGGCATGTCCGAGGACGACGATGTGTTGGACCTCGAGATGACGAACCGCATATTCAATCGCGGCGCGAGCGCCGTCGACATGGCCAGCCTGATGGTAGGGTGGCACCAGATTGGCCACGTTGCGGATGACAAAGATATCGCCCGGTTCGGCGCCTGTCAGAAGAGCAGGATCCACACGTGAATCACTACAGGCAATGAGAAGGACCTTCGGACTTTGCCCATGCTCGGTGAGATCCCTCATCCGCTCCGGTGCAATCCGATAATAGCGGTCCTGGAATCCCTTGATTCCATTCAATAGCTGTTGAAGAACCTGATCCGAATCCGTCGACATCTTGAGGTACCGTTGGGAAGCCGTTCGGTCGTCGTTAAAGCCACGTCTGTTATTGGCTTGAGTCAAGCCGCTTGAGTGCAAAGTCTATACTATTTTGAAGCAGCTCCCCCCGAGATCGGGAGATTCCTTTCCTGTTTAAGGGTGGGTGCATGCAGTCCCTTCAGCGGCAGGCAGCCGAAGGGGGACAATCTAGCTAGAATGGCCAGAGGCGCTATCCTTTCCCGCCCCAAAAGACAGGATTCGCCGCGCATTTGATCGCGCCGGATGTTGAGGTCCAAGGGGTGGCTCTAACCCCTACTCGCGCCTGGAGCCCATGTTCACCCTATAGAGGCCTTGTATGTCGCAGCCTTCGAGCCCAGATCACCGGACTCTCTTGCGCCTTCAGATGCCTGTCGAACAGGCGTGCCTGATGCACCTTGCCATGGCCATCGAAAGCCTGGGTGAAGAAGAGGGCTGGGACCCGGCACTCAGCTTTCAGGTCGATCTTGTTCTAGAAGAGCTCGTGCAGAACGTCATTGCCTATGGTTACCCCGATGGCCGCTCCGGTGAGGTTGTCGTCTCGATCGATTGTTTCGAGACTCAGTTGCGATTGCGGGTTGAAGATAACGGTGATGCCTTTGATCCTCTGGGGCTTCCCGTTCCGGATGTGGAGGCTTCCATCGCCGATCGAAAGATCGGCGGTTTAGGAATCCATTTCGCACGGACGCTTACCGATGAGCAAACCTATTGCCGCATAGACGGCCGTAATTGCGTCGAACTCATTAAGCGGCTCCCTGATGCCCCCCTCTGATAGGCAGCAGCATCTCCTGTTTCGCGTGGGCGATGAATGTTTTGCCGTCCCCTTGTTGGAGATTGAAGTCATTTTGCCGGTGCCGGATCTTGAGCCGTTGGTGCAGGCACCAGACAGCGTCGCCGGACTCCTTCGCTATCGCGGACGCCTGATTCCCGTCATTGACATCGGTATCCTGAGGGGCGTCGGGGCGATTCCGCGCCTGATCAGTACGCGTCTGGTTTTAGTTCAAAGTCCTGATGGAGAACTCTCTCGGCTGGCGTTAATGGTCGAGCATGCTCTGGAAGTGGTGGCACTGTCTCCCGTTGATCGACTCCCAGAAGCCGTTTTGGGTGAGCAAGGGCACTGGCTGCATCCGGAGGTCATGACCACGGGGTCTGTTTTTGTTCGGGCAGTGAACTGGGCCTCCTTGCTGACGTCCGAGCTAGCGGTGCTTCGCCCTGAAGTGAGCCTGAAATGAATTCGCTTTCTGAGATCAGGCGCTGGCTGGAGGAAACCTACGGATTGAACCTCGAGGTTATCGGGGCCGATGCCTTGGAGCGGAATGTCAGTCGTCGCATCAGGGCGCGCAACCTCAAGGGCATCGCAGAATACGTGAGATGTTGGCGGGGTGATCCAGAGGAGAGAGATATCCTGCTTCAGGAAATGCTGGTTGGTGAAACCTGGTTTTTTCGGGAGCCTCCGGCTTTTGAGGTGCTCAAGCAATGGCTTATGGCGCGGATGCCTCGGTGGGTATCAGGTCCACCACTGAGAATCCTGGTTCTGCCCTGTGCTTCGGGTGAGGAGGCCTGGTCGGTTGCTGCTGTCGTTCATGCCCTTGGGATCCCAAAGGATCAAGTCGAGATAGAAGCGATGGATGTGAATGCCTCGGCCTTGGCGCGAGCCAGAGAGGGGCTTTACCCGGCCCGTAAAGCGAAGGATCGAATTCCTTTGGCTCCTCTGGGCTCCTGCGCCGGGGACATGATTACCGTGGATCCTGCACTTCGCCCGATGGTGCGTTTTGAGAGGGTCAATGCGATGGATCGCGAGCTCTTTCTGTCGCGGGGGGGCTACGATGTGATTTTCTGCAGGAACCTTCTCATTTATATGGGGGCTTCTGCTCGGCTTCGGGTGTGCGAAACGCTGTCCTCCTGCTTGTCCGTCGAAGGTCTTTTGTTCCTCGGGCATGCGGAGCAGCCGCCGCCTGATCAAGGATGGCAGCGACTGCGCGTGAGTGGGGCATTTGCCTGGCATCGGTCGACGCCAGCCGCGATGCGAGGTGATGGCAGGGAGAAAGGTCATACCCAAGCGGCGCAATTATTCCGTGACGGTTCGTCGGGGGGGTGAAGTGACGGGCGACACGCATCTCTGGGAGCAGAATCCGCAAGCCGAGTGCTGGAAATCGATGGGGACGTTTGGCGATCGCACGTGTCCCCGACTTTCCGAGGAGATCCACTGCCGCAATTGCGAGGTCTATCGCGCAGGTGGCCGAAATCTTCTGGATCGTCCCCAACCCGACGCCTATCGCGAAGAATTAACGCGCCAGTTGGCGGAACCGGAGGAACTTGCGGAAGAAAAACCCTTGGAGTTGGTTCTTTTTCGGATTGGTGGGGCTTGGCTTGCGCTTCCCTCGCGTTGCTTTGCTCGGACCCTGCCCATTCTGCCCGTCGTCCCGATGCCAGGACGGAGCAACGCGGTGTTTCTGGGCATGGTCAATGCTCATGGAGATATTCGCCTGTGTGCCTCGCTGGTCCCCCTTATTGGCACTGAAACGGATCGTCCGGTAATTGATGTTTCGGCACGGGTCTTTCCACGCATGCTGGAAATCAGTCTCAATGGGAATCTTTGGGTTTTTGTTTCGGATGAAGTGGTCGGGTCGATCGAGTGTGAGCAGAAAAACCTTGAGGCTCTGCCGGCGAACCTTGCCATTGCCAGTGACGGATTGGTCACTGGCTTGTTCGAGTGGTTTGGCCTCAGGGTCGCCTTGCTGGCTCATGAACGTTTGTTTGCACTGCTTGAGGAGGCCTTGGCGTGACGATGCTGGATCCTTTCCTCCTTGGGCTATTTCGCGAGGAATTGACGGCTCACAGTGCGGTCCTGACCGATGGTCTTCTCGCCTTGGAGCGCAATGGGGGTCGCCTCTCACCCCAGTCGACTGAACCCTTGATGCGGGCCGCGCACTCTTTGAAAGGGGCGGCGCGCGTCGTGGATTTGGGAGAAGTGTCACGTGTTGCCCACCGCATGGAGGATGTGTTTGTCGCCATGGGGGAGGGGAGACTGGAGGTCAGCCCGGACCTGGTCGATCAATTGCTTGGGGCCCTCGATTGGATGGTTTCCATCGGAGATGTCCCTGATGGTGAGATGGAGACATGGGTGACGGCGCATGCCGGGGATGCGGATGCATGGGCTTCGCGTCTTGCGGGTTGGCTACCTGCGGAAACCGTCGTTGAGCTCCCCTTGCAGGCGGCGGGGACAGAATCCCCTCTCTTTCTTCAGGACAAGGAAGAAGATCCCCCCCGAATCGGAACCCCAGAAGAGGGAGATATTCAGCCAGACTCCCAGACCCAGGGTCCGGAGCGTGTGGGGTCGGAGCGGGGGCACGATTCCGAGGCCAGCATCCGCATTTCGGCCGAGAACCTCAGTCAGATGCTCGCCCATTCAGCGGATCTTCTACTCGAAGCCCGCCGGTTGGATGCCTTAGCAAGGAATGCGCGGTTCACCACGCGTCGAGTCCGGGCGATTGCGGCTTCCCGAGTCGTCATGATGGACTCCGAGGGCTCCCTTGGGGCCAGAGAGCAGCTCGCTGAGCTCGGCCATCTTTTGGAGTCCGACGATGAGCATCTGATCCAACTGTCGAGTCGATTGAACTTTCTTTCAGAGCGCCTTCATGCGCTGGTGCTGAGAGGCCGGCTGAGGCCTTTCTCCGAGGGCGTTCAAGGATTTCCTCGTTTGATTCGTGATTTGGCGCGGGATCTTGGTAAGTCCGTCGATTTTTCCATTCTGGGCGGTGCGACCCTGATCGACCGTGACATTCTAAGCCGGCTTGATGCGCCGCTGAATCACCTTTTGAGGAATGCCGTTGATCATGGTATCGAAACCCCGGAAATTCGTGAGCGCTTCGGCAAGTCAGCGACGGGCAAGTTAACCTTGGAGGCGCGCCATCTGAATGGACGTCTTCTCATTACCCTCGCAGATGACGGGGGAGGCATTGATCGGGAGCGGCTCCGTGAAAAAATCGTCCAGCGAGGCCTTGTAAATCCTGAAATGTCGGGTCGCCTTACCGAACAGGAGTTGTTTGCTTTTCTCTTCCTGCCGGGACTGACCACGCGGGAAGCGGTGAGCGAAATTTCTGGTAGAGGCGTTGGCCTTGACGTGGTTCAGACCATGATTCATGGCTGCGGGGGTTCCATTCGGGTGTTTTCCGAGCCGCATCTTGGAACGCGCTTCGAATGTCAGTTGCCCATAACGCGCTCCGTGGTGCGATGTCTTGGGATTGAGGTGGACGGTCATGCCTACGCCTTTCCCTTGTCTCGGATCCACCGGGCTGAACGCATCGCGACAAGTCGGGTGGAAACCATGGAGTCCATGCGGTTCTTTGAGCACGGCGATGGTCTTGTGGCCCTTTTTTCCGCGCGTTCGCTGATGGGGCTTGAGAGAGTTGAAGACCCCAGCAAGGATTTGGCGTTGGTTCTGTTTGAGTTTGAGGGTCGCCGATACGCGCTTGAAGTGGACCGTTTGGTTGGGGAGATGGATCTTGTGGTGCGGCCACTCGATCCGCGGCTGGGTAAGGTCGCTCATTTCAGTACGGTCTCGATCGACAGTGAGGGACGGCCGATTCTGATCGCCGATGTGGATGATCTCATTCGTACCTTTGATCGGCTGGCGGGCAAGGGGCTGGGAGGAAGCTTGCTGCAGCCAGCTGAAAAAAGTGCCGGAGGCCAGCGTATCTTGGTTGTTGATGATTCCCTGACAGTCCGTGAGGTCGAACGCAAGCTGCTTCAGGATGCAGGTTATCCGGTTGAAACGGCCGTGGATGGAGTGGATGGCTGGAATCAGCTGGCGAAAGGTCGGTTCGCCTTGGTGGTCACCGATGTGGACATGCCCAGAATGAATGGCATAGAACTGGTGACACGGATCAAGGCCGATGAGCGGTTCTGTCACCTCCCGATTGTCATTGTTTCCTATAAGGATCGCCAGGAGGATCGTCAGATGGGGCTGAAGGCCGGGGCCAATTTTTATCTGACCAAAGGAAGCGTCCACGATAAGGGCCTTTTGGAGGCGGTTCGCGATCTGATTGGTTCACCGGAGGGCGCTTGAAAGTTGCTGTTGCCCATCCGGAAGCTGCGGTTCGGCAGCGGCTGAATGTCATTCTTCAGGACAGTTTCGGCATTCAGTGTGCCTGGGAGGCCGATGATAGCCAAGGCTTGAGATTGCGCTTTCAGAAGGAGACGCCGGATATCTTGCTGCTGTCACTGGACCTTGAGGGCGAGGACGTATCTGACCTTACCCGTGATCTCATTCGCAATGGTCCCTGTGCGATCTTGCTGCTGGAAGGGAGTAGCGCCTCGGATGTTTCAACGGTCTTTGATTGCCTGGGTCAGGGCGCAACCGATGTCGCCCGTTTGCCGGTTCACCCTTTAACGGCGAGACTGGAGGACTGGGCTAACTTCAGAGCACGTTTTGCCACCTTGAAAACGCTGCAGGGACGGGATCGGAGTGTTGGTGTGACCGCGCTCTCTAGTGAGACGCCCTGGTCTGTGCACATGAATTCTCCTCCGATAGTTGCTTTGGGGGCATCAACGGGAGGGCCGAAAGCACTCGCAACCATTCTTGGCGCCTTTCCTGAAGCCTTCCCTGCTGCTGTAGTGATCGTTCAGCACCTGGATGCACATTTCTATCAGGGGCTCTCGGAGTGGCTTGCCCATGGAAGCCGGTTACCCGTCGTTGCAGTGGATGCACCGGTGACGCTTGAAGCCGGAATCGTTTATCTGGCTGCTCGCCCTGAACATATGGTGATGTCGCCGGGGGACCGACTGAGTTTTACCCGAGAGTGGCCGGAACTGGTGAGTCGTCCCTCCATCGATGTTCTGTTCAGGAGTCTGGCCGAAATGCGGGGAGCGAAAGGAGTTGCAGCCTTGATGACGGGTATGGGCCGGGATGGAGCCGAAGGACTTTTGGCGCTTCGACGCGCGGGCTTCTATACCATAGCGCAGGACGCACCCTCCTCGGTTGTTTATGGAATGCCTCGGGTAGCAGCAGAAATAGACGCGGCGACCACAGTGCTCCCCCTGGATCGGATTGGCGCCCGAATAGTAGAGAAGGTCCAGGCCCTCATGGACCTTGAACGAGATACAGGAACTCACACATGACCGATACAGGAATGTTTTTTGCGACCCGTAATCATGTGGCGCGTGTGCTACTGATTGATGACCAACGCATCATTGGCGAGGCGGTCCGGCGAATGTTGGAGGGGGCTATCGATATCGAATACCACTTCCTGCAAGACCCTAACGAGGCGGTAGCGAAGGCGCGGGAGTTGAAACCAACGCTGATTCTCCAGGATCTTGTGATGCCAGGGGTGGACGGTATCGATTTGGTCCGAAGCTTCCGCCAAGATGAGGCCACGCGGATGATCCCTCTGGTCGTTCTCTCCAGCAAGGAAGAGGCCGCGACCAAGGCGGAAGCATTTGCAGCTGGAGCGAATGACTATCTGGTGAAGCTTCCGGATCCCGTTGAACTGGTGGCCCGTATTCGCTACCACTCTTCTGCATATCTCTCGCTGATGGAGAGAAAAGAGGCCTACCTTGCGTTAGAGGCCAGCCAAAAACAGCTGGCGGCCGAGCTTTCAGAGGCCGCCGACTATGTTCGATCCCAGTTTTCTCCGCCGATCGCCGAAGGTCCCATCAGGACCTCCTGGCTGTTCAAACCCTGTAGCTCACTTGGAGGAGACTCGTTCGGGTATTTCGATGTTGATGAGGATCATTTTGCGATGTTCCTGCTGGATGTCTGCAATCACGGCATTGGGTGTGCGCTGCTCTCAGTCAATGCCATGAATGCGCTACAGCATCAGGCGCTGGCTGATGTGGATTACCGCGATCCCATTAAAGTGATGGAGGCACTCAATGCAGCGTTTCCGATGGAGAAGCACAACAATCTTTATTTCACGATCTGGTACGGGGTTTTTCAGCGCAGTAGCCGTAAGATCCGTTACACCAGTGCAGGTCACCCACCGGCAATCCTTTTGACGCCCTCAGGGCTTGAGCAGCTGAAGTGTCGGGCGATGCCGATCGGAACTTATGAGGGCAACACCTTTGAGGAGGGCGTATCCCAGATTCCGGAGGGTGGAAAGCTCTATATCTACAGTGACGGGCTCTATGAGATTCAGACGCGTGATGGGGCTGAACTCGAGTTCACGGTGTTTCTTGAGGAACTTCAAAGGCCAGAGCGTGAGCCGGGTCGCAAGGTCAATGAGGTCCTTGAGACCATGGCGGGTCTCCAGGGTAGGGCGCATTTTGATGATGATGTATCGATGGTGGAGTTACTCTTTTGAGGCAAAAAAAATGAAGTGCATTCCGGGAGCTCTGGCCGTTCTGATGGTTGCTGCACTTAGCGCGTGTGCTGAAAGAACGCCGCTGGACGGCCAGAGTCTCAACCGCGGTCAAGATGCCCTCGAGGTGGCGCGGGCGGAGGCCGTATTGAACTACAGTTGCCCTAAAATGAAGGCCGATCATCGGGTAGGTAAGGTTCGTGACAACGATGCGGAAAGTGGCCTTTTCAGTGAGTACCTGATCCGGGTCACAGGCTGTGGCCAGACTGCCGAATATCGGGTGAGTTGTCGGGCAGGCGGCCTTTGTGCTGTCGAAGAGTGAGTTAGCCCCGAGGGCTTGGGTGTTGGAGGCTCCGGGTAATATCATCGTTGAATTGATCAATGGCTTCGAGCGTCACCGCGTCAAGGACACGCTCGGCGATGAAGCCGGGTTGCAGGGTGACCGAGTAACTTCCAAGCGAAAGGAGCCGCGTCAGCGTTTCGGTGTTTCGGATGCTGGCCGCCACCAGTTTGACACCACTTTCCTGGAGGCGAACACAGGCGCAAATCAGGGGCCATGGATCCTGACCCTTGGCCTCGATGCGCCCGAGGTATGGCGCCACATAATCGGCCCCAACCGACCGCGCCCAAAGAAGCTGGATGGGGTTCGATAACCCGGTCAGAAGGATCGGAACATCCATCTCCCGTAAACGCTGGATCACGGCAGTCCAGCCCGGATGGCAGGGTACTTTCACGACCAGGCGGGTGCGGCCGATTGCTGCGGCAGGAAGAAGCTTTTCGAGCCAGGCTGAAATTTCCTCGGGATCGGGTCTTGGCGCCTGAAGCATCAGTTCTGGAATGCGTCTGACACCGGCCTGATCCACAAGGTATAGATAGGTTTCGAGTGTTACGGGAAAGCCTGCGCGATGGACCAGAGTCGGGTTGGTCGTCACTCCGTGAAGCGCCGGGCAACCTTCGGGCAATGCCCAGAGTGTGGGATCAGCGGTGTCGAGGTAAATGCGCATGCTCAGGACTCTATATCCGAAAAAAAGCTATTGTCTTCGCCGGCTTCATGCAAGGCGATGCGGGTTGCCTGCGCCTCGAGGGCAGCGGCCTGACTAGAGGATAAAGGAGCAGTTCGCTCGGACCGAGCCCGGTCAAATTTTTCGAAAACGGGGCGGATCTGGCTTTCAAAAACCCCAGGCGGGATCGGAATCAGCGTCCCGCTTGAGAGCTGAAAGTCATCGAAGGTCACCACCCGGCCCAACAAAATTAGCCCGGCTTGCCCAGTCGATGCCAGGCCCAGATCGATCAACTCGATGATGTCCCCATGGATGAGATCCACAAGTCGGGCACCTCGGTGGGGCGTAATGACTTCGACCATGAATACGGAAAAGCGAGCCTCAGTCAGGGCTTTTAGCCATGCGATTTCCTGGTCATCTGAAGAGGACTCCAGGGTCCGCTCAATGAGGCTTTTGCCCGCACGCCTGAAATGATGCAGACAGTAGTCATACGCAATGGCAATTTCGTCATCCTGATTGATGATCAATGTTCCTGACTTGACCAGACCGAGCTTTTTGGCACATTCGGGCAGAGCAGGTTTTGGAAGCTCCTTGACCATCCGGACCTGAAGGTCACGGCCCAAGGCTCTTGCAGCTCGATAGCGCTCGAGCATCTCCGTGTCAGAAGACGCGCTGCCAAAGCCAAAAAGCCGCTTAAACCAGGCCATAGTGTTACCGCTGATCAGATGAATGAAGGGCAGAATCGTAGAAGATTTGAGAGCAAAGCGCGATTGTCATCCTTCCTTTGGTCCAATTTGCTAGAATCTCCGGCCGTTTTCAAGATTGCCCCCGGATGGCTCAGAAGCTTTATATCGAAACCCTCGGCTGCCAGATGAACGAGTACGACTCCGCCAAGATGCGGGATGTGCTCGAGGCATCGCATGGCTTCGAATTGACGGAAAACCCGGAAGAGGCCGATGTGCTTCTGATGAATACCTGCTCTGTGCGTGAAAAAGCACAGGAGAAGGTGTTTTCCGAATTAGGTCGCTGGAAGCCCCTCAAGCAGGCAAAACCCAACGTGGTGATTGGCGTGGGTGGTTGTGTGGCCAGCCAGGAAGGTGAATTTCTCCAAAAACGTGCGCCTTACGTTGATTTGGTCTTCGGCCCACAGACCCTGCATCGTCTGCCTCAGTTGCTGGATCAAGTCCGCAACGAGAAGACGCCGGCCATTGACGTTTCGTTTCCCGAAATCGAAAAATTTGACGCTTTGCCTGAACCACGGGCAGAAGGCCCTAAGGCTTTTGTCTCGATAATGGAGGGTTGCAGCAAGTACTGTACTTTCTGTGTCGTGCCGTATACCCGCGGTGAGGAGATCAGTCGTCCGCTCGATGACGTCATTGCCGAGCTGGTCTCTCTGGCTGATCAGGGGGTTCGCGAAATCATTCTTCTTGGGCAAAACGTAAATGCCTATCGTGGCCAAATGGAGGACGGGGAGATCGCAGACTTTGCGTTGCTCCTACACTACGTCTCCGCCATTGAGGGGATTGATCGGATTCGCTATACAACCTCCCATCCGGTCGAATTTTCAGACAGCCTGATTGCTGCCTATGCAGAGCTTCCGAAGTTGGTGGGGCACCTTCACCTTCCGGTCCAGAGCGGCAGCAACCGGATTCTGGCCCAGATGAAGCGGGGCCACACCCGTGAGGAATACATCGATAAGATTCGCCGCCTTAGGGCGCTTCGACCGGACCTTTCCCTCTCTTCAGATTTCATTGTGGGTTATCCGGGTGAAACGGAAGCGGATTTTGAAGACACCATGGATCTTATAGAGACCTTGGGATTTGATCATTCCTACAGCTTCATCTATAGCCCAAGACCCGGAACGCCGGCGGCGGACCTTTCGGATGATGTCAGTGCCGAAGAAAAAAAACGAAGATTGCAGCGGTTGCAGAACCGGATTAACGAAATGTCGGCAGAACTTTCTCGTTCGATGGTGAACTCCGTCCAAACGGTCCTTGTTGAAGGGACTTCGAAGAAGGATGGTCGGGAGCTTTCCGGGCGCACGGAGAACAATCGGGTTGTGAATTTTCCAGGTGACCCGCGCATGATCGGCCAGTTCGTTGATGTCTTGATCACTGATGCCATGCCGAATTCGCTGAGGGGGCGCTGGATCCCTTCGTCATCGATCGCCGCCACTGGGGAACCTACCCATGAAGTTCGTCCTTGAGTACTAGCCACGCCACCCGCCATCTCCGCCTCTCACCGGATGACAACGAGAGGCTGGCCAGCTTATGTGGTCAATTCGATGAGCACTTGCGTCAGATTGAACGTCGACTGGGGGTCGAGATCGCCAATCGTGGTGCGGAATTTACCCTTTTGGGTGACGAGCGGGCGATTGCTGCTGCTCAAGGGGTGATCGAGAGCCTTTTTGTGGCTTCTGCCGAGGAAGTGATTACGCCGGAGCGCGTTCACCTCTCCCTTCAGGATGCGAATATCGAGTCGCTATTGGCTGGTGAGCCCACAGCCAGTGCTCCGGTGCTCAAGACCCGCCGTGGCGTGATAAGGCCCCGGGGCCTCAATCAGCAACACTATCTTCAATGCATTAGTCAAAATGACATCAATTTTGGGATAGGTCCTGCCGGAACGGGTAAGACGTATCTTGCGGTGGCTTGCGCTGTAGCGGCATTGGAACGCGAGGAGGTCCGTCGGCTTATTCTGGCTCGTCCCGCTGTTGAGGCGGGTGAAAAGCTCGGATTTCTGCCGGGGGACATGACCCAGAAGGTCGACCCTTACCTTCGTCCCCTTTACGATGCCCTCTATGAAATGCTGGGTTTTGAGCGGGTAGCCAAGCTGATCGAGCGCAATGTGATCGAGGTGGCGCCGCTGGCGTTCATGCGCGGGCGAACCCTCAATGACTCATTCATTATTCTGGATGAAGCCCAGAACACGACCGTCGAACAGATCAAGATGTTCCTGACCCGGGTCGGGTTTGGCTCAAAAGCTGTCGTGACCGGCGACATCACTCAAATCGATCTCCCGCGTAATAAGGAATCCGGTCTTCGTCATGTCTTGGAGGTCTTGCGGGAAGTCGAAGGCATCAGCTTTACCTTCTTTGGTTCGCATGATGTGGTCCGCCATCCTCTGGTACAGAGAATCGTGGCTGCCTACGAAGCCTATGATCTTCAAAAGCCCAAGGATGAATATGATCGTTGATCTTGATGTGGTCTGCGATGATGTGGTTCCCGAACTCCCCTGCTTTGATCGTTGGGCCAACGCGGCTT
Organism: Pseudomonadota bacterium; assembly: GCA_041178325.1. Lineage (GTDB taxonomy): Bacteria > Pseudomonadota > Gammaproteobacteria > Methylococcales > Methylococcaceae > UBA6136. The sequence continues at coordinate 22,769 of JBEGVN010000098.1, forward strand.
GCGTTTCCGCCGATGCTGAACTTTCGATTCGCATCGTCGGTCTTGAAGAAAGTGCAGAGCTCAATGAAATGTATCGGCAAAAGAAGGGTCCGACGAACGTGTTGAGTTTTCCCTGTGAAGTGCCTGCGGGGGTGCCCTGTAGTCTCTTAGGGGATCTTGTGATTTGTGCTCCCGTCGTCGCGAAAGAGGCGTTGGAGCAACACAAAAATGTCGAGGCTCACTGGGCGCATATGGTGGTCCATGGCGTACTGCACCTTCAAGGCTATGACCACATTGAGTCCCAAGACGCAGAACGTATGGAAGCCCTTGAAATCGAGATTATGGCCCACCTGGGCTTTGCGAATCCCTATGAAGATGAGGGCACCCCTGCATGAGCGAGGAATCCGGCGGCGAGCATCGCAATTGGCTCGAGCGTCTGACACATTTTGTCTCAGGTGAACCTGAGGACCGGGATGATCTTCTTGAGCTTCTCCGGACCGCGCAAAAGCGCAATCTGATTGAGCAAGAAGCGCTCTCGATGATAGAGGGTGTGCTTCAGGTTTCAGAGCTCAGGGTTCGCGATATCAGCATCCCCCGCTCGCAGATGGTGGTGGTGCCTCAGGATGCCGAAATTGAGGCCATCTTTCCTCTGGTGGCCGAAACGGCACATTCCCGTTATCCCGTGATCGGGGAAGATCGGACCGAGGTGGTGGGCATTCTTCTGGTGAAGGATCTTTTGCTCCACAGCGTGCGAAATCGCAATCGTCTGGTGCGTGAAGTCATGCGTCCTGCGTTGTTCGTTCCTGACTCCAAACGACTGAACGTGCTCCTGATGGAGTTTCGTGCCACCCGAAGCCACATGGCTATTGTGGTCGATGAATACGGCGCGGCCGCCGGGTTGGTAACAATCGAGGATGTCCTCGAGCAGATTGTGGGTGACATCGAAGACGAATACGATTTCGGTGAGGAAGAATTTATTTTTCGAAAGACCGAGACGGAATTCACCCTCAAGGCCTTGACTCCCATCGATGACTTCAACGAATACTTTGAAGCAGAGCTTACAGATGATGAGTTCGATACGATCGGTGGGTTGATCGTTCACGAACTGGGTCATGTGCCCAAGCGAGGTGAAAAGCTGGACTTGGGTCGCTATCGCTTTACCGTCATCCGAGCAGATAGTCGACGGGTCGAACTTTTGAAGTTGTTGGTCTTGCCGGAAGGCAGCGAAGCTTAGTCGGCAAGAACCGAGCGGCACTCTGGGGGGAGAGCCGGCTTGGGCGCAGAGGGTGCCTTTCGATCCGGGGTCGGCTCTGCGGGCTTTGAAAGCCACCAATCCAGGGCGTCACAGCCATCACCTGGCGGAATGGGTTCCTGACGCACACATGAAGGGCTGTCCGGTGGACAGCTCAGCCGCATGTGAAAGTGATCCTCGTGGTAGTACCAGGGGCGAATCTTGCGCAGCCATCCGCGGTCGCCAGTCGTGCTCCGGCAGAGTTCATCCTTGATGCGGGCGTTCACAAAAATCCGGTCTACTTCTGGTCGATTTGCCGCGAGCTTCAACATGTGTGCATGGCTTTCACTCCATAGAGCATAGTCAAGTCCATTGGTCAGCGGGTTCAGTACGCTAAAGGCCTTCACATTGGAGCGGTCACTGTTGGCCTTGAAATGGAGTGTGGGGCTGAGGTCGAACCAGACATCGGCATCCAGACCCGTCTGGTGGCTGCGATGTCCAAACGGCATTGGGCCGCCCCGACTCATCCCCAGATCGCCCACATGCATAAGCCCAAGGCCATGGGCGATGTCATGCCCCAGTGAGCGAATGGTCTCAATGAGCGTGGGGTGCCCCCAATAACGGTTTCGCTCCAAATGCATCACAAGATACCCCGAGCCTTCGGGGGGCAGCATACGGGCGCCCCGAAGGCATCCCGCGCTGGCTTCGCCTATGGAGCGGGCCGATCCACTCGCTGGAACGTCGATTTCAGACCACGAATTGGCCCATGTCGCGAAAGCCAGAAGGCTCAAGGCGAGAATCGCCCCGGGCGTGTAGAGGGTTCGACTCATGGATTTTGCGACTCGTCGGTTTTGCCGGCGAGGCTGTTTCTTACATTGCTAAACCAGCCTTGGGCACGCGTCTGCTTGGTTTTCTGGATTTCATCTTCCAGTGCGAGTCGCTGTCTTTCCATGGCCAGAAGTTCGATTTCTCGCTGCAAGTGGCCATGAACGTCGGGGAAGCTGGTTTCGCGTTGGTGCTTTTCCTCAAGGCTGGCCTGAAGCTCCAGATCCTTGACCTCACTTTCAAGACGAATGCGTTCGCGCATGAGTCTCACATCGCTTTCAATCCGTTCCCTTTGACGTGCTTCCTCAGCCAGGAGTTGTTCGCGGGCCTTCAAGGTCAGTTCGGACTCCTGCGCCTTGATCATGTCGGTTTCCTGGCGCATGAGCGCGAGAACCTCGGATTGCTGCTCCAGTCGAAGCTTTTGCTCCATGAGGTAATGGTCATGCCGCTCGCGTGCGAGGCGTTCTTGGGATTCGCGTTGACGCTTGAGGAGCTGCAGGGCAACCAGGTTGCGAGCGGGATCCGTTGAAGCGATATCGGCATTGAGCTGATCGGGGTCGACTTCGGCAAAGGTGGCGTCGATTCGACATCGGCAACGACTTTGTACGTCACGAAGCGCCAGAAGCTCTTGCACGAGATCCTCGATGTCGCGCTCAAGACGGCCATGCCCCAATTCCAGCCAAGCTCCGGATTCGAGGTCCCGAAGCGCTTCTTCGGCAGCATCCCGAATTACGGGGTGAAAGAGGCTTCGAATGTGATTGCCGAGGTGATCCAGATGATCAAGATGCTGGCGGGCAAAATGGACGGTGGGCTGGAAACGGATTTCAAGCGTTGCTGAGAACGTACACAATTGGCCAAGCGCCGGGGGGGTTAGTCTCAGCGTCCAGTCTTCGATGCGGAGATCATAAACGCGATGGTGAAATTTTCGGGTGTAATCCCGGGGGCGGGGAAAAAGGCGTTTCCATGGCCCCAAGTGCGACAAAACAACCCTGCGGTCGCCTTCGAAACCGGCGATCCAGCGGCTATCATCATCGCCCATCAGGAAATCAGACATGGAACTTCTGTCTCATGGCCTCGGCCAGACGATCCCTGGGATCGGGATCACCAGGCTGGGGAGGGGCAATGTGTCGCAACCGTTCAGCAATGATCGGATAGAGGTTTGGGGCAAACTCCACCACGCGACGACTTCTTTTTCGAAGATAGCCGCGATTCAGTAGGAAGGCGACGGTGAACATGCGGTGCCATTCCGAGACCCGCCGAGCTCGTTCCAATTCAGTTCGTTCCAAACTGAATTCAAGCTCGTTGTTTTCATTGACGCGAAACTGGCTGAACTGCCGCAGGCCTTCAAAAGCGAGATTTTTCTCATGGGGGCTTAAAGGGCCTGGGGCCGTTGTTTCCAGTCGATAGGAGAGGATTAACGTGAAGAAATCAACCATGGCTGCGCAGGCAAAGGCAAACCAGGAGATGTTTTTCCACATATCAAAACTCGGCGTCATCTGCCGAGAGAACTCCTGAAAAGGGGCAATGCGGGGGGGTGGAAGCGGGCTTCGCCCGTGACTTGAGGCAATTTGATCGGCCTCAACGACCAGCTTTTGGAAGCTTTCGACCAAGGCGAGATAAGCGACATTGTCCTGCGTGGCGCTTGAAAACTTGAGGAGACTGGTTCGGGTCTCGATCATGGCGTGATCAAGCGGGAGGAGCTGAGCCTCCAGAGCCTTCAGTCGGCCTTGTTCACCCCCGAGGATTTCATTGAAATAACTCCAGGTTTTTCCTTTTCCGACTTTTTGGCCTGCCATTCCGGGAGCCGCACTTAAAAAGGCTTGTTTGGTCTCCCTGGAGGCTGTTTCAATTCGCTTTCTATGTTCTGAGGCTAGCCCAGACTTGAGTGCAACCACGCCTTCGATGTACTGGCCAATGTCCTTTTCAAGCCGTGCTCCGCGGTCCAAAAGGATCGATTCGCGTTCGGAAAATTCGTAGAACTTGAAGTAGGAAAAGGTGACCGAAACGGTGAGCGCCACGATCAGCGAAAGAAGGATGCTGAAGAATCGCCCGGGGTTTGCCCTAAAGTGCATCGCTGCAATTTCAAGTGAGCAGATCACCACGATCGACTGGACGGCGATGGTGACCGTCAGGGCGATCCAGGGGGTAATGAAATAACTGAGGCCATAATAGGTGGTATAACCCGAGGCAACACTCAGACTCAGGACGATCGGGACCGAAAGGACCCTCAGGAGTCCGACGAAGGTGGTCTGGATCAGGTTGAGCCAGCCGCCAATGCGCCAAGGGGTTGATGAGCTCATTGAATCGGTGTTTCCGTGCGTGTCCAACCGGTTTGAGTCGACGAATCGGTTGGTTTTCCGATCGTCCGGGTGCGGTATGCTAACTGGGCTTGCGCTGACTGTGAAGCCGGTCTGGCCTCCTGAAATCAATCCACCCTGGAAATGCCCAAATGGCGCTCTTCTGGATTTTTCTCATCCTCGTCATCATCATGGTGGTTGGGAATGCCCTCATTCTGCTGCGAACGGCCCGCCCTTCGGGTTCGAAGCCGCCCCCAAACGATCCCAAGACCTGATGGGTTTAATCTCCGATCAGCTTCACCAGAACGCGTTTTCGACGGCGTCCGTCGAACTCCCCATAGAAAATCTGCTCCCAAGGTCCAAAGTCTAGCCGGCCGTTGGTAATGGCGACGACGACTTCACGACCCATGACCTGTCGCTTGAGGTGGGCGTCCCCGTTATCTTCACCGGTCTGATTGTGCCGGTATCGACTCAGCGGCGCGTGGGGCGCTAGATCTTCAAGCCAACCCCTGAAATCCTGGTGAAGTCCCCGCTCGTCATCATTGATGAAGACGGAAGCTGTGATGTGCATGGCGTTGACAAGGCAAAGCCCCTCACGAATGCCGCTTTCCTGAAGGCAGGTCTCGACTTCATCCGTAATATTGATAAATCCGACCCGTTCGGGGGTCTCAAACCAGAGTTCCTTGCGGTAACTTTTCATCGGTGATGTGAGTTGAGGAGGGAATGCCTTGATTTTAACATCGAGGGTCTGAGCTGATTGTCCCAATAAACTCGAGTCAGGAAACGGTTGTCCAGTCTCGAGATGCGGTATCATGCCCACGAATAACTGGCTGAATCATCATGTCGCCTCGTACTGCAGAAATCGTCCGAAATACCTCAGAAACCCAAATTCAGGTGTCCATTAATCTGGATGGCACTGGCCGCTCGGTTCTTGAAACAGGGGTCCCTTTTCTTGACCACATGCTGGATCAGATTGCCCGACATGGCCTTATCGATCTGGATATCATGGCCAAGGGGGATGTCCACATCGATGACCACCACACCGTGGAAGATGTCGGAATCACGCTCGGCATGGCCTTTGATCAAGCTGTTGGAGACAAGCGCGGGATCACCCGCTATGGACACAGTTATGTGCCTCTGGATGAGGCGCTAAGCCGGGTCGTCGTGGATTTTTCCGGACGCTCGGGCGTGTTCTGCGAGGTTGAATGGCCTCGTGCGCAAGTGGGCGGTTTTGATGTCGATCTCTTTGGGGAATTTTTCCGAGGTTTTGCCAACCACGCAAAAGTGACGCTTCACATCGATAACCTCAAAGGCCAGAACACCCATCATGTGGCAGAAACCATCTTTAAGGCTCTGGGCCGCGCTCTGCGTATGGCCGTGACGCCAGACCCCAGGATGCAGGGTGCCATTCCGTCCACCAAGGGTTCGCTCTAAGGTCGATCGTCCCTCTTTTCCTCGAATGCCATGAGCTCCGTCGCCGTCATTGACTACGGAATGGGAAATCTCCATTCCATTGCGAAGGCCCTGCAGCATGCGGACCCTTCCGTTGATGTGAAGGTCACCCATGATGCGGCCATAATATTGGCTGCCGACCGGGTGGTTTTTCCGGGCGTGGGGGCCATGCGGGACTGCATGGCAGCACTCAAATCCAGAGATCTGGTTGGGGTGATTGAGGCCGCCGCGGCAGCAAGGCCGCTGCTGGGTATTTGTCTTGGGATGCAGGCTCTGCTCACCCGAAGCGAGGAGAACGGGGGAACCGATGCCATCGGTTTGATTCCAGGGCAGGTGGTCCGCTTTGCACCGGGTTTGGCAAATCGACAAGGTGAATCCCTCAAAATTCCCCACATGGGCTGGAATCGCGTTCGCCCGGTTCGCCCGCATCCATTATTCGAAGGCATCCCAGAGGGCAGCTGGTTTTACTTCGTGCACAGCTTTTATGCCCAGCCTGAGTCTCCCGATGATGTCGGTGCGACCACGGATTACCCAGATCCCTTTGCTTCCGCCATCATTCACGGACGAGTCGCGGCAGTCCAGTTTCACCCTGAAAAAAGTCAGGGGGCAGGCCTGCGACTACTCCAAAATTTCTTGTCCTGGGTCCCTGAGTCCTAGGTGTTGATTTCCATCCCTTATCTGTAGTTGAGGAAAATCCTATGCTTCTGATACCTGCTATCGACCTCAAAGATGGCAAGTGTGTCCGTCTTCGTCAGGGCCGCATGGAAGACGATACCGTTTTCTCTGAAGATCCCGTGGCAGTCGCCGGGCAGTGGGTGAATGATGGAACGAAGCGTCTGCATCTGGTGGATCTGGACGGCGCTTTTGCGGGAAAGCCACGAAACGGTGAGGTCATTCGCGCGATTCGCAAGGCTTACCCGGACGTTCAGATTCAGGTCGGCGGCGGTATTCGCGATGAAGACACCATTCAGGCCTACCTTGATGCCGGGGTCGATTACGTGATCATCGGAACCAAAGCAGTCAGTGCGCCGCACTTCGTGCGTGAGGTGGCTGCCGAGTTTCCGAATCACATCATCGTCGGCCTCGATGCCAAAGATGGCAAGGTAGCGATTGATGGTTGGTCCAAGCTTTCCCATCATGACGTCATTGATCTTGCCCAGAAGTTTGAAGATGAAGGGGTTGAAGCCATCATCTACACGGATATCAGCCGCGATGGCATGCTTCAGGGGGTCAACATCGAGGCAACGGCTCGATTGGCTCGCGCCATCCGAATTCCGGTCATTGCCTCAGGGGGCATTCATACCATCGAGGATATTCATGCCTTGGGAGCTGTTGTGGGCGATGGGGTGTCAGGTGCCATTACCGGCCGGGCCATCTACGAAGGGACCCTTAATTTTGCTGAAGCTCGCGTGATCGCCGAGACATACTGACATGTTGGCCAAGCGCATCATTCCCTGCCTTGATGTCGACAATGGTCGCGTTGTCAAAGGCGTCAAATTTCTTGAAATCAAGGATGCGGGTGATCCTGTGGAGATTGCCCGGCGATACGACCTTGAAGGCGCGGATGAGCTGACTTTTCTGGATATCACGGCAAGCTCGGATGATCGCGAGACGATGGTGCACGTGGTCGAAAAAGTGGCGGGCGAGATTTTCATTCCACTGACGGTGGGTGGAGGAATCCGAACGCTTGAGGATATCCGGCGGATGCTCAATGCGGGTGCCGACAAGGTCAGCATTAACAGTGCCGCGGTCTATCGCCCCGAGTTTGTCCGGGAGGCGGCAGAGCGTTTTGGCTCCCAGTGCATTGTCGTGGCCATTGACGCTAAACGGGTGGCCAGCGACCCCGACCGTTGGGAAATCTTTACCCATGGCGGGCGAAAGCCGACCGGCATTGACGCGGTCGAGTGGGCGCGCAAGATGGTGGACTATGGGGCTGGGGAGATCCTTTTGACCAGTATGGATCGGGATGGGACCAAGGTGGGCTTTGATCTGGCCCTCACACGTGCCGTCAGCGAGGCGGTGCATGTTCCCGTCATTGCATCCGGTGGCGTGGGCAACCTGGATCATTTGGCTGAAGGGATTACCGAGGGCAAGGCCGATGCTGTATTGGCTGCCAGCATCTTTCATTTTGCCGAATATTCAGTCCGTGAGGCGAAGGACCACCTCAGGGCTCGAGGGATTGAGGTGCGTTTGTGAGCGCTTGGCTGGATGAGGTTCGCTGGAATCCGGACGGATTGATTCCTGTCATCGCACAGGAGGCCGAAACCGGGGTCATCCTGATGGTGGCTTGGATGAATGAAGAAGCGCTGCGTCTGACCGTTGAGGAGGGGCGAGCGGTTTATTGGTCAAGATCCCGAAAGAAACTCTGGCGCAAAGGCGAAGAGTCGGGCCATCGCCAAAGGGTCATCAAAATTCGGCTGGACTGTGACGAGGATGTCCTTTTACTTGAGGTCGAGCAGGCAGGAGGGATTGCCTGTCATACCGGTCGCCATCACTGTTTCTACAGAACCCTCCGTGATGGCCGTTGGGAGATCACCGAGCCGGTCGTCAAGGATCCTCAATCAATTTATGGAGGTGGCTGATGGACGTGCTGGCGGAGTTGGGTCAGGTTCTCGAGGCCCGGAAGGCGGAAAGCCCGGATGCTTCCTACGTCGCCAAGCTCTATGCGAAGGGTCTGGATGCCATTCTCAAGAAAATTGGCGAAGAGGCCACGGAAACCGTCATGGCCGCCAAGGACGGTGATCCTGACAAGATCATCTATGAGGTGGCGGATCTGTGGTTTCACAGCATGGTGCTCCTTGCCCATCAAGGACTTTCAAGTGATCAGGTGCTTGCAGAGCTCGAGCGTCGGTTCGGACTTTCCGGGATTGCGGAAAAAGCCGCGCGAGGAGACCATTAATGGCGCTTCGGTCCTTCAACGGGATTGCGCCCCGGACTGAAGAAGGCGCCTTTGTCGACCCGACTGCCGTGGTCATCGGCGATGTGAGTTTGGCGGCGAACGTCTCAATTTGGCCCGGCGTTGTGATCCGGGGGGATGTCAACTCGATCACCATCGGTGAAGAAACCAACATTCAGGATGGAGCGGTTCTTCACGTCACCCACCGCAGCGCCTCCAATCCTGAGGGCTACCCACTGAGGGTTGGCAAGGGGGTAACGGTGGGCCACAGGGTCGTACTCCATGGGTGCACCATCGGAGACCTTTGTCTCATTGGCATTGGCGCGATCATCATGGATGGCGCGATCATTGAAGATCAGGTGATGGTGGGTGCCGGTGCACTGGTCCCCCCGGGGAAGCGGCTTGAGAGCGGCTATCTTTATGTTGGAAGTCCTGCGCGGCCCTCACGTCCGCTCAAGCAGGAGGAGATCGCTTATCTCAGCTACTCCAAGGACGGCTACGTTCGCCTCAAAGCTCAACATCAGAACTCGAATTAACGAATTCTGTATCCCCCGGCCAGAGCCTCGATGACAGGCAGGGTTTCAGGAAAAATTCCACGCCAAATCTGGAAGGCTTCTGCGGCTTGTTCTACTAGCATGCCAATACCATCAGCGCTGAGGCTGGCGCCTTGGTCCTGTCCCCAACGGACAAAGGGGGTAGGCTCTTTGCCATAGGCAAGATCGTAGCAACTTCCTCCGGGTGCGAGCAGTCCTTCCGGAAGTGGCGGTAGCGCACCGTTCAAACTGGCGGAGGTCGCATTGAGGATCAGATCGAAGGCAGAACCTTGAAGTTGGGCGAAACCCACAGCGAAGATTTGGCCCAGCGTCTTGAAGTTTTCGGCCAGTCGCTCGGCCCGTTCGAGGGTCCGGTTGGCGATCCATAGGCATTGGGGGTCTGCCGCAAGAAGGGGTTCGATAATGCCCCTGGTTGCCCCGCCGGCACCCAGGATCAGAATCCGTTTTCCCTGGAGGGCGAGTCCAAGGTTCGTGGTGAGGTCGCGATAGAGTCCGACCCCGTCGGTGTTATCGCCCCAGAGGTGGCCATTTTCAAGAATCTTGAGGGTATTAACCGCGCCACTCCGACGGGCACGTTCGGAGAGCTGGTCAGCTGCCTGAAACGCGAGTTCTTTGAGGGGAACGGTACAGTTCAGCCCGCGGCCACCTTGCTCGATGAACAACTTGAGGGCTGTTTCAAACCGTTCGGCGGGGACATCGATGGCCCGATATTCCATGCTTTGCCGAGTTTGTGCAGCAAAGCGCGCATGGATGTCGGGAGACCGGCTATGGCCGATCGGGTGACCAAAAACCGCGTAGCGATCCAACACGGGATATCCTCTTAAGTTTCCTGAAGCCAACGAGCAGCATCGAGTGCCGCGTAGGTCAAGATAGCATCGGCTCCTGCTCGCTTCATCGCCAGGAGCGACTCCAGTACTGTCTTACGCTCATCCAGCCACCCGGCAAGGGCGGCGGCCTTGAGCATGGCGTATTCACCGCTGACCTGGTACGCAAAGGTCGGAACGCCAAACTCATCCTTCAGGAGTCGAATGACATCGAGATAGGGCAGTCCCGGTTTCACCATGATCATGTCGGCGCCTTCTTCGATATCCAGTGCGGCCTCAAGAAGGGCTTCACGGCCATTTGCGGGATCCATTTGGTAACTGTATTTGTCGGCAGCACCCAGATTGGTCGCAGATCCCACGGCGTCCCGGAAAGGGCCATAGAATGCCGAGGCATACTTTGCGGCATAGGCGAGAATGCGGGTGTTGATATGGCCACCGTCCTCGAGCGCGTCACGAATCGCCCCAATGCGACCATCCATCATGTCCGATGGGGCGACGATATCGGCGCCTGCTTCTGCATGACTTAAGGCTTGGCGAACGAGAACGGCAACGGTTTCATCGTTCATGACGTAGCCGTTTTCGTCGATCAGTCCATCTTGTCCATGGGTCGTAAAAGGATCCAGTGCAACGTCCGAAATCACGCCAAGCCCTGGGAGTTCCGCTTTTATGGCGCGGATGGCTCTTTGCGCAAGGCCTTGGGGGTTGAAGGCTTCACGGGCGTCCAGGCTTTTCTGTTCAGCAGGGGTCACTGGAAACAGAGCTACGGCGGGGATGCCCAGCGCTTTTGCAGCGTGGCAGGTTTCAACCACAAGATCGATGCTCATTCGATCGACACCGGGCATTGAGGCTACGGGTTCTCTTCGCCCTTGGCCTTCCAAAACAAAAAGGGGGTAGATGAAGTCAGCGGGGGTCAGATGGGTCTCCCGCATCAATCGCCGCGAAAAATCATCACGACGCATCCTTCGAGGGCGGGTGCGCTTAGGCGTGAATTCGTGCATGTGAGTTACCGGCAAATTAGGCGCGTAGTTTATTCGAGGCGAGAAGGTTATTATAGAAAGATACACCCTCCCTGGAGTGAATTCCGCATGAAATCGATGATGTCGTTCCCCCGCTCAGTCAACTGGTTCCTTTCTGTTGCTTTCTACCTTGCCTTCACGGGTGGGGTTCAGGCCGCGGATGTTCTCGATGCACCTCAGCAGGTCATCCAACAGACGGCCAACCAGCTTCAGGTTTCACTCCAGAAGCCTGAATACAAGGACAATTTTGCGAAGGCAACGACTCTGGTTGACCAGATCATCAATCCGCATGTTGATTTTGATCGCGTCTCGATGCTTGTTTTGGGTAAGAACTTCAAAACGGCGACCCAAGATCAGCGCGACCGTTTCAAGAAGGAATTCCGACTGTTGCTGGTTCGCACCTACACCACCGCCTTTACCGAGTACTCAGACTGGAAGATCAACTACCTGCCATTGGAAGGGGACGGCAATGACAAGAAAGTCATGGTCAAGACCGAAATCCTTCAGAGCGGTGGAAAGCCCGTCGCGGTTAATTACCGCATGATTCAGGATGGGGCCGAATGGAAGGTCTACGATATTCTGATCGAAGGTGTGAGCCTCCTTCAGAACTATCGGACTTCCTTTAACGATCAGATTGAGCAAGGCCAGTCGATTGATCAGCTCATTGCCAATCTGGCGGAGAGAAATGCCGGGGCATTGGCCAATCCCGAAGGCGCCAAGAAAGAAGGCCTCTAAACGCTTCAAAGCCCGCGCAGCCCCCTGAATCGGGGGGTTGGGCGGGCTGAAAGCACCCAAGCAAGACCGGCTCTTTTTAGACCTAACCCTCTTCGGGTTGGGCCATCTCCCTCAGATCACGATCGCACTTCAAACGAACACTGGCTTGATAAATCAAGCAGCGGTGAGAGGTGTTGCGCGTAATTATTCCAACGATTCAGGCTGGAGTTGTAAATCGGTTGGCGAACTTGCCAGTTGCTGGATGTGTGTACTCTTCTTTCAGTCTTAAAGAAACTCGCGCACGCAGAATCGTAGTCCAGTCCCACGAATTTATCGTTAACGGGATGAGAGATAGCGCTTCTGCGTGATGGGGGTCCTGATGCAGGATGCTCTCAATCTGATCTTTAGCGGATTGAAAACGCCCCTCATCGATATGGTTTCTTACTGCAGTCAGTTTTGTCGGGAGAGATGCAGGGTTAATTAGCAGGGCCCATTGAATCGGATCTTTGGAACTAAGGCCCAGCTCCTCAGTTGCCAAGGCATTGGAAAGGTAGGCCTCCTCTCGCGCCGGATCCACTGTTATCAGGCCTCGAGAGCGTTGACGACATTCATAATGGTCTTTCATCTCAAAAGGCATGAGATCAGCCTGATGTGTAATTCATCGTTAATCTCGCGAGAAACCCGGTCCTTCAGGGCGGGGAGGGATAGCGAACTCTCCGATCCGAAGAGCGGTTGTTAGGGTGGTTAGCATAAGCTATATTCCGTGTCGTGAATACGCGCAAACGGGCCTACAAATAT
>JBEGVN010000099.1:0-5310 GCA_041178325.1 Pseudomonadota bacterium
TTCGGCCTCTTCCATCGATTGAGGTTCAGGTTTCTTGTCGAGCGCGGGGTAAAACGAAGGTTTTTTCATGATGAGGATGATGCCCATCATGTATGAGGCTAGCAAGGGCGTGAACAGTTACTTGCTCATCTACCAATTTGTCGATGTACTCGACAACGGCAGGAAAACGCTCATTGGGATAGGCAACCACAGTAACTGAAACCTCTGTGCCCACATGAATGAGCCCGATATCCTTTTCAAAGACATTCATATAGACCCAAAGGCGGCTGAGATCAGAAACCACAAAAAGCGGTTCAGCTAAATCAGGCCGGACCTCAAGCCCTGGATTGACATGTCTTTCTGTAATAACTCCCGTGATGGGTGATCGAACCCAGTATCGGTTATTGATCTTTTCATCTGTGACCCCGAGATTTTGAAGGTGCATCAGCCCCTGACTGACATCATCGCGAGCATGGGTCAATGCATTTTCAGCCTCCTGAAGCTCCTTGTGAGGAAGCACGCCATGCTCAAACAGTGACTTGGCCCTTTCGTATGCGCCTTGCGCCAACCTGGCATCCGCCAGAGCGTTGGCATATCCTTCTTTTGCCTTACCCAGCTCGGGACTATCAAGCTCAATAAGAGGGTCGCCGGCATTCACCTTGACCCCAAGGACAGGTAATGGCGAAACAATACGCCCCGTCACTGGGGCTGAAACCCGGGCGGTCACGGTTTCATCGTAGGCAATCTTTCCTGCGACAGACTCCATAACGGGGGCGAGTTCAAGATCTAATACTTGCTCGACGAGCATCGCGCGCTTGGAAGACTCTGGCGCCAACAAAACCTCATCTTTTGGCAACGCCGGAAGCTTTGGCTTTGTCGAGGCCTCTTGACCAGAGCCGCAACCCAAAAGGGAGACCAGGAAAAAAGAAAGGACCAGTCCCCTTGAAGGTCGAGCCATGAATATCATCCGGTAAGTCATGAGTGAGGCTCCTCGCCGATAGCCATGAGGAGATCGGCGTAAGCCAGCGCGCGGTGATTTTCTGCCACGTAATAATCCAACATCATGGCCTTGTAGTTTCGTTCTGCATCCAACAGATCAATCAACCCCGCAGCTCCTTGGGTATAGGCAAATTCAACGGATGCCCTGGCCTTCTTGATACGCTGGATCACCTCTCCCTCAAATCGATTGACGATTGCCGAGGCTCCCCGAAGTGTGGCAAGCGCAGACACGACTTCCTTTCGAATACGGTTCTTGAGTTGTTCGCGCTGATTTTGCGCATCATTAAAGTCGGCCATAGCGCGACCGACTTGACCCGTGTATTGATAAAAAACAGGAACTTCGGCCGTTGCCAAGACTGCGCCGGAATCTAGATTAAGATTGCCGGCATCCTGAAGATACCCCCCGCTCAGATTCACATCCGGCGCTACAAGACGCCGGGCAAGCTCAGCCTCCTTACCCATCTGCTGCACTCTCAAATCCTGCGCCTTGAGATCAGGCCGCTCTTCACAGGCGCGCTCGACCAGCCCTTCCTCCTTCGGGCTATCATAATGAGCCGAAATCTTTGGCCAGGCATCCTCGGCCACGTACTCCATCGCCTTTTCGGGCCAATTCAATAACTTTGCAAGTTCGCTTCGTCGCGTTTTGAGCATCGCCTCGGCCAAATCTAGCTCACCTTTCGCCTTGATACGCTCCACCTCAACTCGTTGCAGCTCCGTCTCCGAAATGTCTCCCGTGGACTCCCGGAGCCGATTAGCCTCTGCTAGACGATCAAAGGTCGCCATATTTTCATGCGCAACCAAAAGGCTTTTCTGCGCGAGCAAAAGATCATAGAACCCATGTCTCAGCCTGTTCACAAGAATCCTCAGGGTATCCTTGAAATCTGCCTCGACGGCCTCCCTTCCGAAGCGGGCGCTTTCCATTCGAAGGTCGCGCTTCCCTGCTGTAATGATCATTTGCGTCAAAAACACGTTGTAACCTAATCCCTGACTTCCCACGTCAGTGGGCCGACCCACGACAACCCCATTCAACTCATTGAGACCAAACGACAGTTCGGGGTTGGGAATCGCACTAGCAATCCACTCCACGGCTTCGGCCCTATCAATCTGGAATTGCGCCGCAAGAAGGTCGATATTTCTCTCGAAGAACAACGCAACGATCTCGCGCTCAGAAACCGCAGCATGCGCTGGAAGGTCGAAAGCCAACCCCGCCGGAGAATCATGACACAGCAAAAAAAGCAGCAACGAGCGAAAAATGAATGGGCTCTGCACGAAAGTCAGTTTGGAAAACAAGAAAACCTCATCCGTCAAATCTTACAGCCCAATAACTCACTCAAAAACCGGTTAGTTTTTTCATCACTTTCCGGCTGATTTGCACCCAAATATGGTTTAAATAAACCAACCCAAAGATAGGAAGTTTTCCATTCAACAAAAAGATGCCTTAGAGAGTTCTGTCCTCTCGAGCGGGCTTACTAGAGTGTGGGCCACTCCTCACAGCCAATGATTCATGCCTTTTACCCGGCCAACAAGAACAGGCACGCATTATGCATGCCAAATATTTAAATTCTCGGTCATACCTCATTCGGCTGGACAGGAATTACGACAGACCCAAAAAATGTCCACTAGGCCGGGACGGAAGCCATTTGTTAGCACTGGAATCCATAATGCCCAACACCTTGATGCGTCACACTGCTTCCCACCAAGGATTCGACATCGACGATGCAATCCATCATGTTTCGCATTGGCTGCCCTCGCAAAATCCCATCAAAGATTTCATTCACCACAACACCCTTCATGCGGTTCAAAACCGGCCTTTTGCCGAAGCCGTCGCTATCGCTTCCCGGCTCTACGGTGCCAAAAGCTCGCAACCTCTCAGTTACTTTCAAAAACGCCATGCATTAGGCCGAATCTATGACTTTGCATTGGAATCAGCCCTCAGGACCTACAGTGCATCGCCAATGGAAGGGGAGGAACTTAAAAGCCAAATGTTTCATGAGGACCGCGAGGCTCACTACCCGCCTCCTTCAATTGCCCTGGATGGTATGCGGCAAAGATGGCTTACGAAGCTTGAGATCAACCTGGACGCACTTGTCCACCCGATCTTGTTCCGGTTGATCAGTAACTTTCTCGACCAAGGTATCAGCCACTGGCCAGTCGCGCTCCCCGACGAAACGTTCTGGGATTGCGTCATTCGTCTGGTCGATGACTCTTTCATACCGCTCTATCCCCTGGGTGAACCCGAAGCGAGAGAGCTGCTTCAAAAAAACCCTGAAAGCGCAATAAATCATTGCCTTAAGCGGCTCGTTGGAGATGAGACACTTTTCGGAACCTATCTTCTTGAAATGAGCCTTGCCCATCCGGGCTGGTCGGGCATGGTTCATGTCATTGAGACACGACCTGAAAGTCTCCTTTTCAAAAGATCAATTAGCCTCAAAGAGTTCATTGCCGTTGAACTCCTGATGCAATTGGCGATTTTGAACATGAAGCTAGGAACTGACTTCACTTCGGTGGAAATGACACTAGCCTTGGGCGAAGCCGATTCCTTTATCACTGCACTGACCAGCCCACCAATCCCTAAGCATCTCCAAGCCTGGCAAGAAGCCATGGAGCTCTCCCTTTACGCCGAACTCCTAAGCGCCCTTCAAAAAAAACCAACTCTCCCTCAGGAATCCGCTCGGATTCAGGCCCTTTTTTGCATTGATGATAGGGAATGCTCAATTCGCCGGCATCTTGAAGAACTGGATCCCTCCATCGAAACTTTTGGGGCGGCCGGATTTTTTGGGATCGAATTTTTTTACAAGGGCCTGAAAGATATTTATCCCGTTGCGCAATGCCCTGCGGTGATGAAGCCAGAACACCTGGTTGTTGAGTCCCATCCCAAGGCCTCAGGAGCTGCGCTGAGCACGCCAAGACGCGCGTTTGAACCCACTCACCCTTTGAAAAATTGGGTTGTCACGCAAACGATGGGCATCAGCTACGCAGCTCGCCTTGCTTTGGAGGTTTTTCGTCCCGGCCTTAAAACGCCGAGTCTCGCAAAACTCGGGAGTGTGGAACACGATTCCCTGCTTCATCTTTTCAGAGATCGAGAAGAGCGAACACCCGACGGCCGCAGGCTGGGTTTTTCCCGGGAGGAGGCTGCAGATCGATTGGAGACTCTCCTTCGCAGCATCGGCCTAACCCATGAGTTTGCTCCCGTTGTCCTGGTCGTGGCTCACGGGGCGTCTAGCGCCAATAACCCACACTTTGCAGCTTACGACTGTGGAGCGTGCTCAGGTAAACCGGGCGCACCCAATGCCAGAGCCTTTGCGCAGATGGCGAATGACGCCGGCGTTCGGGGAATCCTGAGTCAGCGGGGGATCTCGATTCCAGATCAAACGCAGTTTATTCCTGCCCTTCATGACACGACCCGAGATGAAGTCACCTATTTTGATCTCACCCATCTGAGGGATCCTCTTTCCCCAGAATTCCTGAGCTTCCGCTCCACTATGCAGGAAGCCCTGCGACGCAACGCGCATGAGCGGTGCCGTTGGTTTGAGCTGGGCCCCAAAGCGGGCAACCACCAAACTGCTGCCGAACACGTCAAACTTCGGGCCTCCTCCATCTTCGAGCCGCGCCCCGAGCTCAATCATTCGAACAATCTTTATTGCATCGTCGGGAGAAGAACACTTTCCCGCGGGCTATTCATGGATCGAAGATCCTTCTTGCACTCCTATGACCCCAAGACCGATCCAGAGGGTCGCATTCTGGCGCGTATCTTCTCTCAGGTCATTCCAGTCTGCGGGGGTATTAACCTCGAGTATTACTTCTCGCGTATCGACAACTCGATGTATGGGGCTGGAACCAAACTCCCTCACAACGTTGTGGGACTCCTCGGCGTCGCCAACGGTGTGGAGGGAGACCTTAGGACAGGGCTTCCCTCACAGATGATTGAGGTACATGAGCCCGCCCGACTGCTCATTGCCGTTGAGCAAACCACCGATGTCGTAGACCTTGCCCTCTCTCAGATCGGCACGCTGAAAGAATGGCTGGACAATCAGTGGGTCCGCGTCGCAGCTATCAACCCCATCGATCGAACCGCCCAATACCTAACGCCACATGGCTGGAAACCAACGGAAATACCCGAGGAGTTTGCTTCACCCAAGGCGCCTTCATCAGAAGCGGCATATCGAAGCCAAACTCAGACTATCCCCGTCCATATTCTTGATACAGGGACTCCTTGACTACTCCTCTACCTGAAGGAAGAGGATTCCTGCTTCACTGAGGATTGCTCATGCCGGTTGGCGACACAAGTCTGACATTCTCTCCACGGGCTAACACCGCAAGTCCTGCGGCTTT
>JBEGVN010000100.1:0-56864 GCA_041178325.1 Pseudomonadota bacterium
TCAAAGCCGCAGGACTTGCGGTGTTAGCCCGTGGAGAGAATGTCAGACTTGTGTCGCCAACCGGCATGAGCAATCCTCAGTGAAGCAGGAATCCTCTTCCTTCAGGTAGAGGAGTAGTCAACGCGACTAGATCCAAGTCAGGTGCGGTTAACAAGTTGAAAGTCATACTGGTTAATGCGACTACGGGCCTGCATACCGTAGTGGTGGTGGGTGAACTAGAAAGACAATTCGAGAGATGATTCACTGCATAGAATTGCAAAAACGCCCTAGCCAAAGCTAGGGCTGGTCTCCCGTTTCAATCGTTACAGGATCTGCTCAACGTGATCGGGGGGGCGGTATTTCTGTCGGCCTTCGCGCCGATCTGGTTCGCGAGTCACCGGGGCTGCTTTCTCTCGAAGGGCGTCTGTAGGCCAAAATCAATTCCCCCATGAGGGGTGAAGGCAATAAAAAAGGGTTAAGCCCTATCAGCGTAACCCTTTGTTTTATTTTGGTGCCGGAGGTCGGGTTCGAAAAAACCTCTCTGGGCCACGCCAATTAGGAGTTTAAGGAGGTCCTAATTTGGCATATACCGTCTTTTATACCGTCACGAAAAAAAATTCATTTGCGCACCGGTGTGATTCCGAAAACGTCCAAATGCCCCCCTGAAATCAACGGTCGCTGTGCTTTTGTGAGCGATCATTAAAATTTGTGCGCACTCACTAGCGAAACGCAGCTTCAGCGACTGGATGTGATCAAGTGCATTCTGCATAGTGGAATTTGTGTTGCTGAGTTGCTGCTCGGCCAGATCCTCAATCGACTCCCGGACTTAATCTGAGCCATTGAGTCATACTTCCAGCTGTTCTCCGCTGGAGACGCAGAAGTGCTCCAAGACATCCAGTCTGAGCCCATGTGCCTGTCAAAAGTTAATCTGTTGCGATTTTGTATGAATTGCGACACTTTCAATTGATGTGTCGTCCATGACGACATAAACTTAAAACATGTCGCATAAACATAGAAATTGAAGCATGAGTGATTGGCAACCGGAACAACCCTATAACGACTTGCCTCTCTTACCACCATCTAAAGAGGTCGAAACGCACGTTGTGTTGAAGCATTGTATAGCCGCACGCGCTGCGTTAGCTGAACTCAAGCAGGCCGCCGAACTGATTCCTAATCAAGGGGTCCTGATCAATGCATTACCCCTTTTGGAAGCGCAAGCCAGTTCGGAAATCGAAAACATCGTTACGACAACCGACCGCCTGTTTCAATATCAGAGCACCAGTGACCATGCGGATCCTGCCACCCGAGAAGCACTTCGACATAGTAGCGCCCTTCTTGAAGGGTTCAAGGCAATCAAACAGGCCCCATTAAACACACGCACAGCGGAGCAGGTCTGCAGTCGCATTAAGGGGACAGAAATGCGGGTGCGGCGCATACCGGGTACAGCGCTCGCTAACCAGGTCACTGGAGAAGTGATTTACACCCCGCCGGTAGGAGAGAATGTTCTCCGATCAATGCTTGCAAACTGGGAACGGTATCTTCATGAGGCTCGTGAGATCGACCCCTTGATCCGCATGGCCATAGGTCATTATCAGTTTGAAGCCATTCATCCATTCACCGATGGGAACGGACGGACAGGGCGCGTCATTAACAGCTTGTATCTGATTCAGGAAGGTTTGCTCACCTTGCCCATCCTTTATCTCAGCCGATACATCATAAAGAACAGAGCGGATTACTATCGGTTGCTATTGGATGTGACGCGGAACCAAGCATGGGAGCCTTGGATAATTTATGTATTGCAAGGAGTTGAGTCTACGGCTCGTTGGACAACGGCCAAAATCGCAGCAATTCGCCAACAATCAGAAGTGACCGCTTCCTTTGTGAGAAGAGTTGCTCCCAAAATCTACAGTCGTGAGCTAGTTGATTTGATATTCGACCTCCCATACTGCCGAATACAAAACCTGGTTGATAAGAACATTGCTGGTCGCCAAGCAGCGTCCCGCTATCTGAAAAAACTGGTTGAGGTTGGCGTGCTAGAGGAGCGAGCTATAGGGCGCGATAAGCTATTTATCCATTCGAGGATGATGCAGTTGCTGATCCGGGATGACAATACTGTCACCCCTTACGATTAGCGGCTTCAACCCAGACTCTCCCCGGTGCTAAGTTGATTCTGACGCCTAAGGTAGACATGAATCCTATACATCAGGAATGTAAGAGCTCCAGTAAGAAGAACAATTGTTTGAAAAGGACGTTATGAAGAACCTTCTGCGTCCCATCTAATCCAAGGGTTTTCGCTCCAAACTGACCATGGGCAAAAGTTCGGAGCCGAACCGAAAAGCCTAAAAGTTCGCGGAACACAATGTCACTAAGGCGGCTTTTTCCATTAGACGTCGGAACCCTTACCGGTGTCCTTGGTCCCCTCGATGGATTGATGCGTGAGAATTGGATCCCTTGGTGTGTCCCCGCGGGGGTTAAGGGGTGAGCCGCAGTGCGAGCAGGGGGGAGAGTCTGAGTCCGCTATGAACTACAAAAGATCCTTTATAGTTCTCAAGATCCCTGAGGAGTTGCCCAAACTTTGTGGGGTCAGCGATTGCAGCCCTATGTTTAACGAGAGTGGTGTTAAGAGCGCCTCTGAGATCAGCCGAGATGTCTCGCTCACAGAAGCCACAAGCTATCCCATAGCGGAATACCGATCCAGCTAACTCTCTAGCGCGACCAACGGATTCAGCGAGGCCTCTTGCCTCCATTCTCCGAAGGACTGTGAGTAGTTCAGGGGCCGTAATCTTGTCAATGGCCTTTTCTCCAATAAATGGAAAGAGGTCTCGCTCGAAAAGGGAGTTAAGGCGAAAGGCGTAACGCTCGCTCCAGCGTTTAACCTGTTTTCCATGCCATTCGCGAGCGACCATCTTGAACGTGATGACATCCGGCGTGAGAGGAGCCTTTTTTGAACGGACGGGTCAATGCCTGATGCCAACAGGTCTTTGACGCGATCCCTTTCTTGTCTCGCTTGCTTGAGTGAGATATCGGGATAAACGCCCAGTGAGGCAGTTCTTCTTTTTCCGTCGAAGCGATAATCGAATCGGAAATATTTAGAGCCGTTTGGATGGATTAAGACATACATGCCACCGGCATCGGAGAGCTTGAACGCCTTGGGTTCAGGTTTTGCGATCCTGAGTGCAATCTCGGTAAGGGTCATGGCTTTGGGTTACGGTATAAGATTTTGGATGACGGTTTATACCGTCAAATATACCGTCAAAAAGTGTAGGCTGCAGTCGGATCCGACGGGACTTCGGGAGACTGTGAATCGGCTCTAGGCCTTGCGGGGTAAGGGTTTTGGGACTTTATGGGATCTCTTGAAAATCACCCATGGTGCCGGAGGTCGGAATCGAACCGACACTTGGTTTCCCAAACCAGATTTTGAGTCTGACGCGTCTACCAGTTTCGCCACTCCGGCTTAACCTTAAATGATATACCAAACACCTGTTTTGCTCTAGTCCTATGATTTTGCCGCTGGTTCCATTTTCCGAAACGGAAGGTCGCTGTGGCATGATGTCCGACTATGCTGAAAAGTGACTTTTATTTTGAGC
Source organism: Pseudomonadota bacterium (assembly GCA_041178325.1). Lineage (GTDB taxonomy): Bacteria > Pseudomonadota > Gammaproteobacteria > Methylococcales > Methylococcaceae > UBA6136. Next base: position 3,567 of record JBEGVN010000100.1, read on the forward strand.
TTCCCCCGGAACTGATAGCGCAGGCCCCTCTTCAGGAGAGGATCGATTCAAGACTTTTGGTGCTTGAGCCTCAAATCCCCCCAAGCGATCGGAAATTTCAAGATTTACCCGGGCTTTTGCGCCCTGGCGATCTATTGGTTCTTAATGACACGCGGGTCATTCCAGCAAGGCTCTATGGCGCAAAGGCAACGGGAGGGCGCATCGAGATTCTTCTCGAGCGCATTCTTGATCCGGTTACAGCCCTGGTTCACCTCCGAGCGAGCAAATCACCCAAGCCAGGATCTAGGCTCCTTCTGGATGGAGGATATGAATGTGAAGTGATCGATCGCAGGGATTCCCTTTTTGTTCTTAGGTTTGCTGATGACTCTCCCGTCATGGCAGTACTTGAGGACGTAGGGCATATTCCCTTACCACCTTATATCGACAGAGCCGATACGGTTTCAGATCGCGAGCGTTACCAGACGGTTTTTTCAGTAAATCTTGGTGCAGTTGCAGCTCCGACTGCAGGGCTTCACTTTGATCAGGCGATGCTCGACCGGCTTGAAAAGGAAGGGATTGAGCGCGTGACTGTGACCCTCCACGTAGGAAGCGGAACCTTCCTGCCGGTTCGTGCCGAAAACCTTAATGATCACCAGATGCATTCTGAGTTCTGTCAGGTGAGTTCAGCAGCGGTTGCAACGATTCAAAAGACTAAGGCTCGGGGGGGGAGGGTCATCGCCATTGGGACTACCGCGGTCAGGGCGCTCGAATCAGCGGCCCTTTCAGGGCAACTTGCTGCCTATGAAGGGGAGACTGACATCTTTATTCAGCCCGGGTTTTCATTCCGGGTGGTGGACGCTTTGCTCACAAATTTTCATTTGCCGGAATCCACGCTCTTGGCCCTTGTGTCTGCATTCGGTGGCTATCCTGAAGTCATGGCGGCCTATCAGCACGCGATCAGGGAAAAATACCGATTCTTCAGCTACGGCGATGCGATGTTTCTTACCCGCAAAGAGCAACTCTAATGGCGACAGATTTTGAGCTTCATCCAAAGCTAATAGCGGATACGGTGTGTCTCGGACATCTTCCGTTGTCTCGCGTCCTTCTTATGCAGGAGCGCCGATATCCCTGGATTGTCTTAGTTCCGACCCTTCCGAATCTCACTGAGATCACAGACCTTTCCGAAAAGGACCAGATCCGCTTGATTCTAGAATCATCCTCGATTGCAAACCAGATGAAACGGCATCTGGTCGCCGATAAAATCAATGTCGCCGCCATCGGGAATCTGGTCCCTCAACTCCACTGGCATGTCATTTCCAGATACCGGGATGATGCAGCCTGGCCGGCACCGGTTTGGGGACGTTTCGCGCCAGAGGCTTATGCGCCAGGGGAGGTGATCACGTTGGTTGAGCGGCTGCGGTTGTCTCAGATTCAAGGCTTTCAACCCGAAGAGATCGTGTAATGGAATGTCGCCCTCACTGCGGGGCCTGTTGCATCGCGCTTTCGATCTCCACACCGATTCCAGGAATGCCTCAAGGAAAGCCTGCAGGCGTTCGCTGTGTCCAGTTATCAGAGGATGAACGCTGTCTGATTTTCGGCCAACCGGAACGGCCGGCGTGTTGTGCTGGACTCAAGCCCAATCCTGAAATGTGTGGTGAAAGCCGGGAGCATGCCTTGCAATGGATCGCCTGGCTGGAGGAGGCCACAAGGCCCTGAACGACTCAGGTCTCGATGACCTGGACCCGACGGGTAATACCGCAGACGAGATCGTAGGGGATGGTGTTCGCGTATTCGGCGATGAGCTCTACAGGGAGTCCCTCGCCCCAGAGGGTGACGAGATCACCGATTTCAGCCTCCGGGCAATCGGTCAAATCAATCGTGACCATATCCATGGAAACCCTCCCGGCCAGAGGTGCTCTGTGGCCCCGAACAAGAACCGGGGTTCCTGAGCGTGCCTGACGGGGGTAACCATCGCCATAGCCGATTGCGGCAACGCCAAGTCGGGTTTTTCTTCCCGCGACCCAATCGCCACCGTAGCCGACACGGGTTCCCGGTTCGACGTCCTTGATACTGATAATGCGGGATCTGAGGGTCATGACCGGTTGTAAACCTTCCTGTTGGCCCGTTTTACCGGCGAAAGGTGAAATGCCGTAGAGAATGATTCCGGGTCGGACCCATTCGGCATGCGCCTCCTTCCAACCGAGGACTCCGGCAGAATTCGCGATTCCGGTTTCGCCATCGAGGCTCTCGCCCAATTCGCGGAAAAGACCGATCTGACGGGGGGTGAAAGGATCATCCAGTGCGTCCGCGTTTGCGAGATGGGACATCATGGAAATCGGGCCTTTAACCGTCTTGCAATTGCGAAGCCGTTTGACGAGCGATTCCACCTCATCGGGATGGACGCCAAGACGGCTCATACCCGTGTCGACTTTGAGCCAAACCCTTAAGGGGTAGCCTCGGGTGCGTCGCTCGAGGAGATCGACCTGCCAGTCGGAGTGGACAACAGGCTCAAGCGAAAGCTTGCCATAGATGGACAGTTCGTCCTGATCAAAAAAACCCTGTAGCACGGCAATGCTTTGGGTGAAACCGGCCTTCCTCAGTTCGATGGCCTCCTGCGTTCGGGCGACTGCAAAGGCATCGGATTCGATCAAGCCTCCTGCAGCCCGGATCAGGCCGTGACCATAGGCATTGGCCTTTATGACCGACATGACCTTGGCTTTTGGTGCAATCGTCCTGACCTTGCGGAGATTTTCCCGCAGTGCGCCAATATTGATGATGGCGTGTGCGACCCGACTCGGGTCAGTAAGGCTCACCGGCATAGGGATCGTGAATAAAGTTCTCGAAACGGGTGTACTGACCGAGGAAGGTCAGGCGGGCGGTGCCAATCGGGCCATTACGCTGCTTGGCGATAATGATTTCAGCGGACCCTTTGTCCGTGGTGTCCTTGTTATAAACCTCATCCCGGTAGATGAAGACAATCAAGTCTGCATCCTGCTCAATCGCACCTGAATTGTGACTTACGATGCCATCAGCCAACCATGAAGCGGGACCTGGAACAGTCAGATCGTAGACCTCTTCTTCACCATCGGCCTCGATGCATACGAGCCGGTCCCAGAAAAGGTCTGACTTGGCCCATTCCCTCAGAGATGAGTCATTGAAATGCTCTGCGTAATTGCCAAAAACGGATCCTGAGGGTGCGAACGTGTAATGGCTCGAGCCACCATAGGCACTTCCCCGCATGGAAGCCATGGCGCGCTGGGAAGTACTCTGCATTTGCATGGCTTCTTTGACTGTCCCAAAGACCTCTTTGGGAAGGGTGTCGACATTCGGGCTTGAGGCCACATTCTGAAGCGCTAACCGGACTTTTTCGGCGGATTCAATGCGTGGACCAAAGGCGCCGATCTCATCGAGAAAAATCCGTTGTTGTTCTAATGAGCGTATATCAACAGTCCAGACGGATTTTCGCTTCGGTTGAGCGACCTGTCCGATTCTTGCGACGATGGCGAAGCGAAGGAGAAGGGCTGCAATGTCTCGGGCAAGGTGCTCGCTGCACGTGCTGAAATAAATTCGGGGTGAACCGCCGTTACGGCGTGCAAAGAAACACCCATCAGTTGCCCAAAGATGCCGAAGAAGGAGGGCGATCTGCCGGTTGGAGAAACGGAAGACCTCCTTGGGAAGGTGTTTCTCGTGAGACCTTTGCCCAAAAATGCCGAGATTACGAAGCCACAGATTGACCCCTTTGGGGTGCCATCCATTGCCATTGTCTGAAATGACCAATTGATGCCAGGCGCCTTGGTCTTCGTGATAACTGACTCTACAACCAAAGGTTTCCGCCGCCTTTCGAACGGTTTGGCTGTTCTCTTCCGATGCGGTGGTGTACCGCAGGGGTTGGTGAACCAGGTAGCTTCCATTACCGACCAGATGTCCCAGAAGCTCGACTTCATGATCTGGCCATTCGATCGGTTGGTTAGGCTCTTCAATGCGACGAGAGAGGGCGATTCGGTCTCCTACCTTAAGATCGCCGACGGTAGCCCAGCCGCTCCCGCTAAAAATGCGATGCTTTGAAGTTGCGCGAAGCTCGCGCCCACTGGCGAGAGAAAGCTTGTAAAGGGGCTTTCGCCCTACATTCCAGACCAGATCGGTTTGGGCTGGAATGATTTTCTGATGGTCTGACATGGCCCAGACCTCGGGTGTCGTGCCGACAAGCTCCCGAATCGGAACACGGCGCCCATCGGTCAAGCAGACCAGGGTATCGCCCGGGACACACTCACGGAGATCCGACATGATCGGACGCTTGTTGGGGCGTTGCTCAAGGCTTCGATTCAGCTGTGAAAGAGCAATGACGGGAACATTGAGCTCCTTGGCCAGACCCTTGAGCTGCCGAGAAATGTCAGAGATTTCGTTAACGCGGCTTTCGGAGCCCGGGGACTGCATGAGCTGAAGATAGTCGAGGACGATAAGACCCAACTTGCCATCGTTTTCTCGAGCCAATCTTCGGCATCGTGCTCTGACTTCCGTTGGCGTCATGGCCGGAGTGTCATCGATATAGAGTTTGGTCTCTGCAAGAATGTTGATCGCTGAAGTCATTCGCGGCCATTCATCATCTTCCAGCTTTCCCGTTCGGACCCGATGCTGATCGATCCGTCCCAGCGAAGAAATCATACGCATGGCGAGCTGTTCGCCGGGCATTTCCATACTGAATACCGCAACCGGGACCTGCTCCTTAATCGCCACATGTTCTGCGATATTCATCGCGAAGGTGGTCTTTCCCATGGAGGGGCGCCCCGCCACGATGATCAGATCTGAATTCTGGAGACCTGAGGTCATTTCGTCGAAATCAGTGAATCCCGTACTTGCGCCGGTCAGATGTCCGTCCTGCTGGAACAGGGTCTCGATTCGGTCAATGGCCTTGGCCAAGAGTGGCTTGATGGGGCTGAATCCGGTCCCTTTTCGGCGGTACTGATCTGCAATCCGAAAAACGGTCTGTTCGGCCGACTCAATCAGCTGGATGGTTTCGCGTCCCTGGGGGCTATAGGCAAGGTCCGCAATTTCTGAGCCTGAGTGAATCAGCTGCCGAAGAATCGATTTTTCCCGGACGATATTGGCATAAGCTTCAATATTCGCAGCGCTGGGGGTTTCCTTGGCGAGTGTTGCAAGGTAAGCCAGTCCGCCACACTCCTCGATCCAGCCGAGTTGCTCAAGAGACTCAGAGAGGGTAATGACGTCGAGGGGGGACTGCTTTTCTGCGAGGATCCGAATGGCCCGATAGATCAGTTGATGGTCCCGGCGATAAAAATCATCCTCAATGAGGATTTCTGCAACCTTATCCCAGGCGAGCTTATCCAGCATCAGCGCCCCGATCACCGACTGTTCGGCATTGATCGAGTAGGGTGGGATCTTCAGATTTTCAATGTTCTCTGATCCTTTCCTGGATTTTTCTCGCTCAGCCATGCTCAGGCACTTCCTGTCTTCTGATGAATGCGTTCAATGATGGAGGTGGTGGAGTGCCCCTCGACAAAGTCCAAAATCTCCACGCGACCGCCGTTGGCCAGAACGTGGTCATGGCCTGCGATTGTCTTGATGTCCGTGTAGTCGCCACCTTTGACCAGAATGTCCGGAAGGACCTGACCGATCAGATCCCTTGGGGTATCTTCCTCAAACGGGATGACCCAGTCCACACACTCAAGTGCCGCCAGCATGGCCATACGATGGGCGAGGCTATTGATGGGGCGCTCGGGCCCCTTGAGGCGCTGGACCGAAGCGTCTGAATTCACCAACACAATAAGCCGATCCCCCAATTCGCGCGATCTTCGAAGATAGTCCACATGCCCTGGGTGCAGGATATCGAAGCAACCGTTGGTTGCGACAATTTTTTCGCCACGAGCCCGCGCCTCATGCAATATCGGCTGAAGGAGATCCAGGGGGATGGCCCCCCGATGTTCAGCCTGATCGCCATGGAGGGCCAGTCGAATTTCAGCAGGACTCAGAGTGGCTGTTCCGAGCTTCCCGACCACAATGCCGGCAGCGATGTTGGCAAGATGCGTTGCTTCCGGGAGGCTGACGCCGGTCGCAAGACTCGCGGCCAATGTCGCAATGACGGTATCGCCGGCACCGGTCACGTCGTAAACCTCTCTGGCTCTTGCGGGGAGATGGAGTGGCGGGACGCCTCGAGCGAGCAAGGTCATGCCTTCATCGCCACGGGTAATCAGAAGAGCCTCAAGAGCCAATTGATCCCGCAGGGATTCACCAAGACATACCAATTCGGCTTCATCACGGGCATGCCCTGCAACCAGCTCAAACTCGTGGCGGTTCGGTGTCAGCAGGGTGGCACCCCGGTATTTGGCAAAATCCGAACCCTTGGGATCCACCAGAACAGGTTTTCCGAGTGCGCGGGCCGAGTCAATGAGGGCTTCTGGCTGGGCTAGGGTTCCTTTGCCATAGTCTGAAAGAATGACGACATCCGTATTTGAGAGTGCCGCCTGAAAGACTGCCTTTAAGGATTCGTTCTCCTCACTGTGGAAGGCATCCTCGAAGTCGAGTCGGATCAGTTGCTGATGACGGCTTAGGACTCGAAGTTTGGTAATGGTCGGGGCATGGCGCGAACGTTCGATTCGGCAGTTGACGCCCTGGGACTCCAGAAGCGAGATGAGGGCCGAGCCCGCTTCGTCCTGACCGCAGTGGCCAAGCAGTTCGACATCGCCACCCAGGGCGGCAATGTTCAGTGCAACGTTTCCAGCGCCACCGGCCCGCTCTTCAATGTCGTTGACTCGCACGACCGGAACGGGGGCTTCGGGTGAAATTCTCGAGGTACCGCCATGCCAGTAGCGGTCGAGCATGAGATCGCCGGCAACGAGTACACGGCCTCTTTTAAAATCAGGGAGTTGCATTATTCTTTGCGGACAAAATTGACGCCCAAGCATAGCACAGCCGTGCTTGCCAACGGGGGGTTGGGTCAGGGATTTTGAACCGTAATTTGGACGAGGCGGGGCAGGCAGGAAGGCCTGCCCCGACAGGAAGATCAGTCGTCGCTCTGCAAAACGCCGAGAATCTGAAGCAGGCTTGTGAAGAGGTTATAAATGGTCACATACAGGCTCAAGGTTGCGAGAATGTAGTTCGTCTCGCCGCCGTGAATGATGTTGCTGGTTTCAAACAGAATGAGCCCTGCCATCAGAATTACGAACATGGCCGAAATGCCTAAGGCCATACCGTTAAGGCCGGGGATGAATGCCACCGCAAGGCTTGCGAGGAACGCTACCAATATGCCGGCACTCAGCATCCCGCCGAGGAAGCTGAAGTCCTTTCGGCTGATCAGTGCGTAAGCTGAAAGACCCAGGAAGGTCAGGCCGGTGCCGCCGAGGGCCATGACAATGAGTTCTGCACCATTTGCAAAATGTCCGATGTAAGCATTCAGGATAGGACCCAAAGTCATCCCCATGAATCCGGTCAGCGCAAATAACCAGACGAGACCCCAGGCGCTATTCTGGAATTTGTTGACCAGAAAAAAGAGGCCAAAGTAACCCACGAGGGTGACAACAAAGCCCGGATAGGGAAGTTCAAGCATCATGCTGGCCGCAGCACAGAGTGCGCTGAACAGCAGAGTCAATGAAAGGAGAGCGTAGGTGTTACGTAATACGCGATGGGTCGCGATAAGGCTCTCGGAACGACCGCGCGCTGGAATGGTCTGAATTCGTGACATGGGATAATTACTCCGAACAAAAGGAACCGAACGTTTGACTCCCCCATGGTACATTAGTTCGTCTAACACCCGCACGTTCCGGATTTGAAAGGCTTGAGAAGGGCTTGAAATCTCGCGGGATTGCCCGCACCTCCAGAACGTGTTCGATATCCTCAATGGAAACCTAGTTATGAACAAAGGCATTCTTAAATTTGCTCTGGGTCTGATGGTGACCTTGGGTCTTCTTTTCGCCTCAATCCAAGAAGCCAGCGCAGCCCGAATGGGAAGCGGTAAGTCGTTCGGCAGCCGTCCTTCCTACAGTACGCCGTACCAGCGATCTCCAGGAATGGGGCAGCCGGGTGGATTTGCACAACAGCCTGCAGTATCTCCGGCTCAAGCCCGCAATCAGGGGTTGCGCGATTCCATGGCACAGCGCGGTGGTTTTGGAAGGTTTCTGGGCGGCCTCGCACTTGGCGGCCTTCTCGGCGCAATGTTCATGGGCGGCGGTTTTGAACATATAAACTTCCTCGATATTCTGGTTTTTGCCGGAATTGCATTCCTCCTAATGCGTCTGTTTGCTGCGCGCCGCCAATCAGCGGAAGCTCGGCCAACACCTGCAGGTTATGCGGGACATGCCAGTGATACGTCTCCTTATGAACGCACTAGCCATGAAAAAGCTGCTGGCTTCGACACCGATATCTTTTCAAGAGGCGGGAGTTCAGCCCCGCGTTCCAGTGCTGCCACAGCCGCTTTTCCCTCTGATTTTGATCAGGCACAGTTCATCTCTGGTGCAAAGGCGGCCTATACGATGATGCAGGCGGCTTGGGACCGCGGTGATCTCGCCGAGCTTCGTTCATTGACCACCGACAAGGTTTTCGGTGAACTTCAGGACCAGATACGGGCAAGGGGTGATGCCGTAAACCAGACAGACCTGCTGAAAGTGGAGTGTGAAATTCTGGAAGTACGGGATGTTTCGGGTAGTCGTGAGGCCACCGTCCTCTTTGATGTCATGATGCGGGAGGACCCCACAGCTCGTCCGCAACAGGTGCGTGAAGTTTGGCACTTCATCCGTGCCCTCAATAGCCGCCAGCCGACTTGGTTCCTCGACGGCATCCAGCAGCTCGAAGATTAAGCCAGAAGCCCTTGCCACGATTGTGGCAGGGGCTTTATCTTTTTGGATCAGGAACCCGCACTTATGCTGTGGCTCAAGGCTCTCCACTTGATATTTATGGTGACGTGGTTCGCCGGCTTGTTCTATCTCCCGCGCTTGTTTGTCTACCATGCCATGTCGACGGATGCGATCAGTCATGAGCGCTTCAAGATCATGGAAAGGAAATTGTATTGGGGCATCATGACTCCGGGCATGATCCTGACCCTGATTTTTGGAGTCTGGATGTTGACCAGTTACGCCTGGGCGCTCTACGGCGCCAGCGGCTGGTTGCATGCCAAGCTGGCCTTAATCCTTATACTGGTTGCTTACCATATACAGTGTGGTCGCTGGCTTTTAGGATTCAAACACAACCGTAACCGACGCTCCCATGTCTACTTCCGCTGGATGAACGAAGTTCCTGTCCTTTTTCTTGTCGGAATCGTTCTTCTTGCAGTTATCAAACCCTTCTGAATTCGTTCTGGATTGATCCCACACGAGAATTTGACCATGCCTACTTACGACTATCAGTGTCAATCTTGCAATCACCCTTTTACGGCCATGCACAAGATCAGTGATCCGATCCCGGCCTGTCCTGAATGCGGTGCTTCGGAGATTAAAAAGCTCCTTTCAGCACCTGCCGTGCATGGCGGACGGTCCTCGCCTTCATTCAGTGCGCCGCCCTGTGGGGCGCCTGCTCCAGTGATGGGTGGTTGCGGATCCGGGATGTGCGGTCACAAACACTGATCAAAACGTCGACTATGAAGCGCGACAAGACCGGCTGAGCCCGAGCCCATCACCCGCTTAAGGTGTTGGGCACAGTTTCCGGACTCCACAGCCCATGTACACCCAGCATTTCCAGCTTTCAGAACTCCCCTTCTCGATTGCGCCTAACCCGCGCTATCTCTTCCTGAGCCCCCAGCATCGGGAGGCTTTGGCACATCTTCTCTACGGTATTAGTGTTGGTGGTGGCTTTGTCGTTCTCACCGGCGAAGTTGGCATGGGAAAGACGACGCTCTGCCGGGCTTTGATCGATCAGTTGCCGGAGGATGTCGACATTGCCCTGGTTTTTAATCCGAGGCTGAATTCCCGGGAGTTGCTCGCATCGATCTGTGATGAGCTGAGTATTCCCTACAGTGGGCCAAAGGCCAGTTTAAAATCGTTGATCGATGCCCTGAATCGCCATCTTCTCGATGCCCATGCCAAAGGCCGCCGCGTTCTGGTCCTCATCGACGAGGCACAGAACCTTCGATTCGATGTGCTCGAGCAGGTTAGGTTACTGACCAACCTTGAGACCAACCAACATAAGCTGCTTCAGATCATTTTGGTGGGGCAGCCCGAGCTCAATGAGATTTTGGACCGGCCGAACCTCCGTCAGTTGGCGCAACGTATAACAGCACGCTATCACCTTGAGCCTTTGAGTCTTGGGGCCACTCAGGAATACATCCGTCACCGGTTGAAGGTTGCTGATGCGCGAAATGAAATCTTCTCTCCTGCGGGGATGCGGGAGGTTTTCAAGCGCTCTGGCGGCATTCCCCGCCTTGTCAATCTGATAGGTGATCGGGCGCTTCTGGGTGCTTATACTTTGGGTAAGACAACGGTTGATCGGAGGATTGTTCGCCGTGCTGCCATTGAGCTGAAAGGTTCCGGGGTCGGAGCTAAACCATCCCTCAGCCTAAGGACGATCGGCATCAGCGGGCTACTGATCGCCCTCATGGGGGGCGCCGTATGGTATCTCTTCAGTCAGGGTGCTCCGCAGATCGATATCCGATCGCGGTTTTCGCTACTGGAAATATCCAAATCCTTCGATAAGGCTTTGGTTGCGACGGAGTCACCACAAAGCTTTACGCAACCTAACGCTCCAGAGCCTCTCCCTTCCCAGTTTACGGAGGGGAAAGATGAGGCCCTTAAACATCTTTTTGATCTTTGGGGGGTTCCAAATCCAGAAGAGATCAAATGCGGCAAGGCAGGTCATGGTGGACTCCGTTGCCAGAATTTTAGGGGATCCTGGGATGCTCTTTTGAAGCTCAATGTGAGCGCCGTTTTGGAGCTTAAAACGGAGACCGAGAGTGAGCGCTTCATTTGTATCGAACGGGTGATGGGTGATCAGGTCTTTATCCGCACTGCGGCGGGTTCCCTCTCACAGACGCAAGAACACGTCAAAGCGCTGTGGAGTGGCCGAGCGATTCTGGCTTACCGGCCACTTGCGACCGACAAGAGGGCATTGCGTCCCGGAGTCTCGGATCCTGTCATTCGGGAGATTCGCCAGCAGCTCGGTTTGAAACCCACGGCAAATGATCCGACCCGTTTCGATGAAAATCTTCGGAGCCGGATTCAGGCGTTCCAGCGCGAGATCGGTCTTCGGCCGGATGGCCTTATTGGAACGCTCACCCTGATCGGCATTGAAGGCCATGGATCAAGGCCCGATGTACCCAGACTTTTATCCGCACCGCTCACAGAGGGTCACGATGTCCATCATCCTTGATGCTCTCAAGAAATCAGAACGAGAGCGGCAGGCAGGGCAGGTCCCCGGAATGTCGGAGGTGGTCAATGAAACCAGCATTGCTCGCCCCCGCTGGATTCCCTGGGTCGTAGCGATGTTGGTGCTCCTCAATGTTGGTGGCATCGGATACTGGCTTTATCGCGACAAAGCATCAAAACCGCCAGTGCCCTCCCAAGTGAGTGCAGTTTCGGGGGAGATTGTCATGCCGCAAAAGGAAGGCTTGCCAGTTGCCGTTCCGCAGGTGCAAGCCCCCTTGACCGATGTGCGACCCCCGGTTGAACCCGTTCAGGTGATACCCCCTCCCGAACCTGTCCAACAGCGTCCAGCCATTGCGATGCCAGAGCACTTGATGCCTCCGGCAAATCCGACGCGTGGCGCAACGGAGGAGGATGATCCGGTGGATGCTGAGCTTGAGGCCGAGGGGGGCACCAAGAGCGAAACGCTCATGCCCAGAAGTCCTGCGGGCTCAGGTTTGCCGATGATCAATGATATGCCCGAAGCGTTCCGAAGCCGGATACCGTCGTTTCGGATTACCATGTTTGCCTTCTCCGAAAACCCACAGGACCGTTTCATCATCGTCAATATGAAGAAGCTTGTCGCGGGTGATGTCTTGCCTGGAGGCGTCCTCCTGATCGAGATCCGTGCGGAAAATCTCGTTGGAGAGCTCGATGGCCAGAAGTTCCTGATTCCAAGGTTCTGATATGCGATCCATGCGACGATTTCGATGCCACCTGACCGCGTTGAGGACGATCCTCGGCAAGGAGATTTATCGCTTCATGCGGATCTGGCCGCAGACGATCCTCCCAGCTGCTGTGACAACCTCGCTCTATTTCCTGATTTTTGGAACCCTGATCGGCCAGCGGATTGGTCCAATGGATGGTATTTCCTACATGGATTACATCGTTCCGGGTATTGCCTTGATGTCGATCATCACGAATTCCTACAGTAATGTGGTGTCTTCGTTTTATTCCAGCAAATTTCAAAAGAACATTGAGGAACTATTGACGGCGCCTGTTCCGAGTTGGGTGATTCTCACAGGTTATGTCGGGGGGGGTGTTTTTCGGGGGCTGGCCGTTGGTGTGCTTGTGACCGGCATCGGTATGGCTTTCTCCAGTATCCGTTTCCAGCACCCTGAAGTTATCGTACTGGTCTTTTTGCTGACTTCGGTTCTCTTTGCCTTGGCAGGCTTTATTAACGCCATTTTTGCCAATAGCTTTGATGACATTTCGATCGTCCCCAACTTTGTTCTGACACCGCTGGTTTATCTTGGGGGCGTATTCTATTCGGTTAATCTTTTGCCGGAATTCTGGCGAAAGGTTTCCTTGGGGAATCCCATCCTTTATATGGTCAATGCCTTTCGTTATGGTTTTCTCGGCGTAAGCGACATGCCGATCGGCTCATCGCTGATTCTGATCGCAGGGGTCGTGCTAGTTTTGGGGCTCTGGTCGCTTTGGCTTTTGGAGCGCGGAACCCGGCTCAAGGGCTGAAATGTTCGGCATGCTGATAAGTCCGAATAAATCGATGGTTATGATCAATTTCAAGGGTCATGTCAGCAAGCGATGGAAGTGCCTCGAGGTTCCAGCGGGTCAGTCGCTCATAGTGCATGATGAAACGCTCAATTGCTGCGCCATCCATGATTTTGGACTCGGCCAGATGTCTCGTCTGTTCGGCGAGTTTCAGCTCCTGAAGGCTTCGCCATTCGGTCACGACGGCGAAATCTGGAATCTTGAGTAAAACCAGCAAATCTAAGCGCTTGAACAGCGATCGATAACCTTCGCTCAGTGCATCGTTGACGTACTTTCTCCAAACGCCCGAAGCGTCTTCCTCTGCTTCCAGTCTATTGGCGACTTGCTGGAGTCTATTTTCGGGCTGTGGCATCGTTCCAACACACCAGCCCTCAAGGATGACAACATCTGCTCTCCCTCTGAAATGATCCCACGCATCTTCAGGGAGCCGATCATCCATGGCCTTGTTGAAACGGGGGACACGGGTTGTTTCTGCTCGGCCTTGCGACATGAGGTCGTCCAAGGTCCGATTCAGGAGTACAAGATCGTGTGTTCCCGGAACGCCGCGCGTGATCAGGAGGGGATGAATCGCCTTGGCGAGTCGGCCCCGCTCTGCATGTGTCAGGTAGAAATCATCAATTGAACACTGGACTGTCTTAAGCCCGTGAACTGCACTGAGTGTTGTGGCCAGAAGTTCTGCCGTCGTCGATTTTCCGGAACCTTGAGCGCCATTGATACCCACAAGAATGGGCCTTTCCTGATACTGCGATGCAACCCATGATCCGAGTCCAAGGCTTGCGCCGGTAAGATGGCCCCAGTGCGACTCGGGAATCTTCATCTGGGCCAAAAGCTTTTCCAGCGCTGGCCCCGCTCTCCGATAGGCTTTTTCAGCCGATATAGCCCATGGGTGATTTTCGGGCCAAAGATCCCACTTTGGCGGGTGAGCTGTTTGCAATCAGGCGACCTTGTCAGGTGGCGTTTCGCCCCGGAAAAAAGCGTCCAGGTTATCAATCACCCGCATCCCCATACCGGTTCGGGTTTCCTCGGTCGCACTTCCTAGATGCGGTAACAAGCTGATGTTATCGAGCGTAAGGAATCCTGGATGAAGTCTGGGCTCTCCTTCATAGACATCAAGACCGGCAGCCCGAATACGTCGGGTTCTCAGTGCATCGATCAGAGCCTCACTATCGACCACATCTCCGCGGGCGGTGTTGATCAAAATGCCTTCGGGCTTCATGCCTTTGAGGCGTTCTGCATTCATCAGGTGGCGATTTTCGGCGCTACCAGGGCAATGGAGAGAGACAAAATCTGAATTACCCAGCAGGGACTCGAGGCTTTCGGCCTCTTGCGCATTGAATGGTTCCAGCTCAGTCTTTGGGATCGGTTTTCTGCCTTTGACGAGGATCTTCATCCCAAAGCCAAAGTGCGCCCTATGGGCAACGGCCTTAGCGATCCGTCCAAAGCCAATCAGCCCCAAGGTTTTGCCTGCGACTTTGGTTCCCAAAAGATGGGTTGGATGCCAGCCGGTCCACTGGCCTGCTCTGAGCAGGATTTCCCCTTCGCTGGCGCGTCGTGCGGTCATCAACAGCAGCAAGATGGCAATGTCTGCCGTACAGTCGGTCAGAACATCCGGTGTATTGCTGACGACGATTTGGCGGGATCGCGCGGTTGCCATATCGATATGGTTGTATCCGACGCCGAAATTGCCAATGAATCGGCAGCGGATGGGGTCCTGAGACAGAACTTCCGTCGTGATAGGGTCGGTCACAGTAGGGAGAACGGCATCGTAGTCCCGCATGGCGGCCTTGAGGGCCAAAATATCCATGGGTTCGTTACGTTCGTTGAAGGTGACTTGATAGTGTGCGGACAGCCTTTTTTCGCAGGCCTCCGGCCAACGGCGCGTCACCAGAATTCGGGGATTTGCAGTCATGGCCATCGATGGATGAAGTCAGGAAGAAAAGATCGGTGAATCACTCAGAATGTCATTCACCGATCCTATATCGACTTTAGGCGCGGGGGGCCAGGGGGGGCGCGGTCTTCCGCCAGTACTCGGAAGCAGCTGCAATGCCGCTACCCGGAGTGACCTTGATCCCAGCATCGAGGAGTGACATTTCAGATCCGGTGATAGCGCTCGCCAGCATCAGTTCATTGAGGTCACCCAGATGGCCGATGCGGAAGACTTTGCCGAGAACTTCGCTTAGGCCCGCACCGAGCGAGAGGTTGTAGCGATGGTAGGCATAATGCATGACATCGCGCGCATCGAAACCTTCCGGAACGACGATGGCGGTCACACTGTTGGAGTACCACTTGGGATCCTTGGCACACATTTCAAGGCCCCAACCACGCACTGCGCATCGAACGCCTTCAGCGAGGCGGGCATGGCGCTTCCAGACGTTTTCCATGCCTTCCTCAAGCATCAGTTCCATGGCTTTTTTGAGCCCGTGAAGGAGCGGAATGGCGGGGGTGTAGGGAAAGTATCCACCCGGGTTGTGAACCATGTGGTCATGGATATCGAGGAAAGCCCGGTTGCAGTTCGCAGTCTCACGCGCCTTCAGTGCCTTCTGGCTGAAGCCCAAGAGACAGAGGCCTGCAGGCAGCATGAAACCCTTCTGGGTGCCGGCAAGTCCGACGTCAACGCCCCAATCATCCAGACGGAATTCAAGAGAGCCGATCGAAGAAACCCCATCGACGAAGAAAAGGGCAGGGTGGGCCGCGCTATCCAGGGCCTTGCGAACGCCAGGAAGATCGCTGGTGACACCCGTGGCGGTTTCATTGTGGCAGATAAGAAGAGCCTTGATTTCATGGCTCTTGTCTTCCTTGAGGCGGGCCTCGAGATGATCAAGGGGAACGCCTTCGCCCCAGGGAACTTCGTGGAACTCAACGTCCATCCCAAGACGCTTGGCGAGATCGATCCAAAGGTGAGAGAACTGACCAAAACGATAAGCCAGAACCTTGTCGCCCCGTGATAGCGTGTTGGTGATCGCAACTTCCCAGCCAGCGGTTCCTGTTGCCGGGAAGATGAAGCACTGGCCCTTTTCGGTATGGAAGATTTTCTTCAGATTTTCGAGGATGGGGGTGACCAGCTTTGGAAAGTTCGGTGAACGATGGTCCTCTGAGGGGACATGCATTGCGCTCAGAACCGAATCAGGGATATTGGTAGGGCCGGGGATATAGAGATGATTGCGACCGGGCATCGGGGATTCCTTGCTTCAGAGTGGCTGTAAAAGGGGAGGGGCAGTGCTTTTCAGATGGATGGCAGCTGTCCGCGGAACCTGAGATGATGCCATATCGAGGGCTTGATCTTCAAGGTGATTATCTGGAAAAGATCCTCGAGATCAGACAGTTATAAGTTAAATATTGAACCCTGGGTGATTGGCTTCGGGGCTCTTCAGGGATAGGTTTGGCTAATGGAACGAAAGGTGAGCGGGACTCTTGGGCTGAAAGTACTTTTTTCGGTGGTCTTGGGCTGCCTGGTGGTGGCTTGCTCGACTGCTCCCCCTCTGGGTGTTCATCCGGTAAAGCCCTTTGCTGTCGATCGTTACCTTGGGACCTGGTTCGAGATCGCACGGTTGGATCACCGGTTTGAGGAGGGGCTCACAGATATTCAGGCGACCTATAGCCTTGAGGCGGATGGATCGGTCAGGGTTCTGAATCGGGGGCTTCAGATCTCAAACGGCCAGTGGCGGGAAGCCGTCGGAAAAGCTCTTTTTACAGGGAAGCCAGATGAAGGTTCCCTAAAAGTGAGCTTTTTTGGTCCATTCTATGGGGGCTACCATGTGGCGGCTCTGGATACGGACTATCGCTGGTCCCTTGTGGTGGGCCCTGACCGTGATTATTTCTGGATTCTTAGCAGAGAACCCCATATTTCGGCTGAACTGAGAAATCAGCTGACCCTTCGAGCCCAAACCCTTGGAATTGCGACCGACCGCCTGATCTGGACATCTCAGCAGGGAAAAGACTCGAAAAATCCGTGAGCCGTTTTCACCGTTTCATCGGGGTCGACTATTCGGGGGCGGCCACGCCAAACTCGCCTTTGCCGGGACTTCGTGTTTTTGAGTCTCCAAGCGAAGGTCTTCCGTTTGAGGTTCGGCCTTCGAGTCATCCTTCACGGCACTGGACGCGGCAAGGCGTCGCCGAATGGCTTTTGGAAGGCATCCTTGGGGAACAGCCTGTTTTGATCGGAATCGATCATGGCTTTTCTTTTCCATCGGTCTATTTCGACGAGTATGGTCTGAGCGGTAATTGGGATCTTTTTCTCAATGACTTTTGCGCATTCTGGCCGAGCGATCAGAGAGGGAAGACCGTGCGAATGTTGCGCGAGAGCAATCCACGTCGTGGGGATAGCAAGGCAAGGCGGCATGTCGAGATTCTGGCCCGTGCCAAGTCGGTGTTTCATTTTGACGTTCCCGGCTCGGTGGCATCATCCACGCATGCGGGGCTTCCCTGGCTTCGGTGGATCCGAGAGAGAGCCGGATGTGCCCTTCATTTTTGGCCTTACGATGGGACGCTCATTCCGGATGGGTGCAGCGTGATAGCTGAAGCCTACCCCGCCCTCTGGTTTAGAGAGGAATGTCCCACGGACTGGAGCAGAGATCAGTGGGATGCCTTCTTGATCGCTGAAGCCCTAGCCAAAGCCGCGCGGTCAGGCGTCTTATCCTCCTGGTTCGCGCCTCAATGGCCGAAGCAGCTCGATGCAAAGATCGAGAGGGAGGGCTGGATTTTGGGATTCAGCGGCGGCTAGTTCTTTTGGAGCCAATTCTGGAGGACGCCAAAAAGTTTGGCCATACCCACTTCCAGATGAGCATGGATTTCTTCAAGTGTGATCTCACCGGCCTGTTTTCCGGCAGCCCAATTGGCGACGACGGCAAAGCAGGCATAATCGAGCCCTGCCTCCCGGGCTAGGCAGGCTTCCGGCATTCCCGTCATGCCAACCAGATCACAACCATCCTGTTCCATTCGACGAATTTCTGCGGAGGTTTCAAGTCTTGGCCCCTGGGTGCACCCGTAAACGCCCTCAGGAACCAGGGGGATCCCTGCCTGTTCTGCAGCGGCAATCAGGCCTTTGCGCAGGTCTTCGGTGTAGGGATGAGTGAAGTCGATATGAACAACCTCATCGAGATCGTCCTCATGGAAGGTCTGGTGGCGCCCGTAGGTGTAGTCGATAACCTGATCTGGAATCGCCAGAGCTTGGGGCCCCATGTTGGGTGTAATGCCTCCCACTGCGGCGACTGCGACCACGCGCTGAATGCCGACGGATTTGAGTGCCCAGAGATTGGCCCGATAGTTCACCTTGTGAGGGGGAATGACATGGGGGTTGCCGTGTCGTGCCAGAAAAACGACAGGATAGCCAAAGAGGGTTCCATATTGGAGTGGTGCGGAGGGCTTGCCGAACGGAGTTTCAACCCATTCTTCCCTGAGAAGCGAGAACCGGTCCGGGTGGGTAAGACCCGTGCCGCCGATGATGGCTGTCGTAAAGCCCATGTTTCCCTTGACCTAATATATTGTTCGGCAGGCATAGATGCCGGGCCAGTTCCGAAGGTAGCCCTTGTAGTCGAGCCCAAAACCGAAAAGGTAGCGATTTTCAGTCACCAGGCCCACATAATCGGCGCGGTAAGGTTTGGTTCGTCCCAAATCCTTATCCACGAGGACGGCACTGACAATCCGCTTGGCCTCTTTTTCTTCGAGGTAACGATGAATCTCGGCCAAAGTAATGCCTTCGTCGAGGATGTCATCCAGAACAAGTATCGTGCGGCCACGAACTGAGATGCTTGGTTCGACTTGCCATTTCATGGTGCTGCCTTCAGTGGCACCCTGATAGCGTCCAGCCTTGATCGAATCAAGTTCGAGCGGGAAGGGAAGGTGCAGCAACAGTTCGCTGGTAAAGAAGATGCCGCCGTTGAGAACGCTCAGGACCAATGGGTTCTCTTCTTTGAGGGTTGCCGTGATCTCATGGCCCAGACGTTCAATTGCTGCCTTCACGACACTCAGTTCATGGAGACATTCAGCTTCTTCCGTCACCTGACGGATTTCTTGAGACAGATCCATTCGTTTTATTCAGCAAGTCGGCTCAGTCGAGCAGAGAGGGATTTGTAGGCTGGATTTGCTTCCAGATGCCCGCGTTCGAAGTGGGTCCGACCACGGAAACGCTCTAGGCGCTGGGTACGCAGGGGATTCGCAGGGAGGGTTGAGAGACTTTCAAGGACCTCATCGGCAGCGCCCGGCGCATTGCAGACCAGAATCATGTCGCACCCTGCATCGAGGGCCATTTTTGCCCGGTCCGGATAACCTCCAGCAAATGCGGCTCCGGCCATGGAAAGATCATCACTGAAAATGGCGCCTTCAAATCCAAGGCGGGTTCGCAGAACGTCTTGAATCCAGAAACGTGAAAAACCTGCGGGTTGGTGGTCCAATGCTGAATAGATGACGTGTGCGGGCATGACGCCCTCCAGTCCCTGGCCCATCAGTGTGCGAAATGGAACCAGGTCCCGTGATTCCAATGTGTCTAGGTCTCTTGGGTCGACCGGCAGAGCCCTGTGAGAGTCTTCAACGACTCCGCCATGCCCTGGAAAATGTTTGCCAACGGCGGCCATGCCGGCACTATGCATGCCGTTCATGAATCGTCCCGCCATGCGGGTGACGGTGAAAGGGTCGGTGCCGAAGGCTCGGTCTCCGATGACCTGACTGATGCCCGATTCCACGTCAAGTACCGGGGCAAAGCTAAAGTCGACACCCACTGCACGGAGTTCAGCGGCCATGAGCCATCCTGCACCTTCTGCCAGATCCTCATCGCCTTCGCGTGCATAGACGTTTGCCGGGGGAAGACGAGTGAAGCCTTCGCGGAAGCGCTGCACCCGTCCTCCTTCATGGTCAACGGCGATCAGGAGTTCGGGACGAATGGCACGAATTTCGGCAATTAAGGCTGTGATCTGTTCGATCGACTCATAATTTCGCCGAAACAGAATGATGCCACCAGCGGCGGGATGCTGCAGGCGTTCGCGCTCAACGCTGTCCACTTCGAAGAGGGACACGTCGATCATGACAGGGCCAGCTGACAGGACTTTCATCGTTCAGGGAGGGGAGTAGTCAACGTCGTGGGATCTTACTGTTGCTGGGCTTGCTGTGCCTGTTGGCGCTTGAAGGCTTCAAGCTGTTCGGGCGTCGCTTCCTTTTGATGTTTTGATTTCCAGTCCGCATAAGGCATGCCATAGACCGCTTTGAGCGCCTCTTCGTAGTTGATTTCGACCCCCTGATCTTCGGCTGCTGCGGAATACCATTTGGCAAGGCAGTTGCGACAAAAATCTGCAGTCAGCATCAACTCGATGTTCTGAACGTCGGTGTGCGTTTGGAGATGGTCGATAAGGCGCCGAAAGGTTGCGGCTTCAATTTCTGTACGTTGCTGGATGTCCATAGGAGCGGTTGTCATGGCTATCATGCCCTCTAACAAGGGATTGTCCGAAGGCAACTGGGTTATAATGGCCCAAGTATACAGGACCCTGGGGCTCTGCCCCCCTAAACCAAGCCCATTCAAGGTTAGCCTGCCTTCTGGATCTGGAAGGTCAGAATCCACGTCATCCGCCTGCGATTGAACTTCCCAAACCCATGAAACTACTGGTCGATTTCTTTCCGATCGTGCTCTTTTTTGCCGCCTACAAGATGGCGGATATCTATGTGGCAACGCTGGCTGCAATGGTTGGTGCAGTCCTTCAGGTGGGTTACACCTGGTTCAGGACGCGCCGCTTTGAAACCATGCATCTGGTCTCTTTGGTTTTGATTGTAGTGTTTGGGGGAGCGACCTGGTTTCTTCGCGACCCGACCTTCATCAAATGGAAGCCTACGGTATTGAACTGGTTATTTGCTGTCGTTTTCCTTGGCAGTCAGTGGATTGGTAATACGCCGATCATTCAGCGAATGATGGGAAGCCAGCTAGTCCTCCCCGCGGCAATCTGGCGACGCCTCAATCTTGCCTGGACGGTCTACTTTGTGATTATTGGCGGCGTCAATCTCTATGTGGCGTTTAACTATGAAGAGAGTGTGTGGGTTAACTTCAAGCTCTTCGGGATGTTGGGGCTGACCTTTGCTTTTGTCCTTCTCCAGTCCTTCTTTCTCGCCAAGCACATGCCTTCCGAAGCGCCCGCAAAGGATTAATCGATGCTGTTTGCCATTGTTGCCGAAGATCGTCCGAATAGCCTTGAGCTTCGGTTGGGTGCTCGTCCTGACCATCTTGCAAGGCTGCAGCAACTCCAGGCAGAGGGCCGTTTGGTTCTCGCCGGACCTTTCCCCGCTGTCGCGGCTGAATCTCCGGGTGCCCTGGGCTTTACCGGTAGCCTGATTGTGGCCGACTTTCAGACCCTGGAATCGGCTCAGGAATGGGCGCAACAGGATCCCTATGTCGCTGCCGGGGTTTATGCCCAGGTAACAATTAAACCCTTCAAGCAGGTTTTCCCCCAATGAACGAGCGTATTGACCGTATCCGTCTCAGCCTTGAGGCCGTGCTAGCGCCTGCGAGTCTTGAAATTCATGATGACTCGGCAGCACATGCCGGTCATGCTGGGTCAGCTCAGCACGGTGGTGGGCATTACTCTGTCCTCATCGTAAGCACTCTTTTTGCTGGAAAAACACTTGTCCAGCGACACCAGATGGTTTATCGGGCGCTCGGAAGCCTGATGCAAACCGATATTCATGCCTTGATCATCAAGGCGCATACACCCGATGAAGTTCACTAACCCAACCTCTAAAGGAATGACAGTTATGAAAATCAGCACTCTCGCTGCAGCGGTTGCCGTTGCTGTTGTTGCAACGGCCTGTGGCAAGTCAGACACTCAGCCCAAGATTGTCGCTACTGGCGATGTGATCGCAACCGTAAACGGCAAGCCGATCAGCAAGGCCTCTTTCGATATCCTCGCAGAGGAAGTCAACGAGCGCCGTGGAGAAAACAAGATTCCCGATGACAAGATCGTTGATGAGCTGATCAAACGCGAGCTCCTGAGCCAGGATCTGGTGACATCTGATGCGATCAAGGACCAGAAGCTGGCCGCAAAGATCGAAAATGCGGAACGCATGCTGCTTTCTCAGGCGGCGGCAGAGGTCTTTATCGAAAGCGCTGAAGTGACTGATGCCGACCTCAAGAAGGAGTATGACGATCGCGTCGGTCCGATGCAGAAGACCGAATATCGCGCGCGCCATATCCTGGTCGACAGCGAAGCAGAAGCCAAGGACATCATTGCAAAGCTCGGCAAGGGTGAAAAATTCGAGGCACTGGCCAAAAAGTTCTCCAAGGATCCGGGCTCCAAGGACAAGGGCGGTGAACTGGGTTGGTTCAACCCGCAGCAGATGGTTGAACCCTTCTCCAATGCGGTTGTAGCCCTCAAAAATGGCGAAACCACGAAAGAACCGGTTCAGTCCCAGTTCGGCTGGCACATTATCACCCGTGAAGAGTCGCGTGATCAGGCTCCGCCTCCCTTTGATGCAGTCAAGGATCAGCTGAAGAGCATGGTTCAGACCAAGAAACTGCAGGACAAGATCGGCGCACTTCAGGCCAAGGCAAAGATTGATCGCAAGGCTCCGGCTGCAGCACCCGCCAAGGATGCAGTACCGGTCAAGGATGCGGCTCCCGCGCCTGCTCCGGCAGCGGCCCCTAAGCCCTGATCTTTGATCAAGCGCCAAAAAAGCCGGGCGTCTGCCCGGCTTTTTTGTGTGGATCGGATAGCAAGAAGAGCCGCTTTGACTCAGGTGCACTGCGGATCAATGAGACGCCCGTGATATGATCGAAAAATTTGAAACTTTCTGCTCATGGCCAAATTTAACAGTATCTTTCTGATCGGCCCGATGGGGGCAGGGAAGAGCACCATCGGTCGCTTGCTGGCCAAGGCTTTGAGTGTTGATTTTGTCGATAGTGACAAGGAAATTGAGCGCAAGACCGGCGTCAGTATTCCGCTGATCTTCGAATATGAAGGGGAAGCAGGTTTTCGTCGCCGCGAAGCCGAGGCTATTGAAGAACTGACCTGTCTCAACGGGGTCGTTCTTGCCACGGGAGGAGGCTCGATCCTCTTGCCTGAAAACCAGCGCTGTCTCAAGGATCGGGGCTTTGTGGTCTACCTCCATTGCCCTGTTGAGAAACAGCTCGAGCGAACCCACAAGGACACGAATCGGCCCTTATTGCAGACCGAAAATCCCCGCCAACGCCTGACGGAACTTTTTGAGATGAGGGAGCCGATTTATCGTCGGGTAGCTGACTTTGTGATCGATACGGGAACTGCCTCCAGTCGAACACTGGTCCGTCAGATCCTCAAGGCCCACGAAAAGGCCAATACGCCCAAATATTAATCGCCATGAGAACCCTTACTGTCGAGCTTCAGGAAAGAAGCTATCCCATCTACATCGGTCAACATCTTCTTGATGAGGCCGCTCTCTTTCACCGCCATGTGGACTCCCGACAGGTCATGATCGTGACCAATGACCGGGTTGCGCCGTTGTATCTTGATCGAGTCAAGGCCCATTTCGAAGGGCGGGATGTTGCGGTCGTCGTCCTCCCGGATGGCGAAAAATACAAGACACTCGAGTCAGCCAATGCGGTGTATGACGAACTTCTGGCGCGTCGATTCAGTCGCACGTCCCATCTGATAGCTCTAGGAGGCGGTGTAATCGGTGATCTGGGTGGATTTGTTGCAGCGACTTATCAGCGGGGCATTCCCTTCGTGCAGGTACCCACTACCTTGCTGTCGCAGGTCGATTCCTCTGTAGGTGGGAAAACTGCAGTGAATCATCCGCGCGGCAAGAACATGATTGGTGCCTTCTACCAGCCCAAGTGCGTTATTGCTGACATGAGTACGCTGGATACGCTTGACGATAGGGAGCTCTCTGCTGGCCTTGCGGAAGTCATCAAGTATGGCCTGATTCGTGATCTTTCTTTTCTCGAATGGCTGGAGTCCGGCATTGAAAAGCTGGTGGCACGCGATGGTGAAGCCTTGGCTGAAGCGGTCGAACGGTCCTGTCGCAACAAGGCCGAAGTTGTCGCGCGAGATGAGCGTGAGACGGGCGAGCGGGCAACGTTGAATCTCGGTCATACCTTTGGTCATGCTGTTGAGACCGGAATGGGTTACGGGGCCATTCTCCATGGGGAGGCTGTGGCTATTGGAACCTGTCAGGCAGCGGATCTGTCCGAGCGACTCGGATTCCTTCAGTCGGTCGATGTCGCCCGGGTCATTTCCATTCTCGAGCGGGCGTTGCTTCCCGTTTGCCCACCGGCTTCGCTGAGTGCGGATGATTTTCTGACCCACATGGCGGTGGATAAAAAAAATGTCGAGGGGCAATTGCGCGTTATCCTGCTCAAGGCTCTGGGTGAAGCGACATTACCCATGAGTGTGGATGTCAGTGTGCTTCGTCAAACCCTCGAAAATTATGGCCGCGACTGATTGACCAGATGATCTTCAGGGCGCACTCAGCCTCTTAACTCTTTTCCCTGATGTCTCAGGGACACTGACCCTTTTGCCTATGAACACTGAATTTCAGAACGATGTTTTCCTGCGTGCGCTTTTACGGGAACCGGTCGAGCGGACACCGGTCTGGATGATGCGACAGGCTGGGCGCTATCTTCCTGAGTACCGGCGGGTCAGGCAGCAGGCTGGTAGTTTCATGAACCTCTGCACTTCGCCTGAATTGGCTTGTGAGGTCACGCTGCAGCCATTGGATCGCTATCGTCTGGATGCTGCGATTCTTTTTTCGGACATCCTGACTATTCCGGATGCCATGGGGCTCGGACTGGAGTTCGTTGAGGGGGAAGGTCCGCAGTTTCAGCGTCCGGTCACCTCGGCAGCTGATGTCGATCGCATTGGTGTTCCCGACCCCGAGAGTGATCTTCGTTACGTTGTCGATGCGGTTCGACTGATCAAGCAGGAGCTTAAGGGGAGAGTCCCCCTGATTGGTTTTTCAGGCAGTCCCTGGACGCTGGCGACCTATATGGTCGAGGGTAGGGGTACCCGCGAATTCCGAAAAATCAAGGGCATGCTGTTTGAGCAACCGGAAGTTCTTCACCGCCTTCTGGATATTCTCGCCCGTTCGGTGACGAGCTATCTTAATGCGCAGATTGCAGCCGGAGCGGATGCCGTCATGGTCTTTGACACCTGGGGTGGAATCCTGGCGCCCCATCAATACCAGGCCTTCTCTTTGGCCTATGCCAAGAAAATCCTCAAAGGCCTAAATCTTGTTCGCGATGGCAAGAAAATCCCCGCGGTTCTCTTCACCAAGGGGGGTGGCCAGTGGCTTGAGGTGATGGCGGATTCTGGCTATGACGCGCTTGGACTCGACTGGACTACGGAAATAGGTGAGGCGCGCGCCCGAGTCGGTGATCGCGTGGCATTGCAGGGGAATCTGGATCCTCAGGCTTTATATGCCCCCATTCCCGTCCTTCAGGACGAGGTGGGGCGCATTCTCGCTTCCTTCGGGCGCGGATCAGGGCATGTCTTCAACTTGGGTCACGGCGTTTGGCCGGACGTCAATCCCGAGCATGTGGGTGCCTTCATTGAGGCGGTCCACTCACTTAGCCCCCAATATCACCGCAGTTAGGCGGCCGGCTTTAATCGTCCTCCTCGCTGGAGATGGCAGGACGTTCAGCTGACTCTGCTTCAGCGAGGCGAGCCTGCATGGCCGGCGCCAAATGGCTTTTGCGATAGCCGTACAGGAAGTAGAAAACAAGTCCCAAAGATCCCCAGATCGGAAATACCAGCTGCGTCTCGCGTGGAAGGTAAAGGAAGAGGATGATGCATCCCAGCATCGCAAGAGGCGCTACGACCCAGATGGCGGGCGTCTTGAAGGGACGATGACGGTCGATCTCCGTGACCCTCAATATCATGACCGCAACGGAGACGATAAAAAACGCAAACAGGGTTCCAGAATTGGAGACATCGGCCAAACGCCCTACGGGGAAGAACGCCGCCGAGATCATGACGCCCACCCCCGTGATCATGGTAACGATATGAGGGGTCTTGAACTTGGGATGGATCTGACTCAGGAATTCTGGAAGCAATCCGTCACGGGCCATCACGAAAAAGATGCGGGTCTGAGCAAATAAGAGCATCAGGATGACGGAGGGGAGGGCAAGGAATGCGGCAAGCCCAAGGAGGTTGCCGATCTTTGGCCAGCCAATCTCACGCAATACCTGCGCCAGAGCCTCTCTTGAACAAACCAAGGGATGTTGTCCCGCAGCAATGAGGGTTTCACACTGCTGTGTCATGGCGGCTGACCCCGGATCCAGGGCCTGGCCGATTGCATTCATGATGGGTTGTGCCCCGATGGCACCTACAGCGCCTGCTGAAACCAAAAGATAAAAAATCGTACAAATCGCCAAGGATCCGATCAAGCCGATCGGGACGTTGCGTTGGGGATTTCGGGTTTCTTCAGCCGCGGTCGAAACCGCATCAAATCCGACATAGGCAAAGAAAATCGATGCGGCGGCGGCAACAGCGCCACTTCCACCCGAAGGCAGGAAGGGATGGAAGTTCTCTTCCTTGAGGACCGGCAGCGCAATGATGATAAATGCAGTGAGCGCCACGATTTTGACCGCTACAAGGAAGGCATTCACCGTAGCGCTCTCCTTGGTGCCAATGACCAAAAGCCCGGTCACCGCAAAGCTAATCACGACCGCTGGTAGATTGATAATGCCACCTGCAAAAGGCCCATTTGTCAGGGCTTTGGGAAGCTGAATGCCGAGTGAGTGATCCAGCAGCCCCACGAAATATCCAGACCAGCCGACCGCCACGGCGCTTGAGGCAACGGCATATTCCAGCACCAGAGCCCATCCGACCATCCAGGCGATCATCTCCCCAAGGACAGCATAGGTGTAGGTATAGGCTGAACCGGAAACAGGCACCATCGCTGTCAGTTCCGCATAGCAAAGGGCGGCCACAGCGCAGACAAAACCTGCAAGAATGAACGACAGCATCATGCCCGGGCCCGCCTTCTGTGCAGCCTCTGCAGTCAGCACAAAGATACCGGTGCCAATCACGGCGCCAATGCCGAGCAAGGTCAACTGGATCGGTCCTAACGAACGGTGAAGGCTTTTCTTTTCGGCGGTTTCGAGAATGGCTTCAAGCGGTTTGATACGCCAGAAAATCATGGGCGGGTCCTCAGTGAGTCACTGTCGGTGAGAGATGCGTTTCGATCACGGTCACTTTAACATTGCGACAATGATAGAGATATTCCAAATCCCCCTTCTCAAGGACAATTATTCCGTTATCGTCAGGGACGCTACAGCAGGTTGGACCATGGTGGTTGACCCTGCTGTGGCTGCACCTGTGGAGGATGCACTCGAGGAGCGTGGCTGGCATCTGACCCACATTCTCAATACCCACTGGCACGGTGATCATGTGGGAGGGAATCTTGAACTGAAAGCCCGCTATGGAGCAGAAGTTTTCGGGGCATGTGCTGCCGGTGAGCCGATTCCTGGGCTGGATCGGGACGTGTGGAATCAGAGTGCCATTATGCTGGGGGGAACTCGGGTAGAAGTCCTCAAGGTCTCAGGGCATACCCCACATCATGTGGCTTATTGGTTTCCTCAAGAAAAGATTCTGTTTGCCGGTGATACCCTGTTTGGCCTTGGATGTGGACGACTCCTTGGGGGAACCGCCGAAGCCCTTTGGGACAGCCTGGATCGCATTCGAAAGCTTCCTCCGGAGACAAAGGTTTACTGTGCCCATGAGTACACCGAGTCGAATGCACGCTTTGCAGCAAGCGTTGAGCCTCAGAATGAGGTCCTGGCTTTTCGCCGAGAGGAAATCGCCAAACGCCGTGAGGCGGGTCTTGCTACGGTTCCCTTCACCCTGGAAGGTGAGCTCGCGGCCAATCCATTTCTGCGGCCTGAAAGTCCTGAAATTCGCATGCATCTCGGAATGAGTCAGAGGGAAACCAATGGCGAAGTTTTCAGGGCACTGAGGCAGAAAAAGGATGTCTTTTAGTTGCGGCCAGTCAAAAGTCCAGGGAAAGTGCGAAGACGCAGGGCAAGCTCACGGTCCAGTGCATCTTCTGGCAAGGGGCCTGTGAGCCGATTCCAAAGGACAGGATCGGACAGTTCAAGCCAAGCCCCAAACCGAATCTTTAGATCCTCAGGCAAGTCAGCGTGGTGATGCTCAAGAAAGTAGGCAAGAAGGGCGTCCAGTTCGCGCATACCGCGCCGGCAGCGCCAGCGAATGTCGCCACTCATCCTTTGGGTTTTTCAGGAAGCCGGGCTACGGCCTTCTTGATGTCGGCAATGGCCTTGGCGGGGTTAAGACCCTTGGGACAGGTGTCAGTGCAGTTCATGATGGTATGACACCGATAGAGCTTGAAGGCGTCATCAAGGGCTCTTAAACGCTCCTCAGTGGCCTCATCGCGACTGTCATTGATCCAGCGGGCCGCCTGTAGCAGAACGGCCGGCCCAAGGTACTGATCGCCATTCCACCAATAGCTCGGGCAACTCGTTGAGCAGCAGGCGCAAAGGACACATTCGACCAGTCCCTCGAGAAGGTGTCGCTCTTCAACTGACTGGAGGCGCTCCCCATCCTTTGGGGGCTCTGAGACGGTTTTGATCCAGGGTTCAATAGCGGCATATTGGCGGTAGAGTCCCGACAGATCAGGGACCAGATCCTTGATGACCGGAAGGTGGGGTAGGGGGTAGATCCGAATCGGGCCCTTGAGATCATCCAGTGCGTGCGTACAGGCAAGAGTGTTACGGCCATTGATATTCATGGCACAGGAACCGCAAACGCCCTCTCTGCAGGACCTTCGGAAGGTAAGGCTGCTGTCGATCTCGTTCTTGATCTTGAGCAGAGCATCCAGCACCATGGGTCCCAAGGCGTCGCGATCCAATTCGAAGCGGTCCAGGCGGGGTGAATCCGCTGATTCTGGATTGAACCGGTAGACCTCGACAATCAGAATATTTTTAGCGTGCTTTGCAGCAGGAAAAGTTTTTCCGGGTCCGACGCGGGAATCCTTGGGTAGAGTGAATTCGACCATGGTTCGCAATCGCCTCAATAAACCCGGGG
The DNA here is from genome assembly GCA_041178325.1 of Pseudomonadota bacterium. Lineage (GTDB taxonomy): Bacteria > Pseudomonadota > Gammaproteobacteria > Methylococcales > Methylococcaceae > UBA6136. Next base: position 32,389 of record JBEGVN010000100.1, read on the forward strand.
GGCCGGCGGGACAGCGTCGACATCGGCCGACAGGGGTTTTAGGTGCACCGGTCTCAAGGTCTCGGTGATAGTGCCTTCGCCATCGATCCAGGTCATAGAATGGTTCAGCCAGTTGGCATCATCCCGTTCGGGATAATCTTCACGGGCATGCGCCCCCCGGCTTTCCGTCCGTATTCTTGCTGCAGACATCGTGACTTGAGCCTGACCGATCAGGTTGTCGAGTTCGAGTGTTTCTGCAAGATCGGTATTCCAGATCAGACCATGATCCTGAATTCCGACATCCTGAAAGCGTTCTGCGACCTCCTTAAGGAGCGTTTCACCTTCCTCAAGGATATCTCCCCGCCTGAAAACGCTGGCATGAGACTGCATGACCCGTTGCATGGCAAGGCGCACCTCGGCGGTCGGATTTTTGCCAGAGGACCAGCGTAACCGGTCAAAACGGGCGATCAGTGGATCAACAGACGCAGCAGGAAGATCTGCATGGTGTTTGCCAGGCGTAAGGATTTCAGCGCAACGAAGGCCTGCAGCCCGACCGAATACGACCAGATCCAGAAGCGAGTTGGAACCCAGGCGATTGGCTCCGTGTACAGAGACACAGGCGCCCTCACCAATCGCCATAAGGCCTGGAACGACAGCTTCGGGGTCACCATCCCTCAGGGTGACAACCTCTGTTTTATAGTTGGTCGGGATGCCGCCCATGTTGTAGTGCACTGTCGGAAGGACAGGGATCGGTTCCTTACGGACATCGATGCCGCCGAAAATCCGAGCCGTTTCGGCAATCCCTGGAAGCCGCTCGTCGATGACCTTGGGGTCGAGGTGTTCAAGATGGAGATGGACATAGTCCTTATGTGGACCGATCCCACGGCCCTCCCGAATTTCCATGGTGATTGCCCGGCTGACAACGTCCCTGGATGCGAGATCCTTGGCATGAGGGGCATAACGAGGCATGAATCGCTCACCTTCTGCGTTAGTGAGGTAGCCTCCTTCACCACGAGCACCCTCGGTGATCAGACACCCTGATCCATAAATACCCGTTGGGTGGAACTGCACGAACTCCATATCCTGGAGCGGCAGGCCAGCTCGAAGAATCATGCCGTTACCATCCCCGGTACAGGTATGGGCCGAGGTTGAAGAAAGATAGCAGCGGCCATAGCCTCCAGTGGCCAGAATCACCTGATGGGCCTTGAACAGATGCAGGTTACCGTCTTCGAGTGACCAGGCTAAGACGCCGTGGCAGGCGCCATCGACCATGATGAGATCCAGCGTGATGTACTCGACGAAGAACCGAACGTTCCTTTTAAGTGACTGCTGGTAAAGCGTATGAAGGATGGCATGTCCGGTCTGGTCAGCAGCAGCGCAGGTTCTTTTGGCCTGCCCCTCGCCAAATCGTGTTGTCATGCCTCCGAAGGAACGCTGATAAATCCGGCCATCTTCGGTCCGTGAGAAAGGCACCCCATAACGCTCAAGTTCAAGGACCGCTGGAATAGCTTCGCGACAAAGGACTTCAATCGCGTCCTGATCGCCGAGCCAGTCAGAGCCCTTGATGGTGTCGTACATGTGCCAGCGCCAGTCATCTTCACCCATATTACCCAAGGCGGCGCTGATGCCCCCTTGCGCAGCAACCGTATGGCTTCGGGTAGGAAAAACCTTGGTGATGCAGGCCGTATTGAAACCTTGTTCGGCCAAGGCCAGCGAAGCGCGAAGTCCCGCGCCCCCCGCACCTACTACGATCACATCCTGTTCGTGCTCGATCAGAGGATAGCTAGACTTCATGAGTGGGTCCCGGTGTGGAGGACCCAAAGTGCGCCAAGTCCCATCACGGCTGAGAATACCAACAGGCTTCGGGTGACGAGCAAAGCGAAGCCTCGAAGAGAAGGGGTCGAAATGTAGTCCATCAAAATTGCGCGAAGTCCAAGGCTGGCATGCAGAAGGGCAATCAGAATAAGGCCTGCCAGGGTAATGGCATTCAAAGGTGACTGAAGCCAGTCCACGAGGCGGGCTTGTTTTAACCCCGGAAGAAAGGCGAGATGCAGACCCAGCCAAGGGACCAGCAACAGCAACACCAATGCAGAGCCGCGCTCAAGAAGCCAGTCGCGTCGACCGCTCTCGCCCGCATGACCCTGATGACGCGTCATAGGGTGCCCCCGGTCTCGAGAAGCCAGGGCGTCAAGACCATCATGAACGTGAGGATCAGTGCTGAAACGATCTCAATAACCCCCAAGGTGGTTTGTTTCGAGCGGGTGAATCCGCGGCTGAGGTCCCAGAAAAGGTGCCTAACCCCATGGACCAGATGGAAGTTAAACAGGACAAGCCAGCCGGCAACGAAAATCCTCCCAAAGGGGTGAGTCAGCCACTCGGTAAGGGATTCGAACAACGGGACATTGATAGCAGCGGTAACCAGGAGGAGGTTCCCAAAGATAAAGCCTAAAGCCAGAAAAGCACCACTGATCCGGTGCGATATTGAGAGGAGCGCGGTCAGTGGCAGTCGATAAATCTGGAGATGGGGGGACAGGACCCTTCTGGGTTTTAGTGGTGTTGTGGAATCGATGTGCATGACCAATAGTTCAACCTAGAAATCGATGCAGCGACCTGCCCGCTCCCAATCTCCGTATCGGGTCGGTTCAATAGCATTTGTGGGGTAACTCTTGGTCACGTCTTTTGGGGCTTGGGTGGGTAATTCCAAAGGCCCATCGCTACCCCCCAACACGGGTTTCTCTTCCATCTCGCTTGGTTGGGTAGTGCTCATGGCTTCAAGATAGTCGATCTTGTGGAACAAGGGGAGGGGTCCAGTCCAGTAATTCGGACAAAAATCAAAAAACCCGCGTCATTACTGGATTTGGAGGCATCGCTTATAAGGAAACAGTATGTCACTCAAACTTGCCGATGAATGCAGTGAGAATTTGGTACGCTCTCGAGTTGTAAAATGGGTCTCGCATTTTCTGATCCGCCCCCTTCATTCGAGTATTTTCCGTTGATCAAAAAAACTTCCGCGGCCGTTGTCGGCCTGCTGGTTTTGGCCAGCCCTCTGGTGCTGACCTTGCCGTGGAAAGAGTGGCTGACCTACGGCAATCTTCTTCGCACTACCGTCAACGACTTGGGAGAATGGGCGCCTGCCATCTTCGCTTTGGTAACTGCGCTTGGGACGGCTCTCGGTCTTCCACGACTGATCTTTTGTACCGCTGGCGGTTGGCTGTTTGGATTTGAGTGGGGTTTTGCCTGGAGTCATATCGGAAGTCTTGCCGGCGCTTATGGGCTTTTCATCATTGCGCGGCATACGCGACCGGAGACTCTTCTTCACCGTTACCCCAAACTCAAAGCATTAAGTGCGCCTGTGGGTCGGGGATGGTTTTCGGTGCTGGTCGTTCGCCAATTGCCGTTAGCGGGTCTCTACAACGACATTCTTTTGGCCTGGAGTCCTGTAACTCATCGCGACTTCTGGATTGGAAGCTTTATTGGTTTTCTTCCTCTGGGGCTTACGGCAAGTCTCGTTGGCGCCGGCATCATCGAAACCGATATGGGGCGGATGGCGACTTACCTTGCTGCAGCCACGCTGGCCTTTGTCTTGCTCACTTTGGGTGTCCGCTGGCTGGTACAGCGAAGAACGCAGGGTTCCCGCTGAACCTGAACCTTTGGTCGCTCAGTCCGTTGGGCACTGCTTGAGAAAATCATAGAACTTTTCGCGATTTCCCACCTGCAGGATCGTTGTAAGGACGTAGGGGCCAACCCGAATCTGGAATTGTTCAACCTCGGGAGCGGTGGCTCGCCACAAGACGTCCCGCATGCTCTCGAATCCCTCGATGTCGAGGCCAAAATTCTCGCCATTGGGATCGTCTCCCGTTTGGCTACTGATGCGGCGGGCATGCAAAGTCTCCTCTCCCCGAAGCGTTGCGACAAGAACGCTATCGGTCTTCATCAGATCTGCCAGGATTCGCCCACGCTCCTGCCGTCCAAAGGGCCCGATACTGAGCCCATGCACTTCACGACTGCAAATGAGTGTGAGGTTGGTGGCCTGTTGATAACACTGCGTTGGACAGTTCATATGCTGGGGTGTGAGGCAGGGGTGACAGGGTGAATTGGCATCACCAAAGTCTGCCTTTCGAAAAAACTCAAGACGGGATCCCCGCTGGATCAGGGTGTCAAAGGCAATGAAGCTGAGAGGGTTCTGCGGAGCGGCGTCGGGAAAGGGGCCGTCGGCAAACGTAACGCCGTAAGGAATCAAGACCGTGAGCAGCAGCAGGTCCTTGAGTTTGGGAAGCCGGCGAGAACTGGGTGAAGGCGGGATATCCATCGGTCAAGAATATCAGCGATTCCCCTTGGATCGATGATAGGATTTGTCCCTCCGATTACCAAAGCCTTTCTCCGTGGCCCAAAAACCCGCTCCTCGGCCTCGAAAACCAGCACCGAAAGCTAAAGTTCAACCCCCAAAGGTTAGACGCCCTGTTCGTAAAAGTGGTGCAAAGAGCGCAAGGCGACCCTATCAGTCCGCTCTTTTCCTCGGTCTTGAAAGCCTGGCCCTCATGGTCAGTGGTCTGATTGCGACCATCTCGGTTCTGGGTCGTGCCGCAGGCTGGTTTGGTGGCAGTGATCTAACGCAAAGCCTTTTGCCCTTTGCTGGAACTGTACTCATTCTCGGGGTCTTAAGTTCCCTCTTTTTGGCAGGGTGGGTCCTTTATCGGCGAAAGATCAAGGTCTGGGCTACCAATGGCCCGGCACTCTCTGCGCTCGTCATTCTCGTTATCAGCGTGTCCTATGCCGGCCTGCCGGGATTTCAGGCCGACCTCGGTCGCCTGCGACGTCTCGTGGGTGGCGCTGAGCAAGCAGGTCGCGACAGCATTGCGCACCAGGTCTACGCAGCTTACCGCAAGGCTAATCACGACGATTTGGCCCTCATCCTCTCAAGGGTAAAGCCCTATGAAGAAGACATCCATGCGGCTGCAAAACATTACGATGTTGATCCTGAAGTTCTTGTGGGTATCGGGGTGGCAGAATCCTCTTTCTTGCCGCGTGATAGCAAGGATGGTGGTCGGGGACTTTTTCAGATTACGGTTGTTCCAAAGCCCATCATCAAGGATGTGGCCCAGCGCCTATCGATTGAAAGGCCAGATCCGCAAACCCCCCGGGATAACATTTATTTGGCGGCGGCAACTTTTCATCACTACCTCCGCGAAATGAGGGGCGACCTTTTTCTGGGCCTTCTGGCCTACAACATCGGTCCCCGAAATGGCGGATTGGCCTCCATCATGGCCCAATACGGAGCCCGGGATTTTTTTACCATCCAGCCTTACCTCAAGGATCTTCCGAGAGACTACCCGATTCGGGTCCTTTCAGCCGCACTTGCCTATCGGCTGATGCGTCATGAGGGAGGATTACCTCCTTACCAGGATGGGGAGAATGCAAAAGCCATCCAGGCCCTGGGCATTCCGGGACTTGATGTCTTTTCACCGGAACTTCTCCCCGCAGCGACCCTTCCAATGATCAAGTAATTTAAGGTCGCGTGAGGCGCCATGTTCGCTCGGTTATTGGCTCTTCTCCTACTATTGACGCTTGATCCTCTGAAAAGTTTTGCTGCACAGCCGGATCACCGGATGTCCAACAGTGTGGTTCAGATTCAAGGCGCCGAGGCGGGGGGACGTCTCTATTTTGGATCCGGAGTCATTGTGGCCCCCCGCATCGTAGCAACCAATTGTCACGTGGTGCGGACGGGGGGGCGGCTCGGCATCTTCAGGGGCTACCGAAGCTATCGAGTTGAAGGGGTCAGGGCTGATGTCAAAAGTGATCTTTGCCTTTTGGATGTTCCCGCTCTCGACCTTCACCCGGCTCGTCTTGCAGGGATTGCTTCTCTGAAAAAGGGCGATACGCTCTTTTTTTATGGATTCCCGAGGGCACTCGGGCTGTCCTTCACTGATGGCAAGGTCCTGCGCACGCGACGTCACGAAGGACTACCCCTGATTGAAACCTCGGCGTTCTTTACCCTAGGAGGAAGCGGGGGGGGGTTATTCGATCGACGCGGACGTCTGGTGGGGCTTGCGACCTACATTGATCGGGGACATGGCGGCGGTTACTACGCAATTGGCAGTGATCTGATCGCAGATGTTATGAAACGTCCTAGCCTCCCGATTGGACCGCTTTCAGGTTTAGCCTTCTGGGAAACATCGCCGGCCTCTGGTCAAGGTGCTGGCAAACGTGATTAATCGTTGGAAGCTTGTTATAAATCACAGTTGAATCCCCTGTATTTTCTGACCTTAAAGAGTGGCCCATGACCCGTCTTTCACCCTGTTTTGTGCTCCTGATGCTCAGTCTTGTGCTTAGCCCTGTTGTCCTTGCAGAGCCTAATACGGCGGCTTCGGTCTATGATGACAGTGGAAATTACGGCGATAGTCAGGGATATGGTCGGGGGCGAAATCTTGGGTATCCCGGTGTCCTTGCAGACATCCTCCTGCTGAGGCCGGTCGGGGTGGTGCTTGCGGCAGCCGGCACGGCACTTTTTGTCGCGACAACCCCTTTGGTGGCGATCGCCGACATAGCGCCTCCCCATGATGCTTTTGCACGTGCCGGGACCATCATGGTCTTGGGCCCGGCGGGCTTTGCCTTCAATCGTCCTTTGGGTGAAATGACTTACCAGCGTGATGGGGTCTATCCTAATCTGACGCGACCGCAGGACCGGAAGTTTTCTGCGCCGGTTCCGGTTGTGACGGAAACGACGGTGACGCCACTTCCGCCCGCCAAAGCAGCCCCCAAAAAGCAGTAAGCTCAGTCTGGTTGGATCCCGCCTTCGGTAAGCGCCCGAGGATCCAGTAGTTGTTCGAGTTTAGCCCTCGGGATCTCGGTCATCTCCTCTGCGACATCCAGAATGGGGCGCTTTGAGGCGTAAGCCTTCTTAGCAATCTCGGCAGCCTTGAGGTAACCGATGACGGGATTGAGCGCCGTGACCAGGATCGGATTCAGGGCAAGAGCCTTTTTCAGGTTTTCATCCCTGACCGTGAATCCCTGGATGGCTTTTTGTGTCAGGAGCCTTGATGCATTCGCCAAGAGTTCAATGCTTTGCAGTAGGTTGTAGGTTACAACCGGCAACATGACGTTGAGCTGGAAATTGCCGGACTGACCGGCAATGGTGATGGTGGCGTCGTTGCCAATCACCTGGGCTCCAACCATGGCAACTGCCTCGGGAATGACGGGATTGACCTTGCCCGGCATGATCGAACTGCCTGGTTGAAGGGCCGGGAGTTCAATCTCACCAAGACCTGCAAGGGGTCCTGAATTCATCCAACGAAGATCATTAGCGATCTTGATCAGGCTCACGGCGATCGTCTTGAGCTGGCCCGAGAGCTCCACCGCCGCATCTTGTGTGCTCAGGCTCTCAAAAAAAGACGTGTTCGGGGTGAAGCTCATGCCGGTCCGCCGTGAAAGGGCCTGAGCCATTAGGCCTGCAAATTGCGGATGAGCATTGATTCCGGTGCCGACGGCGGTCCCGCCTTGAGCCAGTTGATAAAGCCGCGGCTGCGTCGACTCAATGCGTGCAATTCCGTTTCGAATCTGATGCGCCCAGCCACGGAGTTCCTGTCCCAGGGTAATCGGCATGGCATCCATCAGATGCGTGCGGCCGGTCTTGATCACATGATCGACCTCTGCGGCGCGGTTTTCGATGGTAGCAGCCAGAAGGTCAAGCGCCGGTAGCAGGCGGCTCTTGCACTCAATAGCGGCGCTGAGGTGAATCGCCGTCGGGATCGTGTCGTTGCTGCTTTGCCCCATGTTGACGTGGTCATTCGGGCTGACTTTGTGGCCTGAGACGCGGCTTGCCAGTGTAGCCACCACCTCGTTCACATTCATGTTAGTGCTGGTGCCTGAGCCCGTCTGGAAGACGTCGATCGGAAACTGTTCTAGATGCCGTCCTTCAAGAATTTCTCCTGCAGCAGACTGGATGGCACCTGAAATGGCGTGATCCAGGAGACCGAGGCTTTCATTCACCTCCGCAGCACAAAGTTTGATCAGGGCTACGGCCTTGATGAAGGCCTCGGGCATCGTGAGACCACTGACAGGAAAGTTCTCAACCGCGCGTTGGGTCTGTGCGGCGTAAAGAGCATCCTCAGGGACTTTGAGTTCACCCATGCTGTCCTGTTCGATGCGAAAACCCTTGCTCATGGTCGGTTCTCCAAGGTCATTCAATGATGCGGATCGGCGTCGAGCGCCGAGAGAAATTGGGCCACGTCGTCCGCAGTGAAGGGCCAGTACAGGCACATTTCCTTGTAGCGAAGGACAGGTATCTGGAGACCATAGGCCTCCATGAGATCGGGATCATCGGCAATTTCGACTGGCGTCAGGTCGAAGACCCGAAGGACACCGTCGAGGACTTCATTCACGAGGGCTTCAGCGTCCTCGCAAAGATGACAGCCGGATGTTCCAAGAAGCTCTAGCGCCATGCGCCTCAGCGGCCTCCCTCGGCCAGATGAGGGGCAAGCCAACGCTCGATTTCCTCAACCGGACGCTCCTTTCGAAGTGCATAGTCGGCCACCTGATCGCGGCCAATCTTGCCTACATTGAAGTAACGGGCCGAAGGATGGGAAAAATACCATCCGCTAACAGAAGAGGCCGGGTACATCGCGAAGGATTCGGTGAGCGTGATGCCTGTGGATGCTTCGACAGAAAGGATCTTGAATAGGGTCGCTTTCTCGGTGTGATCGGGGCAGGCTGGATATCCTGGTGCCGGACGTATGCCCTGATATTCCTCTCGGATGAGAGAATCATTCCCCAGAGTTTCTTCGGGATCATAGCCCCAGAATTCGGTTCTGACCCTTCGGTGAAGGCATTCGGCAAAGGCTTCTGCGAGGCGGTCAGCCAGCGCCTTTAGAAGAATGCTGCTGTAATCATCATGGGCCTTTTCAAAGCGCTCCAGATGCGCCTCGATGCCGATTCCGGTGGTGACAGCAAAGCCGCCCACATAGTCGACCAGGCCAGAGCTTTTGGGGGCAACGAAATCCGACAGGGCATAGTTCGGCTGGCCCGGAGGTTTGCCAGCCTGTTGGCGGAGATGATGAAGGCGGGTCAAGGGCTTGCTGAGCGCTTCGTCCTCAAAGACCAGGATGTCATCGCCCTCAGCGACCGCAGGGAAAAAGCCGATAACCGCGCGTGCCTTAAGCCAGTTGCCCTCAACGATGAGTTGCAGCATGGCCTTGGCATCGTCCAGGAGCTGGCGGGCCTCCTTACCAACAATCTCATCGTCAAGGATCTTTGGATAGCTGCCTGCGAGCTCCCAGGTGTGAAAAAAGGGCGTCCAGTCGATAAAGTCGACCAGATCAGCGAGCGGATAGCCATCGAACTCTCGGATTCCAAGAGATCGGGGTTTGGGAGGCTGATAATGCGTCCACTCGCCCTTGAAGGCATTGGCCCTTGCCTCATCGAGGGGGAGCAAATTGACCACCTGACGGCGTGCACCATGATGCACCCTGACTTCGGCATATTCCTGACGAACTTTTTCTACGTATTGGTCCCGTAGTTCTTCGCTGAGAAGGCTTCCGGCAACACCGACAGCGCGGGAGGCATCGGTGACGTAGATCGTGGGTCCGTTCGTGTAATTGGGCTCGATCTTGACGGCCGTATGGGCTCTTGAAGTGGTGGCACCACCGATCATGAGAGGAATATTGAAGCCGAGACGCTGCATTTCGCGAGCGACATGAACCATTTCGTCGAGTGAAGGGGTGATTAGGCCCGAGAGGCCGATGATGTCGACCTTATGTGTCTTGGCGGCCTCAAGGATTTTCTCACAGGGTTGCATGACGCCAAGATCGACCACATCAAAGCCATTGCACTGCAGGACCACGCCGACGATGTTTTTGCCAATGTCATGGACATCGCCCTTGACCGTTGCCATCAGGATCTTACCGTTGGACTTTGGATTGGGGTTGTCGGCTTTTTCGGCTTCCATATAGGGCATTAGGTAAGCCACGGATTTCTTCATCACCCGAGCAGACTTGACGACCTGAGGGAGAAACATCTTGCCGGCACCAAAAAGATCCCCGACCACGTTCATCCCGGACATCAGGGGGCCTTCGATAACGTGCAGGGGTCGCGCCACTTGCTGACGCGCCTCTTCGGTATCGATCTCGATGAATTCATCGACTCCCTTAATCAGTGCATGCTCGAGCCGTTTTTCGACCGGAAGGCTTCGCCAGGCGAGATCTTCCTTGCGTTCCTGTCCCTGACCTTCGGCGCGATATTTTTCCGCGATGTCGAGGAGGCGATCCGTGCCATCAGCATTCCGGTTCAGGATCACGTCCTCTATGGCATTCCGAAGCTCCTCGGGAATGTCCTCATAGATGGCGAGCTGTCCGGCATTCACGATACCCATGTCCATGCCATTCCGAATGGCGTGGTACAGGAAGACAGCATGAATGGCCTCGCGCACAAAATTGTTGCCGCGGAAGGAGAATGAAACGTTTGAGACACCACCGGAGATCAGCGCATGGGGCAGAGTGGTCTTGATGGTTTCGACCGCCTCGATGAAATCAAGCCCATAGCGGTTGTGTTCTTCGATGCCGGTAGCGACCGCGAAGATGTTAGGGTCAAAAATGATGTCTTCAGCCGGAAACCCGATTTTTTCAGTCAGCAGATGATAGGCGCGACTGCAGATTTCGATCTTGCGCGCGACGGTATCGGCCTGGCCAACTTCATCAAAGGCCATGACAATGACGGCCGCACCGTAGCGGCGGACCAGGCGAGCTTGGGTGAGGAACTGCTCTTCGCCTTCCTTCATGGAGATGGAGTTGACGATCCCCTTGCCCTGAAGGCATTTGAGTCCGGCTTCAAGAATCTCCCACTTGGAAGAATCGAGCATGACCGGAACACGAGCGATATCGGGCTCAGCCGCAATCAGGTTGACGAATCGAACCATGGCGGCTTTGGAGTCCAGCATCCCCTCATCCATGTTGATGTCGATGATCTGGGCACCGTTTTCAACCTGCTGGCGAGCGACCTCAACCGCTTCCTCGTAGCGTTCTTCACGAATCAGTCGACGGAAGGCCGCAGATCCTGTGACATTCGTTCTCTCTCCGACATTGACAAAGAGTGTTTCGGATCCGATGTTAAGGGGCTCAAGACCTGCGAGGCGGCAGGCCTTCGGAAGCTCAGGGACTGACCTTGGCGCATAGCCCTGAACCGCATCATGGATCGCCTTGATATGGGGTGGGCGGGTTCCGCAGCAACCGCCAATAATGTTAAGAAAACCTGATTCGGCCCATTCAGCAATTTCCCGGGCCATGGCTTCGGGAGATTCGTCGTATTCACCAAATTCGTTGGGAAGCCCGGCGTTTGGATGGGCAGAAACATGAGTGTCGGCGATTTGCGAGAGTTCCTCGACGTACTGACGCAGCTGTTTAGCACCGAGTGCGCAGTTAAAACCAAAAGAAATGGGGCTTACGTGACGCAGAGAATTCCAGAAGGCCCCAACTGTCTGCCCTGACAGGGTTCTTCCAGAAGCATCCGTAATGGTTCCGGAGATCATGACCGGAAGACGGGTGCCCAGGCGCTCGGCGACCTCATCTACTGCGAAAGCGGCGGCTTTCGCATTCAGTGTGTCAAAGACCGTCTCAATGAGGATCAGGTCCGCGCCGCCCTCGAGAAGGGCAAATGTGGCTTCAATGTAGGTTTCGACCAGCTCGTCGAAGTGGACGTTTCTGAAACCCGGGTCGTTGACATCTGGAGAAATTGTGGCTGTTCGGCTTGTCGGGCCAAGGACGCCAGCAACGAAGCGCGGACGATCAGGTGTTTTACGCGTCATCGCGTCACAGGCTTCACGAGCCAGTCGCGTCGCTTCCCGATTGAGTTCCGGAACCAGGGCCTCCATGCCATAGTCGATCATGCTGATCTTGTTGGCATTGAACGTATTGGTTTCGAGGATGTCAGCACCGGCCTCAAGATAGGCGGTATGAATCGCGCTGATGATGTCAGGCTGGGACAGCGCCAGCAGATCGTTGTTTCCTTTGAGATCCCGTGGCCAGTCCGCGAAGCGTTTTCCGCGGTAATCGGCCTCTTCCAGACGGTAGGTCTGGATCATGGTTCCCATGGCGCCGTCCAGGAAGAGAATGCGCTCTTTGAGAAGGCTTCGGATCAGGGTATCAATAGCGGCGTAGTCTTTGGACATGAGGGGAAGGATGCGCCGAAAAAACCCGTTATTCTAGCCCAAGGTCGGCTTTAATCGTTACCTCAAACGCGTCAACGAGACTGGGAAGCCTACGCATCGGAGCCTTCGGAGCGCCATGCTATACTTGCGGGACGGCCGAGGGCGCGGTATCCGTGCGGCTCAGACCATAACAGACCCCGAGTATCGGGAACGAACGAGGTCTCGATAAATCAGGGTCAAAAATAATAATCCCAACGCTGAGGGGAGACCATGGCATTTTCAAAAGGTTTTTTGGCGGGTGTGATCCTTGCCATTGCGGGTTCCGGGGCAGCCTTTGCGGATGTGGTGCTGGAGAATGCGACACCGCTGTTTGGCAACTGGAAGCTCGAGTCTGTTGCGGCCGGTCTCACTAAGCCGCGGATTGAAGAGAACCGTAACTGGGAATTTCGTGCTGACGGGATCATTGTTACCAGTGGGTACAATCGTCACTTCAAGACGACCGACCGCCATGAGTGGGCCTATAAAGTGGATGGCGGTAAGATTATTGCGGATGATCCTGGCCGACCCGGCAGGACGATTGACTATTCGGTCTACAAAATGGAAGGGAATGAACTCATTCTGAAAGGCGGACTCGAAGGGTTTTATTTCTTCAAAAAACAATAAGGAGGACCTACTGTGATTAAAGATCTTTTCAAGTTCGGCAAAGCGGACGTTTATTTGTGGTCAGGCGTTGGCGCATTCAGCATCATCCTGATCGTGGCTTTCAGCCTCTTCTCAAGCGGTGGTGGACTTGTCGTGAAGGATCTCTTCGGCATGGCCGTGGTCCTGATTCTGCCGGGCTACGTTATCTTCAAGCTGTATCTGAACAACCTTCAGATCACTGAAAATCTGACCGATAATCAGGACATCAATCGTGCGATTGACATGCTGATTGTTTCCATTGCCCTCAGTGTTTCGACCATCATCCCGATGAATTTCGTGTGGAACTACCTTCTGACCATGGGTGGCGGCGAAGAATCTGCCCCTGGTGGCGCAAGCAACCTCTGGGGTAACGTCGACGAAGAAGAAATCTACTCCGGTAGTGCAAGCTTCCGTTCCATCTTCACGGTGATCCTGGTCGTGGGCCTTGCCATCGGCTACAAGATTTTCGAAGCTAAGCGCAAAGAAAACCAGTAAGCTCGTGACGCCCCAAGAAAAACCCGGATTTCTGGACATCGTAAGTAGCGTGGTTTCCGCTGCTTTCGGTGTGCAGAGTTCCAAGAATCGTGTCAGAGACTTTGCAGGGGGCTCCGCGGCTCCCTACATTGTGGGCGGTATCATCTTTACCGTTCTTTTCATCTTGGCCATCGTCGCGGTGGTCAAGTTGGTTGTTGCGCACTAGACTATTCCCATGAAGGGGTTGCCTGATGGCAGCCCCCTTCAATTCAATTCCCGAGTTTTAGGTCACAGACATAGCTCTCAATGGCTGAACCGATTCGATTGCGACGACTTCAAGTTTTCCTCGCTGCCACCTTACACATCGTCGGCAGTATTCTCCTTCAAGCTTGTCAGCCCGGTAGTGAAATTACCGAGTATCAGGCCCCTGCTCAGATCCTTCGTACGTTCCGCGCTGAACATCCTGAAGCCCAAGCGGTTTCTTATCGCCAGTCAACCAAAGATGGGTTCAAGGTTTATCTTGTGCAGTACCTTGATGGAGAGGAAGAGAAGGAGGCTTGGTACAACGTTCAAGGTAAGCCCTTCGTCTCTAAGGCAGAACGCCGCGTAGCCGAGCAGGAGCGCGTCAAGCAGCAGGAAGAAACGGAGGCCAAGGCCAAAGAAGATGCAGAAGAAAAGGCGTCACAGGGAGGTGAAATAACGCCTGAGCACCGGGTGCAAAAAACTGTGCCCAAAACCAGTTCCTCTCCGGTCACAAACCAGACCGTGCCATAATCTGTCTGCAATCAATCGAAGGTTTGAGGTCAGGGTGACAGGACCTTCATGATGCAGACATTCAAGTCCCCGGTGTTAACGGGGCCGTACTTAAGGATGGAGCCAAACAGGAGAATGCGGGTCGAGTTACCATCCCTCCCGGTTTGACCGGATCCCCGCGACATCACGCATGATTCGATTCAGTCGTTTATTTCTGGCTCTCTCTCTTCTTATGGCCATGGGGAGTGCCTTGGCAGGCCTCGAGAACAGCACGCCGGCTCAGCGTTCCCAGTTGATGACCGCGTTCATGAAGGATCAGCTGAAATTCGATGCCGCAGTCCTTCCTAAGGTACAGGCGATCAATAACAAGTATGCCGAGCTTGCGGAGCCTATTCTCAAGGGCGATGACAACATGTTCAAGAAGCGCTCCAAGATGCATGACCTTATGGACGCCAAGGACAAGGAATTGAAGGCTGTTTTAAGCAAGGAACAATTCGAGCTCTATGACAGTAAGAAAGATGAATTGAAGGACTACATGGATAGTCATCTTTAATTCCAGTGTTGCAGACAAACGGGCGCTTCAGGCCTGAGCACAAAAAAGGGGGCTAAGCCCCCTTTTTTGTGCTTGAGGAAACGCAATCAGCGTTTCATCATGTCGAAGAATTCCTGATTGGTTTTGGTATCTTTGAGTTTTCCAAGAAGGAATTCGCTCGCCGCCATTTCATCCATAGGCTGAAGAATCTTTCTCAAAATCCAGCACTTTTGAAGTTCATCTGGCGGAACCAGATACTCTTCCCGTCGGGTTCCTGAACGGTTGATGTTGATGGCGGGATAAATCCGCTTTTCAGCAATCTTTCGTTCCAGATGCAGTTCGCAGTTACCGGTTCCCTTAAATTCTTCATAGATGACCTCGTCCATACGGGATCCCGTATCGATGAGCGCCGTAGCAATAATGGTCAGGCTTCCGCCTTCCTCGATGTTGCGTGCCGCACCGAAGAATCGCTTGGGTCTTTCCAGCGCGTTGGCATCGACACCGCCGGTCAGAATCTTGCCCGAGGCCGGAACCACGGTATTGTAGGCGCGCGCCAATCGGGTGATGGAGTCAAGCAGGATCACCACGTCGCGCTTATGTTCAACCAGGCGCTTCGCCTTCTCCAGGATCATTTCGGCCACTTGAACATGTCGTGCCGGTGGCTCATCGAAGGTGCTCGAGATGACCTCACCTTTGACGCTTCGTTGCATTTCGGTGACTTCTTCAGGTCGCTCATCGATCAAAAGAACGATGAGGTAACACTCGGGGTAGCGTTCGGCGATCGAGTGGGCAAGGTTCTGCAAGATCATGGTCTTACCGGCTTTCGGCGGCGAGACGATCAGGGCGCGCTGGCCTTTGCCTATCGGAGCAACGAGATCCATAACACGACCGGTAAGGTCTTCGGTGGTGCCATTTCCTATCTCAAGCTGCAGCCGAGATTTTGGGAAAAGGGGTGTCAGGTTGGAAAACAGGACCTTGTGTTTGGCATTTTCCGGTGGCTCATAATTGATCTGTTCGACCTTGAGCATGGCGAAGTAACGCTCACCTTCCTTTGGGGGGCGAATCTTGCCTGAAATGGTGTCACCGGTTCTAAGGCTAAACCGGCGGATCTGGCTGGGGGAGACATAAATGTCATCGGCACCGGCCAAAAAGGAGCTGTCCGGAGACCGCAGGAAGCCATAGCCATCGGACAGGATTTCAAGCACCCCGTCTCCGAAGATATCTTCGCCGCCTTTGGACTGCTTCTTGAGGATGGAGAAGATCAGGTCCTGCTTTCGGGTTCGGGCAACGCCCTCGATTTCGAGCTGTTCAGAGATGGCGATCAGTTCTGCGACGGGTTTGCGCTTGAGGTCAGTGAGATTCATGGATGGAAGAGGGTGATTGAGGGGTCGTGGTTGTAGGTTCCAATCGCAGTCCTGCACTTTCGGGACTTAGGGGGCGGGCGGGGAGGTATTCACCGCCTGAGATTGGCGGCAGGAAAGGATTGGAGGGGTTGGCGATAAAGAGGATGAGACATCAGAGGGTGATGGGATGGTGGCCGCATCACCCGGCAATTAATTATTGTTGGTCTTAATGGGATCTATGGGATCCACTCGGCTTCAAAGATTTTGGTCGAGGAAGGCTGCCAATTGCGACTTAGCGAGGGCGCCAACCTTGGTGGCATGCACTTCACCATCCTTAAACAGGATCAGTGTCGGAATGCCTCGAACACCATAGGCCTGAGGCGTTGCTGGATTATTATCGATATTGACCTTGGCGACAATCACCTTGCCAGCGTATTCGACAGCAATGTCTTCAAGGATGGGCGCGATCATCTTGCACGGACCACACCATTCAGCCCAAAAATCGACAAGGACTGGGGTTGAAGACTTCAAAACCTTGGCATCAAACTCAGCATCGCTGACTTGAAGGACATTATCACTCACAAAAGCCTCCGCTTAACGGGGTCAATCAATCAGGGGAATTATTCAAGAATCCGGGAATCCGGGGCGGAGCCGCCCCGCGATGGGTGTGGTATGTCCACATGGCTACATTTGAGCCCAAAGGCCGCCGAATTGCAAGCCCTTGTTTAGTCTTTGGCATGGGTATTAAGTTCCCACCCGCGCCTGAAGCTCCGGGCGAAGGTGCGAACGATCACCCAGGCGGTCGAGACGCGGCCCATGATCATTGAACTGGATGATCGAGAGAGCGCAGACCGAGATTCCGATGCGGTCACGATAGCCGCCGACATCAATGCCGAGAACTGCACAGATCAGAATGCGAATGGTGGCCTTGTGAGAGACGACCAGAATATCGCCTGACTCATGTGCTGCCTGAATCTCATCGAGCACCAGAAGGGCTCTTCTGGCTACATCGATTCCACGCTCTCCGCCGGGCGGGCCATTCCAACCGGCATCCGTACTCCACCGCAGGTATTCCTGTGGCCACTTTGCCTTCACCTCTTCAGTGGTCTTTCCTTCCCATTCACCAAACGAGACTTCACTGAGGCCAGGGCGAATGTTCATCTCAAGCCCGTTGGCCGTGCACAGTGGCGTCGCAGTCTTTCGTGCCCGCTGCATTGGGCTGACGTAGGCCGCCTTGAAAGGATGGCCCGCATAGGCCTTGCCAAAATCATCGGCCATCAGATGACCTTCGGGAGTCAGGTCCGGATCGATTGAGCCACAGAAGCCACCTGAAGCACTAGATGCTGTTTCACCGTGCCTAAGAAGATAGAGGGAAAGTGCCATGATCTATTTCCGGATGGTTGGGGGAAAGGAGGACGATAACCCTTCGTGAAGTCCCCAGCAAGGAGAATTACGTATACCGCGGCGCATAAAATCCCCGCACTCACGATGGAGATTTTGGTGCCCTTGGTTTTCGGGGTTGGGCGGGCTTTTTTCCCTCCTCTTGTAAATGGCGGTCGATATCGGCCTTCGTGAACCCGATTCTTGCGGCGACTTTGTCGGCATGACTGACTCTGGAGATGCCTGAAACCAAGCGGAAGGTGGGTTTGCCTTCCGCAAACTCCACTTGTCGGGTCAGGGCCTCGGCGCGATTGGCATATTGATCAACCAGGGCATGATTGTGCGTGATCAAGAGAGTGGTGCTGCCTTTTTTGGCGAACCCATCAAGAATATTCATCGAAATTTCGATCTTCTCCTCATGTGTCGTGCCTTCGGACAGCTCATCCATGATCACGAGACTCTTCGCGCTGGATGCCATGAAAATCGCCTTTGTTCTCCGAAGCTCCGTGCCGAATCGGCCTTCACCATCTGCAAGCTGGCTGATCTCGGGTGCCTGGTGAAAGATGCGGTCGGCTACGGTCATGGATGCTTTTTCGGCGACCACGAAAGAACCCGCTTGGGCGAGGAGCTGGGATTGCGCCAGGGTTTTGCAGAAAGCCGTCTTGCCACCACTGTTAGGGCCGGTAATGAGGGTCAGGCGGCTCTTCCCAAGATCAATGTCATTGCCGACATAGGATTCATTTTCGGTAGCAAGGATGGGGTTCCTGACGTCCTTAAGCTCAATTTCATGCTGCTTTGCAGTCCTGATCTCTGGGAGAGTGATCGGTTGCCCCAAGCTTTCTGCATAGGCCAGCATCGAAAGAAGTTCATCGAGCCTACCCACATCATCGAGCAGCTGATGAATTTCAGGCGCCCGTTTGAGAACGTCACGAAAGGGGTAAATGCAACCATCGCGATCAAATCCTCCAACGATCGGGATGTAGAGAAGTGCCAGCGGAAATAGGAATATCCAGAAGGTACTCACCATACTGGTGACCATTTCAAGGAGCAGGGGAACGAACTCCGAGACTGCGAGGATCATCGCAATGAACGCAAGGATTCCGAACGGCTTGAATAGGGAGGGGTTAAACCGCACGCAGGGTGTCCACCACTGTTTTTCTTCGCGTGGGATCACTCCTTTTTCGGTGCGATACACGGGCCCTCTGGCGAGTTGGTAGCCACGCGTGTCCTTGAAGCTTCGGATTGATTCCAGAACGGCATCAAGGTACTCGAGGCCAGTCGTTTTGAAACCATCGGCCCCGTGGGTTGCTTGCGTGAGAAACTCGGTCCCGCGAATAAAAGCTTCGTAGCCAAAGCCCTCAAATTCGAGGTCGTTGGCTTTGGAGCCGAATAACCCGAGAAAGGACCCGTAGAAGAGTTGGTAGAGAGAAGTTTCACGCTTCGACAATTGAGTGACATAGTTCTCGAGATGCCCCATGAGCGCGGCATCTTTTTGAAGACCCTTCAACGTTTCCTGCTTGGCTTTGATTTCATCAATCTCAAGCAAGGGATTGGCCAGGCTTCTGAGAAGCACTGATGCACCAATTTGGGTACGGGTCCGGTTCAAAACCCCGAAAAGTTTGGGGACTTCAAGACTTTGGTAGGTCTCTTGGTCCATGACTCCCGTAGTATCAAGTCGCGGGTTGACTACGTCGGCCGAAGGGGGGCGGGTCGATGAGGCATTAACGATGGGGGCAAATGGGGTCTTGAGAAGGTCTTTCATGGGCGCCGAGCCTTTTAATGAGATTGTTACGCCATTGGAATGCCGCTGGAACAAATGGTTCAGCCGGAAATGCCGCAAGCATGGCCTTGAGCATGCCACCTTGCAAGTAGGGGGGTTAGAGCGAAAGACCGACCTTGCGCCGCGCGGCGAGGCAATTTTCGCTGCCTAACGTGAAGTCGCGGCAGGTTTTGGGTCGGCCTTCATAAATTGCACAATGAAAAGGCTCGGTGGCTGCGTTTCCGCCCACAAGCGCTGCACAACGCGACTTATCGCGAAGGAGCTTCAAGCGTCCACCTTGGCGAATGACCATTTCTGGGTGAGCAGCCCTTACAGGATCCCGAGCACCGACTTCAACACTGTCATAGGCCTCGCGACAGCAGGCCCCGCAGGTGAGGCAATCAAGGCGCGTTCGGGGCTCGAAAGCGGCGCATGCTGGCGCATGAGGGGGCAGTTTGATTTTTGGGGCGTGATGGCAACGAAGTGCGCCTCGATGCTCGAATGACCAGGCGCAGTTTTCACACCCGGGATTTCGGGTGGCTGGAAGAATAGTTGCGATTCCGATGGGATGACGGGTTGGCGTATCCTTGAAAGTAGACCAGAGTGAGGGCAGGGTGTCGGAGCCTGAATCTGACGAGGCAACGCCAGACAGGGCCCTTGCGATCAATTGCGTTTGCAATAGCGCATCTTCAAGAGGCTGACGCCATCTCGGAAGGCGTGATCGGGTCAAGGCGAGGCGCGCCGCTACGACGCTTCGTGCTCTGAATCCACCGTCTTCTTCTGGTGCATCCAGGGGATCCTCACCGAGTCCACTCCAAAAACTGACACGGTAATCGGTCGTCGGGGCGAGAAAGTCACGAAGACCATGCTGGTCCGCCAGCCACGCCTGCGCCCTGAGGCACGCATGTTCACGCCAGGGATGACCCGTTCGGGTGTTGTCGAGTCCCCAATCGACTTCACGCTCTCCTTGATCGCCTTGAACAAGAGCGTGGCACAGTTCATGAAAAATCATCTGGCCGAGATTGTCATCCGGATCGAATTGATCGGCGGTTGCAATCAGGATGCGACCTTGTCCATCGTAAGAGGCATAAGCCTCGGGTGTTCTTACGATAACGAATCCAACCCGCTGGGCACACTGAATCCAGATATGTTCGAGGGGATCCCGATAGGCGTGAGTGGCTTCGCGAACAAACATTGAAGGGGGCAGGGGGCCCGGCGCGATTAATTCAGCCGGGGCTCCTCAAGGATGATGATGGATTTGAGGATATCGAGTTCTGCGGTGGATTCAATATCGATGTCGATTTCCGCCAGCATAAGGAGTTCGGTGCTGGATTCGGGCTGTTCTTCCTGCTCAAGACTTTCAGGATCAGGAAGAACCAGCGTCCAGCTCAGTTCATTGAGGACATGTCCTTGCTCGAGAGCTGCTTCACAGACGCGGGGAGCCAGGCGAAAGGTGATAAACATGAAAAGAATATTTGCTTCATCGACAGAGTGGTCGATCTCTTCTTCCCACATTTCCTCAAATTGAACGCAGTCCACGATACGACGACTAGCAACGGCCAGCGTAGTGTCTTCCAGTAGATCCTGGATATCCTCGGATTCGTGAGCATTGCGCGCGAGGGCGCTCAAGGTGATGGCTTTAAGGAACTCTTGCAGTGTATCCAAGGGACGGCTTCCGAGTTGGAGGAGAGGGCGCGTCCTGAAGGGGGTTCAAGATGCGGTCAATGTATCGGTCAGATGTGATGGTCTGAGTCTAAGCGCAGTGAAGTCAGCCGCGCAATAGCAAATCCCCGGATTAACAGATACGCGGGAGTACTTCGCCCGTCAGCCAGTCAACTAATCGGCGTCCTCCCCAATGGGTCCTCATTTCGACAAAAGGTCTTGAACTGGCCAAAACCTGACCGATTTGGCTGCTTTGTTGACCCAGTGGGTGCTCTCGCATCCGAAGAAGAATGCTGTCGGCATCGGTTGCCTCACAGATCACGATCACTTTGCCTTCGTTTGCAAGATAAAGTGGATCGAGCCCCATCAGTTCTGCAGCAGCTGTGACTTCAGGCCTCATGGGAAGCCGACTTTCATCTATTTCGATGGCAACCCCCGATTGTTGGGCAATCTCGTTGAGGACGGTCGCAACGCCACCGCGCGTCGGATCCCGAAGGACATGAACAGCTGAAGGTCGGGGGGTCAGGATGTCGGCGACAAGGCCATGAAGGGCCGCCGTATCCGAGAGAAGGGGAGGATCAAAGATGAGACCATTGCGCTCAGCCATCAGTGCCATGGCATGATCGCCGAGGGTTCCTGAGACCAGAACCGCGTCCCCCGGTTTGGCGTGGGATCCGCCGCACTGGATGCCTGCAGGAAGGAGGCCGAATCCTGAGGTTGTGATGAACATCCCATCGCCTTTTCCGCGCTCCACAACCTTGGTATCGCCTGCAACTACAGGAACCCCGGCGGTCTTGGCAGCGGTTGCCATGGAAGCGACTACCCGATCCAAAAGCGCGAGAGACAGGCCTTCTTCCAGGATGAAGGCCGCGGTGAGATATCGCGGTGATGCACCCATCATGGCGAGATCGTTAATGGTCCCGTTGACGGCAAGGCGACCGATATCGCCTCCCGGAAATTCCAATGGCGTTACTACGTGGGCATCCGTGGCAGTGACCCAGCGGCCCCCTTGTGAGTCCGGCTCCAGAAGATCCAGCACGGCGCCATCATCCCCTTGCTGGAGAAAGGGATTTCCAAGATGAAACAGGAAGATCTCCTGAATCAGTTGATGACTCGCCCGGCCACCCGCACCATGAGCCAGCGTAATGGCCCCAGCGATAGGACGTTTCATCGAAAATTTCTCAGGTTGCGGCCATAGGTGAAATGGGCGGCACACGCGCCTTCACTCGACACCATGCAGGCACCGAGCGGGGTTTCAGGCGTACACGCCGTGCCGAAAACCTTGCAATCCAAGGGCTCTTTGTGACCCCTAAGGATGGCCGCACACTCACAGGCCTTGTGATCAGCCACCGTCTGATAGGAAAGGTCATAGCGGCTTTCGGCATCCCAGTTCGCAAAGGATGACCGAATCCTCAGTCCGGATTCGGCAATGCTCCCCAGTCCTCGCCACTCGAAGCTTTCACGGGTTTCAAAGACCTCCCGCATGGCCATGAGGGCTCTTTGGTTTCCTTCAGGGACGACAGCGCGGGTGTACTCGTTTTCAACCGCATGGCGATCTTCGTTGACCTGATGGATCAGCATGAGGATGGCCTGCAGGATATCGAGGGGTTCGAAGCCCGCGATAACGATAGGCATTTGGAAGTCAGAGGCAAGGGGGGTGTAGGGTGAAGAGCCAATCACCACGCTGACGTGAGCAGGACCTACAAGACCATCGAGACGCGGACCTTGATCAGGGCCCTCGAGGATCGCGCGAATGGCCGGGGTCGTGAGGACATGGTTGCAAAGGACGCTCACCTGGTTAAGGCCCCTTCGCTGGATTTCAAGGAGGAGGTGTGCTGTGGGTGGAGTGGTGGTTTCAAAGCCAATGGCAAAAAAAACCACCTCATTTAAAGGCGATTGTTCGGCGATGGTCAGGACTTCAGTAGCCGAATAGACCATGCGAACGTCAGCACCGTAAGCCCTGGCCTTTTGCAAAGAGTTCCCCGCAGATCCTGGAACGCGGAGGGTGTCGCCATAGCAGCAAAGAATCACCCCGGGCTTCATCGCCAGTGCAATGGCCATATCCAGCCGGCCGATGGGCAAGACGCAGACGGGGCATCCAGGTCCATGAATCAGCCTGACATTGGGAGGCAGGAGCCCATGTAGACCGAATCGGGAAATGGCATGCGTGTGTCCGCCACAAAATTCCA
Organism: Pseudomonadota bacterium; assembly: GCA_041178325.1. GTDB lineage: Bacteria > Pseudomonadota > Gammaproteobacteria > Methylococcales > Methylococcaceae > UBA6136. Next base: position 55,274 of record JBEGVN010000100.1, read on the forward strand.
TGAATCGGTATTCCCGGGAGGGGTCCACGGACTGATGGATTCGCTTGAGGAGTCTCTCAGCCGCCTCGGGATCGCGGTATTCCGCATGATGTTTCATGGAGGGGGCTGTGCTTCGAGTTCCTGAAACAATGCCAGTGTCTTTTCGGCTTCTTCAGGGTCGAGGACCCCAATGGCATAGCCGACGTGAAGGATGACGTAGCTTCCGATCTCCACAGGACCCACGAAGGCTAGGGAAATGTCCTTTTTAAGTCCATCCAGTTCTACCCGGGCTCTTTGGTCCGGGAGAAGTTCTGTGACCTTGCAGGGAACCGCTAGACACATGATTGGGGTCTCAGATGCATTCTTCTGGATGCCCTTTTGGCGTTTCGGTCGCAGGCTTCCTTTGAAGGAGCCAATGAATCCATGCCGCCATGCCTTCGCCGGTGGTCGCTGAAACCCGGATGCAGGCAAGGCCCGGATTGATCCTGCGGGCAAAGGCCAGTGCGCGATCCGGATCAAAATCGACATGAGGGAGGAGGTCGATTTTGTTGATTAAAAGTAGATGGGCCTTCTGGAACATGTCAGGGTATTTGAGGGGCTTGTCTTCGCCTTCAGTGACAGAGAGGATGACGACCTTTGCATCCTCACCCAGATCCCAGAGGGCAGGACACACGAGGTTGCCTACGTTTTCAATGAAAAGCAGATCAACATCCCTGACTTGATGCCAGGTCAGGCTGTTCAGCGGGATTGAGGATACTTGGGAGTGTCCGCGTGTGAGGTCGTTCGTGTGATCATGGGTGTGAAGTTTGGAAAAGGCTTCGGCCACCATGCGGGCATCCAGATGGCAGCCCTTGCCGGTATTGACCTGAACCACCGGAAAGCCCGTTGCATGAATGCGTTCGGCATCAAGACTGGTTTGCTGATCGCCTTCAATGACGGAAATTCGGGTAGTGGGTGTGATGGTTTTCAGCTGCTGAAGGGTTTTGCAGAGAAGGGTCGTCTTTCCAGAGCCTGGACTTGAAAGCAGATTGAGTGCCCGGACGCCGTGGTTCTTGAAATGAGAGCGATTCTGTTCCGCAAACCGGTTATTGGCGTCAAGGATATTCCTTTCAAGTGTCACGGTACGGGTCTGACTCACGCCCGGGAGGCTGGCGCCCGCAGGGCCCTGACCAAAGTCAATGGTCTGAGGCGGCGCACTGGCTCCGTGTTCTTCACTGCTGCATCCACAAACCGTACACATTGTGAGTTCCTCATAAGTTCTTTGAGGATTCTAATTCACCTCAAGATCCCGAATCCGCAGTTCAGTTCCTTTGACGTCGGTAAGGGGTTGCTGACCACAGCGCGGGCAAGGGGACAGGGCAAATTCAAGATCGACGCGCATGGCGCAGTCATCACAGAAACCGCTCCCGGGAACCGGGATCACGCGAATCAAGGCCCCTTCAAGCAAGGTCTCCGGCGCCATGTGCGTTAGGGCAAATTCAAGAGCCTCGAGCTCGACACCGGCCAGATCACCGATTTCAAGTGTCATGGTTTTGACCTTTGAAAATGGCGTATCGAGGGCAGATGATTCGATGATCCGGAGAATTTCTTCGGCAAGGCTGACTTCGTGCAA
>JBEGVN010000101.1:0-9156 GCA_041178325.1 Pseudomonadota bacterium
TCAAAGCCGCAGGACTTGCGGTGTTAGCCCGTGGAGAGAATGTCAGACTTGTGTCGCCAACCGGCATGAGCAATCCTCAGTGAAGCAGGAATCCTCTTCCTTCAGGTAGAGGAGTAGTCAAAAGAATGCATCAGGGCTTATGAGGCCTGCTTTAGCCACTCTGCGCACTCACTGATCGTTCCTCTGCGATGAGTTTCTCGGAGAGCAGTAAGGGCGCATTCTCAAAGTTTTTGTGAAGCAGAAGACGTTTTTTAAGGCGGCGGATGCCCTCCTCACCGTCATGGAGCTTGAGTTCTCCAAGATTAAAGTAGGGGAGATGAAGCGCGAACCGAGCACCTTAAGCCGTGCAATATCGTGCCAAGTGAGGCACGGAAGCCGAGGGTGGAACGATAGTCGAGAATTCTAAGTGAGCCAGTCCCGGGCTCTTAGATAATCTTTGTAAAGGACTTCTTCCGGGCTTCCCGCTTCAGGCTGCCAGTTGTATCGCCAATGGGCCACCGGTGGCAAGGACATCAAAATCGACTCTGTCCGTCCGCCCGACTGCAGGCCGAAAAGGGTGCCTCGGTCAAACACAAGATTGAATTCCACATACCGGCCTCTGCGGTAGAGCTGGAATTCTCGCTCCCGTTCTCCAAAAGGATGGCTCTTTCTGGCCCTAACAATCGGAAGATAGGCCTTGAGATAGTGATCCCCAACGCTGCGGAGGAATTCGAAGCTCTTGTCGAAACCCCATTCGTTGAGATCGTCAAAGAAAAGTCCACCCACTCCTCGAGTTTCATTTCTGTGCTTCAGGAAAAAATACTCATCGCACCAGCGCTTATATTTCGGATAGACGTCCTCACCAAAGGGAATGCAAGCCTCTCGAGCTGTCCGATGCCATGCAATGGCGTCTTCTTCGAACGGGTAATAAGGCGTCAGGTCAAAACCACCGCCAAACCACCAGATCGGAAGTTCGCCCTCCTTTTCCGCCAGAAAGAACCGCACATTGGCATGCGAGGTTGGAACATAGGGGTTTTGCGGGTGAATCACGAGGGATACGCCAACCGCCTGAAAGCTTCTCCCGGCGAGATCCGGGCGATGTGCCGTGGCCGAAGCCGGTAAGTTCTGGCCGATGACATGTGAAAAGTTGACGCCGCCCTGCTCGAGAACCTGGCCCCCCCGAATGACCCGTGTTCGGCCACCACCAATCCCGCTTGCATAGGTCCAAAGATCCTCTTCAAAACGCGCAATCGGCTCTTCAGCCTCGAGACCCTCGCAGATTCGATCCTGAAGGTCCATCAGGTACGCTTTGACGGCGTCGATATTGGGGATATTCATGGCTTGCCTCCGTGGCAGCGGGGTCAATGAATGGGAAAATGGTCTCGTGGGAATCGGGACGATAGGGCCGAAGAGGGCAAATTCTATCACGCGGAGTAGGGTTTCTTACCGGAGGAGATTGAGAAGTGTCAGGGCAAAATAGTCATGGAATGGGGTATGCATCGTTGCTGCAATGGCTGGATGGGCCCCGCTTCAAGGGCTGGAGCAAGCTGCTACGCGAACAGATCCCGGCCGCGTTTTCAGATGAGCGGCATGGGGATTGGCCGCGCTGGCAGTCGACATTGTGCTCCCTGCCAATGGTTCCTGAGATCCAATGTGACCTGAATCAAGCGGTTGTGACGCTCCGAGGCAATATCGAGGCATCGGCGGTGTCCCGTTTGGAGGCTAATTTGCGCGAACTGCACCCTTGGCGAAAGGGGCCTTTTGATCTTTTCGGAATTCATATCGATACCGAATGGCGCTCGGATCTCAAATGGGACCGATTGGCCTACGAAATTGCCCCGCTCGAGGGACGAGCCGTACTGGATGTCGGGTGTGGTAGTGGCTACCACTGCTGGCGTATGCGGGGCGCAGGGGCTTCGCGCGTCATTGGCATTGATCCGACGCTTCTCAGTGTGATCCAGTTTCAGGTGCTGCGCCACTTTTTGCCGGACCACCCCGTCGACGTTCTGCCGATTGGCATAGATGATGTGCCTATGGGAATGGGTGTTTTTGATACCGTATTCTCGATGGGAATCCTCTATCACCGGCGATCACCGCTGGATCATCTTTTGGAGTTGCGGGGACTGCTCAGGTCTGGGGGCGAGCTGGTGCTTGAGACCTTGGTGATTGAGGGTGGGGAGGGAGAGGTGCTGGTGCCCCGGGATCGCTACGCGCAGATGCGAAATGTCTGGTTTATTCCCAGCTGTCTTTCACTTGAGGCGTGGTTAGTGCGAATGGGATTCAGGCAGGTTCGCCTGGTGGATGTGACCCAGACCACGGCGGCGGAGCAGCGATCGACGGACTGGATGCGCTTCAATTCGTTGCCCGATTTTCTGGACTCCTCAGATCAGACTAAAACCATTGAGGGATTACCTGCGCCTCGCCGGGCAATCTTCATAGCGGAGGCACCTTAGCCTGTGGAATCACCTACAATGTTTCGTTTTGCCATCGGTTGCGTGCCATGACCCAATCATCCCGTATCGGTTTTATCAGTCTGGGGTGTCCCAAGGCGCTGGTCGACAGCGAGCAGATCATGACCAAGCTCCGCTCTGAGGGCTACGATCTGGTTCCGACTTATCGCGATGCGGATCTGGTTGTCGTTAATACCTGCGGGTTTATCGATGCCGCGGTTGAGGAGTCGCTAGACGCGATTGGGGAGGCCCTGAGGGAAAATGGCAAGGTCATCGTGACCGGCTGCTTGGGTGCCCGTGAAGAGGAAATTCGAGCGCGTCACCCCCAGGTTCTCAAGATTACTGGGGCCCACGCCTATGAGGCGGTGGTCGAGGCTGTCCATGAGCATTTGCCGCCGGCACATGACCCCTTTATTGATTTGGTGCCGCCGGAGGGGATCAAGCTGACGCCGCGTCATTATGCGTACCTCAAGATTTCTGAAGGCTGCAATCATCGCTGCACTTTCTGCATTATTCCCTCTCTGCGAGGAGATCTTGTCAGTCGGCCCGTGGGTGAGGTTTTACAGGAGGCAGAGCGTCTGGTATCGGCTGGCGTCAAGGAACTCCTGGTCGTCTCTCAGGACACTAGCGCCTACGGCGTGGATCGTCGCTACCAAACGGATTTCTGGAATGGTCGGCCTGTCAAGACGCGCTTCTATGAGCTCGCACAGGCACTTGGTGGTCTGGATGCCTGGGTCCGGCTCCATTACGTTTATCCCTATCCTCACGTCGATGAGGTCATTCCGTTGATGGCGGAGGGGCTGATCCTGCCTTACCTCGATATTCCCTTCCAGCACGCCAGTGAGCACATTCTCAAGGCCATGAAGCGACCAGGGGATACCTCCAATATTCTGGCCCGGATCCGAAAATGGCGAGAGATCTGCCCGGATCTAACGATTCGAAGCACCTTTATTGCCGGATTTCCCGGGGAGACCGATGAGGATTTCGAAGAGCTTCTGGATTTTCTCGATCAAGCGCAACTTGATCGGGTTGGTTGCTTTGCCTACTCACCGGTGGAGGGGGCCAAAGCGAATGAATTGCCGGGGGCGGTTCCTGAAGATATCAAGGAAGAGCGATTGGCTCGGCTGATGGCATTTCAGGAAGAGATCAGTGCGTCCCGTTTGGCGTCACGCGTCGGCCAGAGAGAGACCGTGGTTATTGATGAGGTGGTCGAGGAGGGGGCCGTGGGCCGAACTCGGTATGACGCGCCAGACATCGATGGGCAGGTTTTCATCGATGGGGCCACCCACCTCAAAGTGGGTGACCGCGTCGACGTCATTATTGAAGAAGCGGACGAGCACGATCTATGGGCTCACCTGGTGGAGCCCGCCGCCACGTCTTAAGGTTTAGTGATGATGGCCACCCGGATCATGGACGTGGCCATGATCGAGCTCCTCTGCCGTCGCATCACGAACATCTGTGATTTCGACGTCAAAAATCAAAGTGATGCCGGCCATCGGGTGATTGCCGTCCAGGGTAACCTCATCGCCATCTACCGAAACGACGGTGACCAGCTGAATGCCTTCCGGTGATTGGGCCTGAAACTGCATGCCGGGCTTGATGTCATCAACGTCTTGGAATGCGCTGCGGGGGACCGCCTGAACCATGCTGTCATCTCTTTCGCCATAGCCGTCGGCAGGCGCAACAGTCACCTTGAGCTTTTCCCCCTTGCTCAGACCCACCAGTGCATTCTCGAGACCCGGAATAATGTTGCCATGGCCGTGGATGTAGGCGAGGGGTTCTTGGTTTTCTGAGCTGTCCAGAACCTGGCCGGCCTCATTCGTCAAGGTATAGTGAATGGAGACGACCTTCTGGTGTTCAATCTGCATGGTAGTGATCCTTGGGATGGTTAATGCGCCATAATAACGGTTATTACCCCGACAGGGGCACCCCTAGGCTTTTGCATGCCACGATTCCTGTAGGCTAGAATCGAGTGACTAACCTTTTATTCCCTGTAACGTATCACCGAGAGAATCTGGCTATTCTCAGCATCATCAAACGGCTCTTCGGATCCCATTCGCCCAAGCCCTCCTCGCAGCCTTCGCCCGAGGCCCCGGTTTTGGGAGGTGAAGGTCTTCCGCGGGTCTATACGCGGTCCGAGCACAATATCTCAAGGACCCTGATCAGCGAAAATGCGTTGAAGGTCCTCTATCGCCTCAAAAAAGAGGGGTATCAAGCCTACTTGGTGGGTGGTTGCGTCAGGGATCTTCTGCTGGGTCGTGAGCCTAAAGATTTCGATGTGGTGACGGATGCCAGTCCCGAAGAGGTCAGGCAGGTTTTCAGAAATTGTCGGCTGATCGGTCGCCGCTTCCGACTGGCCCATGTTCACTTTGGTCAGGAAATCATCGAGGTTGCAACTTTTCGCGCCTTGGAGGCCGAAGCGGAGCACGCCGAGCGGGTAACCCACAATGGCCGGATTCTCCGGGACAACGTCTTTGGGTGCATCGAGGAAGATGCTTTTCGCCGGGACTTTTCGGTCAACGCCCTCTACTACAACATCAAGGATTTCTCTGTCGTCGACTATGTCGGCGGCATGGATGATCATCGCGCCGGAATGATGCGGCTGATTGGGAACCCGGAAAAGCGTTACCGGGAAGATCCGGTCCGAATGCTCCGGGCCGTTCGCTTTGCCGTCAAATTGGGCTTCACGATCCATCCGGATTCGGCTGAGCCCATTCCGCGACTTGCCTCGCTTTTGCAGGAGATTCCTCCCGCTCGACTGTTTGATGAAATCATCAAGCTGATGCTGTCGGGGTATGGTGTGCAAACCTTTGAGCAACTCCGGCATTTTGGATTGTTTGGCGCCTTGTTTCCTGATACTGAAAAGGCGTTGGGTCGAATACCCGAAGGGCACCCTCTAACCTTTCTTGCCAAGTCACTGGAACGGACCGACGAGCGGATCTCCGATCATAAGCCGGTTACGCCTTACTTTTTGTTTGCAGCCCTGCTTTGGGAACCGGTCAGATTGCGTGCGAGCAAGCTGATCGAGAGTGGGCAAAACCCCATTCTGGCCTATCAGGACGCGGGAGATGAGGTGATTCGTCGTCAACTCAAATGGGTCGCCATTCCAAAATCCATCGCACTGCCAGCTCGGGAAGTGTGGGCGATGCAGCCGCGTTTTGAAATGACACAGGGCGGCAGGGCGTTTCGTTTGCTGACGCATCCCAAGTTCCGGGCGGCCTATGACTTTTTGTTGCTTCGGGCAGAGACCGGGGAGGCTGACCCTGCGTTGGCTGACTGGTGGACCCGTTTTCAGGCTGCCGATGAGGTGGAGCAAAAATCCATGATCCGGACCGGGAGTGGTAACCGCCACTCTTCTCGGAACCGGACTCGCAAGCGGCGTGCGCGACGCAAGCCGAATACCCATGCTCCCACCCCCTGAGGGGGCGACAACGCTCTGCGTCATCGGTCTTGGCGGCAATTTGGATGCGCCGGCCGATCGGGTGCGGCGTGCCCGCAAGGCACTGGCGGGCAGCGAAGGCATTCGTGAAGTTGCGTTTTCAAGTCTGTATAAAAGTAGACCCATGGGGCCGAAGGATCAGCCGGATTACGTCAACGCGGTGATGGCAGTCGAAACGGATCTTGGGCCGTTGGCGCTTCTGGATCATCTCCAGTCCCTCGAGGCCCTCGAAGGGCGGGTGCGACTCGGGGAACGCTGGGGCCCCCGAACCCTGGATCTTGATCTTTTGGTCTATGGCGATCAGGTGATCCAGCATCCGAGACTGACAGTCCCGCACCCTGGCCTTGCTGTGCGGGAGTTCGTATTGCACCCTCTGGCCGAAATCCTTCCAGATCTTGAAGTTCCGGGAATGGGATGCGTCCGTGAGCTGGCCGAGCAATGCCCTGAGAATGGAATTGAGGTAATGGTCCAATGACCCCGAATCGTCGCCCGTTGGTCGTACCCGATCTCAAGAAAATGAAGCGGGATGGGAAGCCGATCGCTGCCCTGACGGCCTATGACGCGACCTTTGCAAAAGCCATGGATGATGCGGGCGTTGATGTCATTCTGGTCGGAGACTCTCTTGGTATGGTGATTCAAGGGCACGGGACCACTTTGCCTGTCACGTTGGATCATATGGTCTACCATGCCGCAGCAGTTGCCCGCGGCAGTCGACGGGCCATTCGGATGGTGGATCTTCCCTTTATGACCTATGCGACCCCCGCGGAGGCCCTCGCCAACGCAGCAAGGCTCCTTCGAGAGGGGGAGGCCCACATAGTGAAGCTTGAGGGGGGGGATTCACGGCTAGAAGCCGTTCGTGCATTGACCCGAGAGGGGATCCCGGTTGCAGGGCATCTTGGACTTCTTCCGCAATCGGTACTCCGTTTGGGGGGCTATACGGTTCAGGGCCGGGATGCCACCAGTGCAGAAGCATTGTTGGAAGATGCCAAACAACTGGAGGCGGCCGGAGCTGCCGTCCTGATTTTGGAATGTATCCCCGCGGGACTTGCCGAAAGGGTCACCCAATCGATATCAATTCCCACGATTGGCATCGGGGCGGGTTGTGGCTGCGATGGGCAAGTTCTCGTTCTAACGGACATGTTGGGGCTGTCCCCTAAATGTCCAAAGTTCTGCAGGGACTTTTTGGCTGATTCGGCCTCGATAGCCGAGGCGCTTGCTCTCTACGTTGAGGCGGTCAGGACGCGAAATTTTCCAGGGATAGAGCACGCCTTCGGTTGAATTCAAAATAATGAGACAGATACAAAGGCTCCCCGAGCTTCGTGAAGAAATATTGAACTTCAGACGGGCGGGGGAGCGAATTGCAGTGGTCCCGACAATGGGGAATTTGCACCAAGGGCATCTTCAGTTGGTCAGGGAAGCGCGGCGTCTGGCTGACCGTGTTGTTGCCACGGTGTTTGTCAATCCGACGCAGTTTGGTCCGGGAGAAGATTTCGCCAGCTACCCAAGAACACCTGAGGCGGATGTTGCGGCCTTGGCTCAAGCCGGTGTCGATGTCCTTTTTATCCCTGGAGTCTATGAGGTCTATCCCCGCGGCCTTGAATGCCTGACCTCGGTTGAGGTGCCGAATCTTTCCGATCAGCTTTGCGGCGCCTTCCGTCCCGGCCATTTTCGGGGGGTCGCAACCGTTGTCCTTAAGCTTTTCAATATGGTGGCTGCGGACATTGCTGTATTTGGTGAAAAGGATTTTCAGCAGCTGACTATCATTCGCCAAATGGTTGCGGATCTGAATATTCCGCTGACAATCCATGGCGTGGCTACGGTGAGGGAGCATGATGGTCTTGCTATGAGTTCGAGAAATGCTTACCTGAGCCCGGATGAACGCAAAACGGCGGCGTTCCTCTTCTCTGCCCTTAAGTCATCAGTAAGCGCTCTAAAGGCTGGTAAGAGTCCCATTTCGCAAGTCGAGGCAGATGCCTCGAATGCGTTGAATGACCAAGGATTCAAGGTCGATTACGTTTCGGTACGGCGGGTTCTCGATCTTTCGGTGCCGCATCCTGAGGATGATGCGGATGGACTTATGGTGCTGGTGGCTGCGCGGCTGGGGAAAACCCGATTGATCGACAATCTTCGTGTTTCAGGCGAGATCTAGACTAGCGCTCGACGAGGTCATCGAGTCGGTGACCAAGAGCCGACTCAATCAGGTCCTGACGAACAAAATGCTGCGCTTCGTTGCGGACAAAGTCAGCAAACTCCGTGGCAATCGCTGAAAGGCGTTTCCCTGCTCGATGTACCATGAACCATTGTCGGATGATGGGAAACGCCTCGACATCCAAGATGGTCAATCGGCCGCTTTCAAGTTCTCTATCCAGGGTGTGGATGGAGACGATGCCCAGCCCGAGACCCTCCTCAACGCCCTGTTTGATCGCGGTGTTGGTATTCATTTCCATGCTAACCGTGAGGTGAACGCCCCTCTCCCCCAAAAACCGTTCCACCGAGTTACGGGTGCCGGAGCCAATTTCACGCATGATGAAATTTTCCTGTCCGAGTTCAGAAAGGGGGATATTTTTTCGCCCTGCGAGGGGGTGCTCGCTGGGGGCAATGATCACCAGCGGGTTAATCAGGAAGGATTCGGTTTCAAGATCCTGCTGATCCGGGGGTTGCCCCATCAGGAGAAGATCAGCTTCATTGTCCTCAAGGTTCTGAAGAAGACCCTTTCTGTTGGTGACCTTGAAGCTCACTCGGACCTTGGGGTGGCGGCGGCAAAATTCTCCCAGCAGACGAATGGCAAAATAGTGAACTGTGTTGGCGACTGATACCTTGAGACGCCCGGCTTCGGTTCCCTTCATTTCCTCGATCAGGGCCTCGGCTTCGTCCAGTTGGTGGGCGATGGAGCGGCTGAGTTGATAAAGCTCCTCTCCAGCCTGAGTTAGATAGATCTTTTTTCCGAGGCGCTCAAAGAGTGGCAGGCCAATGGCTTCTTCCAGTTGACGGATCTGCATCGAGACGGCGGGCTGGGTCAGGTAAAGCTCTTCGGCGGCTCGCGTAAAGCTGAGTCTGCGGGCAACGCGCTCAAAAACCTGAAGCTGTCTCAGAGTGATGTTCATCGTTAATCTCGCGAGAAACCCGGTCCTTCAGGGCGGGGAGGGATAGCGAACTCTCCGATCCGAAGAGCGGTTGTTAGGGTGGTTAGCATAAGCTATAGTCCGTGTCGTGAATACGCGCAAACGGGCCTACAAATATCGGTTTTACCCCACACCCGAGCAGGAGGTTCTCCTGGCTCAGACCTTT
>JBEGVN010000102.1:0-68274 GCA_041178325.1 Pseudomonadota bacterium
CGTAACATCAAAGCCGCAGGACTTGCGGTGTTAGCCCGTGGAGAGAATGTCAGACTTGTGTCGCCAACCGGCATGAGCAATCCTCAGTGAAGCAGGAATCCTCTTCCTTCAGGGAGAGGAGTAGTCAATGCGATAAGAAGAAAATGTCTCTAGCGCCGCGGTCGTATGGCACGGATTCCGCTGAATATGGCCCGCGCGAGGCGCTCTTGTTGTTTGGGGTCTGAAAGTCGACTCTCCTCATCCTGACTTGAAATAAATCCAGTTTCGATCAGAAGCGAGGGGACATCCAGTGATTTAAGAACCTTGAAACCGGCCCTTTGGACCGTGGGATTATGGATCTTGAAGTCGTGAGCCAATGAGAGCATGACGGAGCGAGCCGCTTTTTCACTGGCCTCACGGTTAGCGTTCTTGGACAGATCCACCAGAACCGAAGCGACCATGGCATCTTCTGCTCCCAGATCAACGCCTCCGATGTCACCGGCATTTTCGCGATCTGCCAAGGTCCGGGCCGCTTCACTGGACGCGCCATTCTCTGACAACATGAAGACGGTCGATCCTTTAACCGCGCCATCCTCATAGGCATCGGCATGCAGCGAAATGAAAAGATCAGCCTGCGCCTCGTGAGCAATATCTGCGCGGCGACGGAGATCCACAAAACGGTCGTCACTTCGCACCATCACCGCTTTCATCCCAGGCTCTACCCGGATGAAATCCTTCAGTCTCCGGGCAATCGAAAGAACAATGTCTTTTTCCTGAGTCCCGGAGGGACCGATGGCACCACTGTCCTTGCCGCCATGCCCTGCATCGATGACCACGACAAAAGGTTTGGTGCGAACTTCAGCAGTGGCTGCCTGAAGCGCCAGTGACAAAACCAGCAAGGTGCTGCAAAGGAGGAGTCGACGAATCATTCTCTTGAGGGAAGTTTTGCGGTCAGTCCAAAGCCCGTGATTTGTGCAATACGAGATGGACCATCATAAATCAGGGTGATCTCGAAATCTGCTGGTGGAAGAAATCCTGTGCCCCGCTCGGGCCATTCGAGAAACGCGATGGAGTCCTTTGAGAAATAATCGCGGATGCCCATCCACTCCAATTCTTCCGGATCACTGAGCCGGTAAAGATCGAAATGGAAGACCCGAAGGGCCTGAAAGGCGTATTCCTCGACCAGTGTAAAAGTGGGGCTTTTGACAGCTCCTTGATATCCCAAGGCCTGAAGGTAACCCCGAACCAAGGTGGTTTTTCCTGCACCGAGATTACCGTGAAGAAAAATCACAGTCCCCGGTTCGACGTGATGGGCAAGCCGCGCTCCGAGGGCGAGGGTGGCCGTTTCATCGATCAGGGAAATCGATTCTTTCAGGAATGCAGTGTCGGCCATCGGCGGCATTGGAGTCGGGCAGGGGCGTTCAGGAGTTGACGGATCTCAGGAGGAAGATCCAGTGCAAGAAGTCCGCGTTCCCCATGCGTTTGCGCCAGCAGATCGCCGGCGCCGCTATGGAGGAGGGTGCCCAGTGTCGCTGCATCAAAGGGGCTAAGACCCTGAGCCATGAGCGCTGCGACGACACCGGTCAGAACATCCCCCATGCCGCCCGAGGCCATTCCAGGGTTTCCCAGCGGGATGACGCGGGGCAATCGGCCCTGTTCTGCAATGATGCTGCCGGCACCTTTTAGAACAATGCTGGCCCCAAAGCGCTCGGCCAGACGCAAAGCCGCAGCAAAACGGTCCTCCTGCACCATTTGGGACGTCGTTCCCAAAAGTCTTGCGGCCTCTCCCGGATGCGGTGTCATAACCCAGGGCGCATCCCTTTTAATGGGAGTATTCAGGAGATTGAGTGCATCGGCATCCACGACGAGTGGAAGGGGACTTCCAAGAGCCTGATCAAGAAGGCCTTTGCTCCAGGGTGTTTGTCCAAGGCCTGGTCCAATGGCAACGATGGACGCCTTCTCCAGAAGTGCGTTGAGGTCCTCTTGTTCGTGAATCCCCCGAACCATGAGTTCAGGCCGCCCTTGATTCAGTGTGGAGGCGCTCTGGGGGTCGGTGGCGACGCTGACCAGACCCGCGCCGGTTCTCAGCGCTGCCTCACCTGCAAGGCGGGCCGCACCGCTATAGCCCTCGGCCCCACCAATAATGAGAACATGCCCGAACGAGCCTTTATGGCTCTCCCGAGGTCTCGCCTGAGGGGCGGACTGGATCCAGCCGATCAATTCCGCACAGGGCTTATGTCGTCTCAGGATATCGGGGTCGATGCCGATGTGCGCTATATGCACTTCCCCTGAACAGCTGGGGCCCATGCCCGAAAACAGCCCGGGTTTTGGCTGCACGAACGTAATGGTGAGGTCGGCTCGAATAGCGGTCCCGAGAATGCAGCCGCGGTCAGCATGAAGTCCAGAAGGAACATCCAGGGCGATCAACGAGCGTCGGTTGGTGGCGTGCCCGAATCCACGCTCCCGATAGCGGTTGGCTGCTTCAATGATCAGGGCCTCGTGGCCTTCAATCGCGCGATCAAGTCCTGTTCCAAAAAGACCATCGACCAGAATTTCAACGGCTTCAAAATCTTCCGGGATGAAGTCGAGTATGGGACCCCCGGCTGCAAGGTAACGCTCTCTTGCGATTGCGGCATCACCCTGGGGGGGTTGTCCTGGGTTCGAAGGGTAGAGCCTTACATCCCACCCGGCTTCAAGGGCCAGCCGGGCAACTATGTAGGCATCCCCGCCGTTGTTGCCATGGCCCGCCATGGCGGAGAGCGTCCGTGCATCCGGACGTAATTTCGTTATACACGCAAAGGCTGCGGCCCCCGCGCGCTCCATCAATTCAATGCCTTTTCCATCCAATCTTTGAATGGCCTCGCCGTCTATGGCTCGGACATCTTTCGAGCGATAGAGAGAGAGGCGGGGCGTGGACGGAAAATCCATGGAGAGAGGTCTATGATGGAAAGGGATTCTGACATTCTACGATGGGATCGAATTTAATCGCGATGGATCCGAAACAAATCCAGAAGGACATTCAAAAGTGGGCTGCTGAGCTTGGTTTTGATCGTTTGGGTGTCGCACACCTTCAAACCCAGGAAGCGCTCAAGTTTCTCGATGACTGGTTGGCCTTGGGTCGACACGGTGACATGGCTTATATGGCGCGCCATCGCGCTCTCCGGGCGGATCCATCACAATGGATACCCGGTGCGCTGTCTGTGGTGTCCGTGCGAATGGATTACCTGCCGATAACGCTTGCGGAGGCCATGGTGCGCCTTGACGATCGGGAGCGGGCGGCAATCTCGGTCTATGCCTTGGGTCGTGACTATCACAAGCTCATGCGGCAGCGACTCAAGAAACTTGCGACCCGGATGGAGGCGGAGATAGGCCCTTTTGGATACCGCGTTTTTTCTGACAGTGCACCTCTGTTTGAAAAATCTTTTGCACAGGATGCGGGACTAGGATGGATCGGTAAGCACACCAATCTGATTGACCGAAAGGCGGGTAGTTTTTTCTTCCTGGGAGAAATCGTTACAGATTTGCCTTTAGCTGCAGATGGCCCGGTGAGTGCGCATTGCGGAAGTTGCTCAGCCTGTATCACGGCCTGTCCCACGGCAGCAATCCTTGCACCCTACCAGCTGGATGCACGGCGCTGTATTTCCTATCTCACCATTGAGTTGAAGGGAACGATTCCAATCGAATTTAGAAAGTCCATCGGCAATCGCATTTATGGATGTGATGACTGCCAGCTGGTGTGCCCCTGGAACCGTTACGCTCAAATGACCCGGGAAGTGGATTTTCTCCCTCGGCAAGGCCTCGATCGCGTTTCTCTGGTGGAACTCTTTGCCTGGTCGGAAGAGGACTTCAATCGAAATCTCGAAGGCTCAGCGATCCGACGCATTGGTTATGAGTCCTGGCTTCGGAACCTTGCGATCGGCTTGGGAAATGCACTTCCGAACGCGAAAGCGGTCGCTGCACTGAAGGCCCGATCGGATGATCGGTCCCCTGTGGTCAGAGAGCATGTGGCCTGGGCCTTGGGAGCTCAGGCATGTAGCGCAAAAGAATTAGGTAATGCTGATATTTAAAGGCGTACAATCTGTATGGGATTAGTCCCGGTGGTGGGCTCGTGAGGTCCCACCATCCGCGACCCGATAAAAAGAAAAGATTTGGAGCGCCACTATGAACCACAATATTCCAACTTCTCGTCGACGTTTCATGCAACTGACAGGCCTTGGCGTAGCCGGTGCGGCGTCATTCCCCTCCTGGTTGGATGCCATGGAGATGAAGGGTCCAAAGGGGCGGGGTGCCGTCAAGGCTGATCCCGAGTTCAAAGCGGATGTCGAGCTTGAACTGGTTGCAAGGTCCAGTCAGGTGCAGATTCTTCCGGGCAAGCCGACCGGCGTTTTCAGTTACTCGGCCAAACTGATCTCAGGGCCAAAAGAGAGTTTGATCGAAATTCCTGGGTCCTATTTGGGGCCTTTGTTGCAGTTTCGAACTGGTCAGAAGATCCGTATTCATTTCAAAAACGAACTTCCCGAGGAGTCTATCGTCCATTGGCATGGCCTTCATGTTCCCGCAGAACAGGATGGTCACCCCTCTGACTCGATCCAGCCCGGGGAACTGAGAGTCTACGAATTTGAAATCAGAAACCGGGCAGGACTGCATATTTACCACCCCCATTCCCATGAAAAAACCGCGACACAGGTGTATTACGGCCTTGCCGGGGGCATTCTGATACGCGACACGGAAGAAGAGAGGTTGGGACTTCCCTCGGGAGATTACGAGCTACCCCTGGTGATCCAGGACCGCCGCTTCGATGAGAATAACCAGTTGGTCTACGGCAGGACCATGCATGATCGTACCCTGGGTTTTGCAGGAAACCGCGTACTGGTCAACGGCAAGTCAGATGCAGTGTTCGAGGTTGCCAGTCGGGCCTATCGTCTGAGAGTCATGAATGGGTCCAACTCCAGAATCTACAAGCTGGCCTGGTCGGATGGAACCGCCATCTCGGTGCTGGGTGTCGATGGGGGCTTGCTTGAAAGCCCTGAGATTCGCCCCTATGTGATGCTGGCTCCAGGCGAGCGATTAGATCTGTGGATGGATTTCAGTGGGCGCGGATTAGGAACTGAACTGGTTTTGAAAAGCCTCGCGTTCAAGGGCGCTCTCCCCAAAATGCATGAGGCGATGATGGCCAAGATGAGCGGCATGGGGCATGAGGGCGGAAAGGGCGGAGGAATGATGGGTGGCATGATGGGCCATCATGAGCTGGCGATTGGCTCTGAGTACGCCATTGCGAGGTTCCGTGTGACGCGAATGGTCGCTGAAAATTCACGTATGCCCACGCAATTGAGCCGCTTCCGCACTTACCGATTGGCGGACACCGTTAATGCCGAACACCCGATTCCGATTGGCATTTCTGAAGGGCCGGGTTCCATGCTGCTGAATGGCCGTGCCTATGCCTATGATGATATTCAGCCTTTTGAAAGGGTTCCCCTAAATACCCTTCAGCTCGTCGAAATCTCCCATGCTCATGGGGGACATGGAGGCGCCACGCTGGAGAAATCCGATGACGAATCCAAGGAATCTCACCCTATGGGTGAGGGAAAGGGATCTCGAATGGACCATGGCGGGTCATCCGGAATGGGCATGAGGGGCATGCAACAGGGGGGTGGAATGATGGCTGGCATGATGGGCAAGATGCCGGGCATGTCGCATGGTGAGGGTAAGGCAACAGACCCTTCAATGGAGGGTATGGAGCATGGTGGAGGAATGGGAATGATGGACGGCATGTCCGGTATGGGGGGCGGCATGGGCATGATGATGTCGATGGCGCATCCCATTCATTTGCACGGTCAGCAGTTTCAGGTGCTGAGCCGATCGGTCACCGGTGAAGACACCAGTGACTACGAGACGGTCAAGGACGGTCTGATGAGCAGTGGCTTCAAGGATACAGTCCTCTTGATGCCCGGCGAAAAAATTAGACTGATCAAGCCGTTCGAAGACTACAAAGGCCGGTTTATGTACCACTGCCATAACCTTGAACATGAGGATCTGGGCATGATGAGAGAGTTCTCTGTAGAGTAAAAAACCAAGCAAAATCAATGGTTAGATGGATCTAGCAAAATCAGGGAGTCTCAACAAATATCAGGGAATCGCGTATAATTCTGTAGCTAGGATTGTAGCTAGAAATGCGATGAGGCTCCCCATGAAACTAACCGACTTGGCCCTTAGGAAGCTAATCAAGGCAGGAAATCCGACCGCTGTATCAGATGGGGGAGGGCTGACGTTTTGCCTCTCAAAATCGGGTACAGCCTCTTGGGTATTGCGATACCAGATTGCAGGGAAAGCAAAAGAACTGACCCTCGGTAGGTATCCAGATATTTCGCTTGCTGACGCTCGACTTAGGGCATCAAATGAGCGAGGCAAGGTTCAATCGGGAGTAGACGTTGCCCGAGTCAAGCAAGAAACCAAGCGCAAAGCAGCCTCCGCCCAGTCCATCAAGGAATTGGCTGAGGATTGGCGAATCAAGGTTCTGCCAACCTATGCACCCGATACCCAGCGACACCGGCAGCGCCATTTAAAAACCTACATCATCCCAAGGCTTGGAACCAAGCCTGTCGAAGAAGTCACTCCCGCTGATATTGCCGATCTATACAGGCACGTTGGCAAAGTCTCGACCGTTCACACTGCGACCCTTTGCAGTATCACGATTAACGCATTGTTCAAGCACGCTCAGGCCCAAGCTCTTGTGACCCAGAACCCATGTTCCGGGATTATGGTGAGTGCA
Organism: Pseudomonadota bacterium; assembly: GCA_041178325.1. Classification (GTDB taxonomy): domain Bacteria; phylum Pseudomonadota; class Gammaproteobacteria; order Methylococcales; family Methylococcaceae; genus UBA6136. Next base: position 6,749 of record JBEGVN010000102.1, read on the forward strand.
GTTGTAGGCCAAGCAAAACCCAAGCGCGACAGGCTGATGCTGACCGACGATGAAATCTCCAAGCTGCTGCAAAACCTTGGTCGCATGACTGGGAAAGAAAATCAGTTGAGCGTGAAGATTCTCTTGGCTACGGCTGTCCGACATGGTGAGTTGTATAAAGCACGATGGGAACACCTCGACCTTGAATTGGGGCTTTGGACGATCCCAGATTCACACAGTAAAACCAAAAAAGGATTTAAGCAGCCGTTGGCTCCTCAGGTTGTCGAATGGTTTAAACAGTTAAAAGAGTTGGCGGTATCCAGCGATCTAGTGATGCCGGCAAGAATGCGAGGAAAGGCTGGGAAGAGCGTGAACTTTGGAACGCTGAGGCTGGCGATTGACCCATTCTGCGAGGAGATTGGGATTCGGCGATTCACACCGCACGATCTGCGCTCAACGTGCCGATCACATTTATCTGCAATGGGCGTAAGTGTCCCAGTAGCAGAACGTTGCTTGAATCATTCTCTGGGTGGCATGTTGGCAATCTACGATCAGCACGACATGTTGTCCGAGAGAAGATTGGCGCTGACAGCATGGGCTGACAAGCTGGCTAGACTGGAGTCTGGAGAAATTGCGCCAAATAACGTGGTGCAGTTGCGAGGTGCAGAAATGGCGTGATACGCTATGACCGTAGCCAAGCAATGCGAGGCTCACCATGATGATTGCCCGATTCGGGTTATCTGATTTTCCCTGAGGGAGCGTCAATGACGGGTGAGTGACGGTAACGCTTGAGTAGTCCTAGAGGGACGGCGACAACCCTAGTGGTTGCCTGTCGTCCGGGCAACCGGAAATCAACCGATTTTCGGAGACTTCAATGGCTACACCCGCCATCTATCGAATCAGTCAAATTTGCGGCGATCCTGCCCGCAATCAAGATGCAATCATCCCTGTCAGTCGCGCTACTTGGTGGCGTGGTGTCAAATCTGGTCGTTACCCGCAGCCGATCAAACTTAGCGAAAACTGCACTGGCTGGAAAGCTGAAGAAATCCATGCGCTTGCGGACAAGCTGCGAGGCGAAGCATGAGGGCGGTTGCACCCGCCCCCAATCAAGACTTCGTCAAGGAATTTGCCGCAAACGCTGAAAAACTTCGCGAACTCACCAATTTGCTTGCGAATTTCAGTCACGGCGACCCAATTCTAACGGAGTATGCGATCTCAGTCGTGAGGAACGTTTGCCCCGGCGCTGACGCTCGAAAGCTACTCAGCGACCGGCAACAGGCCTTAGGCTTAGCCTCCGAATCAAAGCTGCACCTGATACAAGCAGCGAGTTTGCAGCCAGAGCCTATTCGGTGGCTTTGGCATGGCTGGCTAGCGAAAGGCAAGTTCCATGTTTTTGCTGGGCCTCCCGGTACAGGCAAAACTACCTTGGCAATGGCGATTGCAGCAGCAATCACCAGGGGTGATTGCTTGCCTGACGGCTCTAAGACTTGCGCTGGCAACGTTCTAATCTGGTCAGGCGAGGATGATCCCAAGGACACGCTTTGTCCTCGACTGCTGGCTTGTGGCGCTGATCTAGAGCGCGTTCATTTTGTCGGCAACGTGGCTACCGGACAGGACGAACTGAATTTCGATCCAAGCATACATATTGATTTGATCGAAAAAGCTGCAAAGGTTATCAACGGGGTTTCACTGTTGATCGTTGACCCAATCGTTTCCGCAATTGCAGGCGACTCTCATAAAAACGCTGAGGTCAGGCGAGGGTTGCAACCTTTGGTTGAAGTTGCCGAGCGTCTGGATTGTGCGGTTCTTGGGTTGAGCCATTTTTCCAAAGGAACAAGCGGACGCGACCCAGTTGAGCGCGTAACAGGTTCTATTGCATTTGCTGCGCTGGCTCGAATTGTCTGGAGTTCAGCAAAAATGCCTGACTGCGATCAGGAGGGCGGAAGCCGAATCCTTGTCCGCACCAAAAGCAACATTGGGCCAGACGATGGTGGCGTTCGATTCGATTTGGTTCAAACCGAGTTGGATGGATTTCCAGAAATCACAGCATCCAAAGTTCAATGGGGGACGCTGATGGAAGGAACTGCTTTTGAACTTCTACAGCGAGCAGAGACACAACCGGAACCCGAAAACGAAGACGATCAACCCGAGGTTGACGTTTGGCTGACAGAGTTCTTGGCACATGGCCCGCAAACGGCAAAAGAAACGTTCTTGGCTGCAAAAGGTGAGGGCTTCAGCAAAGATCAGGTTAAGCGCTCAAAGCAGCGGTTAGGAATTTCGTCTGGTAAGCATACGTTTAATGGGCCTTGGTCATGGTCACTGCCAGAAGGAACTTTCGCGCCAAGTGAGCAGGAGTTACCGAACAAGAATCAGGCGCACCCTTCGCACCCTTCGCTAGAACCCCAGTAAAAGCTGGGTTTGATAGATAACTGAAGAGTGCTTTTTACCGATATTCGCTCCCTTCGATGAAGCCCAGAAAGCACAGGGGTTACAGGGGATAGAGCGAACGAAGAGAGCGAAGGGAGCGTGGTTTTTATGTATAGGCAATTTGCGCTCCCTTTTGCACTCATGGTTACTATTAAAAACCATGAAAACAAATAGGAAACCCAATGGATAATGAAAAAAGGAACACAAGAATAAGACAAGCTACAGATATGGCTACATTCCAAACGCCGATCACTGACAAAATCACGGCAAAAGGCTTCCGTATTTTTCACAATGGAAGCGATCTACGCCTATGGCCTGACGGATTGGCAACCCGAAATCAGAACCAATTCATCCAGCAGCACAAGATGAAAATACTTGCTGAGGTACATAGCCTTTGGGCTAACCCAGTCCGCTGCAAAGAGTGCCGGTACTGGGTGCATGAATGCCGCGCCAATTTCACCAAGCCAATGTGGGAGGGTGGGTGGAGCGCATTCGATCTGCACCATTGCAGCGCCTTTGAGAACCGCGATCCATGAATCACGAACGCCCAGCCAGTCCAAGACCGCCATTAGAGCCAATCAGTAGCGCGATGGCCTATTCTGGTTTGTGGCGAATTTACACCGACGGATCGGAATCGACTTGTCAGCTAGTCGTTAGCGCGGACGATGGACTAGATGCACTTGAGCGCGGAATCCAGCTTGGAATTCGGGATGGTTGGCCGTTGCTGCTGGTATTGCCAAAGTCTGGTAGATGAAAATAAATTTATCATAAAAAACAATGCTTTACCGGATATGTAACTGGCGGTATCCTGCCCCTCAATGGCCCTATAAATTCGCAGCAACACCATGCCCAGTAAAGATCGAGGCGCTAGATTGCATACCGCCTCTCATGTTCGAAAAGAACTCTCTCGAATCTACCGGCTTGCCGAGCGAGGCGAGCGAGATGTAGTCGAAGTTGAGCGCCTTTCAAGAATCCTCGGTTTGATTGCCAGAGTGCTGACAGCAACCGACCTTGAGGAGCGTCTTGAGCGATTGGAGGCACAAAATGGTTTATAGAAAAAGACTCCGGCGACTTGAGGATAAAAAGCAACCCCAGCAGGGCCAGTTGCCGATCGTGGTTTCGGATGACACTCCAGCCTCCGAACTGCTGCGCTTGCGTCAACAGAACCCCGGTAGACAGGTATTCCGATTCACCGACTCAGTCGATTTATTTCTTTGAGGAACCCATGCGAACACCAGAGCAACGTGCAGCCCAAGAACTCTCAGAGCGATTTTCCAAGATTGAACACCGAGGAACCCTTGGTGAATCGTTCAGCCGACTAAAAAGCGGGATTGATGGCCTGAGCCAGATGGCTGCAACCCGGAACCCATTCGACACACCGGAGGGCCATAGGGTTAAGGTTGGCAAGCAAGCCCAGAAACTCCAGCAGCAGCTTGGCAAGATTCTTGAGACGGCAAGAGGTGAGCATCTCCGGCAGTCAGGCTCACTCAGCGGACAAGCCGTCGAACGACTTAACCTCCGTCCCAATCGGTTTGAATCGGAAATTAGGCAGGTCTTGCTCAGAATGCCGACTCACGCAGACAGGTTGCAATGGTTGCAGGAAATTTCCAAAGACGTTTCGAATGGGCCGGTTCTTGGTGCGCTACTAGAGGCTCCAGCAGCCCTGCATGGAATCGCCCCGGACGCGCTCCGATCCATCGAGCGAGACTTCATCCAGAACAACGCACCAGACCTAATTCAAAAGCAAAGCGACTTGGATCAGGCTTTGGATATCGTTACTGCCTTGCATCGAACCGCAGAGCGAATCGCATCCAGTCACCAAGATCACGCAGAACTCCAGAGGATCGAGCAGGATGCTGCCAGAGCAGAGGCTGCTGCTGCGGAAGTCCAAAAGGCGCTGGCATGACTGATACCTTGAGAATTTGCTGCTGGGCAATGACCGCCGGATTTTTATTGGCGATGATTCTGCAAACCTGACTTCTAGTCCGAGAAGGAACCGCAAACCTCGCGGGTCAGTTGGAAGCCCTCCCGTAAAACGGAGGGTTTTTTTATGCGTGGAACATTCCGTGAAACGTACTCAAAAAATGCCACAAAAGACGATTTATCAGATACTCGAATAGGCTGGAAATCAGCAGGAATAATCAATAGAGGCTTATTTGTGTAGCTAGATTTGTAGCTAACAGGTTAAGAAATTTACAGGCAATTGATATTAAATGATAAAAATATCAATTAAAGGTTGACTGCCATAACCTTGAACATGAGGATATGGGCATGATGCGCGAATTCGAAATTTACTAGACCTTTTCACCAGAAAACAAAAAAGGGCTCCGTTGAAAAACGGGGCCCTTTTTGTTGATTGGATTGCTTCGAGCTTAGTGATGCGGGTGGAATGTTCGCTTCATTAGCTGCACTCTGCCGAGCGCACGGTTGATTCGGAGCGTGAGGTCACTCAGCCAGGTTTCGGCGACAGGATCTATCTTGGTCGCGGATTCGCTGAGGTTCTCGCTTCCAGTGATCCGAATGGCATAACTGGAGGCGTTGTAATCGATGGTCACCCGAAGGATCTCTTTGCCATCCACATAGCTTGCGGTGATGCTCTTGCCATCAGCAGTATCAAAAACCCAACGGTCCTCGTCATCTGCCTCATCCAAACGACTCACGTGGCGATCTCCGGCATTTCTCAGCGTAGCGCTCACGTATTCAGGCCAGGTCGCAACGGCGCCATTGTCCGGAGCAGAGAGTCCCGTGGCCAGAAGAATGGCAAGTTCGACATCCCCCCGCTCGAGGCCGGGTGGAACATTGGATTGCAGGGTCTGCTTGGGTTGGGTGATGCAACCGGTGAGGGAGAGCATCAAAGCGCCAATGATCAGTGGAATTCGCATCCTAACCTCTCAGGGTAGTGGGAAGAAAAAAGAGGCCACGCAACGCCTTCAGCAGCGATTGGGGCAAGTATTCTGAGCAATCATGGGGCATTCCCTGGTCCCGAGGCCTGAGATGTCTGGCTGGGATGATAGAAGGACAGCCCTCGATCATTGTCAAAATCAGTGTTGTGGTAGCTCGAGGTCATATGCGGATCGTTATCCATGATCTTTCCACCTGGCGCATTTTGGTTGTGTCCCCAGTCATCCCCGGTTCCCTCGCCCCAACCGCCAAGATTGGTACCCATTTCCATTCCACCGGTGCCATAGGCTGTTCCAAGGTAACCGGCGCCCATGGCCCCGTTACCCATGCCATAGCCACCCATACCCATTGCCATACCCATGGGGCCCATCCCGAGTCCACCCATTCCCATGCCGCCCATGCCATATCCCCCCATGCCTCCAGAGGATGCATAACCGCCGCAACCACTCATGCCGATAAGAGCAACGATCATGAGTAGAATTCGAGGACGCATCAATCGGTCCATGAGCAGGTTCATTAGGGCGCGCTCGGGGGGCTAGGGTTTTTTCCCGCCGTTCCGATCGCATAAAGATCGTAGGGGAGGGCAAAGGTGTCTGTGACCAGGGAGAAGGGTACATCGGCCAAAAGGACCGGCCCCACAAGAGCAGAGGTCCACAAGGGGCGGACTTCGCCAGTCAGCGTTCCGACCATATCGGCCCCATCCCGTTGAATACCGGGATACACTGTCCAGTCTTGTTCCGCGGTGTCGTATCGGCTTCGAATGCTGCTGCATCCCGCCATCGTTACGGCAAGAACTACGATCAGAGTACGTGTGGTGATGAGGTTATGCATAGTGTCCTCCCAGCAATGACCGCAGATTGCGGCGGCAGCGGTGATTGGCGCCAACATTGTTGGCAGATCTGAATGCTTGGCTGAGGGTAGATCCATAGATTGCATCAGGCACATCCCCTCAAGCGAGCGATTTGCGAAATGGATTCTTCTCCAATTTGCGCTTCGCGATCATAGAACACTTGAGTGACAATCAGACGAACTTCCATCATAAACCTCTTTTTGTCATGTCATATTTATTTCGTCCCAGTGAATGGCTCCCCGAATGAAGCATCTTCCTCAACTCCTCGTTCTGTCCTTTCTCCTGGGCATATGCAACATCTCCTTTGCGCTCAATGTGGAGGATCATGAGGACACGTTGGTCATCGATGAAAGTCTATCGCTTCGGGATGTGATCGAAGCGACGTATCAGCACTATCCGCAACAGGCCATCGTCAAGGCCTATGAGGATGAGGTTCAGGCGCTCGAGCAAAGAAGCACCAGCTGGGTTGCGGGTTATCCGATGATCTACCTTCAGTACATCGACGATGCCTTGATCTCAAACAAGGGTATCAGCGACATCCAGAGCGGCTATCAGATCCCGATCTGGATGTGGGGGCAAAAAGAGGCGAGCCAGAAGGTCACTGATCAGTCGTCTTTGGCTGCAGAGCGCTACGCTGTGGCGCTAAAGCACGAAATCGCGGGCCTTGTCCGTAATGCGCTCTGGAACATCCGCATAACGGAGAATCGCCGCGAATTGGCTCAAAAAATATTGGCTGTCGCGGATGAACTGCTTCGTGTGGTTAGGCGCCGGGTGGAACTTGGCGACATGTCCAAATCCGACATGCTCTTGGCTGAAAGTGATGCGTTGGAGAAAAAGTCCCTTCTGATGCAGGCAGAAGCTGAAGTGATTCATGCCAACAAGGCTTATCACAGCCTCACGCGAACCCGACTGATGCCGGGACGTTTTGAGGAACAGATGGCCCGCGATCTCTCCTTATCCGATAGCCATCCCGCGCTGGCGGCGGCGACTGCCTCGGTTGAGCGCGCTCAGGCGGAGGTTGATTTTGTGAGACTCTCAAAGCAAGGCAATCAGCCAACGGTTCTGATCGGAACCGACAGTACCTCTGTCGGCCGATCCAGAGAATACGGAACGGGAACCAACCTGGTTTTCCAGATTCCGATCGGGGGCGATGACTGGCACGCACCCCAGGTGGCGCAGGCCAATGTTCTTCTCAACGAGAAATTGGCCCAAAGAGAGGCGCTTCATCGCCAATTGGAAAAAGCGGCCCACGAGGCCGAGCATATTCTGGATCTGGATCAGAAGGCGCTGGTGGTCGCATCGCGGCGGAAGGAAATCGCAGAGGAGCAACTGAGGATGAGCAAAATCGCCCTCGAAAATGGGGAGATTTCCATGATCGACTACCTCAAGATTCAGACAACAGCGCAAACCGCCTTGAGAGATGCCGCTGAACGCAAGATTCTGGTTCTCAAGGATATTTCCACCCTGCACCAGGCCGTTGGCATCAGCCCCTGACCGACGCTGCTCAGAATCTTCTCGACTCCTTGATGATCGCGCTGAAATGGTGGGTCCGTTCGATCCATTGGTAGATGATGGGTAGGACGATCAAGGTCATTGGCGTAGAGGTGAAAAGCCCCCCGATGACGACGATGGCGAGGGGTTTTTGGACCTCGGAGCCAGGACCTGTGGCAAAGAGGAACGGAATCAGGCTGAGCATGGCAATGGTTGCTGTCATCATCACCGGGCGAAAACGCTGAATACAGCCCAGTTGCAGGGCGTTCTGAAAGTCACCACGTTTGACGTGCTGGGCCCTGATGCTCGAGATCAGGACCACACCATTGAGAACGGCAATTCCCCAAAGGGTAATAAAACCTACTGAGGCCGGGACAGAGAGGTACTCGCCCGAAACAAAGAGGGAAATGACGCCACCCATGGATGCAAAGGGCAGGATCAGAATGATGAGCAGTGCCATCTTGAGTGAGTCAAAGAGAATGTAGAGCACCACAAAGATGGCAAGGATGGTCAAAGGAATGATGACCGAGAGCCGAGCGCTGGCGCGTTCCATGTTCTCAAACTGGCCTCCCCACTTGAGGTAATAGCCCTCGGGTAGACTGACTTCGTTGGCTACTCGCTGCTGGAGTTCGCTGACAAAGCCCCCAAGATCGCGGTCTTTTACATTGGCGCCGATGACAAAGCGGCGCTTGCCCATTTCGCGGCTGATTTGAGCGGGACCATCAACCACCTTGATCGCGGCAAGGTCACCGAGACGGACCATTGCGCCGTTCGGGGATTCAAGAAGAATGTCTTCGATCGTGGCCAGGCTGTCGCGAAAACGCAGGGGATAACGCACCTGGAGCGGAAAACGGCGTTCGCCTTCGTAAACGTCCGTAGCCGTACGTCCCCCGATCGCCGTCTCAATGACATCGTTCACATCGGTTACGTTGATGCCATAACGTGCGATGGTGTGGCGATTGATTTCGAGGGTGAGGTATTGCTGTCCGCTGAGTCGTTCCATTCGAATGTCGGAAGCGCCATCGACCTCGCCCACAATTTTGAGAACGCGGCTTCCGATTTGTTTCAGTGTTCCAATGTCATCCCCAAAGATCTTGATGGCGACATCGGAGCGAACACCGGTGACCATTTCGGCCACGCGGGCAGCAATGGGTTGGGACATCACCACTTGAACCCCCGGTAAGGTGGCGAGCTTTTCCCTGATCCGTTCAGCGATGGTGATCTGGTCCCAGCCTTCGGGCATCCGGTTTTTCGGAGCCAGACTGGCAATCGGACTGGATTCGTTCTCAGGTTGCGGGTCAGTTGGGTTTTCGCTTCGCCCCAACTGAGAGACGACATGTTCGATACCGGGTACTTCCTTCACGAGACGCATGGCCTCGGTTTCAAGCTTCAACGATTCGGCCAGTGACATGTTGGGGGGGCGAATGATCCCGGTCACCAGGCTTCCTTCCTTCATTTCGGGCATGAAAGTGCTACCGAGAAACGGCAAAAGTCCAAGCGTTGCAAAGATCGAAAGCACTGCCGCCAGCATCACGGGGCGTGGTTGGGACAGGGCTTTGTGAAGTGCGTTTTCGTAGCCTACGCGAAGGCGTCTGAGCAGTTCGTTTTCCTTTTCCTCGCGGCCATCCAGAATGAAGCTGCAGAGGACAGGGGAAAGGACCAGTGATATGACGAGCGATGCAAAAAGAGCGATGGCAATGGTATAGGCCAAGGGCGAAAACAGTTTGCCTTCGATTCCCTGAAGGGTCATCAGTGGGAGAAAGACCAGGCAGATGATGCCCACGCCAAAGACAACCGGGGTTCCGACTTCCTTGACCGCACGGAAAATGGTTTCCCCGCGCACTCTGTTAGGCGCACCGACCTTCCCACTCAAACGAGCAAAAGCATGTTCTACAACCACGACCGATCCATCCACCATCATGCCAATAGCAATGGCAAGCCCCCCAAGAGACATGAGGTTTGCCGAAATGCCCAGCTGATTCATGACGATGAAGGTCAGCAGTGGGGTTAGCACTAAGGTTGCAATGACGACGAGGCTGGATCTCAGATCACCCAAGAAGAAAAACAGGACCAGGATGACCAGAATGCTGCCTTCCATGAGCACCTTGGTCACGGTTCGAATGGCGGCGTCTACGAGCTCAGAGCGGTCATAGAAGGGAACAATTTTCAGCCCACCCGGGATCAGGCCCTGCTGATTGATTTCTTCCACCCGACGTTTGATGTCGGTGACGATTTTTTTGGCGTTCCCTCCACGAAACATCATGACGATGCCGCCCACAGATTCCGTCATTCCATCTTTGATCAAGGCACCGGATCGGACCGCGGTCCCGATTTGAACCCGGGCAATGTCATGGACGTGGACCGGCGTTCCATCCAACTCCTTGAGAACGACGCTTTCAATATCATCCACGTCCTTGAAGAGCCCGACACCCCGAATCAGGTACTGCTCTTCGTAGTGCGGCAACTTGCCCCCACCACTGTTAGCGTTATTGCGAGCCAGAGCGGTATAGACATCTGCAAGGCTGAGATCGTAATGTCTTAAGCGGTCAGGGTCAGGTTCAACCTGGTATTGCCTTTCATAGCCTCCGAGGGAATTGATTTCGGCAACTCCTGGTACGCCTCGAAGCAGGGGTCTTACGACCCAGTCCTGGAGCGTTCGGCGATCGGTTAATTCTTCCACTGGGAGGGCATGACCGCTCTCATGCGGGCCTTCCAGTGTGTATTGGAAAACCTCTCCTAGCCCGGAGGAGACGGGGCCTAGAACCGGTGTGACTTGAGCGGGAAGTCTCGACCCTGCTTCGATCAGTCGTTCGATAACGAGCTGCCGGGCAAAATAAATATCGGTCTCATCGCTGAAGACCAGTGTGATCTGACTGAGCGAGTCGCGGTTTGTGGAACGCATCTCCTGAAGGCCTGGAAGGCCCGTCATCGCAATTTCAAGTGGAACCGTGATGAAACGCTCGACTTCCTCGGGCGAGCGCCCTGGCGCCTCTGCTGCGATCTGCACCTGAATGTTGGTGACATCCGGAAAAGCGTCGATATTGAGGACGCGAAGCTCTGTCAGCCCTTTCAAGGTCAGGGCCAGCGCGATCAAGAGCACAATGACCCTTCGGTTGAGCGCGTAGCGGACAAGCGCTTCAATCATGGCCTACTGTCCCTGCGACTGGATTCTGACGCTGTTGAGCTGAAAGCTCCCTCGAGCCACGACCTTCTCACCTGCAGAAAGACCGGAAGTCACGCGTCGCCTGCCATCGATTTCATCATCCAGGCTAACAGCCCTTAGGCTATAGCGATGAGGGGTGGTCTCGACAAAAACATAGTCCTGATTCTGGTCTCGGATGACGGCGCTCGCTGCAATGGTGAGGGCAGGAAGTGAAGGTTGCTGGATATAGATGCTGGCCAGCATTTCCGGCTTGAGACGAAATTGGGGATTTGGAAGGACAATCCGGATCTTGATGGTTCTGGAATCAGGGTCGACAGTGCTGGCAATGAAGCTCAGGCTGCCTTTGAGTCTTTGGTGTGCGAGTGCAGGGATCTCGATATCGGCGGGCGAGTTCAGCTCGAGTGCCGTCGCCGCTTTTTCCGGTACTTCGGCAACAACCCAGACCTCTGAAAGGTCGGCCACGACAAAGAGCTCATCTGAGATTTCAACGATCTGGCCGACCGAAATGTGACGACCAATCACGCTCCCATTGATCGTTGCCGTAATCGGGGTATTGGAGTTCACCCCTTTTTGCTTGGACAGTCTTTGAAGGTCATCCGCGTGCATGCCCATGACGGCCAACTGGTCAGCCAAGGCATTCATTTCGATTTCCTTTTCGGTCAGGACGGATTCTCTCTCCCGAAGATTCAGCAGGCTGATAATGCCTTCCTCGTACAGCTTTCGGGATCGTTCGACGAAAAGCCGCTTGAGTTCGACTTGTGATTTGGCTTTGAGGAAATTCGCCTGGGCATCACTCAATTGGGTGCTGTGCATGACGGCCAGTACTTGTCCGCGACTGACGAGCTGTCCGACGTTGGCACGAACCTCAATGACGCGACCACTGATGCTAGGGCCAATCTTGGCCAGATGGTTTTCATTGACAGAGACGCGGCCTGAAGCTCTCAGCGTATCCTGAAGTACCGTTTCGGTGACTGTCTCCAGAACAATCTTGCTTTGAAGGACGGGAGGGGCATCGACCGTGATGTCCAAAGACAAGGCCTGATGAGGGGCCGCGGCCAGTAGAAGAAAAGCGCCGCACAAGGCTGACGGGGAATAAAGCTGCAATCGTTGAAAGTGCAAAAGGACTCCTGTCATCGGCCGCAGAAACCTGTGCTTGCGCGGTTGTTTGCGTATCAGAGTAAATAGTGACTATTGTGATTGATATTACCCCAAATTCTAACGCAGGAGTCTTCCTCCTGAGGGTTCTGGGATTACATCAGAGATATGCTAATGTTCCTTTCTCAGGTTTGAGGATTTCGGCAGAGGTTTTGAGGAGTGAAGTCCGCGTCATCGAAGCTGGTTTTCAATTTATTGACTGGTCTTTTTTTCTGCGCGCTGACCCTCTCAGGGTGTAGCGGAATATTTCAGTCAGCGCCGCCCGATGATCAATATCGGCTGGCCTGTGGGCAGCAGTGCCTCAAGAATGGCGAGGATTGCAGTCATTTTTTTGCCCTAAAAAACGAGGAGAGGCGCCTCGTTTTTGAACAAGCCAAAACAAATTACTGGTTATGCATGCGTCGCTACTCGAACACGCGGACGACGACGCAAAATCCTTGCGTCGCCCCGGGACCTCTGCCTGAGGCCTATGATCACTGTGGCGATGATCTTGAACAGTGTCTTTCGGGATGTCCTGTGACCCTCGACGAGTTGCCGGGTCTCCATGGTGCAGGTGGCCCAAAACCTGGTCTGAGCAGCCCCTAGGTGCGATCATCGGGGGAATGAGGAACCCAGGCCCCAAGCGCTGGTCCAATGATGTTTAGCTGAGGACATTCCCATGGCAAAAACTTCCTGGCTCAAGCGTATTGCTCTTCTTCTGAGTTTCAGTGTGCCGGCCGCTAATGCTGTGAAAGCAGAACCTGTGACCGTTGGCCAGAAAGCCCCGGATTTTGAATTGAAGACTGAAGAGGGTCAGTCCTTCCGATTGTCATCACGGCAAGGAGCTTGGACGGTTCTTTACTTCTATCCCAAGGCCGATACGCCAGGTTGCACAAAGCAAGCTTGTGCCTATCGCGATGCCATCAAAAAGATTCGTGACGAAAATGCCGAAGTGTTCGGTATCAGTACCGATTCTGTGGCGTCGATCGAGGCTTTCCATAAGAAACATCACTTGAGCTTCACCCTTCTCGCCGATGAGACGGGAGCAGTCACTGAGTCTTACGGGGTCAAGATGCCCTTGGTCAATCTTGCGAAACGTTGGACGTTCATCGTGGATCCCGAGGGCGTGATTCGGGACATTAACACGGATGTTGATCCCGCTTCAGACGCAGATACGGTCGCTTCCCGGATACGGACGCTGAAACACTAGGCGCCTCAAGAAGGCCCCGTCTATAGCCGCTCTATGACCACATCCTCAAGGTATTTGAGGATGTCTGGCCGATTTATCCGGGCAACGTCCTGCCGTGCAGCATTGGCTGTGCCTGCGGCTGCTGCAAAACGAACGCGTTCCTCTAGATCCCAACCCTGCATAACACCGTACGCAAGACCTGCAAGGTAACAATCGCCACAGCCGACCGGATTGACCTGCTGAATGGCAGGAGGTGTGACCTTGAGGGCGGGAAATCCAGCGAGAACAATTTCAACAGGTTTTTCACCATCCGTGATGTGCAGCTCCGGGACTTTTTTCCAGTCACTGGACTCCTCGTATTCCTCACGGTTGGGTTTTGCCAGAACGGGGGGGGTACTACCGGCCAGACCTTGGACCAGTCCCTCACCGTGCGCATCCAGCCAACAGGGGATTCCATGTTGGACGGCCAGGGTCAAAAGTCTTGGATAGAGAGGGGCGACCTCGGGGGTCGGTACTGAGCCGCTGATGATCATCAATCCGATTTCAGGGGTCAGGAGCTGGTCGACGCGATCAAATAACGCCTGGCACTCCGCATCGGTTACATGGAATCCACCGGGAAGCAGGGTTGTTGGATGTGCAAATTCGCTGGGCGAGGCCATAAACCCGACCCGCATGGGTGCCTGCGGTTCGACAAAGGCTTCGGTAATCCCTTCTTCACGAACCAATTCCTTGAGCCACGCCCCACTGTGGCCACCCGCAAATCCTGTAACCGTCACCGCTTGACCAAGTCGTGAGAGTACCCGAGCCACGTTCACTCCCTTTCCTTCCGCATGCATGGTAAATCCGGGGACCCGGTTGATGATGCCGATCTCAATCGGGCCCTGATGAACCAGATTCAGGAGAGGGTTGGTGTTGATGACAAGAATTTTTTTGGACATGATCGAATGATGACAACTCTTGGACATGGCGATTTTAACCTGTGCTCGAGGTACATGGTTTCGGCGCGTGTGGGGAACACTGATTTTTTCTGGATTGGGGAGATCTAGGCGTTTCTACGAATGGTTGAAACACAGGGTGTGTTCCAGAATCGCAACAGAAAAGTGCTAGTGTTGCCTCCATATCGTCGGAAATTGAGATTCACTTCACCATCATTTCGGAGGTGAGTGGAAATTGGCGGATGGAGTCGGGCTTGCTTGTGATCCCAATTCCAATCCAAGTAGAGAGGAGAGCGGTATGTTTCTTAAGCAACGACAAGGAGGGCATCTCATTGAGGTGGCTGACTTACAGGAGTTAATCAATCCGCTTCGAAAGGCGATCAAGGGTCGGCTCCATTTTGGAGAGGAGATGCAGGATGCCGAGACATTCCAGAAAGCGGACCTCGTTTTTCCCTCTGGGGAGTACTTGCCCCAGTGCTGGACGACACCACCCCAGCAAGGTGGTTGAATGGTTTTGAGGCTGATCGGTTTCTGGCTGTGACGGCTGACAAAAAAGAGGAAATGCGGTGGACAAGCTGAAAAGAGCATATGTTGTCGATGATGATGAAGGAGTTTGCGAATCCTTGGTCGAGCTGCTTCAGATGAGCGGTATTGAAGCGATACCCTTTACGTCCAGTCGGACCTTCATGGAGGCTGTTCCGAATGAGAAGGGCCCTTTTATCGCGATACTGGACCTTCAGATGCCTGAAATCAACGGACTGACGTTGATGGAAATGCTCAGAGAACAGGTGCCCCAATGCCCGGTCATCTTTCTCACAGGACGAGGGGACGTGGAGTCGGCCACTCACGGGATGAAGTTGGGAGCTATTGATTTTCTCCAAAAGCCGGTTGAGCCTGAAAGGCTGCTGGAGGTTGTGGAGTGGGCCTTCGGACTGGCCCAAACACGCTGTGAGGAAAAGGATCGCAAAAACAGTATCGACGGACTTTTTCAGAAACTGACTCCGCGCGAACGAGAGATTTGTCTCTTTCTTTCAAAGGGGTATACGGCTAAGGAAATCGGGCGAAGCCTCAATATAAGTCCACGAACGGCGGAAATCCATCGCAGTCGTATCATGGAAAAACTGACTGTCGACAGTAATGCGGATCTGGTCTCCCTTGCCATCGCGCAGGGTCTTCGCGATTAATCAATTGCCCGGTGCCCCCGGAATTATTCGTAGAAAGACCTAGGGACGTTTACGGATAGAGAGTTACGGACTTTACTTTTAGTCTGATCACAGGAGGGCAGTGAGAACTGTACGGCTGTGATCGGATCGGTTTCGATCTTTGCCCCCCTTGGTTTTTGTGAATCGCCCATCTAACCGAGGTTCCCCATGACAAACGAAACCGTCCTCGCTGAAATCAAAACGCCTGCGCTCAAGGGGTGGAACCCCATGAAGCATCGTGATTCTGCTCAAGATACAGAGAGTGCTGCAGGTTGGGTTAAGCGCGTGCAACGCCAAGGTCTCTCGCCTTCTGCTCTCGAAACCTACCTCTCAAGTGGTTGGACCGTGGGGGCGATCGCTAATGATCGTCATCTTGATTCGGCTGACGTTGCCAGAGCCATTGAGCGATGGCTTTAAGCAAAGGGCTTTAAGCGATGGGAACCCGTATCAGGGGATTTCCCATCGCTCCAGTGCAGCGCGAACGCCCTCGACCTCCAGATTCATAATCTGTGCGATCGACTTTATGGGCCATCCGCTGCGACGATAGGCATCCAGAATTTTTGGGGTCAGTCCTTGTGATAAGGCGCGAACCAACCAATCAGGAATGCGGTGAGGAGGAGGCGTTCTAAGCGCAATGTGAATCATCGTTAATCTCGCGAGAAACCCGGTCCTTTAGGACGGGGAGGGATAGCTAACTCTCCGATCCAAAGAGCGGTTGTTAGGATGGTTGGCATAAGCTACAGCCCGTGTCGTGAATACGCTCAAACGGGCCTATAAATATCGGTTCTACCCCACACCCGAGCAGGAGGTTCTCCTGGCTCAGACCTTTGGCTGCGTGCGCAAAGTCTATAACCTGATTCTTGAATGGCGACGCCTGGCCTATCAGGAAAGACAGGAGAACATCAATTACCTCGCAAAGCCTTGTCGCTATGGACACCTTCTTCCCGAGCTCCAAGCGCTGTTCCTGTTGCGGGTACATCCATGATGCGCTGACGTTGAATGATCGGGAGTGGACCTGTCCTTCCTGTTCGAGCCTCTTGGATCGGGGCATCAACGCCGCGCGTAACATCAAAGCCGCAGGACTTGGGGTGTTAGCCTTTGGAGAGAGCGTTAGACTTGTGTCGCCAAACGGCATGAGCAGTTCTCTGTGAATTAGGAATCCTCTTCCTTCGGGAAGAGGAGTAGTCGTACCCCCCTCAGGCGTTCACCGCCAGCGCCTATTTGATCCCTGAGGATCCTCTTTTCAAAGTCGTACAGGTGCGTACGTGATTCTCTTGAAAGCACCTGGGCGAAATTCGGGAACCACGGGAAAGACCGAGAAAGGTATAGTTCTCCCTTCGAAAAATCAGAAAGGAGAAACCTTGCTATGCACGTCACGTTGGTCCATGTTCAGGTCAAGGCTGGCTGCTTCGAAGCTTTCATTGAGGCTACCCGTGCCAATCATGAGGCCTCTGTAAAGGAGCCTGGAAATCTTCGTTTTGATATTTTGCAAGACCCGGCAGATGATGGGCACTTCATTCTTTACGAAGCCTACAGAAACGAGGGAGATGCTCAGGCTCACAAGCAGACCGCACATTACCTCACGTGGCGCGACACCGTTGCCGAGATGATGGCTGAGCCCCGCAAGGGTGTCCCCATGCGCGCCCTTTATCCCCAATGATTACAGCTTTTGCGATTGGTTCGATTCCAAAGATTCTGTTTGGCGCGGGACGTGTTCAGGAACTGCCGGCTCTGGCGGCGCGCTATGGAAAACGCATGGTGCTGGTGACAGGGAAGAGCTCCTTTAAGCATTCAGCGGCTGGAACAGCGCTTGATCGTGCATTATCCAGTCAGGGATTCTCGGTCCAAGGGGTCACTATTTCAGGCGAGCCGAGTCCCGAAGAGGTCGATCAAATTGTTCAAGGATTGCGCCAGGAGACCTCTGATGTGGTTGTCGGGGTCGGGGGTGGCAGTGTTCTGGATGCTGCAAAGGCCATTGCAGGCCTGCTGCCGCTTGGTGAATCCGTAATGGAATTTCTTGAGGGGGTGGGGCCGGAAAAACCTTATCCGGGCCCAGCCGTGCCTTTTATCGCAGTACCGACGACAGCGGGAACGGGCTCAGAAGCAACGCGTAATGCGGTCCTGACGCGTCAGGGTATCCATGGCTTTAAGAAGTCCTTTCGCGATGATGCATTGATGGCCCGCCATGCCATCGTGGATCCGGATCTTCTCGCAGGATGTCCCAAGGCTTTAATTGCGGCCAACGGCATGGATGCACTCACACAACTTTTGGAATCATATGTTTCACTTCGCGCCAATCCCATGACGGATGCCCTCGCGCTAAGCGGAATCGAAGCGGTATCACGAGGTCTTTTACCTTGGTTTCACGGCGAGGATGAAGGAGAGGGGCGCGGCGAAATGGCCTATGCGGCGCTTCTTTCAGGGATCTGCCTTGCCCAAGCAGGCCTTGGATCTGTGCATGGATTGGCGCAGCCATTGGGCTCATTTTTCCCCATAGGCCATGGCGTGGTGTGCGGAACCCTCCTGGCTGAAGCCACGGCGGTGAACCTTGAGGCGATGGCTTCACGAGATACAGGTGCTCAGCACCGTTCAAAATACGCGGTGGCGGCGCGCGTTCTCCTTCAGCGTCCAGACCTTAATGAAGAGGAATCCCTCGAACAGCTGCTGGCCCACTTGCGTTTGATGACGCGGTCGCTGGGTCTCCCCAGGCTGGGCCTTTTGGGGGTTGCTTCAGATGACTTTGATAGGATCGTCGCTCACTCACGAGGATCGAGCATGCAGACCAACCCCGTCCGTCTCGAGGACGCCGAAATTCGCACTATTCTTGAGCGGTGTTTCTGATGGGGAGTTCGCGCATGAAAGCCCAGCTCTTGCGGCTCAAACTCCCTATCCTCTCAGGCCTTCTGGTAGGAACGAGCTACATTCCTTTTCCGCCATGGGCTTCACTCTTTTGTTTTGTGCCTCTTTGGCTTTTCTGGAGCCGCCAGTCCCGACTGTCGGATATTCTTTGGGGGGGCTTCGCCTGCGCTTTTGTCTTCACCCTGATCGGGTTTAACTGGGTGACCTATACGCTTCACGAATTCGCGCACCTTGATTGGTGGGTTTCGGTCATCGGAATGCTGCTGTTTGCCATTCTTACGCACCTCTTTGTGCCAGTCGCTGGGGTCGTGTGGTTTTTCCTGAGTGCCCGGATAGAAAGGACCAGTTGGCACTCCCGCTGGATGATGGCTCTGGTCACCGTCTTATCACAGGCTACGGTACCGACCTTATTTGACTGGAACTTTGGCTATGCCTGGTTTGCATCGAAGGTCCCTATTTTCCATTGTGCAGAGATCATCGGTTTTTCGGGACTGAGCGCATTCACCATCCTGTTCGGCCTGATGAGCTGGGCATATTGGGATGCGCGGCGAAAGCCCAAGGGTCGCCGGATTTTGATGGCGGGTCTCACCTTCTTTTTGGTGTTGAACGGGACCGGGGTATGGTTGGCCTCAAGTCTTCCGGCGCCTGATGGATTGCTTCGGGTTCTGATGGTTCAGGGCAACATCGGCAACTCTGAAAAGATAGCCGCGGAGCTCGGTAATGGCTATCAGGATGGCATCCTAAAAACGTATATGGATCTGACCGACAAGGGGCTAGGAGGGCAGGACGGCCGGACCATCGATTTTGCCATTTGGCCAGAAACGGCTTTTCCGGATTTTCTCGGTAAAGAAATTAAAACCAGTCCACGTCGCGTCGAGCTTGAATCTTTCCTGAAGTCACGTCATCTGGCGCTAGCAACGGGGGCTTACGGCTTTGATTTTGATTCTGGGAAGCTTACGAACTCACTTTTCCTTTTGGATCGGGAGGGGAAGCTCGTTTCCCCCCATTACAGTAAAACCATTCTGCTGGCTTTTGGAGAATACCTCCCCGGGGAAGATTGGTTTCCGAGCATCAGGGAGTGGCTTCCACCGATAGGGCAGTTTGCCCGGGGTGAAGGTCCCACCCGCCTCATCGCATGGAATGGCTACAAGATGGGCGTTCAGATTTGCTATGAGAGTCTTTTTCCCGACTTTACGCGCAAGTGGGCTGATCTGGGAGCTCAGTATCTGGTCAATGTGACCAATGATTCCTGGTATGGCACCTGGGAAGAGCCCCGTCAGCATTTGATGATGACCCTCGGGCGGGCCGTTGAGGTCAGGCGTCCTGTGCTGCGGACGACCAATACGGGCATTTCTACGGTGGGACTTGCTTCAGGGCAAGTGATGATCGAATCGCCTCTTCATGCGGCTTGGTCCGGCATCTACGAAATTCCGTATCAGAAACACCCTGATCCAACGATGTATCAGCAAACTTACTGGTTAATCCCTTTCCTGCTTTGGGCCGGTTTGGCCCAGTTGACCCTCATGGGATGGCGAGGCAAAAAACCTTGAACAATCAAACCCTGGGGATTTAACGTTCGGAGGGATATCTTCGCTCGAGATCGTCAAGAAAGCGGTTGATCTGCTTCATGCTGCCACGGAACATCTTGGGTGACTGGCCAGATAGCCACTGGCCGGCTTTTTTCTGGCTTGAGGGCCAGACCATCAGACTGCCGAGGACAAGGAGAGGTGTGCCGATCACGCCAGGCAAGACCATGCCCAATAATCCTGCGGTTATCAAGAGCCATCCCACATCCTTTGGAAGCTTTCGAATCCGATCAGCGGTCTCCTGATCGATCTGCATCAAAGCCAGTTGTTTTTCGAGCCGTTCGGAATTCTCGCTCTCATCAAGAACCTGATCAGCCGGGTTCTCGGCGCTTTCGGGAGTGGACCCTGAGGCGTTGCGTGCCGAGCGGCCAAGCGGTTTTCGTGTGGGCGATTTGGTCATTTTCCTGATGATTCCGAGGTCTTGGGTAATGTGTTTATGAAGCCGTCTGGATCAGGCGTGGACGCCGCCGCCCGCGAGACAACTTCTTCTTGAGGCCCCGATCCACGTTGGCCACTGCAATGTTCGCAATAATGCCAGAGGTGATGCCATTGAGAAGTCCGCCAAAGGCACCCGCAACGCAAAGCAAATTGGGAACCAGCGCCTCGCGTGTGCTCTTTTCGATATCGGGCACATAGCACCGTGAGAGTTCCACAAGCGAGCCAAGGGCGGCGTATCGCCCGCCCTGAAGAACGATATCTGCGGCAACGGCTTCCTTTTGAAGGGTTTCCAGGGCGATTGTGACGTGGGCATGAGCAGCGAGGGCTGCTGCGTTTGATGCGCTGCACGCAAGAAGGCTTTTGACCCCGCGGCTTTTTAGCCCATCAAGGAAGCGTTTCTTGGCATTGAGGTCGAGCTCTCCCCCGAAAAGGGTGATTCCCAATTCACTGGCTTTTTTCGCGACTTCTTCATCTTTATCTGATGACATCAGGAAAATATCGAATCCCTGAGCCTGAAACGACGCGATCGTTTCCCTGGCTTCCGGGAAAGGGCTTTCTTGGAAATGGAATTCGGCAATCGCTTGACCATCAATCTCAACCTGAAAGGGGCTCAGCGGATCTTTTGTGGCGGCATTCAATATCACCCGATGGCGGCCCTGTTCGACTTCGATCAGCGTTGGTTCAATGCGGACAAGGTCTGGTTGCCTTACGGCCAGACCCTGCTCAGCTGCAGCCTTCTGTAAGGCATTGGAGCGTGCATCCCCCAGAAACAGAGCGGCTCCAGCGACGGTCTGGAGAAGCGCCTCTTGATGCTTGAGGGTCGAGCGAATTTCCTTTAATACAACCCCCGGGGCAAAGAGCCTTGCATCATCGCCATCCAGGACCAGAAATTGGGCTTCTGACAGACGGAGCAATGCACTGGGACTTTGAGTGACAGCACCTAACGCGAGGGCTGACCGGATATGTTGGAGGGTGACCAGGGGGATTGCGAGATAAGGTCCGCTAACCCAGTCCTGATGCAGGATCGCGCCCACGGTGATCAGGCTTCCGGCCATCCAGCCAACACCTGCGGTGGCGAGAGTTGGCAGTGCTGTTTTGTCTCCCAGAGCCTCGGCTTTTGCGGTGAGACTTTTTTCCATGGGGATGAGGGTCGCCGTCCGGCTAATTTCCTCGGCAATGCGAGCTGCACGGGTATCACTGCCTGCTCTTCTGACCTCAAACTCAATGGGGCCGCTGAGAACGCGACTTCCGGCAAAGACCTCTTCAGGCGCAAACTTTCTCACTGGGTAAGGTACCCCGGTGATGAGTGATTCATCCACCAAGGCCGTCCCCAGTAGGATCTCCCCATCGGCAGGAATAATTTCTCCGACCAGTACCCGCAGTCGATCCCCTGGGCGGATGGCGTCGGGGCTTGTAAGACGCTCGACCCCATTTTGACCGATATTTCGGATCTGCATCAGGGAGGGTAGGGTTTCCTCGAGGGTTTCTTCCGTTTCAAGCGCCAGCTGATTACGCCAGCGCCGCTGCCAGAAACGCAAAGACCAGTCCGTTAGCGCGAATGCCAGCACTTGTCCTGTAACGATGGAGCAAGTCAGCAGCGCGGTATGAAAAAGAGGTACGCCGACTTTGCCTCGGGTCAGTTGCGAAGCGGCATCCTTGACGATGTGAAAGTTGGTGGCAATCAGGACACCCGCAGCCACCGGGGTCACCACAGGAAGAAGAAGCTCCCCAACGGTGCTGAGGCCAACCGTAGTAGCCGAAACGGTCATCGGCACAGCCGAAGGATCGGCGATGGTGGCGACCGGGGTCGGCTCTACAACGGCGGACAGAATTTCGGCTTCGATGCGCTCAGATTTAATCCTCTGAGGATTAAATTGAATCAGGATCGACGAGGTATCTGGTTGATGCTGTAGGCTACGAACGCCCGATTTCCCACCCAGTTTTCCGTGAATCTTGAGAGCAAGGGCAGCAGTACCCGTGGAAAGGGTAGGATGGCGAAAAACAAGCTCACCCTCAGAGGAATAGCTCAAGTCCAGTTTCTGTACCTGGTCCTTTTCCCTAACCCAGTAGGCATTGGATTCTGCCGGTGACCAGTCGATATCAGGACTCGCTGATTTGGGCGTTTGGCCTTCAAGGGCAGAGAGAAATCGTTCGAGAAATCCTTTGCGACTTTCCGCTGCAGTTTCGAATCGAACAGTCGCAAGCTGTTTTTCGGATTGAAGCGCGACACTCAAGACCTCAGGAAGCTTTAGTGCGCGCTGAACAAAAACACGACCGGGGGGGCTCGATGAGACCCCAAAGAGGCTCGGATCCCGAATTTCAATCGCAGCGGATCCGACCTTAATCTGAGCGCTCATCGTGTTGCTTCGTGGAATTCAAAATCTGGAACGTAGTTTTTAAGGACACCTTGTTTCAGCATTTCATCAAGATCTGCAACAACAGCCAGATCCTCGTGATCGAGAACGTTATAGAGTTCGCGTAGCTTCTTTCTTCGGCGTTTCAGTTCATAGCCAATTGCCGCGATAAGAATGAAGCCGAAAAGACTGGTAATCGCTTCAGAAACTTGATTCATCGTGAGGGTTCTCCGAGATTTCTTGCCCAGACCGTCGGGATTTTAGACCAGCTGCTCGCTACCGCCACGAAGCACTTCAACGGCCCCCTGAAGGCCATCTCTGTGAAGCTTTTGCTTGATCAAATGCTCGATATTGGCGTTTTTCCGATGCACGGCTAGGAAATTGACAAAATTCTGCAGCACTTCGAGAGCATCCTCGGGGTTCTGGATGATTCCTAGGTTGAGATGGAAACCATGATACTGCTTACGGCCATGGTATCTCGCCCCGTGAATATCCCGGGCCAGAAGGATCGGGTCTTTCCCGATCAGATGTGGGTGCCGCTTGAGAATTTCGCTCGACTGACTCCGCGTCAGCACATAGAAAGGATCATGATTTTGAAGCTGCGTCACCATCCGAAGGTTCTGCCGGATGACATGGGCTGCGGGGCCATCCCAGCCACTGTCGATGAGAAAGAACTGAAAGCGGGGACCTTCAGGGTCGCTCTTTTTCTCTGGTGCGATCGCAGTGTGCTCTTTCTCAGCGGCCAGTGGAACCGCTTCACTGGCTCTCGGGCGAGTCTTGAGAAGGCGTTCCCGTGGCTTTTTGGCTGGGGTCTTTGAAGGTGTCGTAGGGGTCACTTTCTCTGCCATGAATCAGTCCTCGCTATGAAGGGGAAAGGATACACACCTCAGGGATATTCGTGCTTTTTTCAAGCCTGCCCCACCGCTTTTTTAGGCGATCTTGTCGTGGTCTTTCGCGTGTTGATCTTTCTCGGCGTTCTGACCGTTGACGATTCAACAGCCATTTCGCCCGGCCCGCTGCTTGCCGCCACAACTTTCATTGCCTCAAGATCGGTTTCAGGCTCAGGATCGGCATCATGTGCGGCCAGTTCGAGCTCAAGCATGTGGCGACGTTCGGCCTCAAGCTTCGCCACCTCGCGCATGGGAAGGACTCCATTGATCAGTGCGCCAATAGCCGCGACATTGTTGGTCAACACCGAGAATCCGACACCAAAGCCCATGGTAAAGACACCGACTACACAGGCGGCATTCGGGACCAGAATCATCCCCCAACTTCTCCGAATGTTATGGTCCAGATTGCGGGCGATATCTCGAAGTTCGCAAAGCTTTCCAAGTCCCTGTTCGAGGAAAACGATGTGTGCCGTGTCCGTTGCGATGGTGGTGGCTCCTCGCAGCGAAATCGAGACATTGGCCTTTTTCAGGGCAATCGAGTCGTTGATGCCATCCCCGACGAAGCAGACCTTGCGGCCTTCCGCCTGAAGCTTTTCGACATAGTCGGCCTTGTCAGCCGGCAGAACTTGCGCAAAATAGCGGTCCATGCCGAGTTCTTCAGCCAACTTTTTGGTGGGTGCCTCATGGTCTCCTGAAATAATGGCGAGATGCTTGATGCCACGCTGGCGAAGGCCTTGAATAATGTCCTTGACCTCGGGGCGAAGGGCGGCCCGAAGCTCGAGAGCGCCGCCGAGGTGATCGTCAATCGCGACCATCACCATGGTGTCGCCATCTTCATGCACGGCATCGAGTTTTTTCTCAATGGCATCGGGGATGACGATTCCTTCCATCTCCATGAAGCGACGGCTACCAACGCGAATCAGGTGGCCATCGACGCCAACGCTGATGCCATAACCAACCTTGTACTCGGTTTCATCGGTCGCGGGTAATTCAAGGCCCAATTCTTCCGCTTTGTGCAGAATGGCCAAGGCGATGGGGTGATGGAACTTTCGTTCTGCCGCCGCAGCAAACAGGAGTACCTCTTCGGGCTTGTGTCCGTGCGCTGTGACAATGTCACCCACTTCCGGGCGCTCGCGGGTCAAGGTTCCCGTCTTGTCAAAAAGAACGGTATCGATTTCGTTCATCAACTCAAGTGCACGACCATCCTTGACGAGGATACCTTTCTGCGCGCACAGAGAGAGGGATGACAGCATGGCAAGGGGGGCGGCCATTCGGATGCCGGTTCCAAGATCGCTGTTCAGTACAGCGACCCCGGCGAAGGGGCCGAGTGTGGAAAAGGCAATGCCACTCACGATCATGGTGGGGAGAACCGCTTGATCGGCCAAGCGCTCGCCCTTGTTTTGGGACGTCAGCTTGTAACCCGCGGTGTCATTCAGGATCTGGCTGATCTTGGCCGTAGCCGTCTCGCTGCCGGCCTGTTCAACCGAAACAAAGATTTTTCCTGCCACCAGAATGGTCGAGGCATAAACACGATCTCCCACGCCTTTTTCGGCCGGTGTCGATTCGCCGGTCAGGGCGTGCTGGTCAATCATGGCCATGCCTTCAATGATGTGACCATCGACCGGAACCGCGTCACCGGTGTGCACGGCAACAATGTCGCCTTGAGCAATTTTCTCAAGAGGGACTTCGATTTCGACGCCATCCTTCATGAGCCAGACAAAGCGCGGTTGCTTTCCAAAGGCATTGAGCAGCATTTTCTTTGAGTTATCTTCCGTCTTTTTGACCAGAAGACGCCCCAAAGAGAGACACCATGCCATGACCGCCCCGGGAAGAATCTGAAGCGTGCCAAGGCAACCCAAGACGACGAGCGTATCGAGAATATCGACGCCAAGTCGACGCTCTTTGAATATGACGTCGTAAGCGCCCTTGATGCTCGGGATGGCGGTATAGGCAAAGACGGCGGCTGCAACCGGCATCAGCGGCGGAAAGGCCATCTGTGCAGCGGCAGCAAGGGGTATGGAGGCTGAGCAGACAGCAAGGTCCAGATCAAGCTTGTCCAGTACCTCCTGATTTTCTGCAGAGGCCAGCGCGGAATCGATAATCTCGATGATATTGACGCTAGAGAGGCGTCGTGGATCGAAATGGACCTGAACCGAGCAGCGGAGGCTGTGGGTCTTGAAGCGATCAACACCAAGAACGCTCATCAATTCACGTTCGATGGCCTCACAAAGAGAACCCTTGCGATAGAGCACAGGGTTTCTGAGCCGAATCATGCCGGTGGATTCGGAGAGGAGCTCCCATCCGGTGACGAAGTTCTCGTAGCGATAATAGGCTACGGCGCCTGTCCGATCGCGCGCAATGGCAATCGGTGAAATCTGCGGCTCGTGCTTAGCCAGTTCATTCTGGCGCGGAAAATCTGCATCAATAGATGCGCTCAATTGAGCGAGGATTTCCTTCGGCGAATACTGATGGCTATCAAAATGAAGGTCCGCAAAGGCTTGTCCCGGTTTGGGGATGCTCAACGACTGAACGCCAGGACTCCCAAAGGCACGTCGGACAAAGCTCGCAAATGCCGGCGCGTCGGTGGAGTGAAACAGTTGGGCATTCTGGATTCTCAGCGTACCGGGGCGGGGGAACTGAATGCTAGGCTGCGCCGGTGTCGATAGGCCAGTGTTATTGGAAGGGGATTCCATAGGGTGTCTACTCATTACATGGGCCGATTTTTGGGGCACGGCCACCCACCACACACATCAGGCCAGCAAGGCCTAAGGCGGACCATGGTTGGCCCGCTTTCCGAAGGGATTGCTTCAGAGTGGCTTACTTTGACTTGGCTTCGTTCAGCGCTTCTATAGCGGCTCTGCCGCCATCGATGAGTCCTTCAACGATGGGGTTTTCCTGCGGAATGGATTTGGCAACGAAGACCGTCGCATAAACCACGCCGTAGGACAACATGTAGGAACTGGTATAGGTAAAGCGAGAAATGGATTGCCCCATGCCTGAACCCGCCTCGCGGATTTTTTCGCTCGCTTTGCTGGCATCTTCCGATGCATTGTTGATGGCTTCGCGCATGGCGTCCGAAATGGAGCGAAGCGGATCGTTTTCTGTTTGTTCTGCTGTTGCAGCCGTTGCCATGGTGATCGTCCTCTTTAAGTATTCCGAATGCTGTCTGTTTGGGACGGGCATACCCTGCCCGCACCGGGGCTTTTCTGGGGTCTTTCATTCCCCGAAGTTCATGGCTGAAAGCTAACACAGGAAGGGAAACAGCGTCTATGGTGTTTCAATTTATAACCGTGTTTAGCTATTGATTCGACGTCCGCTACCATCATCCCATGCCGAAATGAACATGGGATGACAGGGAAGGGAGATTATTCCGGGGTTTTCGTCTGGGGAGGAGCGAGGCCTTCGACAGCGGTTTCATCCTTTTGGTCTACATGGATCATCTTGTCCAGCTTGAACCCCATTCCAATGGCTTTGCGGATGAGGTCCTGAATAATGGGGTCTTCAAGCGTTTTTTTACGAGAAAGAATCCAGAAATAACGGGTGCTCGGTCCTGTAACCATCGCCCAGGAATAATTCTTTTCATCCAGAGCGATGATGTTGAAACTGCCGTAGAAGGGGCCGAAATAGGAGATCTTGAGGCGGCCGATATTGGGATCCCCGATGAGGGTTCCCTTGCCTTCTGAAAGCTGCCAGCGGCCGTTTTTGCCATCGAGCGATTTATTTTCGACAGTGAAATCATCGCCATCCTTGAGCGTGTAGGTGAACGACACATGGCTCATGTTTTTTTCAAAGCCATGATCCAGACGAGCGATTTCATACCAAGTGCCTTCAAAACGCTTCAAATTAAAGGGAGTGACGGCGGTCACCCCATCAGGGATGCCCTGCTTGCCGAACATGAGGTAACCCAGGCTGACCAGGATCAGAATAAGAATGGCGGCGGATAGGATCTTCATGGCTTTGTTGCTGATAAATCGAAGGACAAGCGGATTTGAATGGTAAAGCCCGATTTTAACGGAAATGGGCGCATAGCGATTTTTTCAGCCCCAAAAGAAAACCGGACCTCCTTTCGGAGTATCCGGTTTCTTTCATGAGGCCTACAGGGGTCAGACGGATGGTGCTGCAGTTCCGATCGGACCCACCCCGACGCCCTCACTGACAGGGCTTCCACCAGTGCTGCTGTCAGCACCTGCGCTCGGGGGGCTGACCCAATCCCGGGGCGGTGCAGGGACCCGGCCAGCCATGATGTCATCAATCTGGAACCGATCGATGGTTTCGTACTTCATCAGGGCTTCGGCCATCAGGTGCATCTTGTCCAGATTTTCCCGAAGAAGGCGCTCTGCACGATCGTAGTTACGATCGATCACGGACCGGATCTCTTCATCGATCAAATGCTGCGTCTCTTCAGAGATTGACTGTGTCTGGGTTACGGAGCGGCCCAGGAAGACTTCGCCCTGTTCTTCGCCATAAGCCAGAGGGCCCAGTCTTTCAGAGAGTCCCCAGCGAGTGACCATGTTGCGGGCCATGGCCGTAGCGCGTTCGATGTCGTTGGAAGCTCCGGTTGTGACCTTCTCGACTCCAAAGATGATCTCTTCAGCCAGCCGACCACCGTAGAGGCTCGAGATCTGGCTTTCGAGTTTTTGCTTGCTCGCGCTGTATTGGT
This sequence comes from Pseudomonadota bacterium, assembly GCA_041178325.1. Taxonomy (GTDB): domain Bacteria; phylum Pseudomonadota; class Gammaproteobacteria; order Methylococcales; family Methylococcaceae; genus UBA6136. The sequence continues at coordinate 34,807 of JBEGVN010000102.1, forward strand.
CGCGTTCAGGGAGGAACATGGTGATACCCAACGCACGGCCTCGCGGAATGATGCTGACCTTGTAGACGGGATCATGTTCCGGTACCAGACGGCCGACGATGGCGTGGCCAGCCTCATGGTAGGCCGTGACAAGCTTTTCATCCTCGCTCATGACTGCAGATTTTCTTTCTGCACCCATCAGGATCTTATCCTTCGCCTTTTCGAAGTCTTCCATCTCGACTTCTTTTTTGTTCTGGCGAGCAGCGAAAAGGGCCGCTTCGTTCACCAGATTTGCAAGATCTGCACCGGAAAAGCCGGGAGTTCCACGGGCCAGCCAATCTGGTTCAACATTTCCAGCGACAGGCACTCGCTTCATGTGTACGCCGAGAATCTGCTGACGGCCGCGCACATCGGGGAGACCTACAGTGATCTGGCGATCGAAGCGACCCGGGCGAAGCAGGGCCTTGTCCAGAACATCGGCGCGGTTTGTTGCGGCAATGATGATAATGCCTTCGTTTCCGCTGAAACCATCCATTTCAACCAGCAGCTGGTTCAATGTCTGCTCACGTTCGTCATGTCCGCCACCGAGCCCTGCGCCACGTTGGCGTCCCACCGCATCGATTTCGTCAATGAAGATGATGCAAGGGGCTCTTTTCTTGGCTTCTTCAAACATGTTGCGGACGCGGGAAGCACCGACACCGACGAACATTTCAACGAAGTCTGAACCTGAGATTGAGAAGAAGGGGACTTTAGCTTCACCAGCAATGGCTCGAGCGAGCAATGTCTTACCGGTACCTGGCGGGCCGACCATGAGGGCGCCCCGAGGAATCATTCCGCCGAGTTTTTGGAACTTGCTGGGATCTCTCAGGAAGTCGACCATTTCCTGTACGTCTTCCTTGGCTTCGTCGCAGCCGGCAACATCTGCGAAAGTGACCTTTACTTTATCTTCTTCAATGAGCTTTGCCTTGCTCTTGCCGAAATTCATGGCACCGCCACCGGCACCGCCCTGCATCCTACGCATGAAGTAGATCCATACCCCGATCAGAAGGACCATCGGGAGGCTAGCCATCAGGAGTTGCGAGAGGAAGGAGGGGCGTTCGGTCGGAACTACCTTGATGTCGACATGATTCTTCAAGAGATCGTCGATCAGGTGGGGGTCGCCCGGGTTGTACGTCAAAAAGCGGTCGCCGTCGGTCATCATGCCGGAGATGATCTCTCCGTCCATATTGACCTGACGAATAGTGCCCTGATTGATGGCCGCAATGAAATTGGTGTAAGTCATGGCGGTGTCAGGCTTGTTACGCGGCCCGAAGTAATTGAACATCGAGAGCAGCGCAAATGCGATGACCACCCACAGGAGGATGTTCTTGGTCATGTCTTTCATGTTGTCTTCCTCTTCTTTTGAAAATAGAGGGCCTGAGGGGTACTTGCCGGATAGGCCTTCGTCAAAATCCGCGCAAGGTCCAAGCCATCTTGGGTCCATCCCTCAGGCAGATTTGTAATCCGTATGAGGCATAACGACTTTGTCATGGAAATCGGGATGAAGTTCCATGCGGAAGCATGAGTTTGTCCAAATCTGTGCACTCACCTAGGATTCAGGCTTTGTTTATCCGACGTAAAGCCAGAAAATCAGATTGGACGCCCTTATCTTTCTTGCCGGTAAATTCCTTGGGGCCCTTATCATGCCGCCCTTTCTGTTTGTCCTTATCGGTCTTTCGGGACTGACACAGGTTAGACGTTACCCCGGGATTGCCATCGGTGTCGGTGGCTCGGCCTTTCTCTTGGTCTTGGCCTGCTCCACTCCGGTGGTAGGCACAACGCTGATCGGATTGGTTCAGGCCGCCTGTCCTTCCATTGATACGTTGAAAGGACAAGCCGATGCCATTGTCATCCTCGGGGGTGGCGTTCGTGCCCGGGCACCTGAATACGGGGATCAACCGAACTTGAATGCAACTGAGTTAGAGCGGCTTCGGCATGGCGCGAGATTGAACCGGGCCACCGGACGCCCCATTTTGGTGACGGGAGGGAGCCCCGAAGGAGCAGAGCCTGAATCCTTCTTGATGCGAGAGGTGCTGCATGAAGATTTTGGGGTCGAAGTCCGCTGGGTTGAGTCGGAATCACGCACAACCCGCGAAAATGCGAGGAATTCAGCCCGCATTCTCAAAGCCGAAGGAGTGCGACGCATTTATCTTGTAAGTCAGGGTTGGCATTTAGCCAGAGCGATCAAGGCCTTTGAGTCTGAGGGGCTGGTTGTAACGGCTGCGGGGACTGGATGCAGGGGAAGGAGTGCGATTCGGTGGTTTCATTTTTTGCCTCACCCGGATGCTCTGGAAATGAGCTACTGGGCCATTCATGAATGGATCGGCATTCGTTGGTACGACCTTATTGCCCTAGTCGGAGGCGCAAAAGTTAAGCAAAAGTCAGGTTGATATCCACCTGGGACAGGAAGAGGGCCTCCTGTTCGAGATCCGCAACCGTCAGAGGATGCTGGTCAAGCCACCCCGGGGGGAATCCGAGGCTCAGGGTACCAGGCTGGATCCGGATTCGAATCCGGGGTGCGACAGTCAGTACTCGGGAGCGATGCACCAGCACCGCGACCCTTAATATGAGTGCCAAATGCTTGACGCCTTCTTCGAACAGGGGGGGTAAGTCCTTAAACAAGCGCACCTGAAATTTACGGCGATGCGAGCGGACCAGAAGAGCAAGAACTTGCTGGTCGGATCTGGAGAATCCCGGAAGGTCGGCGTTATCCAGAATATAGGCACCATGCTTATGGTAGCCGCTGTGCGCGATGTCACGTCCTATATCATGCAGTATGGATGCCCAGTCCAACCATTGCGCAGCGACCTCCCGTTCCATTTCCGAAGGCAGGTTAATCTGGGCAAAAAGTTCCCGCGCCGTTCCCTGAATCAGGCGCGCATGTTCCATCTCCACGTGGTAGCGGAATGCCAGAGCGTGGACCGTCCTATCGCGAACGTCCTCATGATTGATCCGGCCCAGCAGGTCTTGCAATAGTCCTTCGCGAAGGGCGCCGTCGGACACATCCATGTGTTCGATCTCAAGAATGTCGAAAGTAGCCTGAATGATCGATAACCCGCCGACGAAGCTTGGGTAACGTTCCGGATTCAGATCAGGAAAATGAGTGGGGCTCATTCGACCGGCTGTTAGGACCTGGTCGACCAGCTTGTTGAGGCCCTCTCGGCTGATTCCCCGGCGTGAAAGCCCCCGGTTTTGCAGAAGTTTCTGTGTCGCCTTGAGTGTTCCTGAGGCTCCGATGGCTGCAGCCCATTGCTGGCTTCGGTAAAGGTGCTGGAAGGGCTCGAGTTCACGTTCGGCGCAGAGCATGGCCTTTCTGAACCTTTTCGGTGTAATTTTTCCATCGGCAAAGTGCGCCATGCTCATCGATACGCATCCCATCCGAAGACTCTCTTTCTGCAGTGGGGTTTGATCAACCCCAATGATGTATTCGGTACTTCCCCCACCGATGTCCATCACCATGCGGCGCCGACCGTCAGAGGCAAGTCCCAGAGAAACTCCTTGGTAAATCAATCGGGCCTCTTCGATACCTGAAATGATCTCGATGGGATGCCCAAGCACTTCCATGGCCTTAACCAACCAGGGTCCGGAATTCTTTGCGGCCCTCAGCGTATTGGTCCCAACCACCCGGACATTGCTGTGCGGGAGGTGGCGCAGCCTCTGGCCGAAACGTTCCAGACATTCAAGTGCACGCTGCTGAATGTCCCCGGTCAACATGCCCTGGGCGGTTAGTCCCGATCCAAGGCGAATCATCTCCCGAAGGCGGTCCAAAACGACGAGTTCATCGGCGCGAATTTCGGCAACAATCATGTGGAAGCTGTTGGAACCGAGGTCAACGGCGGCGATCTGTTTAAAAGGCTTGCGGGTATTCAAAGGGATGCGGCTCGCGGCAGACGGGACGTTTGGAAAATCCGATACAATCTTGGAACTTCGGGATGCGGGTTCGGCCAGTGCCGAAATCTGGTGGGCTCCTGGCTATTTTTGCAAAATCTGCACTCAAAAACACATTCATTATGTTCGAAGCCCTGACGATCCGAGGTCTCAAGAAAACCTACGGCAACGGTCTTGAAGCCCTCAAGGGAATCGATCTGGATGTGATGCCAGGTGATTTTTTTGCCCTATTGGGTCCAAATGGCGCGGGAAAATCAACGACTATAGGAATTATCAGTGCGCTGATCAAAAAGAGCGCAGGACATGTTTGCATTTTTGGACATGATTTGGATCGGACGCCAGATCAAGCCAAACGTCTTCTGGGGCTCGTCCCCCAGGAAATCAATTTCAACCAGTTTGAAACCGTCCTTAATGTCGTCGTCAATCAGGCGGGATACCATGGAATTCCTCGTCGCGAGGGTCTCGCCAGAGCGGAAAAGCGGTTGCGTGAACTGAGTCTCTGGGATAAACGGGATGTGGTCACCCGAACCCTTTCCGGGGGTATGAAGCGACGGCTCATGATCGCCCGCGCTCTGGTCCACGACCCCAAACTTTTGATTCTTGACGAGCCAACTGCCGGCGTAGACATCGAAAATCGCCGTTCGATGTGGGATCTGCTTCGAGATATCAACCGATCCGGTACGACCATTATTCTGACCACACATTATCTTGAAGAGGCTGAAAACCTCTGTCGCAATATCGCCATCATCAACCACGGTCGAATCATCGAGAATAGCTCGATGTCGGAATTGCTGGCTCGAATGCATACCAGCCGATACATTCTCGAGCTTGAAACGCCGATCGACTCGGTGCCGCGGGTGGATGGATACAGTCTCGAGTGCCTTGACGCGATGACCTTGGCCGCAAATGTCCCCACGACCTTAGGCATACATTCGCTTTTCGAGCGACTGTCAGAGCAAGGTATTAGGATTCACGGGCTGCGCAATGCGGCGAATCGTCTGGAGCAGTTGTTTCTGGATCTTGTTGAGGAGTAGCCGAGGTGATGGCTGATCCCCGGCTGTGTTTTCTTCTGGCGATGATGATCATTGTCACGGTTCCTTTTTTGATCTGGCGCTTGGGCCGCACAGACCGCTATTGCCCGTTGGTCGTTGTTCAGATTATGACGGGGATTGCGTTGGGGCCCGGGGTTCTGGGTGAGTACTATCCGGCCTATTACGCTACGGTTTTCTCACCGCAGGTGATCCAGTGGCTGACTGGCATTGCCTGGTGGGCAGTGATGGTGTTTGTCATGATCGCTGGAATCGAGCTGGATCTGAAGTCTGCTTGGGTACACCGGAAGGAAAGCTCTCTTACCGCGGGTCTGGCTCTGACTGTCCCACTTCTGATGGGATCCGCTGCGGCATGGATCCTCTGTCGGCAAGGGCAATGGATAGGCGCTGCGGCGTCGCCGTGGCAATTTATTTTGGGAATCGGAATGGCGTGCGCGGTGACTGCTCTGCCCATCTTGGTCCTTTTCCTCGAAAAATTGGGCATCCTCCGTGAGCCCCTCGGGCAAAGAGTCCTGCGTTATGCCAGTCTCGATGATCTTGCAATCTGGGCCATACTTGCGCTGATTCTGCTGGATTGGACGCGACTTGCTACGCAGGGAGAGTTCATCGTGGGACTGGCGTTCGCAGGAATACTCATGCGCTGGCTGATGCCGAAATTGCCACCCGGGGATCGTTGGTACAGCGCCTTGGTCTGGCTCTGTGGATGTGCCTTTGCGGCAGACTATGCGGGACTCCATTTTATGGTCGGCGCTTTCCTGTCGGGTGTTGTTCTCGATCTCGACTGGTTTGACCGGGAGCGTCTCGACCAGCTCAGACATCACGTGTTGATGATCATGATGCCCGTTTTTTTCCTCAGCACGGGACTTAGAACTGACTGGAACGTTGGGGGATTTGAGGTCTTTGGTGCAGCCTTAATCTTGCTGGTCGCTTCTGTGGGGGGGAAGCTTTTGGGAACCACAGTCGCTAGCGCTCTTCTCGGGTGGAGGAAAGGCGAGGGCCTTCTGATCGGATGGCTGCTTCAAACCAAGGCGCTTATCATGATCATTTTTGCCAACATTCTGCTTGACCAAAAGATTATCAAGGCGGAAACATTTACGGCCTTATTGCTCATGGCTGTTGCGAGTACGATGCTCACAATCCCTAAGGTCCAGCCACTACTTCGTCGTCTCAAGTCCTGAGTTATCTGGGTTCAGCGCATTTGGCGCCAGCGATAGTGAACTTGGCCGTCATCACACAGATATCCTGCACGGTTGCTGATCTCAATATCTCCCACAGGTTTACAGCCGTGACTATCTCTGTAAGCCGCCCAGCCGTCCTCATTCGTTCGATTAGTCGCCAGCAAAGCGACCTCACCTAGAACCAGGATCAGGATAACCAGGCCAATGTAGGCAAGATTCATTGTTGAGCCTCCTCGGGACTTACCAATTCACATCACTCTGGCTTTGATTAAGTCTCAGGGGATAGGTTCCCCCCAATCTTTTTTCCATCCCTGAATTTACCAACTTGTGTGGTGATCTTTGCCGGATCACAATCCCTCATGAGCCGTGTGGTTTAGTGATGGGTCCCATAGTGGAGGGTGGCCTCTCGCCCATAGTTCTTCTCGCTCCCCTAAAGAGGTCCCATGACGTCACCTCATGCTGCCGACAGAACCCTTCCAGCGGATCTTCATCAACACGCAGAAGGGACAGGTCCTGAACGCCGTCGTCTGCCGCTGTACCTGAATCGGCTGCCCCCCTGTAATGCCGCCTGTCCGGCGGGGGAGAATATTCAGTCCTGGCTCTCACTTGCGCAGGCGGGGGATTTTAAAGGCGCTTGGTTGAAATTGGTGGAGGACAATCCTCTGCCAGCTGTGCACGGGAGGGTTTGCTATCACCCGTGTGAGTCAGCATGCAATCGGAAAGATCTCGATCAAACCGTCAGTATTCATGCACTGGAACGATTTCTCGGTGATCTGGCGCTTGAAGAAAACTGGTCTTTTCCGTTCCCGAACAGGGCAACGGGACTCAGCGTTCTGATTGTCGGGGGTGGCCCCAGTGGACTTTCTGCTGCCTATCATCTGGCTCGAATGGGCTACAGGGTTGAACTCTTCGAAGCAGCTCCTCTAGCAGGGGGGATGCTTCATTTCGGAATTCCGGCCTATCGACTGCCCAGGGAGGGCTTAGCCAAGGAGATTGCGCGTATTGAGGCGCTGGGTGTGCAGATTCATCTTAACACCAAGATCGAGAATGTCGTCGAGATGATGGCAAGTGGCGGTTTTGATGCGGCTTTTATCGCAATTGGGGCGCACCTCAGTAAACGGGTAGACATTCCATCCGGTGAGGCCTCTCGCATGTTGGATGCGGTCCGTTTTTTACGTGGCGCAGAGGGCAGGTCGCAGACGCTGATCGGTCGCCGGGTGGCAGTCTATGGCGGCGGCAATACCGCGATGGATGCGGCTCGGACGGCGATTCGCTTGGGCGCGGTTGAGACTTGCATTATCTATCGTCGGGATCGGGATCACATGACAGCTCACGCCTTTGAGGCGGATGAAGCCCAATTAGAAGGGGTCAAGATCAATTGGCTACGCACCATCAAATCGATGGATGAAGACGCACTTCAGATCGAAGTTATGGCACTGGATGAGAATGGCTTGCCGCAGCCGACAGGTGTGTTCGAGAAGTTGGCCGCAGACACCCTGATTTTGGCCCTAGGCCAGCAGAGTGACAGCGACTTCCTGCACAAAATACAGGGCGTGTCATTCAAGGCCGATGGGACTGTCGCTGTTGATGCTGGAATGATGACAGGACACCCGGGGATATTTGCTGGGGGGGATATGGTGCCGAGTGAGCGGACGGTGACAGTGGCAGTCGGTCACGGCAAGAGAGCCGCCCTCCACATTGATGCTTGGCTCAAAGGTCAGCGCTTTGTCAAAAAAGAGGGAAAGGCAGCGGTTGTGCTGGGGGACTTGGATGTCTGGTATGCCTCAGAAAACCATCAGGAGGGAGAATCCGCGCTGCCCCCAACGGAGAGGATCTCAGACTTTCGTGAGGTGGTCCAGACTCTGGAAAGGACCCAGGCGCTTTATGAAGCCAAGCGCTGCCTCTCCTGCGGAAATTGCTTTGAGTGTGATGGCTGTTTTGCAGCCTGTCCGGAACACGCCATTCAGAAGGTCGGCCGGGGCTCAGGTTACCGCGTTGACTCCCAGCGCTGCACGGGATGTGCAGTCTGTTTTGAGCAGTGTCCTACCCACGCCATCAGCATGCAAAGAGTTGATGAGGCTGAACGGTGAACGGACCTGAGGAAGTAACACTGGATGGCAATGAAGCGGTTGCAAGGATCGCTTATCGCATCAACGAGATCTGCGCGATATACCCGATCACACCCTCATCGACCATGGCCGAGCTCGCTGATCAATGGGCATCTGAGGGGCGCCCCAATCTCTGGGGTCATGTGCCGACCGTAATTGAAATGCAGAGTGAGGGTGGTGCGGCCGGAGCCATTCACGGCGCCCTTCAGACAGGAGCGCTGACGACGTCTTTTACAGCCTCTCAGGGCTTACTCCTGATGATTCCCAATTTGTACAAGATTGCCGGGGAACTGACACCCATGGTGATTCATGTAGCGGCACGTGCGATTGCGGCCCAAGGTCTGTCGATATTTGGGGATCACTCGGATGTTGCAGCCGCAAGACCGACAGGGCTGGCTCAGTTGGCATCCGGATCCGTTCAGGAGGCGCATGACATGGCCCTCATTGCGCAGGCGGCTTCTCTGCAGAGTCGGATTCCGTTCCTGCATTTTTTCGATGGTTTTAGAACATCCCATGAAATCAACAAGATCCGCCTCATCTCTGATGAGACGATTAGAGCCCTGATAGATTCCAGGGCGATCCGACGTCATCGGGCCCGCGGATTGACACCGGAGGCGCCTTTCATCCGGGGGACCGCCCAAAACCCGGACGTTTATTTTCAGGCCCGCGAAACGGTCAACCCTTTTTACCAAAAGCTTCCTGAGATTCTCGTGTCGCAGATGAATGCTTTTGCAGCGCACACGGGTCGACAGTATGGTCTTTTTGACTACGAGGGACATCCTGAAGCCGAGCGGGTCATTGTTCTGATGGGCTCAGCTGCTGCAACCGTTGCAGAGACGGTACATTGTCTGGTGCAGCAAGGTGAACGGGTAGGCGTGATCAACGTCAGACTTTGCCTACCCTTCTCCGCGCAGCATTTTCTGAAGTCGTTGCCGGCATCATGCCAAAAACTCGCAGTTTTGGATCGTTTGAAGTCTCCGGGAGCGTGTGGTGAACCCCTTTACATTGATGTGGTCACTACGCTTTCGGAAGCCCTTGCTACAGGGGCTTTGACTTTAGCGTCATGGCCCAGAGTGGTCGGGGGACGTTACGGACTGTCCTCCAAGGAGTTCACACCGGCGATGGTCAAATCGATCTTTGATGAACTTTCAAAGGACGCTCCCAAGAATCATTTCACCGTCGGTATTGATGATGATGTATCGGGCTCGAGCCTGGTTTTCGATCCTTCGTTTCAGATAGAGCCTAAGGATGTGGTGCGAGCGATTTTCATGGGGCTGGGTGCCGATGGTACGGTCGGGGCCAACAAAAACAGCATCAAGATCATCGGTGAGTCGACGCCTCTTTATGCCCAAGGCTATTTTGTCTTCGACTCCAAAAAATCGGGCTCCAAAACCTTTTCCCATGTGCGTTTTGGACCACGGCCGATTCGTGCGCCCTATCTGATTGAGTCGGCAAGTTTCATCGGTTGCCATCAGTTCGGTTTTATCGACCAGCTCGATATTCTGGATAAAGCAGACCTTGGGGCAACCCTATTACTCGACAGTCCATTCGGCGCCAAGACGGTCTGGAATCATTTACCGCGCAGCCTTCAAAAAAATCTGATCGAGAAAAAAATAGTCTTTTATGTGATTGATGCAGGTAAGGTGGCTGAGGCATCCGGGATGGGCCGCCATACCAACACGATTATGCAGACGTGCTTTTTTGCGATCTCAGGGGTATTGCCTCAAGAAGAGGCGATTCAAAAGATCAAGGCCACCATCCGTAAGACCTATGGCAAGAAGGGTGAGGCTGTGGTTCTCAAGAACTTCGAAGCTGTCGACCGAACACTTGCCAGTCTCGAGCAGGTCACTATTCCCCGTGAGGTTACATCGATCCACGAGCGCCCTCCCTCGGTTTCGGATCAAGCCCCTGAATTTGTCAGAACAGTGACTCAAGCGATGATGAGCGGGCATGGGGATCAGCTTCCAGTGTCAGCGCTGCCAATTGACGGCACGTATCCTAGCGGGACGACACGATGGGAAAAGCGAAATATCAGCGATAGCATCGCGATTTGGGAGCCGGAGTCCTGCATTCAGTGCGGCCATTGCAGCTTTGTCTGCCCTCATGGGGTCATCCGATCGAAGTTTTATCCGGCTGCTCAACTAGCCGGGGCCCCTGTGACTTTCAAAAGCGCGGACATCAATGCCCGCGGGTTCCCCGATATTCGCTTCACTCTTCAGGTCTATCTTGAAGATTGCACAGGCTGTCGGTTGTGCGTCGAGGTGTGCCCGGTCAGAAGCCTGGAGCGCCCAGAGTGCAGGGCCATCAATATGGGCGAGAAAGCGTCGATCCTTGAAAGTGAACGTGCCAATATCGAATTCTTTGAGCACCTTCAGGTGAACGACCGATCGGCCGTCGACTTTTCTTCTGTACGGGGTGTCCAGTTCCTCGAGCCCCTGTTTGAGTTTTCCGGGGCCTGTGCCGGATGTGGGGAGACTCCATATCTCAAGGTCCTTTCTCAGCTTTTTGGGGATCGTCTGGTGGTTGCCAATGCTACCGGTTGCTCGTCGATCTACGGTGGCAATCTGCCGACGACACCCTGGACCAAAAATCAGGAGGGCAGGGGGCCGGCCTGGTCCAATTCACTTTTTGAGGATAATGCGGAATTTGGTCTTGGCTTTCGATTGAGTGCTGACTTCCACCTTGGGATGGCGACCGAGGGCCTTAGGGCCATGAAAGGGATGCTGGATAAAAGCCTCATCGATGAGATTTTGAATGCTTCGCAGGTCACTGAATCCGAGATTCGAATACAACGGCGGCGAGTTGATGATCTGCGCCAATTGATTCAACAGATGGACTCAGAGCCCGCGAGGGAGTTGCTCTCCGTCCTAGATCATCTTGTTCGCCGCAGCGTTTGGATTGTCGGAGGAGATGGCTGGGCGTATGACATTGGATCCTCAGGGCTGGATCACGTCCTCGCCAGTGGTCGCGACATCAATGTCTTGGTGCTGGACACAGAGGTCTATTCCAACACTGGAGGTCAAATGTCCAAGGCGACCCCCTTAGGGGCGGTTGCCAAGTTTGCGGCCGCAGGGAAGCCTCTGGCCAAGAAGGACCTGGCTCTCCAGGCCATGGCCTATGGCAATGTCTATGTCGCGAAAATCGCCATGGGCGCCAACCCACAGCAAACCCTACTCGCCCTGCGAGAGGCAGAAGCTTATCCTGGGCCTTCATTGATTCTGGCCTACAGCCATTGTATTGCCCATGGCATCAACATGGCGCAAGGCCTGCATCAGCAGGCGCTGGCGACCGCCTCGGGCCATTGGCCGCTGGTCCGCTATAACCCGGCCTTACGTGACACAGGATCAAACCCGTTCGTACTGGACTCCCCGAGGCCTCATATCGCATTGAGAAGCTATCAGGAAAATGAGCTGAGATTCAGCTCAATGGCACGAACCCATCCCCAGGAATCAGAGCGTCTCATGCACCTGGCGCAGCGGGTAGTGAATCAGAAGTGGGAAATCTATGCGGAAATGGCAAAAGGTCCAGGCGATCGATTTCACCCCGATGCCGGTCAACCTAAGAAAAGTGCCCTCGACCCGATGGCATGAGATGATGGGGGATCAAAAAGTCTAAGAAACGGTGAAGCCAGATGAGAGCGGGCATTTCGCGAACACATAGGAAGGCGCATTGAAAACTCAGGGTATCAATTTTCTCCTGCTCTTGATCCCCGTCACCGGGGTTCTGCACGCGGTGGGTGCGAATCAAACCTGGTTATTTGTATCTTCTGCCTTATCCATCGTTCCATTGTCCAAACTCATGGGGGATGTAACAGAAACACTCTCAGAGTATCTGGGCCCGACGAAAGGCGGCTTTCTTAATGCGACCCTGGGGAATGCGCCTGAAATCATTATCAGTTTTTTTGCGCTAAAAGCCGGATTGTTTGAGATGGTGAAATGCTCGATCACGGGTTCCATCATTGGCAATCTTCTTTTAGGGCTGGGAATCACCTTCCTTTCAACGGCTAAGGGTCACCTGACCCGCGATGTGTATTTTGATTTGACGGCCTCAAGAGTCCACAGTGGTCTTCTGGTCTTTGCGCTTTTCGGGCTTATCATTCCGGCCGTTTTTGATTTCAGTACCACGATTGACACAGAAATCAGCCTTGAGATTTCAGTCATTCTCATCGTTGTGTATGTCCTTGCGATCCTGACCACCTTCTATCCACGGGTGCCCCACGTTCCAGCGGATGATCCCCTGGAGATTGCGCATTTAGAGGATGAATCTGAAGGTGCAAGCTCACGATGGTCCCAAAAAACAGCGGTATTGGTGATGGGCCTTGTGGCCGTCCTCCTTGCTCTCATGAGCGATACCATGGCCAATTCAATTGAACCTGTAACCCATGGGCTGGGGCTTACACCCTCTTTTGTCGGTGTCTTTGTTCTTGCCCTGCTCGGCAATGTAGCTGAATTAACCTCTGCAGTTCGCTTTGCGCGCAATGATCAGATTGACCTGGCTCTTGGCGTTCTTCTGGGGGGAAGTGCGCAAATGGCTATGATGGTTGCACCGACACTTGTATTGATGGGTGCCTTGTTGTCTTTCGAGATGAACCTTCTTTTTTCCATTTACGATCTTGTGGCGGTCATGATGACGGTCATGGCGGTCAGTAACTTTCTGAGCGCGGGTAATTTCAGGCCGAGAGTGGGCATTGTATTTATTGCCATCTATGTGATGTTGGGCGTCGGCTTCTTCAACATGCCGGCCTGAAGTTCCACCTCGCATATATTGGTCTCACGCAGGGGCAAAACATGGGTTTTCGTTTCGGTTCCAAATGCTTTGTTGTGAGTATCATTCTGAGCGCGTGGCTGAGCCATCCAGCCCTTGGCGCTTGTCGAACGTCGGCACCCCAAGCAAGGGCTTTTGGGTTGGCGCAGGGCAGTTGTCCAAGCGGTTACTACCGATCCGGGGGCGGTTGTATTCCTTCAGGGCAGCATGCGCGTTTTGCCTTTGCGAGCCCTGAAGGCAGCTGTCCTTCCGGATATTATCGATCGGGTGCAGCCTGTGTCGCATCCTCGGATCACAGTTGTGACGCCTATGCGCAGATCGGTGGGTCCTGTCCGAGCGGCTACCACCGGTCCGGGAGCGCTTGCTTGTCTAACTAAGATGGGATCATTACTTCGCTGAAGGTGGGTTCCGGTCCGCCACAAATACGCCCAATATGGGATCGCTGGTGAATTCTGGAGGGAGGACGTTTTCTTTGGCGTCTAAAAGTATCCCACTGCGCATTGCTGAGCGGAATGCTTCAAAGTCCGAGAGGATCCAATCCATGTAGCTTTCGGCAAAGCCTACAATGGCTCTGTCAAATCGGTTGCTGTGGCCAAGATAGCTGTGAATCGCAATGGATTGGCCAGAGCGTGCATGGGCCCGCGCCAGAGTAATGCCGGATAGCCACGCAAGATTCCTGATCTCAGAAAGGCCGAGATCCTGAGGATCTGGCTTATATTTCATATCACGTAATTGCCGGACATAAAACTCCCGACCCAGGGGCGCACGGACCCAGCCGAGAAATAGGTCGCTCGCGGCCTGCATGATGCGTTGCCCACGGACCACCCGTTTTCCATCGTGACGTATTGTTGGATCATTGAGATAGGCTGCCATCACGGAAGGCACGGCCTCCTTGACCTGTAAAACGATCAGGTCTTCCGGATGATGGCCCTGAAGGAGGTGGACATAGGCCGTTAGGCCTACGCTACCGACCCCGACCACTTTATGGCCAACATCAATCACGCGGTATCGGCTCAAGAGTTCACGGGTCGCAAGGTCAAGGCTTGCAGTGTATTCCTGATAAAGGTCTTGTTGGCGGGCCAGTTCGGCGCCGTTCAGGGGGATGCGGACCAGTGTTGGCGGATTGTTGATGAATTGTCGACCTGAGGGACCTGATTCGGTCAGTTTGAGAACGGCGGTCCAGCGGTCCCTCTCACGGGCTTTTTTGATATAGGCCTTAAATTGCTTGATTCCAGCTTTTCCGGTAAGCGCCTCAAGCGTACGTTCCATCCAGGTTTCATTTGGATGTTCGTACCAGATGTCGATTTCAGGGATGCGCGCATAGTGGGCCATGGCCTTACGATAGCTTTCAGCAAGTAAGGCGACGATTTCGTTACTTCTTGCATCAATATGCCCCTGCTCATGCAACGCCAGTCGATAGGATGTGGCTAAACGATGGAGATCCCATTCAAAGGGGCCAGGATGCGTCTCATCGAAGTCATTGATATCGAAGAGGACGTCGCGATTTGGGGCGGCAAAGAGGCCAAAATTGGCAAGGTGCGCATCACCACACAATTGAACATGAATGCCGGTGTTTTTTCGACCCTCTGCGAGATCGTGGGCCATCAAAAGTGCTGAACCGCGGTAAAAGGCGAATGCGCTCTGGCCCATCCGATGGTGGCGCAGCGGAAGCAGTTCCTGGATACGTGTTTTTTCCTGCTGTTGAATGAGAGTCACAGGATTGCGGATTCTGGCTACTCGGGAGATATCCCCCAAATCAGCGCGATGGAGATGTTTCCTGGCTCCGCGGCCGAAAAGGGCCAGTTGATCGGCGTTGGTCGGATCATTCACTTTCAGGGGGGCTGTCTTGTCCATACGTGATGTGGCTCCTGATCTTCTCAACAATCAAAATCGGCTAGGATTTTTGGTTCACTGTTTTTTCTTTTAACAGATACGGATTACAAATGTCGGATCCCCGATGGGAATTTTGGGTGGACCGGGGCGGAACCTTCACGGATATTGTCGCGCGCAATCCTGAGGGTCAGCTCGTTGCCAAAAAGCTCTTGTCTGAAAACTCTGATCACTATGCAGATGCTGCATTGGAGGGGATCCGTCTTTTCCTGGGTCTGAAAAAAGGGGCGGTGATGGGACCTGACCGGATTGCCTCAGTCAGAATGGGAACGACCGTTGCGACCAATGCCCTCCTTGAGCGCAAGGGTGAGCCGACCGTCTTAGTGACCACCCGCGGATTTCGGGATGTGCTTCGCATCGCTTATCAGAGTCGGCCTAAGCTCTTTGACCGACAAATCGTCCTGCCTGAACAGCTTTATACGAAGGTCATCGAAGCAAATGAACGCGTTGGAGCTGACGGGACACTGTTGCAGATACTGGATGAGGCTGCCCTCGAAACGGAACTTTTACAGGCCTATGCTCAGGGAATACGGTCTGTTGCCATCGTATTTCTTCATGGCTACCGCTATCCGGGCCATGAGTTAACTGCCAGGGGGATCGCCCAAAAAATCGGCTTTGGTCAGATCTCGGTTTCCTCTGAGGTCAGCCGAGTCATCAAGGTGGTTTCCAGGGGGGATACCACCGTCATGGATGCCTATCTTTCTCCGATCCTTCGCCGGTATGTGGACACCATCGCAGACTTCCTGCCGGGGGTCGAGCTCCTATTTATGCAATCTTCTGGCGGGCTCACCGACGCGAACCACTTCAAAGGGAAGGATGCCATTCTTTCAGGGCCTGCTGGAGGTATCGTCGCCATGGCTAGAACGGCGGGGCAGGCAGGCTTCAATCAGGTGATCGGGTTTGATATGGGGGGAACGTCCACGGATGTCTCTCATTATGCGGGCCGATTTGAGCGCAGCGACGAGACGCAGGTCGCAGGGGTGCGGATTCGTGTGCCCATGCTGAGTATTGACACCATTGCTTCGGGCGGGGGCTCCGTTCTCTTCTTTGACGGCTCGCGCTGTAAGGTTGGTCCCGAGAGTGCTGGTGCTTGCCCCGGGCCTCGAAGCTATCGCCGAGGTGGGCCTTTGACGGTGACCGATGCCAACGTCATGGTCGGAAAAATTCGACCCGATATGTTTCCTGCAATCTTTGGCTTGAGTGGCCGTGAACCCTTGGATGCAGAAGATGTGAGAGAGGCATTCTTGTTATGGTCCAGTGAGATGGGAAAGACACCGGAGGCCTTGGCTGAAGGATTTATCCAGATTGCGGTTCAGCAAATGGCTAATGCCATTCGAAAGATCTCCATCGGCGCGGGACACGAACCTCAAGATTATGTCCTTCAGTGTTTTGGTGGGGCGGGCGGGCAACATGCGTGTCTTGTAGCTGAGGCACTCGGTATCCAGAGGATACTCCTACATCCTTTTTCTGGGGTTTTGTCGGCCTTTGGAATGGGGATGGCCGATCAGTCGGTGGTTCTATCAGAAACACTGGAGCTTCCATTGACCGATTCGCAGATGCTGACTATTCAGCAGCGTATCGAAGCGCTCTCGCTGAAGGCCCAAAAGGCGATCACGGATCAGGTGGGTGGAGTGGAAGGAGTATCCCTTCAATCCTGGCTCCATGTGCGCTACCGAAGTTCAGATCAAAGCTATCCCATAGAAACAGGCCCAGTTGAAGCGGTTGTGGCAGCCTTTGAAAATCAGTATCGGCGCCGTAATGCTTATTTATCGGAGGGTGATCCCTTGATGGTGGCTTCGATTTCGGTCGAAGCCCTGAAACCGGCCGTGCTTCCGGAAGACACAGGTATCTCCCAGGGGAGCCCGACGTGCAAGGAGGCGTTGAAGCGAACGCGTTTTTATACCCAAGGCAGCTGGGTCGATGCTGTGCTCCTGCCGCGAAGCGATCTTGGGACCGGTGAATGGCTCGAGGGGCCAGCCATACTGACCGAAGAAAACACCACAACGGTCGTGGAGCCGGGTTGGTGGGCCACGGTCGATCTTCTGGGGAATCTTTTACTTGAATACAGGGGCATTGTCTCGAGGCCCCTCACCAAATCCGCCGTTTTCGATCCCATACGTCTTGAAGTTTTCAATAACCTCTTTATGAACATCGCAGAGGAGATGGGGGTTCAGCTCCAGTCGACTGCAAGCTCCGTCAATATCAAGGAGCGACTCGACTTCTCCTGTGCGCTTTTTGATTGTGAGGGGGCGTTGATTGCCAATGCACCCCATATGCCGGTGCATCTTGGATCCATGGGGGACAGTATTCGGACCGTAATCCGTGACTGTGGCGCGACAATTCAGCCTGGAGATATACAGGTTTTGAATGATCCCTATCAGGGAGGAACACATCTTCCGGATATTACGGTCGTGACCCCGGTTTTCCTGAATGAGGGCAGGAAAAAGACAGCGCCTGATTTCTGGGTGGCAAGTCGTGGGCACCATGCTGATATCGGTGGGGTCACCCCAGGATCTATGCCGCCCTTCTCGGCATCCATTGAGGAGGAAGGTATTCGGATTCAGAACTTTCGTCTGGTCAGCCATGGGGTTGTTCACGAAAATGATTTCCTCAAGTTATTAGCGCAAAGTCCTTATCCTGCAAGAAACCCGGCTCAGAATCTCAGGGACCTTCGGGCGCAAGTAGCGGCAAATCAAAAAGGAGTTGAGGCGCTTAAAAAAGCCGCACAGGTACATGGCGAAAAGGTCGTCAAGGCCTATATGACCCATGTGCTCGATCACGCAGAACAAAAGGTCAGGCAGGCTATCACAAGACTCAAGGAGGGACGTTTTGCGCTAACGCTGGATAACGGCGCAAGAATCGAGGTGGCTGTTATTGTCGATGGACGCAATGGCGAATGCACGGTGGACCTGACGGGGAGCAGTCCGATGCTTCCCAACAACTTCAATTGTCCGAAATCGATCGTCAAGGCCGCGGTCCTTTATGTTTTCCGAACCCTCGTTGAGGAGGATCTGCCGCTGAATGAGGGCTGTCTTCGTCCGGTGAAAATCATCATTCCGGAAGGATCCATGCTCGACCCTCGATCTCCGGCAGCTGTCGTTGCCGGCAATGTTGAAACCTCGACATGTATTGCGAATGCCCTCTATGGCGCTTTGGGCGTGATGGCTTCTGCGCAACCCACCATGAACAATCTGACCTTTGGGAACTTCCGGCATCAGTATTACGAAACCCTCTCAGGGGGCAGTGGTGCAGGTGCCTATTTCGATCAGGAGGGAAGGGTCTGCGGTGGCTTTGATGGCGTATCCGTTGTTCAAACCCATATGACCAACTCCCGTCTAACGGATCCGGAAGTTCTCGAAATGCGGTTTCCGGTCAGGGTTGAAAACCATGGGGTTCGGGAGGGATCAGGAGGACGCGGCCGATGGCGTGGCGGTGATGGGGCGATTCGGACGCTTAGGTTTTTAGAGCCCATGACGGTCAGCTTGCTGAGTAATGGCCGAAAACAGGGGGCT
The DNA here is from genome assembly GCA_041178325.1 of Pseudomonadota bacterium. GTDB lineage: Bacteria > Pseudomonadota > Gammaproteobacteria > Methylococcales > Methylococcaceae > UBA6136. Next base: position 53,214 of record JBEGVN010000102.1, read on the forward strand.
TTTGGAGTGGCCGGGGGGCAATCAGGAATGCCGGGTATCAATCGTCTGATTCGAGAGAACGGAACTGAAGAAAATCTGGAGCATCTGGCGCAGGTGAATGTATCAGCCGGAGATCAACTCCAAATAGAGACCCCGGGTGGAGGGGGATATGGTCACCTGGATGGCGAGGAATGGATTCGTCAGGAGTCGTAATCTGCCGCATGGCGTTGATTGATTCGGAGGCATAGACTCACGCTCGCAAAGGCTTAAAACCATACTTCTTGCGAGGTAATTCATGTCGAATGTGCTACGCCATCAAGTTGCCATTCTTTGGTTTAGTGAGATCGGTATTGAGGACGTTCCCCTGGTCGGTGGGAAGAATGCCTCTTTGGGAGAAATGTATCGGGCCTTGCGACCTCAGGGCATCCGGATTCCCAACGGCTTTGCAATCACGGCGACTGCATACCATCGGTTTATTGATACCACAGGCGTTGCGGGAACGCTTCGTGATGTTCTTGCCGGACTGAATACAGAGGATATTGCTGATCTTCAGTCGCGAGGCCAACGTGCCCGTCAAGCCATTCTGGATGCAATCCTTCCGTCCGATCTGCAGGAGGCGATCCTTGAGGCTTATACCCGTCTTTCAGAGGAGGCAGGAAAAGGTCCCCTCGATGTGGCGGTCAGATCCAGTGCGACCGCTGAAGACCTTCCGGATGCGAGTTTTGCAGGTCAACAGGAAACCTATCTCAACGTTCAAGGAGCCGCTGCACTCTTGGAATGCGTCAAGCGCTGCTTTGCTTCCCTCTACACGGATCGCGCAATTTCCTATCGGGTTGATAAGGGATTTGGGGATCTGCGGGTGGGTCTTTCGGTCTGTGTTCAGCGCATGGTTCGCTCTGATCTTGCGGCGGCAGGCGTGATGTTTTCTATAGATACTGAGACCGGATTTGAGAATGCGGTCCTGATCAATGCGTCCTACGGGCTCGGTGAGAACGTCGTGGCTGGATCGGTGAATCCTGACGAGTTTTATGTGTTCAAACCGACCTTGAAGGAGGGCTTTCGGCCGATTCTTCGAAAACAGCTGGGAACCAAGGAACAGAAGCTTATCTATGATCAGGGTGGCGGGCGAATGACCCGAAATATCCCGGTGCCGATCGAAGAACAGCGGGAATTCTCAATCGGAGACGATGACATCCTCACTTTGGCGCGGTGGGCCATCGAAATTGAAGCGTATTACACAAAAAAACGTGAGAAGCCCTCTCCCATGGATATCGAGTGGGGCAAAGATGGCCGAACGGGCGAACTCTTTATCCTTCAGGCGCGCCCGGAAACCGTCCACTCCCGAAGAAATCTTGCAGATATCGAGACCTACCGGCTGGCAGCCATAGATGATTCGGCTCCCTTGATCACTGGACGGAGTGTTGGCTCACGAATTGCGCATGGGCGTATCCGGGTCATTCATTCAGTGCAAGAGCTTCATCTTTTTCAAGAGGGTGAGGTTCTCGTCGCGGACCGAACAGATCCCGATTGGGAGCCCAGCATGAAAAAGGCTGCGGCCATCGTCACCAACCGGGGAGGGAGGACCTGTCACGCGGCCATCATCAGTCGGGAGCTTGGAGTGCCGGCCGTTGTGGGGACCGAATCAGGCACCGCATTGCTTCAGAACGGTATGGAGGTCACCGTCTCTTGTGCGGAGGGCGATATGGGATTTGTCTATGCGGGTTTGATTCCCTTTGAGGTCGATCGGATATCACTGTCGACGATCCCAAGGCCCTCAACGAAGATCATGATGAACATTGGAAATCCTGATGAGGCCTTTCGTCTTTCATTTCTTCCGAATGATGGAGTGGGGCTGGCCCGGCAGGAGTTCATCATTACTAACGCGATCAAGGTGCACCCAAGGGCATTGATCGACTACGGAAAGAGGGAAGACCCTGCAACCCATTCAGCGATTGATCGCCTGACCGCGGGTTATCAGAACAAGCCCGATTTCTTTGTCGAGCGTCTGGCAGAAGGGGCAGGCATGATAGCGGCTGCCTTTTATCCCAAAGATGTCGTCATTCGCATGAGTGACTTCAAATCCAATGAGTACGCTAACCTCGTAGGTGGCCGTCCTTATGAACCGGTAGAAGAGAATCCGATGATCGGATTCCGTGGGGCGAGTCGTTATTATGATCCCCGATACAAGGAGGCCTTTGCCCTTGAGTGTCAGGCGATGAGAAAGGTCCGTGATGAGATGGGTCTGACGAATCTCAAAATCATGATTCCTTTCTGTCGAACGGTAGAAGAGGGCCGCAAGGTTTTGGCCGTCATGGCCGAGTCCGGACTTGTGCGAGGGGTCAATGGGCTTGAGGTCTATGTTATGTGTGAGATTCCGAGTAACGTGATTTTGGCGCGAGAGTTTGCCGAAATCTTCGATGGGTTTTCCATTGGTTCCAATGATCTGACCCAGCTTATTCTGGGTGTCGATCGGGACTCGGAAATCGTCGCTCACATCTTTGATGAGAGGAACCCAGCGGTCATGCAGTCGATTGCCAAGGTCATCAAGGAGGTCAAGGCGGCTGGACGAAAGATTGGGATTTGCGGCCAGGCTCCGAGTGATTACCCTGAGTTTGCCTCTTTTTTGGTGGATTGTGGCATCGATAGTATCTCGTTAAATCCGGATGTTGTGGTCAAGACGATCCTGCAGCTCGAAAGTCCAAAAGCAATCCCAAGAGCCGGTTCAGCTTTTCCTTGCCATTAATTATTTTTCGGAGTCAACGTGAAATACTTGTCGTTAATTGGGGCGATTTGCATGGCGTTTTTGGCCTCTTGCGCTCATCAGGAGGCCCCCTTGACGCATGGTCGATGGGTAGACCTTACGCATTCCTTTTCAGAAGCAACCATCTATTGGCCCAATGCCGATCATTTCAAACTGGAAAAGGTTTATGACGGTCATGCAGCGGGGGGCTACCATTACTCCGCTAACCGTTATGCAGCCGCAGAACATGGCGGCACGCACATGGATGCGCCTATTCACTTTGATATCAAGGGTGAAACTGTTGAGAAAATCAGGATCGACCAGACGATTGGTCCTGGAGTTGTCGTTAATGTCAGTGGTAATGCGTCCAAGGACCGTGATTATCGGGTGACGCCTTCAGACTTTTTGGCTTTTGAATCGAAAGAGGGGCGGATTCCAAAGGGAGCCATCGTTCTCATTCGGACGGGGTATGACCGCTTTTGGCCGGATCCCAAGCAATACCTTGGTACCGATGAGCGAGGCGATACTGCGATTCCCAAGTTACATTTTCCGGGTCTTTCCCCCGAAGGTGCCCGCTGGCTTGTTGAACAACGCGGGGTGAGGGCGGTTGGGCTGGATACAGCAAGCATCGATTATGGCCAATCCCGGCTTTTTGAAAGCCATCGCATTCTGGCACTTCACTCGATTCCTATTTTCGAGAATCTGAAAGGTCTGGATCAATTGCCGGCAAAAGGTGCGCTCGTCATTGCGCTCCCGATGAAAATCGAGGGGGGCAGTGGGGCGCCTCTTCGGGCTACCGCCTTTGTTAGTGATTAGGACCTAGGCCTGTCTTAAAAACAAACCGACAGTGAGGCCAAGTCCGATCAGGATGACGAAAGCCCGCAGAAACTTTTCGTTGATGTGGCCAAGGAGATGAGACCCCGTTGCGAACCCCAAGACAGCACCGGTAGCAAGAGTCAGTGCGGCTGTCCAGCTGAGGGCCGATGAGGTCACGAAGACGCTCACCGCAGAAAGATTCATAACCGCTGCAAAGATATTCTTCAGACTTCCCGCTGCTCGGGTCGTAAATCCTGCCATGCTGAGAGCGGCTAGCATCAAGAACCCAATACCACCGCCAAAATACCCGCCATAAATAGCGATGAGAAATTGACTTAAAAGCAGTGTCTTCGAACCATGAGCCCCACGCGATGGCCCCGATTTTTTCCTGAAACTTCCCCAAGCAAAAAGCAGCGTTGCGAAAAGGACGAGCCAGGGCAGAAGGATGGAAAAAAGACGGGGTGGCGTTCCCATTAGAAGCAGGCCACCCAGGGCTCCGCCCAGAAGACTGATGAAAATGAGGCTCCAAAGTCGACCGGGTCTCTCTTTTCCCAGGTTGCGATAGCCTATGCTGCCGGAAACCGCCTGGCCGGGAAAAAGCGCGACGGTCGAGGTGATATTGGCCTCAATGGGCGTGAGTCCTGCGGCCATCAATGCAGGAAGTGTGACGAAGGATCCACCCCCTGCCAGCGCATTCTGAATGCCAGCCCACAGCCCGACCAGAACCAGGAGTACCCCATGGAAGATGGGTTCGCTCGCGAATTGGTTTAGGGTATCAAGCCAGGTATTCTCAGTCATGGGCGGGATAATTAAAGCCAGCCTGAGGATTTCAGCTTTTTGTAGAGCTCTCTGCAGGCAAGACCCGTCAAGCCCAAAACCACGGGATAGCCGATGTCCCAGTCATAAAGAGGCATGTATTTGAAGTTGGTCCCGTACATCGTGAAGATGATGGTGGGAAGCGTCAGAATTGCACCCCAGCCCGCAAGCCGCTTGACCACTTCGTTTTGGCGGATCGTGATCAGGGACATATTGACCTGAAGTGCATCGGAAAGTGCATCCCGTAACATGAAGGTCAGGCGATTGGTGCGCTGGACGTGATCCTGAATGTCACGGTAATAGGGGATCAGCTCCTTAGGAACGATCTCTGGATGTAGCCTTGAGAGTTCCGCACACATATCGCCAACGGGTGCCGACATGTTGTGGAGTCGGGCAACCTTGCGCTTAAGATCATAGATGCTCTGGATCTCACTGCTTTCGAAGCGGTTATCGAAAATCATGGACTCCAGATGGTCTAGTTTTTCCTGCAGGTGGACTCCAATCAGCATTAGTTCATCGACCAGGTAATCCAAGACGGCATAAAGGATAAACCCTGCCCCAAAGTTCAAGAATTCGGGTGAGGCATGGCAGCGGTCTTCGACCGTGCTGTAATCCACATGGCTCTTATGCTGAATGAGAATAATGAAGCGGGTGGATAAAAAGATGTGAAGTTCGCCGTACTGAACCTCTTTGTTCTCCCTTAAAAGCCCTGTATGAATCGCCATGAACAGGGTGTCGCCATATTCTTCGAGCTTCGGGCGTTGGTGTGCTGAGGAAGCGTCTTCAATCGCCAGTTCGTGAAGTTTGAAACAGTCCTGAAGCGCTTTGAGATCCTTTTTCTCGGGGTTCTCAAGGTAAAGAAGGATGAAAGCTTCTGGATCATCGAGCACATGCCGAACGTTTTCGAAATCGTTGATGGGACTTACGTCGGATGATCGGAAGACGGTTAATTTCATGGCTACTCAAACAGGCTAGACAAGGGGCAGGATGCCTCTGGGTTGGGATTCTGATTTTACGTTCAAAATGAAGGGACCAAAGATCCGGTCTTCTGAAAAACACCCTAATAATCCATTAGGGCTGATGTTCGGTCGATATCGGATGAATGTGGTGGTCCTTGACCCAAAAGAGCAGTGTCGCAGTCGATACGGCGAGGGTGCCCAGCAACCAATACGCTGGAGCAATCGGGTCGCCGGTCGTTCGGAGGAGCCAGGCTGCGACCAAGGGTGTTGTTCCACCAAATACCCCGTGAGCAAGGTTGTAGGCCAAGGCAAGTCCTGTGCACCGGACCTCTCTTGGAATCAGTTCGACGTTAAGAGCGACCATGCCACCACTGGTCATGGCGACAAGAAGGGCAAAGAGGACCTCGGCCAGAAACACTGGCGTTTCAATCGAGGAATGAATCAATTCAAAAAGCGGGAGAGCTCCCAAAACCAGGAGGGACATGCTGATAGTGACCACCTTGCGGCGTCCGATGCGATCGGAGATCCAGGCTGCCAATGGAAGTGACAGCAACAGAATCAGCATTGAAAGCGTATTGAGCTCCAACGCAACCGATTCTGAAAACTGATCAATGTTTCGGATGTAGGTGACGGCATAGACAAAGACAGTGTAATACGCCACACCAAAGCCAATATTAATGAGTGCAACGCGCGCAATGTGTGAGCGATAGTTCCTGATTACTTCCCGAACGGAGCTTTTTTCAGTAGTGGATGGAAGTTCAGCCGGTAAGCTGCGTCGAATCCACCAGCCGGCAAGGGCGACCAAGCCACCCAAGGCAAAGGGAATCCGCCAGCCCCAAAGATCAAGCGCATCGGGTGCAAGAAAACTGGCGGTTACCAAACCCACGCCGGATCCCAAAAGCATGCCAAAAACAGCACCCCAAGATCCCCAGATGGCGGTGAACGCCTTACGATGGGACGGGCCGTTTTCAGCAAGGTAGATCAGCGAGGAAGTGTATTCACCGCCGACCGAGAGACCCTGGATGATCCTGAGCACGACCAGAATGATAGGCGCGAAGATTCCAATGTGATCGTAGGTTGGCAGCAGTGCCATGAGCACAGTTGGAATCGCCATGGCAAGAACGGAGAGGGACATTGCAGCCTGTCGACCTAAAGAGTCTCCAATGCGGCCAAACAGGATGCCGCCGAGGGGACGCATGAGAAAGCCTGCGGCAAAGGCCCCAAATGAGGCAATCAAGGACAGACCAGGATCTGAGGAGGGGAAGAAGAGCTTGCCGAGAATGCCTGCGAAATAGCCATAAACGGCAAAGTCGTACCATTCCATCACGTTGCCAATCAGGCCAACGAGGATGATCTCCAATAAGCTACTTTGCCGTGTCGATGTCGAATGTTCAGTCATGTTGGGGTTGAGGGCTATAGCTCGGAGGCGTCATCGGATGCCTCCACCCTGCCATGTCGCTCAGCAACAAGGGCATTGAGTCCCAGAAGTTCCAGCTTTGACCGTGTATGCCCTTTTTCGGCGCGCTGACCTAAAAAGAACCATGGATTATTACGATGGATCAGGCTCGCACTGACCAGAAAGAAAAGGACAGACAAACCGGCTTCAATATACAGCTCGCGCCAGAGGGAAAGGCCTGCGTAAACCAGACCGGCCACCCTAAGAAAGTTGAGAATTCCAGCGTAGACCTCTCCGGGTAGCGGAAAGTCGATGGCCGTGTGGTAGTGGCGATAGAGCTTCACATTTTCAGGGCTCAGGGTCTTGCAAAAAGGTGCGTCTTTCTTGGGGCGGCTGCTGATATTCATGATCCAAAAAAGAAGCCAGACGCCATAAGCGGTCCCAAGAAAAAGCTGAGTTGCCTTGGACAGTGATTCATAACCCAGGGCCACTGTCACCGATATGATCAATAACCCCAGAAAATTGCCGACAAAAATACCCATCATCGCAGGTTCTCCTCACCGTCCCTGATATTGACGAACCAGATCTGGAGCGATCCGACAGATAGCCTGAAGCCGATCATCGACAACGGTGTTTGGCTTGACTTCGAACCATTCCGAGGGCTCGGAATAGCTGAAGAGGATGTCGCCATTGGCCATGTGGCCTGCGTACCCGGCGAGTGAGGAATACTGCTCCTTATTCTCATCGCAGTTCACCTCCAAAAGATAGGAGAGTGAAAGGGTGTGTAGTTTGGGGTCAGGACTTTCGTCATCGACAATCGCCCAGACTTTCCAGCCTTTTGCCGTTTTGGTGATTCGGGCATGGTCAATGTAGTAGGTTGTTCCTGAGCCTGGAACCTGAGCCACCTGATCCCAGGAACTGGCGAGCGCCGACAGCGGTATCAGCAGCATCAGGAGGGCACGAGAGAGCGGTTTTTTCATGTTGTCGTTCCGATGGTATGGACGCCATTCTACTCACTGGGGCCAGCGACACGTGCGAACTTCTTTTTCAAAGAACATGAGGAGGTTCCATCGGTGGTTTCAAGGTGAGGGTGGGCTGGCGTTTTTTTAGGGGGCCTAACCAGTAATTCCTCCTTGTATCGCAATGAATCAATGTAGGGGGAAGGGGCGCCATATATTCAATCGTGGAATATTGTCTTGGGCGTTGTAAGGCGCTGCCATAGACCCGGATCTATTGGCTTTAGGGCTGTTCTGGGAGGAATAGATCGGATTTTCATGGATGCGTGGGATAGTCAATGCGAATGGATGCATAAAAATGAATGACAATCGCTCTTGTTTCCTGTTAAAACACCCTGAGAAAAGTGGGGTTGGATATGCACCGGCACCAACCACTGGCATTCAACCTTTTGAAGAAGCACCCGGCGGGATACTCCATGATCCGTTCGACTCAAAAACTTTCCTGGGACTTTAAATCACTGAATGGACTGGGTTGGAGTCGCTGGTCGGCGCTCCTTCTGAGTGTGGGTGTTCTGGTTATTCTCAATGGGGTGATCGCAACTGCGACAGCCGCGCCTCAAGAGATCACCACAGCAAATGAGTCATTCCCGTCGGATGCCGATCCTGAAGCCTGGGGCGATGCGGAAAAGCCGCAGACCGATAACCCGAAAGGAGACCGCCATTTGGGGGTTGCGAGCTGTGCGGGAAGTAATTGCCATGGGGCAACGCGCCCTTATCTCAGTTCGTCGGTTGAACAGAATGAATACACGATTTGGAATCGGGAGGATCCCCATTCGCGGGCCTATCTGGTCCTTTTAAACGACCGATCCAAGAGAATTGCCCGTAACCTGGGGCTTCAAAAGCCGGCCAACGAATCCAAGGTTTGTCTTGATTGTCACGCAGACAATGTCCCGACGGAACTGCGTGGCAAGCGTTTTGATGTCACCGATGGTGTCGGTTGCGAAGCCTGCCATGGGGGGGGAAATCGTTATTTAGGGCCTCACGTCTCTGGCGAAGTAACGCATGCTGACAACATCAAGAACGGGCTGTATCCCACAGAGAACCCCGAGAAACGTGCCGATATGTGCAACAAGTGTCATGTTGGTGACGAGGATCGCTTCGCGAACCATCGAATCATGGGGGCAGGTCACCCCCGGATCAGCTTCGAATTGGATACCTACACGGAAGTGCATAAGCACTATGTGGCGGATAAGGATTACTTCAAGCGCAAAGAGGTGGTTTCCCATGCGGGCATTTGGGCACTGGGACAGGTTCGGGCTTCGATCCGCTTTATCGATCTTTATCTTCATGGCAAGCACCAGTCTCAAGGCCTGATGCCGGAGCTATCCTTCTTTGACTGTCAGGCGTGTCATCACGACATTGAGGTTCCCAGTGATGCCTTTGGTCAGAACAAGTCTTTGGAAGAGCAGGCGGCATCAAACAAACTGGTCTGGGAAAAACGCAGCATTTCAGGTGCTGGCCCCGGCACCATTCGCTTCAATGACTCTGGGCTTCTGATGACAGCGATTCTGTCGGATGCCATCGCGCCGCAGGAAGCCAGCAGAATTCGTCAGGCTATTGGCGAGCTGCATAAGGCGAGCCAATCCGATGCGCATAAGATGCGCCAGGTGGCCGAGGGCTTGCTCAGAACTCTCCAGGATCTGGAGCCCACGATTGCGCATCACACGTTCAACAATGCTGACTGCGCGGCGATATTGTCCGCTTTGGCCGAACGGAGTCGCCAGAACGACTACCTGAGTTTTGCCGCTGCAGAGCAGGTTGTCATGGCGGTCGAGGCCATGCGGGCGACATTGCAGCAGAATGGCGATACCCGAATCGGGGATGCTTCCATGAATGCGCTGAGGGCGGCGACAGCAAGCACCGAGGCTTACCGTCCCGCAGCATTCCGTGAGGCCATTCAGGCACTGGGTGGTTCCCGGGGACATTGAACCCGGGGGCTCAGAATAAGCATAGTTATCCAGTCACGTCGCATCCCTTTTCCGGAGTCATAGGGTGAACAACGATTCGGGCAAATTCAGAGTCGCCATCGTCGGTTCGGGGCCAGCAGGCCTGAGCGCGGCGGGTCGCGCCGCAGAGTTAGGGATGTCTCATGTGCTCTTGGAGGCAACCGGTGGAATCTCCAACACGGTGAACTTCTGGTATCAGAAGGGCAAGCATGTGATGGACGAGCCGACCAACATGCCGCTTCGAAGCAGTGTCAGATTTGCAGAAGGGACCCGGGAGGAAGTGCTGGAGGCCTGGGAACAGGATATCCAGCGACTCAAGATCAATATTCGATTCAATGCAGCCCTTAAGGCGATTGAAGGTGAGGCCGGAGCCTACAAGCTGACCTTGGTTTCCGGAGATGTGATTGAGGCCGAGGCGGTCGTTCTGGCTATCGGCAACATGGGGAACATCCGAAAGCTCGGTATTCCCGGTGAAGATCATCCGATCGTGGGCTATAAGCTCGATGATGCCTCTGCCCTTCAAAACAAGCGCATTACGGTTGTTGGGGCGGGTGACTCGGCACTTGAAGATGCATTGGCTCTCGCCAAGCAGAATCAGGTGACTCTCATTAATCGTCGCAATGGCTTTGATCGGGCCAAGGGTCGAAATGCCGCAGCGATTCAGCGCGCCATAGCCAATAAGGAAGTAACGTGTATTTTCGAAGCAGCCCCTGAGGCTGTCGTTGAGAGTCAGTCTGGTGCCCCTGCAGACATCAAGATTGAGGCCAGTACAGGTTCGGTCACGGTTCCAACCGACATGATCATCATTCGCGCAGGTGCAATGCCTCAGCGAAAGCTTCTCGACAGCATGTCGCTGCAGTTCCCATCGGCTGATGAAACGGCATTCCCTATTATTGGGGAGGGCTATCAGGCAAGCCGCACTGGGATCTACGTGATTGGCGCGCTCGCCGGTTGCCCTCTGATCAAGGAGGCGATGAACCAGGGCTATGAAGTCATCGAACATATCGACGGTCGTCCGATTGATCCTGCCGATCAAGAGTTGGTCGAATCAGTTCTCAAGAATCTTCCTGGTTTCCAGGAGGTCAGGGAATCGCTCAAGGACCTCAAGAATCGTGCAGAAATTCTGAAGGATGTGACAGACCTCGTTCTCCGCGAATTTATCCGCGAGAGCCGGATTCGTTTCGTGCCCAAGGGCGAGGCAATTTTCCGCCCGGGTGACTATTCATCGAACGTCAGTATGATTGTCTCAGGACGGGTGGCGTTCTCGCTGACGGGTCGCATTGAAGAGGCGCGTTATTTTCGAGGGCCTGGTGAGCTCATGGGACTTGTGACCTTGAGGTCCGGTCTCCCTTGGACCATCTATGCGTTTGCGGGCGAAGACACGGTTCTTCTAGAAACGCCGGTCAAAACAGCGGGCAAGCTGTTCAATAGCGTGACAACCATCAGGGAGGCCGTCCAGCGTGCCTTCCTCCAGACACTGGTCTTTAGAACGTTTATCGGGATTATCCCGAATGAGGAAATTGTTGAGGATATTCGGGAAACCGATTTTGAGCCACTGCTGGAACAGGGTGAAACCCTCCGTTTCAAAGCCAACCAGCGGATTTATGCTGAAGGGGATCCGACGGATGCCTTCTACATCATTCTCAAAGGGTCGGTTTCACTTTCCAGGCTTCTGGATGGCAAAGACAAGATCCAGCATCTGGTGACCGGTGGCCAGTGGTTCGGGATTGATGAGATTTACCTTGGAGGTAATCGACTCGATACGGCAACGGCCTCAACGGCAACGGAAATCTTCAAGCTCAACTCTCGTCTTTTCCACGAGACCATTTCGCGCTTCCCATCGATCCAGCATGGCGCCGAGCGCAAAGCCCGCAAGATGCTCCTTAAGGAGCAGCAAAGAAGTAATGAAGAGTCCACTAATGCCGTCATCGGCTTTGTGGAAGAGACGGGTGTCGTTGATGGTTCGAATGTTTTAGTGATTGACGAAGCGCTTTGTGTCCGTTGTGACAATTGCGAAAAGGCCTGTGCAGAAACCCATGGTGGCGTTTCAAGGCTCCGACGCAAGGCGGGGGAGACCTTCGCCACGATCCATGTGCCTACGGCCTGTCGCCATTGCTATGAGCCGGGCTGTATGAAGGACTGTCCGGCCAACTGTATCAGCCGTCAACCTGGCGGACAGGTTTTGATTGATACCAATACCTGTATCGGCTGTGGCAATTGTTCGGCAAACTGCCCGTTCGGGGTGATTCAGATGATTGCCCCTGAGCCGCAACAACCCCTGGATCTCTGGTCTTGGTTGTTCTGGGGCAAGGGGCGGTCCCCAGGTCAGGAGACGGAACACCTGCATGGACCGGGAACCGTCGTGAAAAAAGCAATGAAATGTGACCTCTGTCACGGTCAATCGAGTGGCCCGGCCTGTGTTCAGGCGTGTCCTACGGGTGCGGCCATCCGATCGGCACCGGACACGCTGGTGACGATTTTCGAAGAATCCAAAGTGAAGTAGAGATCCATTCCGAGGGTATTGCGAGTGAACCGTACATTCATCGACAAGGATAACTATTTCTTTCTCAAGGCAGCGAGCCTGCTTTCTTTGGTCTCTATCTTTTTATACGTGGTCCATGATCCGGTGGGTCCCCCGAGCGGGAATTCATGGTTGGGCTACACCCTCGGCACGATCGGGGGGTTCATCATCCTCTGGCTCCTTTGGTTTGGCGTCCGGAAAAGGACCTATATCAATAATCGTTTCAGTCTTGTGCAGTGGCTATCCGGCCATGTTTGGCTGGGAACCAGTCTTCTCATTCTCGCTACGCTGCATTGTGGGTTCCAATTTGACCCAAACATGCATACGGTTTTCTATTTTGTGATGGTCTTGACGGTCATCTCCGGCATGGTCGGGGTTTATTTTTACATCAAGGTTCCGGCGACCATTTCCAAAAACCTTGCGAAAGCATCTTCCGTCCAGATGCATGAGGAAGTCGATCAGATCGCACGAGATGCCCTTGGCGTTGCTCGTGAAATTGATCCGGACGTCCATGAGCTGATCCTTTTCACTGTGGACCGATTGTTCCTCGGTCATCGGCTCCCCAACCGAAAGCGACTCCACGAGCTTGAACGTGTAGGAACGTCCCTGGTTTCCCGCCGCGGTCGGGTGATGACCAGTGAGGCCACGCAACAAGCCGAACAAATTGGCCTCAACAACCCGGTCCCTATGGACAAGCGTAAATTCCAGGCGACCCGGTTGCAGGCCTTTGTCATTGATCTTTGCTTTGACCGTTCTCCTGGGGATAAGCTTCAAAAACTTTTGGATCTGATCAACGACATGGTGGACCGCTTGGTCCGTCTGGAAAAGGATCGGGTCGCAAATCGCCGGATTCGGATTTGGCTATTGTTCCATGTGCCTCTGTCCCTCGCGACTGTGATAGGGCTCTTTGTGCACATTATTTCCGTTTTCTACTACTAGTCCTGTGGGTGCCTGAACGTGAAATTTTTGATCCGTCTCTCACCCGCAAGTGGTTCCCCGCAGGAAGCAAAGCTGGAACTGGACGCCGATTTCCTGACCATCGGCTTTGCCAAGGATAACGGACTTGTCCTCGATACCCCCGGCGCTGCAGATCATCATGCGCGGATTTCCGGAAAGGATGGCCAGTTCCGAATCGAGGCACTGACCGACGGCAAAGTACTGGTCAACGAGCGTTCTGTTGAGAGCCATGTTTTGGTTCCAGGCGATGTAATTCGCATCGGAAGCAGCCTGCTCCGGGTGATGGAGAATGGCCGCAATCAGGAATTTCGCGGTGAAATGATCGCGCCTAAGGACCTCAAAAGCCCAGAGCTGAGGGGGAACTTCCTGCGCTGGGGTTGGGACGGGCAGCATATTGCCTATATCCGTCCCTTGATTTGGACGGCCGTGATTGCCGCCTTGGCATTCTTCCTTCTGATTCCCCTGGCCTCCATCGAGATTCCGGCGGTTGATCGGTTCCTCAACCGGGGCGGACCTCTTATGCGCTCGATTAGCGGTGACTCCTGGAGCGTTGGTCCTGTCAGTCGCTATCACATCCGCATCGCCAATGACTGTGAGAAGTGTCATTCGGGTGGAGCCTTCACGGATATCCCGAATAAAGCGTGCGAAAGCTGTCACGATGACATCAAAAATCACGTAGATGTGTCGCGTATACCGGAAATTAATGGGGAGATGCCCCTATGTGGCGACTGCCATCAAGAGCATATTGCGGATAACTTCCTGGTCATGGGTGATCGTGTCGAGCAGTGTCTGCAGTGCCACCGCGATATCAAGAAGTCCTTCAGCAAGAGTGAACTCCGCAACATCCCTAAAAGCTTTGGCCATGAATCCCTTTTCGGAGGGCATCATCCCGAATTCAAGGCCAGCATTGTCAACAACCAAGGCAACGATAAGGTCACCATTGAGCGCGTCTCCATGGCGGATAAGGAGAAGCTGATTGAGCAGTCTGGCCTTCGCAAGTTCTCCCACCGTGACCACATGGCGAAGGAGGGTGTGTTGGCGCCAGATGGAAAGGGTGGGGCCGAAGTCATGAAGCTCGAATGTTGGAGCTGCCACAAGTCAGATCCAAATGATGGTCACATGAGCACGGCGTCATTTGACGACAACTGCCACCAGTGTCACAAGCTGACTTTTGACCAACTCTCGCCTAATGTCGAGTTACCCCATGGGAAGGCAGAGGATATCTTCGGTTTCCTCAAGGACTTTTACGCCAAGAGCCCACGGGGGTCCCTGATAGACCTCCAGCCAAATCATCCAGACGGCGAGCGGACACTTCCTGGTAAATTGATCAGTCGGGGCAGCGTCGACTTCGATGCCGGGAACTACACGCTGGATCAATACGCCAAGGCCATGGGGCAGAGAACCTTTGAAAATGGCGTTTGCTCAGAATGCCACCAGGCCGAAAAGCCCAGCGATGATTTTGCAACCTGGCGAATCATTAAGCCCAAAATTGCAACGAACTGGTACCCCAAGGCTAAGTTCAATCACAACGCCCACGACATCTACGAATGTGGTGGTTGCCATGATGCGGCGCAATCGGAAAGCCCCAAGGACGTCAACATTCGTGGACAGGAAAGCTGTACCGAATGCCATAGTTCCGAAAATTCGCCCTGTCTGAAGTGCCATACTTTCCACGCGGAAGGGCATTTCAAGATGAATGGCCAACCTTTGCTCCCCAAGAAGGAAGAAATCAAGCCCTGGCATGGCCAAGCCCTGATGTCACCCAAAGGCGCCGGTGGGGAAAGTCCTGAGATTAAGAAGTAAGCGCCATGAAGAACCTTATTCCCGCATTCACTCGTTCGGTTCTGTCCGTCCTGCTGTTTGGATCTTTGGCTGTCGCTCCTCAAGCAAAGGCGACGCCGGTGTCCGATTGCAC